>CAYTUV010000019.1:0-70374 GCA_964441505.1 uncultured Melioribacter sp. | reverse complement strand
GATTTATCCTTATGGTTTTTCCCTTGTCTTTTATTTTTTATCGGACACTACTGAATTAGATATTACTTTTGAAACGGCCTCGTTACTTCCTAAACCGGTAATATTATTTCTTTTTTGATGAAGATTTTTTTGGTGCGGCCCGTTTTGGCTCCGGTGCAGCTGGTTTAACGGGCTCTGGTTCAACTGGTTTAACAACTTCCGGTGCAGGAGGTGCGATATATTCAGCAGTAGCTATCCAGAAACCACCTATTGAATTCAGTTGTGTATCACCCCAAACTTCTGCCAAAAGAACAAAGCCATCTCTTGATACTCCGGTTGCTCTTATGTTATACCGAATTTGTGTGGCTCTTTCAGCATCAATAAGCGAAGGCATAATAACAACATTAGGTTTCTTTTCGAAAGCTTTTGTGAAAGTAATCTCATATTCCACAATTCTTTTACCCTGATTAGCATGAAGGGTATAGTTGGGACTGTCTTTAGAATAAAAATAATTTCCGCTTTGAACGACCGATTGAGCATAAGAATTTGCACAAACAAAAAACATTACTGTGATAACCAATAATAATTTCTTCATTGTCTTTCTCCTCATCAAGTGATTTATACATTTAACCCCCGTATTTCTTTCTAAAGGGTTATTAGTAACATGACCAACAAACTCATAAAAAATTTAGATAAAAATAATAAGAGAGTAAATAAAATTATGAGGACATATTAATTTTCTGCTAACACAATTTTAAATTATTTATTCAAAGCGTTGAATCCTCTGATTCAATACTGCGGCTGGAATTACCACAAAGATCGCAAGAAATTTGATTACTCTCTCCAGTTTTGTAACTTTACCACCTCAAAAATCGATTGCATTTCAACGGAAAGGTGGCAGAGTGGTTGAATGCGGCGGTCTCGAAAACCGTTGTCCCGCATTGCGGGACCGGGGGTTCGAATCCCCCCCTTTCCGCTAATTTATAGATCACCGCAAATAGGTCTTATTACCTATCTGAATTGCTAAGAGTAAAATGTGTCGTGTCATTAAAAAGGGAATTGCGTGATTAAAAATAGATTATTGCTTCTGTTCTTCATTGTAAACATTGTGATATATGCACAATCGCCCGATACATCAACTCCAATTAGAATTATACTCAATCTGACTGAGCGACCGAGTTCAGAGATTGCAGTTACCTGGCGAACAACCAGTGAAGTTACGGAACCAAAAATTCAGATTGCCGAATCCGAACAGTGGATTGAATTTAAGGAAAAAGCAGTAACGGTCGTTGCAGTTAAAGAAAAGTTTCTCACTGATAGATCTAAGACGGTCTTTCATTATTCCGCTGTGATTAAAGATTTGAAAGCTAATACGATGTACTTATACAGAGTTGGCTCTGATTCAATATGGAGTGAGTGGAATCAGTTCACAACTGCAAAGAATACAATTGAACCCTTCACTTTTACCTTTTTTGGCGATCCTCAGAATGATTTGAAAGAACATTGTTCGCGTATGTTCCGACAGGCTTTTAAAACCTCTCCCAATTCAAAATTCTGGTTATTTACAGGAGATTTGATCTCGGAACCGGTTGATAAACAATATGAAGAATTGTTTTTTGCAGCAGAACCATTTTTCAGTATGATTCCCTCAATAATGACAGCAGGAAACCACGATATTGATTTCCTTACGAAGGATGGACAATTTATTCTGGATGAAAAAGGGAGGAAGAAACGTGGGAAAGAAGTCTCCTCCATATATAGGGCACATTTTACATTACCGGAAAATGGTTTAGCAGGTTTCGAAGAGTCATCATATTACATTGATTATCAAGGTGTAAGAATCATAATGATTAACTCTAATAAAAAGGATAAACTTTCTGAGCCAGCTCTGTGGATGGAGAAACTGTTACAGAATAATAAGTGCAAGTGGGTGATCGTTGCATTTCATCATCCCATCTATTCATCAGGAGATGAGAGAGATGATCTGGATACAAGAAAAGCTTTTCAGCCCCTTTTTGATAAATATGATGTTGATCTGGTTTTAACAGGTCATGATCATACCTATTCCAGAAGCAGGAAAATTAAGGATGGCCAGCCTGTTGAAGATGTCGAAAAGGGAACAGTATATGTTGTCTCTGTGTCAGGACCGAAGATGTATTCTGTAAATTCCTCATATAAAAATCTGATGGTTAAAGTTGGCGGCAATGTTCAGTTATTTCAAACAATCGGCTTTGAAGGCGATAAGCTTTCATTCAAATCCTACACGGTTGAAGGAAAGTTGTACGATTCATTCGAACTGCATAAATAAATCATAAACTCAAGGCGCCATCTTACTGATTTCTTCTTATGAAAAGTAATTTAGTAGCCGATCAAGGATTTTTCAGTTTTATTTGTAAGACGATTATCCATAATTAATTCTCGTATATTATATACCGAATTCAACATTATTTAATAAAAGTACATATTATTTTGTTTAAGAAAATCATTACCAAGATCAAATCATTTTACGGCCCTAAACCAAAGCCGGTTTCTGTTCCTTTGACTCCATCAACCAAAGAAGTTAAAGCATCATTACGCGAGCATAAATCTCATCCAGTCGGTAAAGCAGGCGGCACCCACCTACCACGTGAACCACATAAGAAAGAAACTCAGGAAGAATACCGCCAGCGTCACGAAAAACGTTCAAAAATTTCACAGAATGTTGTAAGACCTCAGCAGATAATTCCTTCAGAAAAGTGGGATGATACAACGTTTAAAGTACCGGTGGTTGATGGCAAGATCCGATTTCACGATCTGGGAATTTCAAAAGAAATTCTTCACGCAATCTATGATGCAGGTTTTCAATACTGTACACAAGTGCAGGCTGAAACTCTTCCGAAATCTCTTACGGGTGATGATGTAACTGCCCAGGCTCAGACAGGAACAGGAAAAACAGCGGCATTCCTTATCACAATTTTTAACCATTTTCTTAAAAATCCGATAGAGAAAAAACGGAAGTACGGCACACCACGTGCGTTGATACTTGCACCAACGCGTGAACTCGTCCTACAGATAGAGAAAGATGCCCGTGTGCTTGGCAAATATGTTCCATGTTCAATTCTTTCACTTCTTGGAGGAATCGATTACGTAAAACAGATGAATGTTCTAAAAAGCGAACCGTGCGATATCTTGATTTGTACACCCGGGCGATTAATTGATTTTATGCACAAGAAACTGGTGGACTTGAGTAAAGTGGAAATTCTGATAATAGATGAAGCAGACAGAATGCTTGACATGGGTTTTATCCCGCATGTAAAACAAATTGTAATCAGCACACCGCAAAAAGCAAAACGACAGACAATGTTTTTTAGTGCTACAATCTCCGGCGATGTCAAACGTCTGGCCGAATCGTGGACCCGACAGGCATTCGAGATAACAGTGAAGCCTGAAGATGTTGCCGTACAAAGCATAGAACAGATAACTTATATAACAACTATCGCAGAAAAACCTACTCTGCTTTATAATCTGATAATGCAAAAAAAATTAGAGCGTGTATTAGTTTTTGTGAACAGACGAGACGATGCGAAACATTTAAAAGAAACATTTGAAATGTATGGAATTAGCTGTACACTTCTCTCAGGTGATGTCGAACAGACACAGCGAATCAAACGGTTAGAGAAATTCCGGGAAGGTAAAGTTCGTGTTCTTGTTGCAACTGATGTTGCTTCACGCGGTATTCATGTTGAAGCTATCTCTCATGTTATTAACTACAATATGCCTCAAGACATTGAGGAGTATGTACATCGGATAGGACGTACGGGCAGAGCAGGAGCTACGGGTATCTCTATTAATTTTGCTGATGAGAGCGACTCGCATGAATTACAGAAACTGGAAGAATTTCTCGGTAAGAAAATCGATTGTATATTTCCGGAAGAAAGTATGTTAATACCTATTCCTGAAATATATAGGAAGAAGGTGCCCCAAAAATATCACAAAAAAGAACCGTATAAAAAAACGAGTACCGGACCGCGGAGGAGAAAGTAGTTTAGTTTTTCCAATGACTGTTGGATGTATGTACCGTATATGCAACCACGCTGCTCTACACCAACTTGGAAATTTCGAAATAGGTTTTATCACTGCTATTCCGACCTGAAATTTTGTATTTCTCAAATTCAGTCAAACCCCATCCGGCATCTATCTTATTTTTATCCGAAACCGCTTTCAGCCAACTCAATTCATATAGATGAAGTTCTTTATCGGAAAATGCAATTCTAATTCCGTCCTTTATAAATGCTTTGGCTATTTCTATATGAGAAAAAGTCGGGGGCTCCTCAATAATGTATTCATTTTCCAACAATTCGTTGATAGCATCTTTACAAAATGTTGGATCGAATCCTAAGATTTTAGAAACCTCCATCAATAAAGAACTTTCATGCTTGCCAATGCTTTTATCCTTACCAACTAATATTAACAATCCTTTGAGGTAACTACTTCTGTCCTGTTGTGTCAAAACCATAATTTCTCCAATTAGCTGTTATTAAATTAAGAATTATTTCATAATTTATATACGAAACAATATATCTCAATTCAATATCATTCGAATTCATTAAACTGGAGAGAGCATGAATCTTCAAACAGAATCGATAAATCCGGCAACAGGAGAGAGTCTTGGGTTCTCTAAATTACATTCCGTTGATGATCTGAAGGAAATGATTAGTAAGGCACGTGAAACTCAAAAAGTATGGGAACAGTTATCGATTGATGCACGTGTAAAATATTTATTGAGAGTTAGAGATTTTATTGTGGATCATGCAGATCGCATTGCTGAAACCATTGCACGTGATAACGGAAAAACGAGAGTAGATGCTTTAGCCACAGAAGTATTACCGGCAAGTATGGCTGTATCGTATTACTGTAAAAATGCAAATCGTTTTTTGAGAGATATAAAATTAGGCGGCGGAAATATTATTCTCATCAATAAGCGAAGTAAAATTATCCGGGTACCATATGGCGTACTTGGAATTATCTCGCCATGGAATTACCCTTTCTCTATTCCACTATCTGAAGTAATTATGGGGTTGCTTGCCGGTAACGCTGTTGTTTTGAAAGTGGCAACTGAAACCCAAATGGTCGGATTGATTTTGAAAGAGGCAGTTGAAGCGGCCAAACTTCCGAAAGGCCTATTTAATTATATCAATCTACCCGGCAAAATTGCAGGCGATGCATTGCTCGCTAGCGGGATTAATAAAATTATTTTTACCGGCTCCGTTGCAATCGGGAAATATTTGATGGAGAAGGCAGCAAAATATTTGACTCCTCTCTGTCTTGAACTTGGCGGTAATGATGCAATGATTGTGTGCGAAGATGCAGATCCATACAGAGCTGCAATGGGTGCATTGTGGGCAGGATTTCAAAATGCGGGGCAATCTTGCGGAGGTGTTGAACGCATTTATGTACATGAAAAAATTTATAATCAGTTTATGGAAATTCTCAAGGAGAAAATCGAAACTCTTCGTGTTCATTATGATACCGACTTCAATTCCGATATGGGATGCATGACAACTCAACGTCAAATTGACACTGTGAATAAACATGTCGAAGATGCACTTAGCAAGGGAGCTAAAATATTTGCACAATCTCAGACACCAACAAATAAAAGTTTGAAAAACTTTCAACCTGCTATGGTTATAATTAATGTAAATCACGAAATGGATATTATGCGGGATGAAACGTTCGGACCTGTCGTGGGAGTAATGAGATTCAATGACTATGATGAAGCGGTACGATTGGCCAACGATTCGTATCTAGGTCTTACCGGATCTATCTGGACAAAAAATACAAAGAGAGGGGAAGATCTCGCCCGCCAAATAAAGGCAGGCGTTGTTACAATTAACGATCATCTTATGAGCCATGGATTGGCTGAAACCCCGTGGGGAGGATTCAAGCAATCAGGCATTGGAAGAACACATGGAGAAATGGGATTTGACGAGATGACTCAAACCATTACTATCGTAAAAGATATACTTCCATTCGTTAAAAAGAATTTGTGGTGGCATCCATTCAGCAGGAAGCTTTATGGTGGTTTGAAAGGTGCAATGGATTTACTCTACAACAAAAAACTATCATTAAGATATCAAGGTACGATCGCGTTATTGAAAGTATTCACAAGGCTTTTTAAAAAATAATTATTTTGGTTGTGATTTATCCTTTTTCTTTTTCAACTCTTCAAATTTTTCTTTGAATTTATCTATTATTTTCTTAGCCCACAGAAACTCAGTCGCAAGTATTGAAAGTCCTAATGGAATCACTATAAATGCTGGACCCGGCAAAACGATCATCGCTATGCCGACAATCAATATACTTGCACCAATCACACCGACTATAATACGTTTGACCTGTTTTAGAGATTTAAAAATCATTTTACGGTTCTCCCGGTAAAGTAATTAAGATTACTCAATTAAGAATTTCTGAAAAATATTTATTCATTGATTTGTAGCCATCCCATCAACTTAGATTACTTTCTTTATTTTGAAGTGAATGGCTTCTTACTTAATTTTAAAATAGAGTTCCTCCAATTCAAAACCAAATAAGAATAATTGTGTCATATGTTAGATATTGAAAACACACCACATAAACGATTAAACATCCTAACCGGTGAATGGATTTTAGTTTCACCACACCGCACAAAAAGACCATGGCAGGGGAAAGTTGAAAAAATTGTAAAGAAAAATTCTGTTGTCCACGATCCTGAATGCTATCTCTGTCCCGAAAACACCCGAGCAGGTGGTGTTCAAAATCCTGATTATAAGACAACATTTATTTTTCAAAACGATTTCAATGCATTTATACCGGGCAATGACTGCGGGGCCATTAACCAAGAAGACTTAATACAAGCGGCAAAGGAACCCGGTATTTGTAAAGTTGTTTGTTTCTCACCAAGGCATGATCTATCCCTTGCGGAGATGGAAATTGAAGGTTTGCTGGATGTTGTTGATACGTGGATCGGTGAATATAGGAACATTTCTTCTCTTGAATTTATCAACTACATCACTATATTTGAGAACAAAGGTGAGCTGATGGGATGCAGCAACCGACATCCGCATGGACAGATATGGGCACAGTATTCTATTCCGAATGAGCCGCTCAAAGAATGGGTCAGGCAAAAAAAATATTTTGAAGAAAAAAAAAGATGTATGCTTTGTGATTATGTTAGTAAAGAGATTGAGCTGAATCAAAGAGTTATTACCGAGAATGATCATTTTGTTTTGTTGATACCATTCTGGGCTACATGGCCCTATGAGACTATTATTATTCCGAAATTTCACTCGCAAAACATTTTATCCTTAGATGAAAACGAAAAAATTTCGCTTGCTGATATCTTAAGAGAAACAACTGTTCGTTATGATAATCTTTTCGAAACATCATTTCCTTATTCCATGGGTTTCCATCAATCACCAACAGATGGAAATGAACACAGTGAATGGCATTGGCATATTCATTTTTATCCGCCGCTGTTACGTTCCGCAACCGTTAAAAAATTCATGGTAGGGTTCGAAATGTTAGCAATGGCCCAACGGGATCTTTCGCCCGAACAAGCTGCGCAAATCCTTAAAAACCTCTCAAATACTCACTATTTGAAGTAGATTACGATTAGATTATTTACTCATATCTATTTCTTGCTTAAGAAGGCAAACGTATCTATTTTTCTAAAGTAAAAATTTTCAGTAACTGAAAATTTGGTCGGCGAGTTGAAGTTTTTATCATTAATAAAACTGGATCAACCTTATAAATTTCCTTGTACCGACACATCAAAAAATCCAAAAAAATAATTTTTATTGAGGTCAATTTATGAGCAGCAGCAAAGCTTTTAATGCATTCGAAATGGCACAAGCCCAGTTCGACAAAGTGGCGGAAGAGTTAAATCTTGATGGTGCAACGAGAGATCTTTTAAGAAATCCACTGAGAGAATTTCATTTCAGCATTCCAGTCAAGATGGATGACGGTACTACAAAAGTTTTTAAAGGATTCAGAGTTCAGCACAATGATTCACGCGGGCCTGCTAAAGGCGGAATCCGTTTTCATCCTCACGAAACAATTGATACCGTTCGTGCGCTTGCAATGTGGATGACATGGAAATGCGCAGTTGTAAATATTCCTTTAGGCGGTGGAAAGGGAGGAGTTATTTGCGATCCTCATCACCTGAGCATGAAGGAGCAAGAACAAATATGCCGTGGCTGGGTTCGTCAGATGGCTAAGAATGTTGGTCCGTTAAATGATGTTCCCGCACCAGACGTTATGACGAACGCTCAACATATGTTATGGATGCTTGATGAATTTGAAGTTATTCAGGGTGCCAAATTTCCTGGCTTCATTACAGGTAAACCAGTAGGCATGGGAGGTTCGTTAGGTAGAGCAGAAGCAACAGGTTACGGTGTTGTCTTTACGCTTCGTGAAGCATTGAAAGAGATGGGAATTCGTCCCCAGGATACATCGGCCGCAGTTCAGGGATTTGGAAACGTATCACAGTATGCTATTGAACTTTATCAGCAGTTAGGCGGTAAGGTTGTTTGCGTTTCATGTTGGGATCAGAATGATCAATGCTCATATACATTTAAGAAAACTTCCGGAGTTAACTTACAGGAGTTATTAAAAATCACAGACAAATTTGGCGGAATCGATAAAGTAAAAGCCAAAGAACTTGGTTACGAAATTCTAGACGGCGGTGCTTGGATTGACGAAGAAGTTGATATCCTTATTCCGGCTGCTTTAGAAAATCAAATTAATCAGGAAAATGTTAATCGTATTAGTAAAAAAGTTAAAATTATTGCTGAAGGTGCTAATGGTCCAACCACTCCGGAAGCAGATAAAGTTATTCAGGAAAGAGGAATTTTTATCATACCTGATTTTTTAGCTAATGCCGGCGGTGTGACCTGTAGTTATTTTGAACAAGTTCAATGCAACATGAATTATTTCTGGGAAAAAGACGAAGTACTTGGTAAATTAGATGTGAAAATGACCGCTGCATTCCATGCAGTTAGTGATCTGGCAAGGAAGCGAAAACTTTATATGCGTGATGCAGCATATGTAATTTCTGTGAATAGAGTTGCACAAGCTTGTAAGGATCGCGGCTGGATTTAAACACAGATAAAAACGTTAATTAAGAAATAGTGATTAGCCGGGAATTGCGCGACTTGTTCAACCAATTTCCGGCTTTTTATTAAAAGGGTGTTTCAATGCTGAGACAAAAGGTCAACGGTGAAATTTCTTCCCGCTTTGATAGAAAATTTTTTGAATCTCGTGATGATTTCACTTGGATTGGTGAGGGCTCTTTTGGAGGTAAAGCCAGCGGACTTGTGTTCGCCAATAAAATTCTGCAAGAGAAAGTTAATACCGACGAATTTCCGGATGTCATCTTAAACATTCCTCGAATGATAGTTCTGCGTACTCAGGTATTTGATTGGTTTATGAAGAGGAATAATCTCCATGATCTGGCCTACTCAGACGGTTCTGATGAAGAGATCATCAGGGCGTTTCTTCAATCGGATCTGCCCGTTGAGATTCTTGGAGATTTACGCGGATTGATTGAAAATGTTCATGTCCCTCTGGCCATCCGTTCATCAAGCATGCTCGAAGATGCAAAATATGAACCGTTTGCCGGTATCTATGCAACAAAAATGATTTCTAATAATCAGCCAAGTACCGATACACGATTTAATAAACTTACCGAAGCAATTAAATTTGTTTTCGCATCAACTTATTTCAAAGCATCCAAGGATTATTTCAAAGTCTCATCGCATAAAATTCAGGATGAGAAGATGGCTGTAATTATTCAGGAGGTTGTAGGGCAGAAGCATGGTGATCGATTCTATCCAAATTTTTCAGGGGTTTCGCGCTCATTTAATTTTTATCCTAGTGGAAGAGCCAAACCGGAACAGGGTGTTGTAAATCTTGCGCTTGGACTCGGTAAAACAATTGTTGAAGGAGGGCTCGTATGGAGTTACTCTCCGGCACATCCAAAATCATCTCCCCCTTTTGCTGACCCGACCGATTTACTCAAAAATACTCAGACCAAATTCTGGGCTGTGAATATGAGTAATTTTATTGAATACGATCCGACTAAAGAAGCTGAGTTTATGGTAAGTGCGGATTTAAGTGACGCGGATTATGATTATACTCTCAAATTCATTGCCTCTACTTATGACTCTTCATCTCAGCGAATTGTGATGGGAACTGGAAGTCCGGGACCCCGAGCATTAAATTTTTCCCAACTTCTCTCTATGAATGAATTTCGATTTAATGATCTGGTAAAAAAGCTGTTAGTTGTTTTTGCGGAAGCTTTTTCTAATCCTGTTGAAATTGAATTTGCGGTAACTCTGCAGGAAAATCCGGTTAAGTTACGTTTTGGATTTCTGCAGGTCCGACCGATGGTTGTTTCCGATGAAACTATAAATCTTGAGGAAAATGAAATGTTAGGTGATGATGTTCTTGTAGCTTCAGACTGTGTTGTGGGCAATGGCATCATAGAAAATATTTGTGATATTGTCTTTGTAAAACCGGATACTTTCGATAAGAAAGACACAACCAAAATTGCAAGCGAAGTTGATTCGATAAATAAGGAACTTGTGAAGTCAGATTCCAAATATCTTCTGATAGGATTCGGCAGGTGGGGAAGTTCTGATCCGTGGCTTGGTATACCTGTAGAGTGGGGTCAAATTGCCGGCGTAAAAGTAATAGTTGAATCCACACTATTCGGAATTAATGTTGAACTCAGTCAGGGTTCACACTTCTTCCATAATCTTACCAGTTTCAACGTAAGCTATTTTTCAATAACTTATGATGGTGGGTTTAAGATTGATTGGGATTGGTTAAACCAGCAGCAGATTATTAAAGAAACAAATTTTGTTAAACATGTTAGAGTTTCCAAACCAGTTATTATTAAAGTTGACGGCAGGAAGAGCCGTGGAGTAATTAAAAAATGATCAACGAGCAAAAACCTATAGATAATTTAGTTTTTGAACTTCAGGAACGCGCAAAGGAATTGAACTGTCTCTATACAATTGAGGATAGTCTTAACCGTTCTGAAAATTCACTACGTCAGGCGTTTCATACGGTTATCAATGCTATTCCGCCGGCATTTCAATTTCCCAAAAACTGCAAAGCTAAATTGGTCTATGGAGATATTGTCTATCAGACAAGCGATTTTGAGGAAACAAAATGGTTTATAAAATCTGATATTATCGTGCAGGATAAAGTGGTTGGAAATATAGCTGTTTACTACTTAGAGGAAGTACCTCCAGCAAATAGCGGTTACGGTCCATTCTTGAAAGAAGAAAAAAAATTGCTGACGACTATTGCGGATCGACTAGGTCACTTTATTCTTCATCATAAACTGAAAAACGTATTTAACGAAATCAGAAATGTCCGCGAACAGGTTGACGGTCATACAAAAGGCGAATGGAAAATTGTTCTTGATATGATTCGTAAGACCGATCCGAATTTATTTATGAGTCTCCTGCGGAAAACTCTCCATCTCCTTTGCTGGAAAGGTATTGAAGAAGCTGAAATTCTTATGAAGCATGCTAATATGTCTCGGCGGAGCGGAAGTGAGGATGAAATAAATTACGATGATAATAAACCGATGAAATTTACTAAGATTACAAATTATGATCAGTATGTTGATACTATCTTAAAGCTTGCCGATGAGTATCTGCTGGACGAAATCATTCTCACTAAAATTCAAAAATGGATTCAGGAAGATAAATCCAGTGTACTCATTAAAGTTGTTGATAATCAGAACACATCACTTTCCGAAATCGCAGACGCAATCCGTAAGTATTTCCACATAAGTGCTGAAAAAATTGAACTGCCCCCTTCAACAATCAAGGGATTGCGCGTTTCTCTTTTAAGAAGATTCTTTACTGATCACCTTGATTACATTTCAATCGCAAAAGAATATGTAAAGTTGACAGATTTCTACAAGCTAATAGATAAAATGATTTTTCCGGTTGGAAGTCACGGCAAACTGGGCGGAAAAAGCGGAGGCCTCTTTTTAGCTTCACATATTCTCAATAAAGAAGCCGAACAGAATGAATTGCTAAAAGATATAAAAACGCCAAAGACCTGGTATTTAACTTCAGATGGTGTTTTATATTTTATGCGCCATAACAATCTTGAAGAAGTACTTGAACAGAAGTACAAAGAGATCGAAGAGGTCCGAATAGAATATCCGCATGTGGTTCAACTCTTCAAGAATTCCGAATTCCCTCAGGATATAATTAAGGGCCTTTCTGTTGCTCTGGATGATCTTTGTGAACAGCCGCTTGTTGTACGCAGTTCAAGTCTGCTTGAAGATCAGATAGGCGCTGCCTTCTCTGGTAAATACAAAAGTTTGTTCCTTGCCAATCAAGGTACAAAACAGCAGCGGTTGATTGCTCTGATGGATGCCATTGCGGAAGTATATGCATCAACATTCAGCCCTGACCCCATTGAATATCGCGCTGAGCGGGGATTGCTCGATTTTCATGAAGAGATGGGAGTGATGATCCAGGAAGTTGTTGGAACGAAAATCGGTTCCTACTTTTTACCGGCATTGGCAGGCGTGGCCTTCAGCAATAATGAATTCAGATGGTCACCAAGAATTAAGCGTGAAGACGGATTGCTGCGTCTTGTACCGGGACTTGGAACCAGAGCAGTTGACAGATTGGGTGATGATTTTCCGGTTCTAGTTTCCCCCGGTCAACCAAATTTAAAAGTGAACGTAACTTCCGAAGAATTATTCCGTTATTCACCTAAAAAAGTCGACATGATAAATTTAAAGACAAATGAATTCGAATCGATGCCTATTAACGACTTGCTCAAGGAATATGGTGCAGAGTACCCGTTATTCACACAGATTTTTTCAGTTATAGACGGAACAATGATCCGACAGCCGAATGAATGGGATGCAGGGGATCCGTTCAAAGAATTTGTTGTAACATTCGACGGCCTGATTACTAAAACTAATTTCCTTAAACGTGTAGATACAATCCTGAAGACACTGCAGTTGAAAATAAAATCTCCTGTGGATATTGAATTTGCCTCAGATGGCAAAGATTTTTATCTCCTTCAATGCAGACCGCAAAGTTTTACCGGTGATTCTAAATCAGATGTCATTCCAAAAGATGTTCCGTTGGAGAAAGTTATTTTTACAGCGCACCGATTTGTTTCAAATGGAAGAATGCCCGATATAACTCATGTAGTTTATGTTGACGCACAAAAATATTCTGAGATCTCCGAAAGGAGTAAAATGCTTCAGGTAGGGCGCGCTGTAAGCAGACTTAATAAGACGCTTCCTAAAAGAAAGTTTATTTTGATTGGACCCGGAAGATGGGGAAGTCGCGGAGATATTAAGCTAGGAGTTAGTGTGACATACTCTGATATTAACAACACAGCTATGCTAATTGAAGTTGCAAGAAAAAAAGGAAATTATGTACCCGATCTTTCCTTTGGTACTCATTTTTTCCAGGATCTTGTTGAAGCGAATATACGCTACCTGCCTTTATATCCGGATGATCCGGGCATTATTTTTAACGAAAGATTTTTCGCTGAATCAAAAAATATTCTTACGGATCTAATCCCAGAGTTTGAATACATCAGAGACATTGTGAAGGTTATTGATGTTGGTGCATCAACAGGTGGATTAATTCTGAAAGTATTGATGAACTCAGATCAGGAACAGGCAGTTGGAATTTTAAGTTCGCCATCCAGTGATGTAGCTGTTGAACAGGAACACAAAGATATCTTCGATTACAATCCGAGCGATCACTGGCGCTGGAGAATGAAGATGGCAGAAAAAATAGCATCTGAATTAGATGCGGAGAGATTTTTTGTAAAGGGAATTTATGTCTTTGGAAGTACGAAAAATGCTGTCTCCGGCCCTGGCAGTGACATCGATTTAATTGTTCATTATGATAAAGAAAAATGTGATCTCAGCGACTTGAGCTTTTGGTTTGAAGGATGGAGTCTGGCTTTGAGTGAAATGAATTATCTGCGCACCGGTTATAAAGCGCAGGGGATACTCGATATACATTACGTTTCGGATGACGATATTCTATCCAAGTCAAGTTACGCATCCAAAATTGGTGCAGTTACTGATGCTGCCCGTCCATTAAAAATGAAACAGAAAAATATCTAAATAAGAATTCTTTCTGCTTCCTCAGGTCTGTCAGAATCAAATTTAACGATGGCCAGTTCAGGGCCATCATGGGCAGCACTGAAGCAATAGGTCTTGCCTATTTTGTCTCTCCAGCTTCCCGTAATCCGTGCAGATTCATGAATGTGTCCATGCAGAGTAATGTGAGGCTGTTTCTTCTCTATAAACCGCTTTATAGCTATGCTACCTACGTGAACATCAACCGGGGCATGCTCGATTACTTTATTGTCCAAAGCGGCACGGTCAAGATTGGTTTGATATGGCGGTCCGTGAAAAAGAAAGATTGCGTTTGAAATGTCCTCGCCACCGCAAAGAATCTCCAAATCTTTTTTTATGGTGGAATATTTTTTCTCCTCTACCGGAATATTAACAGTCCGCTTTCCTTCTTCAGGAGAAATGCAGCCATGCTCTGTATATCTTGAAATATCATATTTCTCCCAATCCTTCAATAGGAAAGGGGATGGAGGGGTAAAGGAATAACCGAATATTTTTTTATTGGCAAACTCCGAAGAACTGAAATGTATATAGTGAAAAAGTTTTTCCTCTGAAGCAGCTATTATGAAATGTTCTTCAGAACATGCGTCATCATTACCAAGAATCAAAAATATTTCGGGATAAGATTCCGACATCTGCAGTTTGATTGAAGTTAAATTCGGAACGAGGTAATCATTTACAAAACGCTTATCTGCATAATGATGGGGGAGTAGATCGCCACCAAGAAAAAGCGCTTGAGGTTTTTCATCGAGAATTATCTGAAACAATTTCTCGTAGTGTCCGGTTTTACCATGAATATCGGAAACAAAAAAACAATTCGGCATTTAGCATTCATCTTAATTTTCTTACTTCAATATATGAATACCTTCAAAAAGATGAACTAATCTTGTTCAACACAGGCATGTAAGAAAAATTAATTTGACTATTACGGCAGATAAAGTATATTTGCGGTAGAAAATAAGAGAAACAAGAAAATGTTATCAGCAATCCATAATAATCACCATCATCATTTCCTCATAACGGAACACGGAGTGCTATAACTAATTTATAAATTAATTTGAAATGACACCCCGCTTACAACGGGGTTTTTTGTTTTAAAGGAGAACACTATGAACGGAAATTTGAAACTAGCTATTCAAAAAAGCGGAAGGCTTACCGAAAAATCACTTCAGTTGCTCAGAACATGCGGACTGGATATAGAGGATTATAAAGACAGGCTTATTGTATCAGCCCGAAATTATGATCTTGATCTTCTCTTTCTGCGTGATGATGACATTCCTGAATATGTCCAGGATGGAGTTGCCGACATTGGAATTGTCGGTGAGGATGTTGTGATTGAGAAGGAGGCAGATGTTGATCTGATTAAAAAGCTTGATTATGGGAAATGCAGATTAATGCTGGCTGGTCCAGAAGAAGGGAACATACCTGAACTTGACCAGCTTAACGGAAAGCGTATTGCTACATCCTATCCAAAGATACTTTCCAATTTTTTGCGCAATCATAAAATAGACGCTAAAATTATTCAGATCAGCGGCTCGGTTGAGATTGCACCTTCACTGGGAATTGCTGATTATATTTGCGATATTGTATCAACCGGCAATACACTCAAACTGAACAAGCTGAAAAAGTTTACCACTGTTTTCGATTCGCAATCGATTCTGATTGGAAATAAAAACATCGGCGATGACCCGGAGAAATATCTGAAATTAAAAAACCTGATCTCAAGAATAGAATCAGCACTCAATGCAAAGAACTCTAAATACCTTATGATGAATATTCCTAAAGCGGCACTTGCAATAATTCGCGAGATCATACCGTCACTTAGCAGTCCAACTATTCTGCCGCTGGCTAATGATAAGATGCTTGCGATTCATGCTGTGATACCTTCTGACAAATTCTGGGAAATTCAGGAAGACCTAATGAACGCCGGGGCATCCGGAATATTATTAATTCCAATAGAGAACATGATACTATGAAATTCAATTCAACAGAAAAAATATCGCAGGAAAAATTACTCAGAATCTTTTCCCGTCCGGCATCGGATTCAAAAAAGATTATGAAGACTGTAAAACCAATTGTTGAAGATGTAAAACAAAATGGACTTAGGGCGGCCTTAAAATACGCAACAAAGTTTGATGGATTTGAAGGAGAAAATCTGCTTGTATCTAAAATGGAATTGGACAAAGCAGAACGGCTTCTTGATGTTGACTCGAAGAAAGCAATGATGATTGCAGCAAAGAACATTGAGAAATTCCATAGTAAGCAGTACCCATCTGATTATTCGATTGAAACCATGCCCGGTGTAAAATGCTCTAGAGAATTCCGTCCGATCGAAAATGTTGGTTTATATGTCCCGGGCGGAACGGCGGTCTTGCCATCAACATTACTCATGTTAGGTATTCCTGCATTGCTGGCAGGTTGTAAAAGAGTTACAGCAATATCACCCACACAAAATGTAATCAGCAATGCAGTTCTCTTTGCGGCCAAGCTATGCGGAGTTAAGGAATTTTATAAAATAGGCGGAGCTCATGGAATTG
Source organism: uncultured Melioribacter sp. (assembly GCA_964441505.1). Classification (GTDB taxonomy): domain Bacteria; phylum Bacteroidota; class Ignavibacteria; order Ignavibacteriales; family Melioribacteraceae; genus Fen-1258. The sequence continues at coordinate 53,694 of CAYTUV010000019.1, read as the reverse complement.
CTCTTTTAGCATATGGCGATAAATCTCTCAAAAAAGTTGATAAAATCTTCGGACCGGGCAATCAATATGTTACAGCGGCCAAAAGTCTGGTCAGTATAGATACTGAAGGTTGTGCGATTGACATGCCTGCAGGACCAAGTGAAGTATTGATTATTGCTGATGACTATGCAAATCCAACTTACATAGCAGCGGATATCCTTTCACAGGCTGAACATGGCAAAGATTCTCAAGCGATATTACTTACGACAAACGGGAAAATTGTTACTGAAGTACAGAAAGAGATCGCAAGGCAGAAGAAATATTTATTAAGAACGGAATTCATAGAAGGTGCACTAGCTCACTCATCTGTATTATTAGTGCGCTCAATTGATGAAGCAATCAATCTCAGCAATATTTACGCGCCGGAACATCTTATTGTAAATGTTAAAAATGCTGAACGGTACAGGGGAAAAATTACGAATGCAGGTTCGGTGTTCTGGGGAAATTTATCAGCGGAAAGCATTGGAGATTATGCTTCCGGAACGAATCATTCTCTACCGACGTATGGCTATGCGCGTTCATTCGGGGGGATATCAGTCGAGTCATTTATGAAATCGGTTACTTTTCAAAAAGTCAGTAAAAAAGGTCTTCAGAACATTGCCTCAACAGTCATTAAAATGGCGTCTCTGGAGAAATTGGATGCACACGCTAATGCAATAAATGTGAGGTTGAAAAATGAAAATTGAATCACTTGTTCGTGGGAATATTCTGAAACTGAAACCGTATACATCGGCGCGGGGTGATTATCTGAATGGAATTCTTATGGATGCAAATGAAAACAGTTTCGGATCCGTTGCTGGTGAAGAATATCAGATTGAATTGAACCGGTATCCAGATCCTTTTCATAATAGTTTGAGAGATGAATTGGGTAAATATTTATTTGTTGGTAAGGAAAATCTGTTCATAGGCGTAGGCTCGGATGAAATCATTGATCTTTTGGTGAGAATATTTTGCGAACCCAAAGTCGATAATACAATCATATTGGAACCAACTTACGGAATGTACAGAGTAGTCTGCGACGTTAATGATGTCCGGGCGATAAATGTAATGCTAGATGAATCGTTCCAGATTGATCTTGAAAAAACTCTCAGGGCTGTAACGCCAATGACAAAGCTTATTTTTGTTTGTTCGCCGAACAATCCAACCGCAAATGTGATTAACTCCGCATCAATCTTAGAACTGGCAAATAAATTTAACGGTATTGTTATTGCTGATGAGGCTTACACTGAATTTGCAAATGAATCGATTCCGCTGAATTCAATTCAAAAAAATCCAAACATCGTAATGCTGAGAACATTTTCAAAAGCATGGGGTCTTGCCGGAGTTCGATGCGGTTACTGTGTGGCCTCAGCACAGATCGTGAATTTGCTATATAAAATCAAATCACCGTACAACATCAATAAATTAACATCGGAAGTTGTAATAAAAGCGATAAAAAATTCCGCGCAAAAGGATAAATTTGTGAAACAGATAAAAGAGGAAAGAGAATTTCTCGCTGGTGAGTTGAGAAAAATTACCGGAATTAAAAAAATATATCCGTCGGAAAGTAATTTCATCCTATTTGAATGCGACGAACCTTTTACCGTTTACCGTAGGTTGACTGAAAAAGGAATAATAATACGCGATCGGAGTAATCAGGTAAAAAATTGTTTGAGAGTCTCGGTTGGAAACCGTGAGCAAAATGAAAAATTTTTAAGTGAATTACGGATTATACTATGAAAAAGAATGATGCTAAAATATTACGTAAAGCGGTTCATAACAGAAAAACGAACGAAACAGATATCAAGATAAAATTAGATCTGGATCTTCCAGGTAAATCCAGGATTAAAACCGGAATCGGTTTTTTCGATCATATGCTTGAACAATTGGCAAAACATTCGAATATATATTTGGAAATTAAAGTTAGAGGTGATTTGTACATAGATGAGCATCATAGCGTAGAGGATGTGGGAATAGCTTTGGGTGAGGCTCTAAGCATAGCGCTTGGAGACCGCAAAGGCATTGAACGGTTTGGTTTCATGTTGCCGATGGATGATGCCCTTGCACAATGTGCTATTGATCTTGGCGGGCGTTCTTACTTATCATTTGACTGTAAATTTAAGCGTGACAAGGTTGGTGAATTTCCGACTGAATTATTCAAAGAGTTTTTCAGAGGATTGTCAATCGGTCTACGTGCGAATATTCATATAAAAGCGCAGGGAGAGAACGATCATCATAAAGCAGAAGCAATATTTAAAGCGTTCGCGAGGGCATTGAACAATGCTTTTAAATTTGATTCCAGAAATATGGGTAGTTTACCTTCAACAAAAGGATTGATATGATTGCACTGATAGATTATGGCGCTGGGAATACTGCATCAGTTGCAAATGTTCTTGATGAACTGAAATGTGAATATGTAATTACGAATCGAGAAGGTGATTTAGTGAGTGCATCGAAAATAATATTTCCCGGTGTAGGTGAAGCATCGTTCGCCATAAAAAGACTTCACATGACCAATCTGTTCACCATGCTTCGGGTAAATAAAAAACCGATTCTCGGAATTTGCCTTGGCATGCAGCTTATGTGTGAAAAATCGAAAGAGGGAAACGTGATGGGTCTTTGCATATTCCCGGTCGATACAGACAAGTTTGATAATACAAAAGTGAAAGTCCCGCATATGGGATGGAACCGGGTGAATCATTCAAAGTTTTCAAAACTATTCGCTGGAATTATAGACGGAGAGCATTTCTATTTTGCAAATTCATATTATGTACCTGTTAATGAACAGACAACCTCAATCTGTAATTATGGAGTTGATTTTACAGCCTCGATGGAGAAGGAGAATTACTACGGAGTGCAGTTTCATCCGGAAAAATCCGGTCAAGCCGGAATTCAATTAATTAAAAACTTTGTGGAATTATGTTAATTATACCAGCAATAGACATACTTGACGGAAAAGCTGTCCGGCTTCAAAAAGGGGATTTCGCCACGGCAAAAAGTTATTTCGAAAATCCGTTGGATCAGATCAAAATCTATGATGAATTTGGTTTTGAATGGATTCATATTGTTGATTTATCCGGTGCGAAAGACGGAGAGATCTCAACATTCAAAAAACTTGAAGAGATAAAACAGAATACAAAATTGAAAATCCAGTTCGGTGGAGGAATCAGAAGCACTGAAGATATTCTACATCTCTTCTCACTTGGCGTGAATAAAGTTATTATCGGATCACTTCCATTTGTAAATAAAGCTGAGTTCGAAAAAGTGCTTCAAACTATTCCACTAGATAAAATCATAATAGCTGCCGACACTCAAAAGGGTGAAGTTGTTGAACGGGGATGGAAAGAGAATACCAGTCTTGAAATAAGTGCCTATATCAACCAATGTATTGGATACGGATTAAATAATTTCCTCATCACCGACATCGATAAGGACGGTATGCTGGAAGGTCCGAACCTGAGGCTTTATAGAGGGTTGAAAGAGGCATTTCCAGAGATATTCATAATTGCTTCCGGCGGTATCAAGGGAATGAGCGATTTTGATGGTCTTACTGAAATGAATTGTGATGCTGTTGTAGTGGGCAAGGCAATCTACGAAAACAAAATTGATTTAAGGGAGCTGGCAAAGTTTGGTAAGTAAAAGAATTATTCCGTGTCTAGACGTTTTAAACGGGCAGGTTGTCAAAGGTGTCAATTTTGTTGAACTTCGTCATGCGGGTTCAGCAGTTGAACTGGCTCAAAGATATTATGAGGAGAGCGCCGATGAACTTGTATTTCTTGACATCACCGCTTCAATAGAAAAAAGAAAGACTCTGCTCGAACTGGTCAAAGAAGTCGCAAAAGTTATAAGAATTCCATTTACTGTTGGCGGAGGTATTTCCGAATTATCTGATATCGAATCATTATTACGAGCCGGGGCTGACAAGGTATCTCTTAACACATCAATCGTGAATAATCCTTCTCTGATATCAGAAGCTGCCAAACGATTTGGAAGCCAGGCAGTAGTCGCGGCTGTTGATGTGAAAAGAGTCGGATCAATTAAAAAAATATTTATTAATGGGGGAAAAGAGGAAACTGATTTTGAAGGTTTAGCATGGTGTAAAAAAGTTGCGGAGTTAGGAGCGGGGGAAATTCTGCTTACATCTATGGACCATGACGGCACTAAAAAAGGTTATGATCTGGAATTTCTCGAACAAGTTCTTCAAAATGTTACCATACCGGTGATTGTCTCCGGTGGTGCAGGGGAAAGTAAACATTTTCTCGATGCTTTCAATATCGGCGTTGATGCATGTCTGGCTGCTAGTCTTTTCCATGATGAAGAATTGTCTATAAAAGATTTGAAACAATATTTACACTCAAAAGGAATGGATGTACGATTATGATAAATAAAGATGAACTGAATTTTGAAAAACTTGGCGGATTGATCCCCGCGATTGTTTGTGACGCGCAAACCAATCAGGTTTTGATGCTCGGATTTATGAACAAAGAAGCATTTGCTAAAACTGTTGAGACAAAACTTGTTACATTCTTCAGCAGAACCAGGAATAGTTTGTGGACAAAGGGGGAAACATCCGGCAATTATTTGAATCTTGTGAAGATGATGAAGGATTGCGATAACGATTCACTTCTTGTATATGCAAATCCAGTTGGGCCTACATGTCATCTTGGAAGCTATTCATGTTTTGGAATTGAAAAGAAGAAGATTGATTTTCTTAATCAATTGAGTGAATTGATTAAAGAGAGAAAGGTTCAACTACCTGAGAATTCTTATACAACAAAACTGTTTCAGCAGGGTGCCGATAGAATTATACAGAAAGTGGGGGAAGAGGCAGTAGAGACTGTTATTGCGGCAAAGAACCGGGATAAAAATGAAATCATCAATGAAACTTCAGATCTGATATACCATCTTCTGGTAATGTTAGCCGAGCAGGAAATTGAATTTGATGAAGTAACCTCTAAACTTGTAGAACGACACCCATCGAAGAATAAATAACGACTGATTCGTTTTCGTTATTAAAACCGATTTTGATTTATTTCTCCTCTAAAAACGACAAAAACCGGCTTCTCAGCTTTAATCCAAGACCTTTGCCCATTCACTCATCGAAATAATCCTGTAGCCTTTAAAAAAATATTCGAATCTGAATTAAACTTTTTATTGGTTCTTCCGATAATAAATTTGTCTGATACAATTTTTATGAAAGACAAAATTGAAATATGATTACTCAGTAAACGATGCTACCAGCCGGGCATCTTTTCCTGGGTGAAGATTCTGAACGAACTGTAGTTTGATATATTGATTAGTACTAAGGCAGTTATTTTATGCCTCATTGCCGTTTGCAGTCATCCTGAAGTTAATTCGATGTAAACTCAATAAATTCGGCTAATTGTGCAGAAGAATAGTAAAAATTTAATGGGGATAATTCTTGCCGGGGGCGAGGGAATCAGACTGCAGAGATTTGTAACAAATGTCTACGGTTATCATCGGCCCAAGCAATATTGCACTTTTATAGGCACACGTTCCATGTTTCAACACACTGTGGACCGTGCGGCCATGTTAATTCCTCCCAGTCTCTTATTTGCAGTGGTAAGCGTCGATCATCGTGAATATGTACAGTATGAATTAAAAAAAAATCCGCAAGTAACAATTCTGGAACAACCCTGTTTACGTGATACGAGCGCCGGAATTCTCTACCCGCTTCTAAAGGTTGATTATATTAATCCCGATGCAACCGTTGCAATATTTCCTTCCGATCATTTTATTATTGAAGAAAAAAGATTCATACAGCATGTTGAGAAGGCTAAACAATTTGTAGATGAAAATCCAAAATCAATTGTACTGCTGGGGATACGCACAAAGAAAAACGAATCTGGTTATGGCTGGATTGAACCGACAAGAGAATTATTCAGTGATGGGGAATCAAAAATATTTAATGTAAAAAAGTTCATTGAAAAACCTGACAGTAATTTAACAACGGAACTCATTAACAGGGGATGTTTGATAAATACATTTGTAATGGTTGGAAAATGTTCTGCCTTCATAAAATATATAAGCCGGTGTATCCCGGAGCTTTTTGGTGCGTTTCAGCCAATACGGAACAAGTTCGGTTCAACAATCGAAGAGACAATGGTCAAGCGTTTTTATAAATATCTGCCATCTGTAAATTTTTCCAAATACGTTTTAGAAATAATACCGAATCATCTTAACGTTTTGGAAGTCAATGATGTTTATTGGAGCGACTGGGGTGATGAACATCGCATCAATAAAGACATTGAAAAAATGACTATGGGTCTTGAGCAATCTGTTCTGGCTGTCTAAGTATTTCCTCAGTATATCTAAAATATTATCATCTAATCAAAATCATTTTAGAATGTAATCATTACAAAGATTATACAGAAATATTGTCCAATTTTGGTGTTGACATAATTGAGAAAATAGTGCAAGTTTTTATTGCAATTGGAACTATTTTAATAATTGCTTGCGGGAGGGCATAAATGCGCAGCATAAAGTTTATCTTATTAACTCCGGTTGCTCTCTTAATTTTTCCTTTTAGTACTGCCTGCAATGAAGCTTCTCGAAACTTTGTCTGGCCCTGGAATGAAATTATATCAATCTATCAATCTCCGAAGATAGAATCGTATAAAATCAGATCGGTATCGCTTCTTCCAATGGTACCCGATGATACTACTGATAACGGAACATTCTATTCGACGAATCATTTTATTAATTTGTTAGAGAAGGAACATCCGGCGATAAAATTTGTAGTTTCAGATATCGATACCGCCATTTCGAATGATTCATCGGCCATATCCAAAGTAATTTATTCAATTGAGAAGAAAAGGCGATTAGACCTAAAAAGATTTTCTAACTCGGAACTTGGGTATGACGTACTCAGTGATTCAACTGACGCAATGCTCATTGGGATTATTGATAGCTGTAAAAAGAAAAATGGAAATATCATAACAGGTTACCAATTTGGAAAAAGACGAATAATTTCGTGTAATTTCGCTTATTATTTAATCTCATTGAAGGATGGCCGGGTTCTTTGGAAAGCAGAGGTTGTGGGGGAAGAGGGTTATATGTATAGCAGTGCTGCGGAATTATTTCCGCCATTGGATAATGCAATTTCAAACGGGATGGACCTTATAGTAAAAAAAATACCCTTGTACTAATCTCTTATTCCGATATGCGTTTGCGTTTCTTTTGACTCTCAAACCAGCAGGCAGAATTAATCAATCATTTTAAAACAACAATTATATGTTCGAGTTTATTAAGTGAATGAACCAAACCTTTCCCCGGAAGAGCAATCTGAACAATTCCAGTTTGTGCAAAGCTATTATGAAGAGACAGTCTTTGAAAAATTCTCATTGCGAAATGCACAACTCAGTAATATCGAGTTTTATAATTGCGTGTTCAATAGTATTGTTCTGATTAACGCTTCGTTCAATTCATGCCGGTTTGAAAAATGTTTTTTTAAGAACAGCGATTTGAGTATCTCGAAAGTTATAAACAGTTCTTTCCTTAATGTGAAATTCGAGAACTGCAAATTGATCGGTATTGACTGGACAAAGATTTGCCAGCCGGTACAGATAGACTTTATCAAGTGCAAAATGAATGATTCAATATTCACGGCAATGGATCTTCGCTCCACTCAAATAATCTCATGCGAAGCCCGTAACACGGATTTTGAAAAAACTAATCTTTCGAAAGCCAGTCTAATTGATACCGATCTGCTTAATACAACTTTCGCGAACACAAATTTATCGTCGGCAGATTTAACTGACGCGAAGAATTACCGTATCGACCCGACCAAAAATAATATCAGAAAAGCGAAATTCTCTTTGCCTGATGTCGTTGCACTACTTGATCAATGGGATATTGAAATAAAGTAGTTATTTTACTTATCATTAATCTTTTAGGGTAAATACCCTGCTGCATTCAGCACATTAGCGTCAACTTAGTAGAAGTTTATTGCTATAACCCCGACTTTTTAAGTCGGGGGAAAAAACAAGAGCACAAAAACCAAGGGCTTTAGCCCAAATTGTTACTCTGTTTTGGACTAAAGTCCAGAATTTTGAGTGAGTTTGTATTCTCCAGCATGAATGCCGGAGTTGTTAATAAAAATTCATCGTTAAGTTGACGCCTATGTGCGTTCAGCAAGGAGAATCATTTATGAACTATAGCTTTAAGGATACAAATCTGAAATGGATAATCTGATAAAAACAAAAAATCCGGATATAGTTCTTCGATTTGCAACTGAAGCCGATGTGCCTTTGATACTCAGTTTAATTAAAGGAATTGCCGAATATGAAAAACTGTCACACGAAGTTGTTGCAACAGAGAATCTTCTAAAAGAAAATCTATTCGGGAAGAGAAGAACTGCAGAAGTCCTACTGGCCGATTTCAAAAATGAACCCGCTGGATTCGCCCTCTTCTTTCACAATTTCTCAACGTTTCTTGGTAAACCGGGGATCTATCTTGAGGATCTTTTTGTAAAGCCGGAATTACGCGGAGAGGGAATAGGTAAACTTCTTCTGACTTATCTTGGTAAACTTGCAATTGAAAGAGATTGCGGAAGAATTGAATGGAGTGTGCTTGATTGGAATGAACCTGCAATTAATTTCTACAAAAAACTTGGAGCACATCCTATGGATGAATGGACTGTCTTTCGTGTTACCGGAGAAGCAATAGGTAAATTAGCAGATCTGTTTAATTAATAGCTTTTAACGCAGTCGCAAGCAGCACTTAAACCGGAGATTATCTTCAGTGTATCACCCAGTTTGTCGCCATCAAGTAAAGATTTGATAATTCTGCTGCCGACAATAACTCCATCACAATATGGAGAGAAGTTTGCAATATCTTCCGGTTCAGAAATTCCAAAACCGATCAGCATCTTATTTTTATTAAGAAGGGAATAAGTCCTTCTCAAATTATCCTCAGTGTTGATACTGAAACTATTATTCACTCCAGTGGTTCCTGCTACACTAACACAGTAGACGAATCCTCTGCTTCGTGAATCAATAGCCGTGACCCTCTCATCCGATGAAGTAGGTGTAGTTAATAATACTACATCTAATTGCGATCTGAAATATTGAATCTGATCTGATTTTAATTCTGATCCATTGAAAAATGATTCATATTCTTCCAGCGGAACATCCGGCACAATCAATCCTTTTACTCCGGAGTTAACAGCATCTTTAAAGAAATTATCAATTCCATATTTTCTGATTGGATTAGCATACCCCATAAGAATGATTGGTTTTTGACTATATGCATTGATAGCTTCAGAATATGCAAACACATCTTTAAGATTCACACCGTTGTCGAGTGCAATTTTTGATGATGCCTGGATAACCGGACCGTCAGCCAAAGGATCACTGAACGGAATTCCTAGTTCTATCATATCGGCACCTGCATCCAATACTTTTTTAGCGAGATCAATAAAATGATTTTTATCGGGGAAGCCTGCCGTTAAAAAGATTGACAACGCTTTCCAGTTCTTCAAATTAAGTTCATGGATGTATTTTGAGATGTAAGACATCTGATTACTCCTATAATTAAGTCAACTTCTCAGAGTGATTGATGATGGTTGACAGATCTTTATCGCCTCTGCCGCTGATGTTTACTACTACAATTTCATCTTGAGAAGTTGTCCCGATAAATTTTTCCAGATAGGCAACTGCATGTGCGCTTTCAAGAGCTGGTAGAATTCCCTCAAGCCGTGTCAGCGTATGAATTCCTCTGAGAGCTTCTTCGTCTGTAATTGAAAAATATTTTACACGTTCAATATCTTTCAGAAGAGAATGTTCGGGACCGACAGCAGGATAATCCAGGCCGGCAGAAATTGAATGGACTTCGGATACCTGTCCGTTCTCATCCTGAAGGAGATAAGTATTCATTCCCTGAAATATTCCCGGCTCGCCTAATGTGAGTGTTGCGCAATGTTTACCCGAATTAATTCCAAGTCCCGCAGCTTCAACACCGATGAGTGAAACATTTTCATCATTAATGAAGGGATAAAATATTCCGATGGCGTTTGATCCTCCTCCAACACACGCAACGATATGATCCGGTAATTCATTCTCTGCCTTAAGGATTTGTTCTTTTGTCTCGATACCAATGATTGATTGAAAATCGCGGACAATCATTGGATAGGGATGCGGACCAACAACCGAACCGATGATGTAATGAGTATCTTCAACATTGGAAACCCAATCTTTGATGGCTTCGTTGGTAGCATCCTTAAGTGTTTTACTGCCGGATGAAACAGGGCGCACTTCAGCACCGAGCAGCTGCATTCTGAAGACATTCGGTTTCTGCCGCTCAATGTCTGTTTCTCCCATATAAACAATACATTGCAACCCGAACTTTGCGCAGACTGTGGCAGTAGCAACTCCATGCTGTCCTGCACCTGTCTCCGCGATGATTCTCTTCTTGCCTAGTCTTTTTGCAATTAAAATTTGTCCGATTGCATTATTCAATTTATGCGCACCGGTGTGACACAAATCTTCCCGCTTTAAATATATTTTAGCGCCTTTATAATACCCGGTCATTCTTTCGGCAAATGTTAAAGGAGTCGGGCGGCCATTATATTCTTTTTGAAGCCGATCATATTCAGATACAAATAACGGATCGTTCTTCAATTTCATATAAGTTGATTCAAGTTCGTTTAAAGCGGAGATCAAAATTTCGGGAACGAATCTTCCGCCGTATTGCCCGAACTTACCTTTGCTGTCAGGAAAATTATAGTTATTCATTTTTACTCAAGTTCAGTTTATTAATCTTATCGAAAAAATCTTTCAGTTTGACCTCATCTTTCTTTCCGGGAGTCGACTCGACAGAAGAGGATAGATCAACACCAGCCGGATTGATATTCATAAAAATGTATTCGATATTATCCGCTGAAATACCTCCGGCTAAAATTATATTATCTCTCAGTTCGATTGGAATTATCTGCCAATCGAACGATTCACCGGTGCCTCCGAGAGCAATATCAGAATATGTATCGAGCAGAATTGAGCAGTTTGTGATTTTACTTATCGTTGAAAAATCAAAATCATTTTTTACACGAACGCATTGAATAACGGGCAGATTTATTCCACTATTCATGGGCTGTGTTCCATCACCATAGAGTTGTACGGCATTCAATCCTATTTTTTGTGAAATATCATTGATCTCATCTTTAACCCGCTCAATAAAGACTCCTACTTTTACGATGAAGGAAGGAAGCTGCTGAATTATCTCTTCTGCTTTTGAGTAACTAATATTTCTTTTACTCTTCTCGTAGAAGATAAATCCTAATGCGTCGGCGCCGAGGCTGCAGCACAATAGTGCATCCTCAACATTAGTAATACCGCAAATCTTAACTCTCATATCTGCACCATTCTTTAAATTCATGAATAGTTGTCTCAATGTTTTCAGAACGCATAAAATGCTCTCCCACAAGAAGAGCTTTAATTCTAGTTCGAAGGATATCTTTTACATTTAATGCTGTGTTTATTCCGCTCTCTGAAACCAGCATCACTTCATCAGGAATTAACTCAGCCAATTCAAAGCTGGCAGCCAAACTGACTTCGAAGGTTTCAAGATTGCGGTTATTGATTCCAATAAAATTGTTTTGTGAGAAATCAATTTTGCTAATTTGTGAATTAGAATGAACCTCAAGTAAAACTTCCATTCCACATTCGTTTGCTGCGCCAGTCAATTCGCAAATCTGATTTTTTGTGAGCGCTTCGGCAATAAGTAAAACAGCATCTGCACCATTTGCCTTCGCTTCGAATATCTGATACTCATCAATAATAAAATCCTTGCGGAGCAGGGGAACAGTTTTGAATTGTGCAATCTCTTTCAAATAGCTGATACTCCCCTGGAAAAAGTTTTTATCTGTTAAGACTGAAATTGCATCAATCCCATTCTCCATATAAATATTTGCGATTCTGATATAATCAAAATCCTTTTTCAGTAAACCCTTTGATGGACTTGCTTTCTTTATTTCAGCGATAATGCCGAGACGATCCTTGTGCATGAGAACATTTTTCAAACTGCGGACAGGCAGATCAAAAAATTCACTGTCGTTAAACGAGTTCAAGGAAAATTCCGATCTCAATCTGTCTACTTCATCTCGTTTGACTTTCAGTATATCATGCAGGATGCTCATTTATGTTTGTCTCCGAATTCTTTAAGCTCATTCAGTTTTTTAAAAGTATTACCGGATTGAATAGATTCTTCGGCTATCAGAATGCAATCTTTCAAATCATCGGAAACGCCGGCTGCTTTTAGAGCCAGTGCGGCATTGGCGGCTACAACATAATATCCGGGAGTTTTCTCTTTGCCGGAAAATATTTTGTAAATGATCTCAGCACTCTCTTTGGCGGAACTTCCTTGAATATCTCTTAAATCGACATTCGGGAAACCAAACGATTCATTGGTGAGCTGGTAAAAGTACATTCCGTTGTTGCTCATTGTCTCTATGACGTTTGTTGTGTGTGACAAGCTTATTTCATCGTAAGAATTATTTGTACAGATGAAACAGACCTTTTTCATATTGAGATATTTAACTGCATCCGACATCAATTTCGAGGTCGAATTATTGAAAGTCCCAATCAGCTGCCTCTTTGTATCTGCAGGATTTGTAAGTGGCCCGAGAATATTAAATATTGATCTGAATTCAAGTTCCTTCCTGATAGAAGCAACATGTTTCATTGCCGGATGGTAAATAGGCGCAAACAAAAATGCTATTCCTATTTCATTCAATGCTTTCTCGGAAAGCTCAGGCGATAGCTGAACATCAACACCGAGTTCATGAAGAACATCCGAACTGCCGCTTTTACTGGAGATCGATCTATTGCCATGCTTGGCTACTTTTACTCCAGCGCCTGCGGCTACAAAACCAACAGCAGTCGAAATATTAAATGTACCAGAACCATCTCCGCCGGTGCCGCATACATCAATAACATTTTCGTCATCGCATTTTATCTTTACAACTTTCTCACGCATTGCTCTTACAAAACCGGCCACTTCCTCAGCGGTCTCATGTTTAATCTTCAAAGCAGTCAGTAGGGAAGCGATCTTTGAATTGTTCTCGCTACCGCTCATGATTGAGTACATAACTTCATATGCCTCATCGAATGATAGGTTTTTACCTTCAATTACTTTTTCAAGGGACTCTTTCATTGTACTATCCAATTTCTAATTATTTGATCTCCGACTTTTGTAAGGATTGATTCCGGATGAAATTGGATTCCTTCGATAGGGTAGGTTTTATGTCGAACTCCCATAACGATTCCATCTTCGGTTTGAGATGTTATCTCTAAAACATCCGGCATCGATTCTGTTTCTATCACAAGTGAATGGTATCTTCCCGCCGTAAATCTCTGATCAATATTGTTATAGATAGTCTTCCCGTCGTGGAGGATATTGGAAACTTTACCATGCATCAGATAAGGTGCATGAATAATATTTCCGCCAAAGCAATATCCGATTCCCTGATGACCAAGACAGACTCCAAGAATCGGCGTATTGATGCCAAGAGTTTTAATTACATCAAGAGAAATTCCGGAATTGGCAGGATTACCGGGTCCTGGTGAAATAACTATCTTATCAGGACTCATGTCGATGATCTCATCGAGAAAAATTTTATCATTTCGTTTGACAATGATCTCATCAACATAACTTCCGATTAACTGGACAAGATTGAATGTGAATGAATCGTAATTATCAATTATCAAGATTTTCATCAATCACCTCTGCTATTTTCAATGCACTTAATAATACAGCCGATTTATTTTTAATCTCTTTGAATTCAAGTTCAGGTTTACTGTCGGCAACGATGCCGGCTCCTGCTTGCCAGTAAATTTTATCTCCTTTTGCAAACAGTGTCCGGATAGCAATACATAAATCCAGGTTTCCGCTCAGATCAATATATCCAACGGCACCGGCATAAATACCACGGTTGAGTTTCTCATACTCATTTATTAATTGAATGGCTTTAATTTTTGGTGCGCCGGTAACTGTACCGGCAGGGAATGAAGCCTTTAGAGCGTCGATGCAGTCGTTTTCTTTGCTTAACATTCCTTCCACACGCGAAACTATATGCATAACATGGGAGAAGCGGTTGATTTTCATTTCTTCCGATAGTTTTACGGTGCCATATTGACAAACCCTGCCGAGATCGTTACGCGCCAAATCAACTAACATTACATGCTCTGCAATTTCTTTTGGATCATTCATCAAATCATTTTCCAATCTTACATCTTCTTCATCGGATTTTCCTCGGCGTCTTGTTCCGGCTATCGGAAGAATTTCAGCTTTTCCGTTTTTGACCTTAAGAAGATCTTCAGGGGAAGTGCCAATCACCTTAAAATCATTTTCGAATTCCATGAAATACATATAAGGTGACGGATTAATCATTCTGAGTGCGCGATAGACATTGAATGTATCACCTACAAAATCTGCTTCGAACCTTCTTGAGAGCACAATCTGAAAAACATCTCCATCGTAAATATTCCGTTTGCTCTTCTCAACAAGTATGCAAAAATCGTCCTCTTCATCGATGCTGAGTTCTTTAGGATATGCTTTAAAATCGGATTTGTGCTCAACAGTTTTGGAAAGCAATGTGCGGAGATATTTAATTATCATTTTCGCATCATAGTATTTACTCTGAACATTTATTTTATCAGAAACATCAACATTGGTTATCAAAATGATCTGATGTTTGAAATGATCGAAGACTATAATGGTTTTATAAAATCCAAGAATCGAATCAGGTGCAATTGGAATTGATTCTTCCTCGAATTTAATCACATCCTCGATGAGTGAAATATTTTCGAACCCGAGATAACCAACTAGTCCACCTGTGAAGTAGGGAAGTTCTTCGAGGTGTGGATAATTAAATCCAGCGATTTTAGCTTTAAGATAGTTGAAAAGGTTTTCGGTTTTGGTTTCTTCATTCGAATTCGCAATTATTTTCAGCTCAGAACGTTTATTGGAAATAATCTCTGAAGGATTCACACCGATGAACGAATAGCGTGCTAATCTTCCAATGCCCTCCACAGATTCTAGAAGGAAAGAGGTAGAATTAACTTCTCTGATTTTTAGATAAGCCAGTACCGGAGTAAGGAGATCCGCAGCAATTCTTTCGTAAACCGGAACGAAACTGAATGATTTTGCAAGTTCAAAAAATTTGTCGTATTCCATATTAATCCTTTAAAAACAAAAAACCCTTCTCAGTGATTACTAAGAAGGGTTTAATTTAAAAATCTATTTAGTTACTTCAAGTCACCGAGATTGAATGATTATTTAAACTCCACCACCAATTACGGTTTGTTGTAAGGTTATATGTCATTTTCATGTTTTTCATCTTGGGTGCAAAGATATACTATTAATTATCACTCTGTCAAGGCATTTTTTCAATGGCTACATCGAACCACTCTGAAATCTTAGTAGAATTATCGTTAACAGTTTTATGGGCGTACTCGTTTGTTGATGGTGAATAGATATAATCTTTACCCCATTCATCTCCATTTATAACCGTTTCTTCAATTGCATTCAGGCAAAATTCCAATTCATCGTCGGTCATGGTTGGATGAAGAGAAAAACGAACCCAACCCGGTTTTTCCGATAGATCACCTTTTTCAATAAGATCGGTAATTTTTTTTGATCGGGTCGGATCTACGTGCATCAAGTAATGTCCATATGTTCCTGCACATGAACAGCCTCCGCGGACTTGTATACCGAACTTATCATTTAAAAGTTTGACGATGAGATTGAAATGAAGATTTTCGATATAGAAGGAAAGAATTCCAAGTCTTTCTTCACTTGTACTTGCAAGGAGATGGATTTTTTTGATTTTCCGGAACCGATCAATGAACTTATGAAGTAGTTCTTCTTCTCTTGCTAAAATATTTTCAACACCCATTTCTTCTTTCAATTTAATTGAAAGAGCAGTCTTGATAGTTTGTAAAAATCCAGGTGTACCGCCATCTTCGCGCGCTTCAATATCCTCTATATAACTGTGACCGCCCCACGGATTTGTCCAGCTCACGGTTCCGCCTCCCGGTTGATCCGGCACACTTCTATGATATAGACTTTTATTAAAAATAATAACTCCAGATGAACCGGGTCCGCCGAGGAATTTATGAGGTGAGAAGAAAATTGCATCCAATTTCGCTAATGGATCGTCAGGGTGCATATCGATTTTAACATAAGGTGCCGATGCAGCATAGTCGATAAAACAAAGCCCATTGTGTTCATGCATCATTCTTGCAAGTTTTGAAACATCAGTCTGAATTCCAGTAACATTCGAGCATGCGGTAAACGCCCCAATCTTCATCTTCCTATTTTCATATTGGTTAAGTAGCTCGGGTAATTTGTCATAATTCACAAGGCCCTGATCATCAGGTTCAATAACAATTACATCTGCAATTGTTTCCAGCCATGATGTATGATTGGAGTGGTGTTCCATATGAGTTACAAAAACAACTGGTTTATCTTCTTTCGGTATATGCATGCATAATTGACAACTTTCCTGAAATTTGATACCCAAAATTCTCTGAAATTTATTTATAACAGTTGTCATCCCGGCACCGGCCGTGATGATAACATCTTCAGGTCCTGCATTGCAATGATTTTTAATTATTTTGTGAGCATGATGATATGCGTGTGTCATTGTTGTTCCGGTTACGCTGGTCTCGGTATGTGTATTGCCAACATATGGCCCGAAAGTATCGGTTATAATCCTTTCAATAGGTGCGTATAATCTGCCGCTTGCTATCCAGTCAGCATAAATAATCTTTTGAACTCCATATGGTGAATCAAATTCCTGATTGATGCCGATTATATTATCTCTGAATTTGGAAAAGTATTTTTCAAGTGTCATAATTAAAATCTTTCTATTGAATTATTTAACTGGTCAATTCCCGGCCATGTCACTTTTATTTAATGATTTGGCTTATCCATTCTTCAATCGTTTCAAGAAATCCCGGTAAAAATTCTTTTTTGAGTTCATTGTATTCACCAGGACTTCCGGTTTTTGCTTCCTGGTAAAGATGATTAGCTTTCGGAAAAACTACCGACTTATAATTTTTATTACCGCCCAGAGAGAGTGCTTCTTCCATTTTAGGTTTGTTCTGAGCTGTCGGCACCTGCATATCAAGTTCACCAAACGTCATTAGCACCGGAACCTTTACTTTTTTAATTGCTGATGCCGGATTGTATTTAACAAAGGATCTGAACCAGGGATTGTTGAACATAAAAATCTGAGACTGCACGGTTGTATTTATGTATGTTTTTTTATCCTGAATTGACGCCTTTATTTCTGTGCTCAAAGTTTCAAAGTCTTTCTCAGCAAATGCCTGGATATCATTACGTAAGTCGTTCAAATCCTTGTCACTTATTAATTCGGAGTTAATCTTTCTTTGCAATTCCAAGTTCTGTTCGATTAAGCTATCAGACACACCGCTTGATTTCAAAATCAATTTTTGTTGTTCTAATAAAACATCAGCCCCGCTTACTCCAGAGCCAGACATCAGAACTATGAACGCAACGTCTGCTGAGCCGGATGCGACCATAGCGGCGATAGTGGCACCTTCGCTGTGCCCGATGAATCCAATCTTCCTGATATCTATATTTTTCTGTTTCTTTAAAAATTCGATGGCAGATTTTGCATCCTCTGCGAAATCTTCTGTGGTGGATTGCATTGAATTTCCGGTTGAGCCTCCAACACCACGGTCATCGTATCGCAATACAGCAAAACCCTTGCGCGTTAAATAATCTGCTATTCTCTGGAATACTTTAAAACCAAAAATATCCTCATCACGATTCTGTGGACCATTGCCGGTTAACAAAATCACTGCGGGATATTTATTATCCTCTTTTGGAATCGTTAAAGTTCCTGCTAATAGAATTCTCCCGCTCTTGAATGCAACTTCTTCTTCTAGATAGGGAAGTGGTTCATCAGGTTTTACTTCTTTTTCCACTGCAGTTTTTTCCCCGGTTCCCTTTACAAGGTAGAATGATCCCTGAATTCCTGCCTGAAGTATTTTCCCCTTTATCGAATCAGATTTCAACTCGCCGTCAAAATTTGCGATTCCAGCCTGGCTCGGCAGTTCGAAGTGTAATTTGCTTTTTTTGAATGTAAATACGGGAAGCTGGTAATCTTTTAATTTTTGGGAAGGGATACTCATATAACCTTTTAATGCTCTGTTAGTTTTCTCAACTCTGATTTGGATCTCAAGATTCATAGTGAGCATTTTTAATTTACCCTCCCAGTGGCCGATGATATCGGTTTGTGCATCAACCTTAGCAGAAGTAAAGACTAGTGTAATAAGGGCAGCAACTAAACTATGCTTCATAATTTTCTCCGGAAACCGTTCGTTTACATGTGTAAAATAGTCAGTTTAAAACAAAAGAGGCTGTCTCATAAGCATCAAAATCGATATTGTTAGATTTGATTTCGTTTTAAAAACACAACTTTTTATCGGTAAAAATTACTTTTGAGACAGCCTCTTTTGTGAACTCAATTTTACCCAAGATAGGCTTTGAGGTTTTTACTCCTAGTGGAATGGCGCAATCGTATTAACGCTTTTTCCTTTATCTGGCGTACACGCTCACGTGTAAGATTTAATTTCTCACCAATTTCTTCAAGTGTGAGTGAATGTTCCTTTCCGAGTCCGAAGTAAAGACGAATAACTTCAGCTTCCCGTTCGGTCAAAGTGGAAAGAGATCGTTCAATTTCTGCTTTTAATGATTCTTTCATCAAAGAAAAATCTGGAGCCGGTTGATCTTCATTAGGCATAACATCGAGTAAACTGTTGTTATTGTCTTCACTATGAGCAAATGGCGCATCCATAGAAACATGGCGACCTGCAATCTGCATCGCGTAAGTTACATCCGATACATCCATATCAAGCTGGGTAGCAATCTCTTCGGGACTTGGTCTTCTTTCATATTCCTGTTCGAGCTGGCTTAAAGCTTTTCCCATTTTATTTAAAGCGCCTACACGATTTAAAGGAAGTCTGACCATTCTTGATTGTTCAGCAATTGCCTGCATTATCGACTGACGTATCCACCACACAGCATAGGAGATAAATTTAAATCCGCGTGTTTCATCAAATCTTCTTCCAGCTTTGATAAGTCCAAGGTTTCCTTCATTTATTAAATCTCCTAATGGAAGACCCTGATTCTGATATTGTTTTGCAACGCTAACAACAAATCTTAAATTAGCTTTGGTTAATTTTTCCAAAGCCATTTGATCTCCCTTCTTGATCCGGATGGCTAAATCAATTTCTTCATTCGGTGTTAGAAGATCTACTTTCCCGATTTCCTGAAGGTACTGATCCAAAGACTTACTCTCACGATTCGTAAACTGCTTCGTTATCTTCAAATCTTTACTTCTCCTTAATTATTTCAAAATAATTTCATTTCGTAATTGCAGTAAATTTTACTTTATCTGTACAATAAAGTTCCTAAAGCGATGAATTTAATCATCACTTTTTTAAAAAGAATTTCCCCTAACTCTATTTGATAACTCGGGGGTTTCTAAAAAAGAGTCCGGAAATAACTAAATGAGCAGATATTTGATATGTTTTAATAAAAATCACCGCCCAAAAATAAGGAAAATTATGAGGATTATCTATAAAAATTTATAGTTTTCATTTTTCCCGACGTTACAATCAGCTGATTTTGCCCACAAGCTTCATTGAAGGATGAGCCAATTCCCAATCCGAATTCAATTTAATCCTTAAATCCTGGAGCAGTTTGTTTGAACTGTCCGGTTTGATTGCCTCTCGCTCGGAATTAATGAATCCATTCTCACTTGCATGTTGGAATAAGAGGGAATAGAGCATTTTACGAGCCCGGTGAAGCCTTGATCTGACGGTACCAATACGGCAATCCATAAATTCAGCAATCTCATAGTAAGTATAACCCTCAATGTCGCTTAGAAAAACTATCGTACGGAAATCATCAGGTAAAATTGAAAGAGCGTTAACGATTTCATCATCCAGAACGTCACTGAATGCATCACTCTCGTAATGCTGTGTTTTTACATCTTCCGGTTTAATATTTTCGTAGAAATTTTGCACATCATCGTAATCAACTTTGTATGGCTCACGATTTGTCCTGCGATAATTGTTAATGAACGAATTCTTCATAATCTGAAAGAGCCATGCCTTGGCATTTGTCCCTTTTTCAAATTTATCAAAGAACCTGAACGCTTTCAGCAAAGTGTCCTGTACCAGATCCTCAGATTCATCGGGATCATTAGTCATTTTAAGAGCGAAACTCTTCAAAGCACTTAAGTGAGGGACTATTTCAGTATCAAAATTCGCATATTTTGTATTTTCAACCAAACCCACATAAGTATTTGCTTTATTCATATTATTACTTTCAAGGTTATGCAGCTATAACTAAAAATAAGGTTGGAAAGTTCAAATGAAATGCAATTAATGAGTAAAAAAGCCCGGACTAAAAATCCGGGCGTATCCTAAGACTATTTCTCTCCGACAAACTTGGAGCCATCTTCACTTAGGTTCTTCATTCCAGCCTCTTAGGACTGGCAAAGGCGTATGCAATATTGGCAAACTGGTGGTATTCAATGAAGTAAAATCACTTCAACTCTCAAATTCAGATGCTGAGGGTGAGTGTAAATTGCTCTTTGTTATCTTATGCAAAGAAAATAGGATGATACTCACTTAGCCAAAGTCATTTTCCTTGCTGCGGAATTATTCCCGATGTGCAAGCGATAGAAATAAACTCCAGAGGAGAGTGCGGAGTTAGTAATGTTAAATGTAGAGTGATAATAACCGGGTTGTTTGAATTCATCAACAAGTGTTGTAACTTTTTTCCCTAATAAGTCGAATACTTTTAGAGTTACATTACTGGCGACCGGTATTCGGTAACCGATTACAGTTTCAGGATTGAATGGGTTAGGGTAATTTTGATCGAGTGAAAAATTATTAGGCAAAGATGGATTCTCTTCTTTTACATCTGTAGAATTCGTAACAAGAAATTGTCCCATCATTCCGTCATCTTCATGTGTGAGCAGATGGCAATGATACATGTATGGAATAGCAGCGTTCGAGAAGTCTTCGAACTTAGTTATGAATCTTACGGTTCCCATCGGTTCAACAAGCACAACGTCTTTACGGCCCCTTTCATTGGATGGAACTTGTCTTCCATTTCTATCCAGCAAATAAAATTGAACATCGTGGATATGGAAAGGATGGGCAATTAGTGTTTGATTTCGCAATTCCCAAATTTCAGTGTTATTCAAAGGAATGCCATAATTAATCTTGTCCATAGAAAAGGGAGTTCCATTAATCACGAATGGACCCACAGCGCTCATCATTCCACCGCTGGAAGTAAATGTTAACACGCGGGTAACATTTGCTGATGAAGAAGTGAAAGGATTATTGATAATTAAAGACGATGGGACAGAAGTAATTGCATTTGAAGTTGGTGCGATGACATCAATTCGTAAAATGTTAAAGTCCGCACCGTTCAATTTGTTGTTCGAATAGTCTGGTAAGCCCCCACCCATACCAACAGAACTTGCGCCGATAATTCCACTTGTTAACTCTGAAGAATAACTCATTAAATAAGTTGACTGTCCCAGCATTGAAATAAAATCAATCAAGATTTCAGCACGCTCGCCGGGAGCTAAACGTAATCTTGTAAGCTGCAAAGATGAGTTCAACAATCCGCCGTCACCGCCAATTTGGTAGAAAGATTTATTTCCCTTAAGACCAAAATTATAAGTGCGTTCTGTAGAGCCGTTAAGCAAACGGAGACGAACAACTTGCGCGGGAACCTGGAGATAAGGATTTTTTGTGCCGTTAACTAAAATGACTGAATCTAATTCTGAACGAACAATAAATTGTTTAGCAGCATCGAATGCTCTTGATTGAACAACAATAGGAAAATCGTCAATGCCATATTTGCGCGGAAGTTTTAGTGCCGCTTCCTGATTATCTCTAACGATAATAAAACCGGCAACTCCTTTCGTAACATGTTCGGCGGTTTTTTTATGCAGGTGAGGGTGATACCAATAAGTTGAAGCGTTATCCATAACAGTGAATTGCGGCTGCCATACTGTTCCCGGCAAAATTACCGTATGAGGTCCGCCGTCATTCTGCGGTGCAACGTGCATTCCATGCCAATGAATTGTAGTAGTATCGGTAAGAGTATTCACAACATTCATGCTAACGTTATCGCCTTTACGAAAAATCAAAGTTGGACCAAGTAAACTGCCGTTAACACCGATTGTATTTGTTGCATATCCGGGATAGAAATTTACCGAACCTTTTTGGATTGTGAGATTAAAGCGGGTTCCGCTTAAGGTATCGGGAATTGCTAGCTGTGTTTGACCATAAATAAAAACTACCACACCTAAATAAATAATCAGTATCATATATATAAGTTTCATTTTAATTTCCTTTGAAAAGTATTGGAAAATAATAATAGATTATAAACCCATATCTATTTTGCCAGTTTCATAATTTTAAATGATCCTTGGGCCACCAAAAAAAATACAATAGTTCCGATGACCAAATCTGGTAGATTTGAAACGGTTTGATCAACGCTTCTGCTTAATCCGGTAAAGAGAAGCGCCATAGCTAACCCAAATATGACTACAGCAAGTCGAACAAAACTTTTGCGTATAATATATCTTTGAAACCTGTTCATAAATAAGTTGACTTTGCGCTTAGGACTACTTATAAATTTACGAAAAATAATTTTCATGCATTTGAAAGATCAGCTTCGCAATAAAACTTTAGCTTCGCTTCATTTCATTACTCTCATCGCATTAAGTATTGCAATGATTGCTACTCCCATATCGCCGAATACAGCTTCCCACATTGTAGCAATTCCAAACGTGCCCAGAAGAATGAAGAATAATTTAACTCCCATTGCAAAAGCTATATTTTGCCAAACTATCTTTCGGGTTTTCTTTGCTACATCAATTGCGGTTACAACTTGCAAAGGTGAATCAGTCATTAAAACAACGTCCGCAGTTTCAACGGCGGCATCTGAACCGAGAGCACCCATAGCAATACCAATATCCGCACGGGCTAAAACCGGCGCATCGTTTATTCCATCTCCTACAAAGGCAACTTTAGTTCCCTTAGGAGATGACAGCATAATTTGTTCAATATGATCCACTTTATCTTCCGGCAGCAGTTCATAATAATAAGTATCAATTCCTAATTTTTTTGCAAAAGTTTCAGCTGCCGTTTTGTTATCTCCGGTTAGCATAACAGTATTAATATTTTTTTCTTTCAGCAAACGAATTGTTTCTATTGCATCATCTTTTAGTGTATCGGATATGATGATATATCCGGAATAAACAGAATCAACGGCAATATGAATTACTGTTCCTTTCCCGAAGGGATGGATTCCCACAACATCACATTTATCGTGCTGAATATTTTCTAAGTGAAGAAGTTTATCATTCCCGACAATAATTTGTTGTCCGTTTACTTTTGTCTTAATTCCTTTACCGCTTATTTCCTGAACATCGCTGATCGATCCTTGATCTATCCTTCCCGAAGGGACAAGTTTTCCGTATGCTTCTATTACAGATTTTGCGATAGGATGATTTGAATGAGACTCAGCATAAGCAGCAAGTCTTAATAATTCTTCTTTATCAAATCCGTTTTTCACAACAACTTCAGATACTTTGAATTCTCCTTTGGTCAGAGTTCCGGTTTTATCGAAGACTACTGTCTTAACTTTTGTGAGAGCATCCAAGTAGTTGGAACCTTTTACTAAAATACCTCTTCGTGAAGCGCCTCCGATTCCGCCAAAGTAGCCAAGCGGAATACTAATCACTAAAGCGCATGGACAAGAAATTACCAGCACTACCAATGCACGATAAATCCAATCTGAAAATGTTTGTCCGGTAAATAAAAGCGGAGGTAATACAGCCAAAAACAGAGCGCCGAAAACGACAACCGGAGTATAGTATTTTGCAAATGTTGTAATGAATTTTTCCGTTTCAGCTTTTTTAGTTATGGCATTTTCAACGAGCTCTAGTATTCTTGAAATAGATGATTCGTTAAACAATTTAGTAACTCTAATAGTCAACAAACCTGATTGGTTTATCATTCCTGCTAAAACAATATCTTTTTCTTTAACTTTTCTTGGAACGCTTTCGCCGGTTAACGCAGATGTATCTACAAAAGAATTTCCTTCAATTATTTCTCCATCTAATGGAATTTTCTCTCCGGCTTTTACAATAATATTCTCTCCGACGTTTACGCTTTCCGGTGAAACTCGTTTTACTTCACCATTGCTTTTTAGATTAGCGTAATCCGGTTTTATTTCTAACAATGCTTTAATCGATTTACGAGATCGGTTGACGGCAATATCCTGGAATAATTCTCCAACAACATAAAACAACATTACCGTTACTGCTTCCGGCATTTCATCAATAGCAAATGCGCCGAGTGTCGCAATCGTCATTAAAAAATGTTCGTTAAAGACTTGTCCTTTTAAAATATTTTTTACAGCACTAATTATAACTTTCCATCCGCTCAATAAATAAGCAGTTAAAAAGATTGTTAGCTCTAGAACACGGTAAGGAGTGTTATGGATCTGTTTCTCAAAGATTAGCCCCGACCCAAGAAATATCATTGTTAAAACTATCTTAACGATTGCAGTTTTATTCTCTTTCCAAAGCGACAAGTCAATTCTACTTGTGGAAGAAAGTATTTTCTTATCTTCCTCCTCAATCAACTCCACTTCCGGCTCTATATCTTTGATTTTCTTTTTTACAGATTCGATGTTGTCGGTATCTATAAGCAGTGTAGAGCTTGCAAAATTCACCGAGCAAGATTTCACTCCTTCCATCTTCGAAAGTCCGTCTTCTATTTTCGCTGCGCACGATGCACAGTCAATGTTTTTTAGTTGATATTTTTTCATAAGCATATTCTTTATTTCATTTTGGTAGAATATTTCAGAAGATCATAAGTTTTTACAATGAATCGATCACTTTCTTCAATTTACCTTGTATTGTCGCGGCTATTTCAGCAAGCTTATCATTCTTTACCGCTTGCATTGATGCAATTGGATTAATCGCAGCAACAATAGTTTTGCCTTCATCATTCACATAAACAATTACGTTGCAAGGAAGCATCAATCCAATTTGCTCTTCAGCTTGAAGTGCTTTATATGCAAACGGTGGATTACAAGCGCCGAGTATTTTATACGGCTTGAAGTCAACATCGAGTTTTTTCTTCAGTGTTGCTTTAACGTCAATTTCCGTCAGTACTCCGAATCCTTCTTTTTTTAATTCTTCGGTCACCTTTTCAATTGCTTCATCATAACCAAGATTAACTACTTTTGAAAATCCATAATTTGTTTGTTTTATGGAATCATTTTTCTTCGTTTGATCTTGCCCAAATAAAGTTAAAGATACAAACAGAGTTGCAATCACTATTACAGTTCCAATAAACCATTTTTTATTTAAGGATAACATTGTATTACTCCTTCTTTTGAATTTATTATTTGATATTGTTGAACATAGGAAATCATTTTACTTAAGTTCTTAGAGTATAATAAATAATACTTACTCCAAACTATCACGAAGTAAGCAGAATAAATTGCATTTAGAATTTCTTATAAACTTTCAATTACTTTTTTTAATTTGCCTTGTATTGTTTCGGCTACTTCACCAAGCTTATCATTCTTTACCGCCTGCATTGAAGCTATTGGATCTATTGCAGCAACAATAGTTTTGCCTTTATCATTCACATAAACAATTACGTTGCAAGGAAGCATCAGCCCTATTTGTTCTTCTGCTTGCAAAGATTTATATGCAAACGGTGGATTGCAAGCGCCGAGTATTTTATACGGCTTGAAGTCAACATCGAGTTTTTTCTTCAGTGTTGCTGTAACGTCAATTTCCGTCAGTACTCCAAATCCTTCTTTCTTTAATTCTTCGGTTACTTTTTCAATTGCTTCATCATAACCGAGATTAACTATTTTTGAGAAACCATAATTTGTTTGGTCCATTTTATGTCTCCTTTTTATTGTTTTTACGACTCCAAATCCTTCCTTCTTCAGTTCTTCGGTTATTTTTCCAATTGCTTCTTCATAGGACAAATTTACTTTTGTTTTAAAAGCTTGAGATATCAAATCGAAAGACTGAAGTTTGTTATTCCGAATCCCGCATACTGAGCGTAGCCGAAGCATCGGAGTGAGGAATTTTCACTTTCCCTTCGCATCAATTTTTCATAAAAGAGGTCTCTTAAATTATTCCCAGAAAATTTATTTGTTTGTTTAATTAAAAAATAAAAAAGAGAGCGTTCATTACTGAACGGTCTCTAAAAAACTAATTATCAATTCAGATTATTTCATGAGCAGCATTTTTCTGACTTCAGAAAAATTACTGGTTTGAATTTTATAAATATACATCCCGCTTGCTAAATCTGACGCATTGAAAGTTACCGAATATTTCCCCGCAGCTTTGTAGCCGTTATCTAGCATTCTTACTTCCTTTCCAGTAATATCGAACACTTTTAATGTAACATTTCCTGCTATTGGTAAAGTGTAACTTATAGTTGTTGCTGGATTAAAAGGATTTGGATAGTTTTGTTCCAAACTATAGTTATCTGGTATTATATTTTGCTCTTTATCAACTGCTGTAGTAATTTTTTCTCCCGTTAATATCACATAATTGCTTACGATGTTGGATGAGAATGTGACTGTCTTATTAGCTCTATCTATCATTGCGTTTGATATCGTTGTCCAATTATTTGTTCCGTTATCCCAGTATTTAGCTTTGATATTATTTTCATCAATATCGTATGCATTTAATTGCATATCATCATAATGAATCTGAAATTTTGAGAGTGAACCAAAATTCATGCGCCCGCCCCAATTTCCATTTTGCCACATTCCATTTGTTCCGCCAGTATTAAAAATTCCAATTTCAAAACCGCAAAAAGCATTATTGCCTCTCGTGTTTGGAATGTTCTGGGGATTTAATTCAAGCATTCTATAGAAAAGGGAATCAGAGAACATCATACCCATACCCATTCCCATTCCAGTATTCCAACCAGGATTCATCATAATAAAATCATCATCGTCAAATGGATTTTTTATCTTTACGCCTGATGCATTATTTCTATTTACCCACATTCCGCCAAAGTAGTTACCGAATGAATTTGTGTCTCTCCATACTTTTCCATTAATCTCATACACAAGAATCATTGGTATTCCATTACTTGTTGTGGTTTTTCCCCCCACAATCGATATGCTTTCTCCATTCTTCGGTCTTACAGCTCCACTCTTTGGCTGATACCAAATAGGACCAAAGTTTAGATAGTAATCCATTTTCCCATCTTTATTCTCATCTAAATAAAAGTGAGTCATAAAAAATGTTTCGTCAACAGCGGCAATGCCTTGTAGAGAAACTTTCTGAATTTGCAGATTATTAGCTCCCCATGCATACCCCATACATCCACCGGAATTATTAAACATTTGCCCAGGTATACCAACATTATTCCAGAAGGGATTAAACGGATCGCGCCATTTTAATCCGTTGATCTCATAAACAATTAAGATGCTATTTACGTTGATCGCATTTTTTACAACTGCACCTTTGATAGTTACATTATCCCCGTCCTTTGGCCTTTCTGCTTTCGAATCAATCGGTTTATACCACGTAGGACCAAAACTTAACTGAAATTCTGTTTTGCCGTCGTTATTTGTATCTATAGAATAGATATTCTCAGCAGTATTAAGCGCTTGAACAAGTGCCTTTCCAGTGACTGTCGTATCCTTATAATTGTTCATAAACATTAATCCCATTCCACCTGGGTATGGTTGTGCTGTTATACTGATAGTGTCTAATATCAGCAATAAAGAAAGTAGTTTGATCAGTTTCATGTTAACCTCATTTATAGTTTTATTAAAAAATTGTTTGTCAAGTAAATACAATTATCATTCTTTTTGGGTGATTACCCTGGCGTTAGTGATTATTATCAGAAATTATTTAGAACATTGTTAATCTCTTTGGGTATAATTCTTCGGTTACTTTTTCAATTGCTTCATCATAACCGAGATTAACTATTTTTGAGAATCCATAATTTGTTGTGTTCCATTTTTTATTTCTCCTATGTTATTCTAATTTAAAACCTACTTTGGCAATTCTTATTCTCTAAATCTTTGTATTCCATTACTTCTAGACCCGTTGTGTGAGTTAAAAATCGATTATGAAAAACTGTTGAAACAGTTTCGAAAGAGTATGTTTGTTTTCTTAACCCACGGATTAATCCGTGGGTTATTATGAAAAACGCACTAAATCATAACCGTTTCAACGGTTTACAAACTAATTCACACAACGGGTTACTTCTGGATTATATTCAATATAAACCGCGTTTAGATTTTAAGAATTCAAATCCTTTTTCCGTCTATCGAACTCATCGCTGTCTATCTCACCTTTTGCATACCTTCGCTTGAGGATATCTAAAGCGGTTTCTTTTTTTCTACTTACTTCCGCAGATCGATTTGTTAAGTTAGTAATGAGTCGGAATATGGCATAAATAATCACTGCCCAGAAAATGAGTCCGATTATCATACCGAATGGTCCCCCGAAAAAATATCCAGGACCCCACCCCCATGAACAACCTGAATTCCACATTGTAATTTCTCCTTCTATTAAGTTTAGAGAGCAGAGTTAGTTTACTCCGCCCTCACATTGTTTGTTAAATAATATACCAATCCAGCCAATGTTAAAACGAATATCTAAATGCGAGCGAGAGCGACTTACTCTGTTCATCATATTTAAGAGCATAATTTGTGTTGTGCCACTCTGCAGAATACCCGGCATCAAATGCACTAATTATTTTTACCACAATGTAACCAGCCAGCAAATAATAAAAGCGATCCCGCTCTGCTTTTGTCCAATTAGTGTTGCTGTAGGAAGTGTTATAGTAAACATCATCGCGGCGGTGTCCCCAATCAGAATTGTCAATCACTAAAATCATTCCTGGAATAAATAGTGCTAATTCTACTGCAGAGTATAAAGTCCCTCTTCCCCAATCACCGGTATAAAAATTTCCCGCAGCTATTGGCAGCGGCTGCAAAGAGAGTAAAGCCGCAGTCGCTGGATTTATATAAGAGTGAGAACCCGCAATGTCATGACTTCCCATTCCCCAATAAGAGCACTGGGCATTCGCATTGTATGAGTACACAAAAAGCAACCCCACAAAAATAAAAAGGTGGCGGGTTGGACTTGTCGATGTAATGATTTTTTTCATGTTCGTTTTTCTCCTCTTCAATAAAAACTGAGTATTGGACTTATGACCAGTATCGCAATAGCCAGAACTAAACACACGGTGCAAAATTTTCTTCTTTTAGTTCGAAGAGCAAAAAATTTCTCCAAAACATCGGCAGGTGGCTGCTCATCTTGCTTGAACGTTTTGAATATTTCTTGTATCTGTTTGTCAATTACAAACATCCCATAACTGACAATCCCGAATCCTACGAAAACTAAAAAGGTTTTCATGGAAAGTGCCCAATAGACCAATGCTGGTCGCTGTTGAAATTCACCGTGAAAGCCATAATAAATCATTGGGAAAGCAAAACCTGTAACAATTAAACCGATAATAAACCAGAAACAGAGGCGGGGTTGCTGACTCAGAATTTCTTCCATCAAACTATCCATTTCGTAATATATCTTCTTTCCAAATTTCGCTCTCTTGTAAACCATCCTGAGTTGATAAAATGGTGCCGCAGCACAAGCTACGAGAAGCAAATTGTGAACAGCTAAGTTGATTGTGTAAAGAAAAGATTCCATCGCTTAATCTCCTTTCTGAATATTGAGAGGGAGGAAGCAATATTATCCGCCCTCTCATTGTTATTCTCATATTACTATTCGTTGGATTCGGATATCATCGGCACATATCGCGCATGCCCATGTCACTTCCCATATTGCTCATCATACCACCGTCCATATCCCACCAACCAAAGTTATCGCCAAAATATATTCGTTGTTCTTTGGTGAGAACCTTATTGACCTCTGCTCTGGCTTCCAAGCGTATATCTTCAATCTTGTCACCAAGATTGTTAATATCTTTCCTGTACGATTTGATCTTTCCTATTTCAGCATCAGAACGGGAAGCATAACCTCTTGCTTCCATTCTCAGTGAACGAAGTTCTCTTTGCAAAGGGATGA
The DNA here is from genome assembly GCA_964441505.1 of uncultured Melioribacter sp. Taxonomy (GTDB): domain Bacteria; phylum Bacteroidota; class Ignavibacteria; order Ignavibacteriales; family Melioribacteraceae; genus Fen-1258. The sequence continues at coordinate 23,498 of CAYTUV010000019.1, read as the reverse complement.
TTTCGTCATCATATTGAGAACGTATCTCTCTGATCTTAGTTATTTGTTCAGGGGACAACTGGTACTTAGCTGGGACATTGGAATTCGACCACCACGCATCAGAGCCGCTCATACAGCGCCCCATACCTTGTGCTGTGGCTGAACTTGAGAATAACGAAAGCAGCATGATTGTTCCAAGTAGCGGAACAATTAGAGCAAGTTTCTTGTGTTTGGTAAACATGATTTTTCTCCTTAATGTTGTTGTGTGATTTTGTTAAATGGATTATAAATTATAATCCTCACACATAAAGACGCACTACATAGAGAAGCGTTATGCTGTTGATTTCATCTCATCCAATCGCACCCCGGTCCCCATTGTAACTTCTTTGACTTTTGCTTCGATTGATGGGGCAGTTGTTTTGAAGGAGTCGAATCCGATTCTCCGGGGGAACTATCATACTCTTCGTTCGTCATTTTTCTCATCCAGCGGCTGCGCATATCGCACATATTGATTGCCTCATCAACAATTTGGCGGCTTGATGGATTAACGCGAGGACGAATTTTCTCCAGCACATCTTTTTGATAAGCATTAACGTGACTTAGTTTGGCTGCAAAGATAGACGCTTTATCAGTTGGTATTTCATTTCCCTCTAAAGCTAATTTTGCTTCATCAAGCATAGCCTTCAACAATGTCGTATCAAGCCTATTGGACTGCTGGAAGACCGCGATCATTTCTTGCAGACGCTTGTCAGAGAACGTCAGCCGAAGTTCTGCTTTCTTCTCTGAATCAAATGTGAGCAGGAACTTTACTTTCTCCGTTGCTAACTTCAGAGGATACAGGATATCGCCGGGAACGCTGTTTGCAGAAATCGTTGCGGCGCTAAAAAGAACAACAAGAAATAAAAGAGCAGCGCTGAATGCCCACATTAACTTCGGTTTCTGGAAAATATTGAAAAAAGAAATTGTTTTTCGTTTCTTCCCACGCACAACGGGTGTTTCTGAAGTTATAGTAAGCTGTGCAATTTCTTTACCGATGTTGATCAAAGTTGATGATATCGCTTCGGGTGAAGGCGCTGGTTGAGGCAAAGCCTCAATGTGCTCAACAAGTTGCAACAAAGGTTTTAGTTGGCTGGCGTATTGAGAATATTCTGCTAAGCATTCCTCAATACTTTTTCCTTTGTGCATTTCATCAATACAAATATCTAAAATCAATTCAATGTCTTGTTCCATTTAATTTTTCCCTTCATTTCGTCGCTGTCCTTCTTCGTTAAACATAGTTCGCATTGTAGTTAATGCTCTAAATTGAATTGCCCGAACAGCCCCCGTGGACTTTCCAAGCAAATCTGCTATCTCATCGGTTCCATATCCTTCAACGAATTTCAATGCGATAACTTGTTGTTGTTCTTCTGTCAGTTGGCTTAAGTTTTGCCGTAGTTCTTGCTGTTCGAGCAACTCAATCGCTGTATTACTATGATCATCTATTTCTTCAATTGAATCTCCTATCGACTTAACAGTTGATCGTACCGCACGGCGACGATAGTGGTCCGTAATCATGTTAGAAGCGATACGATAAATCCATGCGTGAAATGACCCTTTTTGTTCCTGAATCGATTGAAGCACCCTAAGGCATACTTCACTTGTCAAGTCTTCGGCATCTTCGATCTTCTTGACACGGTAGTAAATAAAACGGTACACCTTTGGAAGAAAGTGATCACAAAGTTTACCTATAGCTTTGGTGTCATTAGCTTTAACATCTACTAAAAGTTGAAGAAGTATATCACCATCTAAATCTTTGTTAACTGATTTCATTTTCTAATTCCTACAGACGCATGAGAAAGAAAAGTGTTATGTTCGCCGCACCCAAAGCGCAGTATATATTTTTTAGCTGATATTTTTTCATAATTGCTTCAATCTATTTTTAATCATTTTAGAACAAAAACACTTGCCGCAGTGAAGTTACTTCCGTGCATGTGCCCGAGTATTTCAACAACTTCTGCATTAACTATTTCCTCCGGAGCCGGTTCGTGAAACGTAATTTTTAATTCAACATTATTTTTATCTGTTGCATAAAAGGAAACAATGCCGCCGTTTGCATCTCTTTCAAATCCTTTCGACTTGACAACGGCAGCATTTACTCGCTGGTTAATTTCACTACCCGGAGTAAATTTGTCGAATGAGTCTAATTCCTTTGTCGGTACAAAATATGTGAAATAAATTACTGCAAGGACCACTGCTACCATTGCTGGAAAAATTAATTTTGATATTCTCATAAGTTCATCTTTCGTTTCAATTATATCGCTCCTTCACCTCTTTCATTTGTTCTTATCCGAACAATGTCTTCAACCGAGTAGATAAATATTTTTCCATCCCCCGGATTGCCGGTGTGTGCATTTTCTTGGATTATAGTAACAACTTTCTCTGCCAACTTATCTTCAACAACAATTTCAATCTTTACTTTAGCTGTGTATTCAATAATTCCATCTGCAATTTTTTCTTTTACTTCTTTTGTCTTGCATCTGCCGCAGCTTTTAATTTCCGAGATTGTTACACCGGGAAGCCCTTCAATTTTATGAAGGGCTGTTACTACTTTGGTTAGCATAAAGGGCTGTATTATTGCTTTTATCTCTTTCATCTTATTCCTTATTAAATTTGTTTATAGTTGTTTTCTTCAATCTGTTTTGGCGGACATTTAACACTACCATAAGAACAAAATACACAGCATTCGCCTTCTTTTGGCTTTAATATTTTCTTACAAGATTTGCACTCATAGAAATGCACACACACATAAAGCGGCATCTCTTCTTCACTTTCAAAACCGCAGTAATGACACGTGATTTTTGATTTTATGTTAATGTTTTTCATAACTCCGGTTCCACCTTTTTTCCTTCAAACCATTTATAAAGTGTTGGTAAAACAAAGAGTGTTAATATTGTTGAAGTTATTATGCCACCGATTACTACTGTTGCAAGCGGTCGCTGAACTTCAGCACCCGCGCTGGTTGACAGTGCCATTGGAATAAACCCAAGACTTGCAACTAGTGCGGTCATTAACACGGGACGTAATCTTGTCTCTGCGCCTTGAACAACAGCATCCTCTAAAGTTTTTCCTTCTTGACGTAATTGATTTATGTATGATACCATTACCACGCCATTTAAAACGGCAACTCCAAATAGCGCAATGAATCCAACCCCGGCAGAAATGCTAAAGTGCATTCCTCGAATGAGAAGAGAGAACACGCCGCCGACAATTGCAAACGGAATACCTGTATAAATCAGAAGTGCATTTTTAACAGAGCCGAATGAGATAAATAAGAGAATGAAAATTAAAAATAGTGAGAGCGGAACAACAATTGCTAATCTTGTTCGTGCGCTTTGTAAATTTTCAAACGTGCCACCCCATTCTAAATAATAACCGGTTGGCAGTTTTATTGTTTCATCAAGTTTCAACTGCGCTTCTTCAACAAAACTTCCGATATCTCTTTCTCTTACATTCGCTTCAACAACAATTCTCCGCTGGCTGTGCTCGCGGCTTATTTGTGCGGGGCCTTCTTCAATATAAACATCAGCTAATTGGCTAAGAGGAATGCTCGAACTGTTTGGAGTAGGAACAAGAATATTCTTAATCACATCAACATTGTTTCTCGCTTCTTCTTTGAATCTTACAACAAGGTCAAATCTCTTTTCACCTTCAAACACTTCGCCGGTAGATTTTCCGCCAATAGCTGTTTCTATTATCTGGTTAATATCCGCTACATTTACTCCGTATCTCGAAATCTTAGAGCGGTCAATTTTTATTTGAAGCTGCGGAAGACCGGTTACTTGCTCAACTTTCACGTCAGCAGCGCCTTCAATTTTTGAAACTACCTTTGCTATATCTTCAGCTTTTTCTTTCAGAACTTCCAAGTCCTCGCCAAATAATTTAATTGCAATATCGGAACGAACGCCAGAGATCAATTCGGCAACTCTTAACTGAATCGGTTGTGAAAAACTAAAACCCATTCCGGGAAGTTTAGAAAGCTCTTTATCCATTGCCTTAACTAATTCATCTTTGGACATTCCGCTTTTCCATTCATCTTTTGGTTTTAGCTCTATTAAAACATCGCTCATCTCAACACCCATAGGATCTGTTCCAATTTCAGCGCGTCCGGTTTTAGTAACTACATAAGCAACTTCTGGAAATTTCATTATCTCTTTTTCAATCATTGTTGATGTTTGAATAGCAGTATTGAGCGAAGCGCTTGGAAGCCGTAACACTTGAATTGCAATCGCTCCTTCATCAAGCTGCGGTATAAATTCACTTCCCAGAAAAGGAAAGATGATAATGCTGATTGCTACAAAAGCTGCTGCAATTCCGGCAACGGCATATCTTTTATTCAAGATTCTTTTCAAAAGCGGAACATAATATTTCTTTGCGTAAGTAATTACCGGACTTTCTTTCTCTTTCACTTTTTTCTTAAACATAATTGCAGACATTACCGGCACATATGTTAAACTCAACAACAGCGCGCCAATTAAAGCATAAGTTACAGTGTAAGCCATTGGCTTAAACATTTTCCCTTCTATTCCGGTCAACGTCATTATCGGGAGATAAACTATGATGATAATTCCAACGGCAAACACAACCGGTCTTCCAACCTCCAGTGCCGATTCTAAAATAGTTTCCGTGTTGCCCGTTCCGTTTTTCTTTTCGTGCAGTTTTCTAATTGCATTTTCGACCATTACAACAGCGCCGTCAACTATCAGCCCGAAATCTAGAGCGCCGAGCGACATCAAATTTCCAGATACACCCGTTGCAACCATCATAATTACAGCAAACAACATTGCAAGGGGAATTACGGATGCAACTATAAAGCCGCCTCTTAAATTGAAGAGAAGTAAAACGAGAATTAAAACTACAAGCACGCCTCCTTCAAGTAGATTTTTTTCTACTGTATGAATTGTTTTGTTCACTAAATCGGTTCTATCATAAAACGGTTCGAGCTTTACGCTATCCGGTAAAGCTTTTTTCACTGTCTCTATTTTCTGTTTAACTCTATCAACTACTGCGCGGCTGTTTTCACCTTTCAGCATCATAGCAATGCCGGCAGTAACTTCTCCTTCGCCATTCATCGTAACAGCGCCTTGCCTAATTGCCGGTCCTAATTCAACGTCAGCAACATTATGAACATAAATCGGCGTTCCGTTTTCTTGCGTTTTTACAATAATGTTTTTAATGTCTTCAATGCTTTGAACTAATCCCGCACCACGAACAAGATATTGTTCGTTAGCGTGTTCAATGTAAGCTCCGCCGGCATTCGCATTATTTTCTGATACAGATTGAAAGACTTCTCTCAATGTTAAGTTGTAGTTCAACAATTTTTGCGGATCAATCAAGACTTGATATTGTTTCTCAAAACCGCCAAAGCTGTTTACTTCATTCACACCGGGAACTGTGAGAAGCTGCCGCTTGGCAATCCAATCTTGAAGAGTTCTCATCTCCATCAAGGTTGTGGAATCATTTTTTGCTTTACCATCCGGTTTAATAACATACTGATAAATTTCGCCTAAGCCAGTGCTTGTGGGTCCCAATTTCGGTTTACCAAGTTCCGGCGGAATATTTTCTGCTGCCGTTTGCAACCGTTCAAACACAAGTTGTCGGGCAAAATAAATATTCACATTTTCATGAAATACAACTGTAACTAAAGACAAACCGAACTTTGAGACGGAACGGATCTGTTCAACATCCGGAATACCGTTCATAGCCGCTTCAATGGGGTATGTTATGTATCTCTCAACCTCTACCGGCGCAAGCGTTGGCGATGAAGTGAGAATCTGAACTTGAATATTTGTTACATCCGGCACGGCGTCAATCGGCAGCATCCGGAGCGCTGCTATTCCGCCGGCTATTAGTAAAATTATTGCAAAGATTACAAGCAGTTTTTGCTTTATCGAAAAACGAATTATTCTTTCTATCATTTATTCCTCCTTTGCAAGTGCTTCTTTGAGAAGTTCTGATTTTAGGAAGAATACACCCTTAGATACAATTTTATCTCCTTCTTTCAATCCAGTTTTAATTTCAACCTTACCGCCAAGCTCGCCGCCGATTTCAACAAGCTGCTTTTTGAATATCGAATCATTCGCAACCGTGAACAGATAACTTTTACCGTTTTCTTTAATAATGGCATCGCCCGGAACAACTATTCCTTTTACGCTGCCGCTTATTGGTATAAACATTTCACCAAACATCTGCGGTTTAAGTCTGTTGCCCGGATTGTTAAGTGTCGCTCTTACTTTAATTGTTCGTGAATGCTCATCAATAGTTTGACCGACAAGAATTATTTCTCCCTTAAATCTTTCATTCGGATAAGCAGAAGTTGTAAATTCAATTTTCGGTTTTCCGTTCAGTTTTGTCAAATCTTTTTCATAGATCTGTCCATCTGCCCATAACATAGATGTATTCATAATTTTGAACGCTGTTGTATTCGCTTCAACCAATTGACCGATTACAACATTTCTTTCCGTAACAATTCCGTTAATTGGAGATTTGATTGGCAGGTAACTAGCAACATGTTCCGGCAAAGAATCTACAACTACGTCTTCATGATTAAGACCAATTGAATGTATTTTTCTGTTTTCGGCAATAGATTCCGCCTGAGCTTTTTCATATTCTGCTTTTGCTTCTTGAAACGATTTTTGCGAACCGATGTTTTGTTCGAGCAATGATTTCTGTCTTTCAAATGCATTCTTAAAATACTCCAGGTTTGCTTTTGCTTTTACGTAAGATGCTTTGATCTCTCCAATTCCAAGTCCTTCAAGCTGCATCAACACTTGTCCTTCTTTTACAAAATCACCTTCCTTAACAAATACTTTGTGAACTCTGCCTTGAACTAAAGAACCGACTTGCGCTTCATAATCTTGATTAGGAATTAGTTTAGCCGTCGCTTTAATAATTCCGCTTATCACTTCTTTCTTCACCGTTATAGTTTCAATTCCGGTTTCTTTTATTGCTTTTGAAGAAAGAACAATTTCACCTTTTTCTTCTTTCTTCTCTTCTTTCGTTTCTTCATTTTTCTTTTCGCCGCATCCAAAGAATAGTAATGCAGTTATCAGCAGTATTGATAAGAATTTTATATTAAATCTCATTTCATTTTCTCCGTTAATTTCAATTGATTATCTATTACCAACTGTTTGCTCGAGCGTTGCAATTGCAACATTGTGGGCAAGCAGTGCATTTATATAATTATTTCTTGAGTTAATTAAGGTTTGTTTTGCTTGAAGAAATTCTAAGTATGTAATCTCACCGGCATCATAACTTTTCGATGCAGTGCGGTAAACTTCATCTGCTTGCGGAAGAATATCCTTTACATAAAGTTGAACTTGTCTATCAGCATTCTGAAATTCTGTAAGAGCATTTTTTATTCTTAGGTAAACAGAATTCTTGGTTAATTGTAATTCGGATTCCGCAATAGAAACATTTGCGCTTGCCTCTTCTATCTTTCCACGCTGGTCGAACATAAACCACAACGGAATAGATATACCGAAGGAAGCTCCGTAATACCCATTATCGCCGTCACGTGTTTGTTTGAAGTAAGCAAGGTTAAAATTTGGAAGGAGGCTTGACCAAGCAAGCGTCTTACTTACTGATGACGAACTTACTTTCAGCTCGCTTACTTTTAACTGCGGACTAACTTTTTCTGCATCGTTTACTAATCCTTCAAGCGTGTATTCTTTCGAATGATATGTTAAACTATCTGAAAGAACAAAAAGCTTTTCTTTAGCTTCTTTTCCGTAACCTAAAACATAATTCAACTCTGCATAAGCAGTCTTAACCAAATTCCTTTGAACTTCTGCATTATTCTTTGCCTCAGTAAATTGAACCTTTGCCGTAAGCTTTTCAAGGTTTGTTCCTTCGCCAACATTATAACGGATTTCAGCTTTCTTAAAAAAGTCTTCAGCTATTGCAAGATTTTCTTCCGCTATCTTTAATTGATTTTCTTTTGCAAGAACATTGAAATAAGCAGATTTTATTTGAGCAATGATATTCAGTTCTGTCAATCTGAATTCATTCTCAGTAATTTCTTTTTCAGTTGATAGCTTTGAACCGCGCAAAAAATAGTTCGTCGGGAATTCAAAAGATTGATTAACCTCTTGAGTTCTCTCGCTGAAACTTCTTAGACTTTTGTCTTTTGGTGTCCATTCATAGCGGACTGATAATTCCGGAGAGGGGAGAGAAATCCCGCTCCAGAATCTTCCGCCGGCTGCATTTATTTTTTCTAATGATGATTTTATTTCCGGATTATTCTTTAATCCAATCTCTATAGCATCATTAAGCGTTAATTCTCTTTTCTGGTTCTCTACGCCTGTGGTGGATTGTCCATACAACTTGCCTAAAGCAAAAAGAAGTATGAACAAATAAACAATCTTGTTCATTTAATACTCCAAAAAATTTATAATATGATAGTGCCTGTTCTGCTCTTTAAGAGAGCAGAATTTCAAGAAAGAATAAAGATTGGTTTAAATGAGAAAAGATCTATTGTGAAGGTAAACTTCTGTGGTTTTATGTGGTGCGTTGAATTGCTCAAATTCTAGGTTGATGTAAGAAGTGAGACTTGGTGTTACTTCATTAACGCAATGAAAACAAATATCTTTTATTTCTTGCAGCTTAAAAACATTTGTGCTAACAGTTTTTTGTAATTGAGTTGTTGCGCCATCAACAATCTGGCAGTAATCGTGAAAATTGTGTATATCACCTTTTGGTGTAAATTGACCAAGTTCAGAATGAATGAATGCAAAAATGAATACTGCAAGCAAGATTGCAGAAACGGATTTTATTTCGATATGTCCAAATTTTTCTTTCATCGCTCGAAATCTAACTAAAACTAACTGCTATAACAATCTCTCGTTAATAAAGGTTTCCGATTACTGAATTATATGATGCTGCATCTTTGGAATGGGTTCACCATAATCAGCAAGAAGGCAACCACAACGAGGAACGGTATCATTACCTGCGCTTCAAAATTTTTTTCTTTTGAAGTTTGGTTAATAACAATCAATCCGATAATCATTGTAAATAAAAGCCACAGCAAAAAGCTCCCTTCCTGCCCGCCAAAAAAAGAAGAGATTAACAAACCGGTTGAAAGATTGCTGCTGCTGTACTCAAATACATATTTATATTGATGGGTCAATATAAAATAAAGCAGTAACGCCGATGAAAAAATTACCATCACGGTAGTTATATGATAACCAAACCGGGCTTTCCCAATAGTTTCAAATCCTTTGTATGCCTTATAATACATAAACAGTGAATATAAAGCGGATAGCAGCGCAGCAACTACCAGAATATTACCTAACATAAATATCTCCACTTGTTTTATATACTTTTATCATTTTATAATAGAAACCTTTGAAGCGACAAAACTATTCCCGTGTAAATGCCCCATAAGCTCAATCACTTTGGTATTAACAATTTCTTCGGCAGCCGGTTCGTGAAAAGTTACTTTTACCTCAACATCGTTTTTATCCATTGCGTAAAACGAAATAATATTGCCATTAGCATCCCTCTCAAAACCCTTCGATTGAACCACACCAACATTTATCTTTTGGTTAATTTCGCTACCACCACCGAATTTACTGAATGAACCTAATTCTTTTGTTGGTGCAAAATAGATATAATAAATCAGTGCAAGAACTGCTGCTGAAATTATTGGCAAAATAAGTTTGGATAGTTTCATATCGCTTCTATTCCTCTTTCATTCGTTCTTATTTTCACAACATTATTTACATCCACAACAAATATTTTCCCATCTCCCGGATTGCCGGTATGTGCTTTTGTCTGGATCACGTCCAATATTTTATTAACCATGTCATCGTGAACTACTAATTCAATTTTTATCTTAGGTACATACTCTATTAGATCTTCTACAATTTTATGAGTAGCATCTTTTGCCCGGCTTTTCCCAAATCCTTTTATATCGGAAATTGTAACTCCCGGAAGTCCTTCAATTTTTTGAAGTTCCTCAATAACTTCAGTTAATTTGAACGGTCTTATTATTGCTTTAATCTCTTTCATTTTATTTTCCTTTTAATATATGAAGGGAACAGCGTACCGTTCCCTTTCTAGTTTACAATTCTCTTTCAGTTTCTTTTCTTCCAAACCATTCTTCGGTCATTTTATAAATTACCGGAAGAACTATCAGGGTAAGAAAAGTTGAGCTGATCAATCCGCCGATTACAACGGTTGCCAGTGGTCTCTGAACCTCAGCGCCTGCAGATGTTGAAAGCGCCATCGGGACAAATCCTAAACTTGCTACAAATGCCGTTGTAATAACCGGTCTTAATCTCGTTTCAGATCCTTTTATTACTGATTCTAAAATGTTTAGACCATCGGCTCTCAATTTATTAATGTATGTCACCATCACAACTCCGTTTAGAACGGCAACACCAAAGAGTGCTATAAATCCGACTCCGGCGGAAATGGAGAAGGGCAAATCTCTGAGCCATAATGCAAACACGCCCCCCACAACTGCAAGCGGAATTCCTGTAAAGATAATCAATGCTTGCCGGATTGAATTTACAGTTGCAAAGAGAAGAAGGAAGATCAAAAGTAATGCAACCGGAACAACGATCATTAGTGTATTTCCGGCTCTTTCAAGATTCTCAAATTCTCCGCCATATTTAATAACATAACCGACCGGCATTTTTATTCTTTTGTTAATCAATGATTTAGCTTCAGTTACAAAGCTTTGTATATCTCTATCCCTCACATTAGATTCAACTACAACTAATCTTCTTCCTGCGCTGTGAGATATCTCGGCTGGACCTTCGATCATTTTGAACTCTGCTACATCACTTAAGCGCACCAAAAAACTATTTGGAGCCGGGACAAGTAAGTTTTTGATTGCATCAATATCTTTTCTTGAATCTCTATCTAATTTAACTACAAGATCAAATTGCTTTTCTCCTTCATAAATTTTTCCTACCGGTGTTCCGGCAAGAGCAGATTCGATAAGAAGATTTACATCTTCCACATTAATACCGAAACGTGATATTTTGTTTCTGTCAATTACAATTTGAAGCTGGGGCAGTCCTTCCACTTGCTGAATGCGCACATCTGCAGATCCTTGTGTTTGTTGAAGTATCCTTGCAACGTCACCAGCAATCCGTGATAGTGTATCTAAATCTTCACCGTAAACTTTTACCCCTACATCGGAACGTACACCGGCAATCAATTCGTTAAAACGCATTTCAATCGGTTGGGAAAAACCCCCGCCTATTCCCGGAACCCGGTTCATTACGCCGGTCATTTTTCCAATCATTTCGTCTTTCGATTTTGCAGTAATCCATTCTTCTCTCGGTTTCATTTTAATGTAAACATCGCTTTGATAAATGCTCATCGGGTCTGTTGCTATTTCCGGTCTGCCGGTTTTCGAAATAACACTAATGACCTCCGGAATTGATTTCAATTCAGCTTCGAGCATTTGAGAAGTGTGGATAGCTTCAGTGAGAGAAATGCTCGGCAGTCTTCTTAGCTCTATCAATATATCGCCTTCGTCAAGTGTTGGAATGAACTCGCCGCCCAATCTGAAAAAAACAACAATCGAAACGATAAAGATTCCAAGCGAAGATCCAAGAACAATAATTTTTCTTTTCATTGCAAAGAAAAGAGTTTTATGGTACAAGGGTTTTAAAAATTTTATTATCGGACTTTCTTTTTCCGACACCCTTCCATTTTTAAATAAAATAGTGCTCACAACCGGAACATAAGTGAGCGTTAAAAACAAAGCTCCAACCAGTGCAAAGACAACAGTGTAAGCCATTGGCTTGAACATTTTTCCTTCAATACCCTGCAAAGTAAAAATCGGAAGATAAACAATGATGATGATTGCAACACCAAATACAATCGGTCTACCCACTTCAAAAAATGAATTAAGCAGTGTTTGTCCTACAGGTTCAGAAAGATTAGAATGCTGCCGCTCGTGTAATTTACGGATAGAATTTTCTATCAGTACAACTGCGCCATCCACAATAATTCCAAAATCAAGAGCCCCGAGCGACATTAAATTACCTGAAATGTTGAAAGCTTTCATCATAATTATTGCGAACAACATGGAAAGTGGAATAACAGATGCAACTATAAATCCTCCGCGAAGATTCATCAATAATAAGAAGAGAATTATTATTACGAACAATCCGCCTTCGCTTAAGTTTTTAATAACCGTTGCAATAACTCTGTTAATTAATTCGGTCCTTTCATAAAAGGGAATAATGTCAACGCCTTCGGGCAATGTTCGTTTAATTTCTTCAACTCTTTCTTTAACCCGTTGGACCGCTTGACGCGCGTTTTCTCCTTTTAACATCATTGTTATTCCGCTTACAATTTCTTGTTTCCCATCAACTGTTACCGCACCTTGACGGAGAGCAGCGCCTTCTCCAACAGATGAAACATCTCTAACATAAATAGGCGTGCCGCCTTGTGTTCTAACAATAATATTCTCCAAATCGCTTTTTGATGAAGCGATACCAATGCCAACAACAACATACTGTTCTTGTTTGTGCTCGATGTATCCGCCGCCTGCATTTGCATTGTTGCTGGAAACGGCATCAATCACTTCTCTTAGAGAGATATTATATTTTAAAAGTTTTTGAGGATCAACCTGAACTTGATATTGTTTTAATTCTCCGCCGAACGTGTTTACTTCAACAATTCCAGGTATTCCGGCAAGCTGCCGTTTAATTATCCAATCTTGAATTGAGCGAAGCTCCATCGGAGAAAATCCTTTTCCCGTTACTTCATACTGATAGATTTCTCCTAATCCCGTTGAAACAGGACCAAGTTCCGGTTCAGCCAGTCCGGGCGGTAAATTGTTTTTTGCTGCTTGAAGTTTTTCGAATACTATCTGGCGGGCAAAGTAGGTATCAACATTGTCCCTGAAAACAATAGTAACGGCAGAGAGGCCAAATTTAGAGACAGAGCGAACTTCTTCTACATCGGGAAGATTCAGCATAGCAATTTCGATAGGATAAGTTACAAGCCGTTCTATTTCCTGAGGTGCAAGCGCCGGCGCTTTTGTAAAAACCTGCACTTGATTGCTTGTTATATCCGGAACGGCATCAATCGGTAGTTTTACAGCGGCAATAATTCCACCTATGATTAAACCAATGACCCCAAGAAGAATAAAAAGCCTTTGGCGGACGGCAAATAAAATTATTTTATTAATCATTTTTTTCTCCAATCCTTAATGTTCATCTTCAACAAATGTTGATTTTGCAAGTTCGGACTTTAGATAGAACGTTCCGCTTGAAGCAACTTTATCGCCGCTTTTTAATCCTTTTATCACTTCTGTGTATTCTTTTGTTTCAATTCCAATTTTTATTTCCTTTTTTTCAAAAGTTGTGTCAGTGAGCGCAGTAAATACATAATAATTTTCTCCTTCTTTTAGAACAGATGAAGAAAGAATTTTTAGGTGTGTTCCGTTAAAAGCACCTTTAACATTAACATTGACAAACATTTCGGGTTTTAATTTCAACTGCTGATTGTTTGCCTCGAATCTTACCTTAATAGTTCTGCTTGCCGGATCAACTATATCATATATGCGAACAACCTTGCCGAAGAATTTATCGGTTGGATAGGAAGGAACAATAATCTCACCCTGCATTCCTTCTTTAAGAAAAAGCATATCCTTCTCGAATACATCAGCCAGCACCCAAATTGTTGAAAGATTTGCAATTAAAAAAAACTCTCGGCCGATATCAACGAATTCTCCCTGCCTAATTTCTCCGGAAAGGAGAGTACCGTCAAAAGGTGCTAGTACTTTTAAATATTGATAAGGTTTATGAAATTCTGCAAGATTTTCTATATCGTCGTTTGTCAATCCAATCACTTCTAATTTTGTTTTTGCCGATTCGTAAATTGAATGCGCCGTTCCAAAATCGGGGTCATTTTGTTTTAGTCTTTTCAATCTTTCCTCTGCTTGAATAAATTCAGATTGCGATGCAATAAATTCCTGGCTGTAAATTTCAAGCAGTGTTTGATCTTTTTTTACTTTATCGGCAACAACAGAATAAACTTTTTCAACTCTGCCCTTTACCCTAGAAGTAATGTGTGCAGTTGTTCTTTCGTTCAAAGCGGCTCTTCCGGAAAATTGCAAGTTCATTTCAACCGGTTTCAATTCCACTTCTGCTATCTGCAGATTTATATGATCGAGCTGATGTTTTGTAAATGCCAAAACTGTCTTTTCATCGCTGTGTTTCCGTTCAGGATATTCGTTTGAATGTTCTTCGTTTCTGTCATTACCGCCGCAGCTTATCAAAACAAACGATAATATTAACGCCAAATAAATTTTAATTAATTTCATTTTATCTCCTTTGTTCAATTATAAACTTATAACTGCAGTTCGCCTGAAGCCTCAAGTTCTGCTTCGGCAACTAAATTATTATAGATAGTTTTTAAGTACTCAAACTTTGTTGCTCTGTAAGTGCGGTAAATATCGAATAAGTTGAGCACATCAATTTTGTTGTTCTGGTAAGAATTAATTCCGGTTCGCAATTCTTCCTCGGCATCAGTTAGAAGGGAAGTTTCAAACACATTCAACTGCTCCTGAGCAAATACAAGATTATAATAAGAATTGGAAATATTCTGTATAACTTTTTTCTTAAAGTATTCTCTTTGAATTTTGTTGATGTCAATCAAAGTTTCTGCTTCCTGAATTTCTCCTTTGGAATAAGGTGAATAGAACATCGGTAGGCTAACTCCAAAGCTCAAACCAATAAATTGATCATAACTTCCCAAGCCATTGACGTTTCTCTTTTGTAATGAGATTCCAAATTTGAAATCTGGCAGTTTGTTTTTATTCGCAAGCTCAAGGTTGTATCTATTTTTTCCTGACTGATATTCAATTTGTTTTAAGAAATTGCTGCTTTGAGCAAGCTGTTGAAGTACTGAATCTTTTTCCACTTTCCTAATCTTATAGTTTAACGAATCTATTAATGCTACATCATTGGTTAAATCCATACCGATTAAATACTTCAATTCGTTTAGAATAACTCTGTTGTTCCGTTTAGTCTCAAATAAACTATTTTTTAACCTGGTTAATTCAACTTTCGTACGGATTATGTCTATATATTCGCTTGTTCCGGCTCTGTATTTATCTGTTACTTGCTGAAGAAAATCACTCAGCAGTTGAATGTTGAATTCAATGTTGCTGATTATTTCTTTTGTAAGAAGAGCGTTGTAGTAAAACGTCTTTATTTTTGAGGCAAGAATAGTCTTCAAACTAGTAAGCTTAACTTCGGCAATAAATTTATCCTGCACCGCCGCATCAATCCTTAATCCGCGCTTACCAAAAAATTCAAGCTCTTGCGAAAACCAAAGATTAAGCTCTCCTGTATTATTTATTTTTAATGATGTTGGGATTTCATTTGTCTCTAAAGAAATTTCAGCATTAGCTATTTTCCCTGCTTGCAGAATTTTAGCATCGGCTAATTTTATTCCTTTTTCAGCGTTAAGTATATCGCCGTTTTTTTCGAGAGCTAATGAAAGCGCTTCTTTTAATGTTAGTTGTGTGTATTCAATGCTTTGTCCATACATAACAAAAGAACAAAACAATAATGCAATTACTGTTTTTTTCATATTTATCCTAAAATTATAATAGATAGAATTATGCCTTAGCGGCATAAAAAAAAGTTATTATGAAGGAAAGATCAGATTAGTAGCATGCGATTTAAAATAAAGGTCGGTGTTTCTTGCCTAAGCTTATAATAAACTAAGTTTTTTTCTTGGAGCCGAAATTCTTTTGTGCAAACAAAACAATCATTGCAAACAACCAGATAACCAACAATATCATTTAGTCTTACCGTATTCGTAGTGGTTTTTTCAACTTTTGCCGATTCAACTAAGTGGCAATAATCGTGAGAATGATTTTGCTCTTTCTGATGATCTAAAAGATTAAACTCGGAATGCGCAAACAGAAATGCGAAACCAAATAGAATAATATATGACAATAATTTTTTATTCATACAAAGGTAATTTTATTATACCTATTAACTAAATAAATTGGCTTTTAGTTCCATTTGGACTAATAAACAAACTGAAGGGCACTCTTTTAATTCAATAATAAATTTTTCTCACTATTTATTACTATTAATATTGT
This sequence comes from uncultured Melioribacter sp., assembly GCA_964441505.1. Lineage (GTDB taxonomy): Bacteria > Bacteroidota > Ignavibacteria > Ignavibacteriales > Melioribacteraceae > Fen-1258. The sequence continues at coordinate 7,393 of CAYTUV010000019.1, read as the reverse complement.
TCCTTCATGCTCATCAGCAAAAATATTACGATAAAAGTTGTTCCTTTTCCTTTTGTAGATACAACTTCAAATCAACCTTTGGTGCTGGTGATAGTTTGTACCGTGTCTATAATTCATGATTCTTTTCCATAATTATTTTACAGCATTGCATTCACTACTTTTTCTGCGTCTACTTTGGCACAAAGAAAAAATCGTTCTATTCTATTCTCAGAAGCTTCGCATTAATAGAAACAATTACTGTGCTCAAAGACATAAAAGCAGCACCTATCGCCGGACTCAATAAAATACCGTAGGAAAATAATAATCCTGCTGCAAGCGGAATTGCGATTATATTATATCCGGTAGCCCACCAAAGATTTTGGATCATTTTTTTATATGTGGCTTTTGCCAATGCAATCACAGAAGCAACATCATCCGGGTTGTTTTTTATCAAAATAATATCGGCAGTCTCAACTGCAACATCAGAACCGGCACCGATTGCAATTCCAACATCCGCTTGAGCAAGTGCTGGGGCATCATTTACGCCATCGCCTGTCATTGCTACAACTAATCCTCTCTGTTGAATTTCTTTTATCTTGGAAGATTTTTGATCCGGCATAACTTCTGCAAAGAATTCGTCCAAGCCCAATTCTTTAGCTACATATTCTGCTGTTTGCTTATTATCACCAGTTAACATCAAACATTTAATACCCATCTTTTGTAAACGATCTATTGCAGATTTCGACTCAGTGCGAATTTTATCTCCTAAACCAATTGCTCCAATTACTTTATCATCAATGATCAACACAACTGTAGTTTTACCTTTCTTTTGCAGTTCCGTCACAGCATTTTGATCGTAATCAAATTTCTTGTCATTTAGATATCCCGGGCTTACGACCAAAACATTTTTATCATTAACCTTTCCTTTAACACCTTTACCAGTAATTGATTCAAAGTCTTCAACTTTATAAAAATCATGCGCCGCTTCTATAATCCCTTTGGCTATCGGATGTTGAGAATTACTCTCAAGCGCCGCAGCATATTTTAATATCTCTTCTTTATTATAAGTTGAATCGAAACTTAAAACATCGGTTACGCCAAAATTCCCTTCGGTAAGAGTCCCCGTTTTATCGAAAACAATAGCCGTTATATTTCGTGCATTCTCAAAAGCGGTTCTATTACGAATTAAAAACCCATTCCTTGCAGCCAATCCTGTAGATACTGCTACAACCAATGGAACTGCAAGTCCTAATGCATGGGGACAAGCTATGACCATTACTGTTACCGTTCTTTCAATTGCGAACGCAAAGTTTTGTGTTGTTAATAATGTCCAAAGGAAAAAGGTTACCAACCCGGAAATGATAGCAAGAACAGTTAAGATCAATGCGGCACGATCTGCTAAATTCTGTGTTTTAGATTTACTTTCTTGTGCTTGCTTTACAAGCTCAATTACTTTTGATAAGAACGTATCTTTTCCGACTCGTTTTATTAGAACAGTGAGTGAACCTTCACCATTTATAGCCCCTGCAATTAACTCATCACCAACTTTTTTAGAGGCTGGTTTTGACTCTCCGGTTAGCATTGATTCATTCACCGAAGATTTCCCTTCGACTACTTCTCCATCGGAAGGAATTTTTTCTCCCGGCTTAATTAATATTTTATCGTTTACAACTATTTGCGACAATTCAACATCAACAACATCACCATTATCTAAAATTTTATGAGCAACATTTGGAAGTAATTTTGCCAGCTCTTCTAACGCACGGGAAGCGCTTAGTACTGAGCGCATTTCTATCCAATGTCCTAAAAGCATAATGTCAATTAAAGTTGCTAACTCCCAGAAGAATATTTCTCCTGTAAATCCAAAAGCAACAAAACTACTGTAGATATAGGCTATGGTTATAGCTAAAGCTATTAAAGTCATCATTCCCGGTTGAAGCTTTTTTAATTCTTCATAGATCCCTTTGAGAAAAGGCCATCCACCAAAAAAGAAAACGAAAGTTGATAGAGCAAACAATAGATAGTTTTCACCGTCGAATTGAAATAATTCTCTGATACCTAAAACATGCTGAATCATCGGAGAAAAAATTAAAATTGGCAGAGTAACTACGAGCGAGATCCAAAATCTTTTTCTGTAATTGCCGATCATTGAAGAATGACCTGCATGATTATGATGATTAGAGTTGTCGGCAGGCGCAGAACTTTTTTTATCATCATGCCGATGAGAAGCGTGTTCATTCATCTTCTTATTATTCTGATGAGAGCGATGATGAGCATGATCGTCATGCGAATGTTCTGAATGATGGGATTTATGATCTTCCATAATTACTCCTTAAGGTAAATTAATAACTAAGCGGGATGTTCCAAGAGAGCATCGCAGCGTTAGTCTGTGCATCGTATCGCAACGAGATATTCTCATTATATCGTTCAGCCGAATACCCTGCATCAAATGCACTAATGATCTTTACTACTACGTATCCCGCTAGTAAATAATAGAACTGGTTCCGTTCTGTTGTAGTCCATGAACGACGATAATCTGTACCATAATAGTTTGAATAATTATGCATTCCCCACGACCAGCTATTGCGTCCGAGCAAAACGGCTGCCGGTATAAAAAGAACAAGCTCTGCAGTCGTGTAAAGAATCCCACGTCCCCAATTACCGGTGTAAAAATTTCCAAAATCAACAGGCAGTGGTTGAATTGAAAGCAGCGCAGCTATAGAAGGGTCTTTTCTATTACCATTGTCAACAGAGCCACCGCCGTGATGTTGAGCGAAGCTATCGCTTAATGCTAGCACAAGCAGCAGCGCCACAAAAATAACAATCCGTTTCATTGCAACCTCCAAAGAAATAGAGTTTCGTACTTAGTTAGTATGTTCTTTAAATCATCTGAGTATAAAGAGCATCATTATTGCCATAGCACCAAGACCGATTAATATTACCGGAGACGATAAACTAAAGCCAGCCATATTATCCCTGCTGTGTTCCGAAGTTTGATCTATCTGACTATAAAGTTGAACGGTTTGCTCAACTTCGATTGGTGGATCTATCTCAACATTTCCAACTCTTTCTAGAACAAAAATAAATTTGTAAGCGCCTTTATTTTTTATTGTTGGATGGAAAATATATGTACCGTTATTAATTTCGTCCGGTGAAAATTTCATTTTCTCTGCCTTACCTTGACTCTGAGTTGGGGGTGAATCGCCGTGTCCTGAATGTGAACTTGCTTGCCCGGAACGCGAAACTTGTTTACGACTATCATCCGAAGTTACGATCAATGAAATTGACGCATCGGAGATAATCATTTTTTCGCGGACATCATAAAGAGTAACTTTATAAGCCAGTTCATCGCTTAAAGTATATGGCGGAAATTCAACGGTAATTTTTATCCCATTAACAACAGATTCTTTTACTATTGTTTGACCGTTCATAGAAGAACCATGTGAATCTCCCTGCATACCGCCGCTCCCTGTGTGCCCCATTCCTCCCATACCGAGCATCATACAGCCCTCTAAAATGAGAGATAATGGTAACAAAAGATAAATTGGTTTTTTCATGATAACTCCTTTATTTATTGAATAATAAAATTATGTATTACACTACTTTACAGTAACAAAAATGTTGAAAGAGAATTTCGGATGAATTATCAATCAACTATCTTAAAAATGTAATTTGGAAAGTAGTTCCTTTTCCTTTTGATGATACAACTTCAATCTCAGCTTTATTAATTGCACAAAATTCTTTTACTAATGCAAGCCCTAATCCATTCCCCTCAAACTTTCTTGTATATCCTTGATCTTCCTGGGCAAAAGGGAGGAATATTTTGGGAAGAAAATCATCAGAAATTCCAATACCTGTATCGGCAATTGAAAAAATAATTTTTTGTCTATCATCTTTGGAAAGTGTGATTTCTATATATCCTTGAAAAGTAAAATTGATTGCATTCTCAATTAGATGTTGAAATATTTGTTCGATAGCAAATTCATCAGCAGTCAAAAAGTAATTTGCATCACTAATATTTGATTTTATTTTTAATCCTTTTCCTACAGCAAAGCGTTCTAATTTTTTCACTTTTCGTATTAATATTTCTTTTAGATCAACTTCAGTAAAAGTTGGATTGTAAGCCCCAATTTGAAGTTGCGACATATAAAGTATAGACTCGATAGTTCTGATCAATCTTTGGCTGCCAATTTCTAATTCATCAAAATAATTGCTCAAATCAGAACCAATTGGAATATCCAATTCTTCCTTTATCAACTGTGCATAATTTATAAGAATATTAATTGGCGTTCTTATTTCGTGAGACATTTGAGCAAGAAATTCTGTCTTTAATTTATCGGATAACTCTGCTTTCTCTTTTGCTATTTCTAATTCAACATTAACTTTTCTCCTTCTATTTATTTCTAAGGTCAATGGTCGTAAAAAAAAGAAATATAAAGTGGGGAAAATTATAACAGTCATTAAAAGCGAATCAAAAATATTTTCGAAGTAGTAAGCGCTGCTTTCAAAATGAGTATGTCTTGTTGACAGTACAAAGTGAGTCACAAAAACTGAAATTAGTATTGCTGAGAAATAACTTAAGACTAAATATTTTCTGATAATATTTAACATTTGATCTCTTCTCTAAAATAAATTAATGCGCTAATACTCCGCCAAGAAAGCCTGTAATTGAAATTGCTATTACCACTATTAAGCCTATCGCCCATGAATATTTTTTTGTCCGCTCAATAAATAATGCAACAAACCAAATTAGAATCAAAATTGTAGAAATTATTCCGGTTAAACGATGCGTATTGGACAGCCATTCTTTTGGCTCTCCTATAAAAGGTGTTAACTGAAAATTGCCGGTGAAGTACGCAGCTATACCTGCAAAGAGTGAAATTCCCAAAAGAATTTTGATAGATTGATAAGTGCAATAGCTCTGTTTTTTGATATTTAGTAGTGAAAACAAAAATGCCACGAGTGTTAAAGCAATAGGGAAGTGAACGATTTTATTGTGAAGATGTTGAAGGGCAGCTTCAGCCGGCTTAAGCACAAATATTTCTTCCTTCATTTCTTCCTTAGTCATTCCCTGCATTTTATCCGCAGCATTTCTTGGATTACCGTTAATTGCAATTGTATCACCGTTGACGATTGTCAACGTATCGACTTTCTTCATTTTCATTTTTTTGTGATCTTCGTCTCCGTGCGCCATAATTGAAGCAACACCGAAAAACAGAAAAAAAACAACGATTAGATTCTTCATTCAACCTCCTCAAATCTGCATAGCAGAAAATTTATTTAACTCCTTGATATAAAGTAATTGTGCCGTAAATTGTAGAAAAGCTTTTTGTCTCTGTAACGTTATTAAAACCCACAGATTTCATATGAACTGGAATTAATCCTTTAGCATTGTCAGATGTAGTTTCAAAACTATCCAACCATCTAATAGTTGTGAATAGAACGAGCATCAACGCATTCTTAGGCTTGCCAAAATCTGCAATATGAAGTTCGCCTCCTTTTTTCAACGCACGGTAAATTTCTTTTAACGTTGATATTTTATCATCTCCCTTCAAGTGATGAAAAAACAAGGATGAAATGGTTTTATCAAGCGACTCGTTTTCGAAGGGAAGATTATTAGAATAACCTTCATGAAAAACAATAGTTGTTCCGGCAAGCTTAGCTTTCTTTTTGGCTTGCTGTAGAATTTTCGGGTCGCCGTCTATACCGATGACTTCTATTTGCGGATATCTTTTCTTCAATTCAATTAATAATGTACCGGTTCCGCTTCCAACATCAAGAATAACTTGACCTTCATGAATGTTCGCTTGTTTTATAAGCGCATCCTTAAAACGTTTTTCTCTTGTTGTAACCCGAACAATAGGATCGTATAATTTGTTGAGCCACTCGTATTTTAGGGCATAGATATATTCTTGATTATCCGGCATAAAGCTCCCTTCTTATATAGTCCATTTCAGACCGGTTGAAAAAGAAAAAGCAGAGGTAAATTTGCTTAAACCGCATTCAGGACAAGTTATTGTTGAACTGGTTTGAATCATAAAACATCCTGATCATAATTGGAAACTTATTCCGGTAGAAGCTAACAGACCTGGAGAAAATTTAGTTAGCCCAACTCCGCCGATAAGTGTAAGAGTTAGTTTTGAACTAAGTTGATGATTAAGTCCAAGTGATAATTGCTGTGGTGCAGCGTAACCGGAAACAATTTCTGTGTAACCTTGATAGTAGAGCAGAAGCGATGAGTTGCCATCATTAAAATATTTTCCGAAACCAACTCCATAGGTAAATGGATTGTTGTAAGTAATTCCGCTTGGATCACCAATGTTTAAGTATCCCAAATCTGCAATTGCGAGATAAGAATCAAAACCTTTGCGGAGAGTTACGGTAGTGCCATAATCAAATTTGCCGGTGCCGATGTTCGTCATTCCGCTTGCTGTTGGAAATTTAATTTGATAATTGATCGATGCTGTAAAGCCATTTTCGTAGCTGGAATAAAATTGATAATTACCCGTCAGATAAATATCTCCAAGACCAATGCTTGAGTTCATAGAAGATGATGAACCGGACATATAGGAATTCGAATTGTTTCCGTTACTGCCCATCATTCCGCCGGAGTTATTACCGGAAGAATTACTGCCCATCATATTATTGTTGCTGGAAGAATTACCTCCGATCGGCAGCATCATACCGCCGGACTGGCTGAGTGCATTGTTATTGCTAAATATAATCGGTGCTGCAACATTCACACTAAAATATTCCGATTGATATCGCACTCCACCATAAAACGAAAAAAGTTTGCTATAATTATTGTAATAATAATTTCCGCCGGAGTATTGAAGGCCGGTCGAAACCGACCAGCCCTCTTGAGCAAAAGTTACTCCACTAAAAAGAAGAGCGGAAAAAATTAAAAGAAATGTGCTTTTAATTTTCTTCTGCATTTTATTATCCTTATTTCTTCATCGGGTTTGGAAGTTTTTGAATTCTGCCGAGCATGTCATCATAATCTTTCATCATGGTTTTCATGTTATCGGTCATGCCTTTCATGTGATCCTTCATTTCTTGGTTCTCCATTATTTTTTGATCACTCATCATGGTGTTCATTTGATCGAGCATGTTTTTCATGTTCTTAGACATATCGTTCATATTTTGCATCATGCCGGTCATTTGGGAACCCATTCCCATTTGATCTTTTTGGTTTTGCATCATGGAAAGCATTTTGCCGCTTTTATCCATGAGTTGATTCATCTGACTCATCATGCTTTGCATGTCGCCCATTTTAGCTCCCATATTTTGCATATTCTGCATTTGAGAGCCGGTTCCCATATTGTTGTTTCCACCTCCGCTGCCGTGTTGATGCTGTGCCGATACAGTAATACTGAAAATAAACATTACGGAAAGCATCATAGCTGTTTTAGCG
>CAYTUV010000018.1:0-71575 GCA_964441505.1 uncultured Melioribacter sp. | reverse complement strand
TAATTCTTCTTTAGTAGCCGGCCACGGAGCGTCATCAAGATAAGATGCTAATTCGACGGTCCAAATCATTGTCAAGTCTCCTGAAATGTTTTCTATTTTTTGACAACTTCAAAAATGTTAACATCATCATAGATAAAATTTCTTGGGTCCAAGGCTATCCCATTATTTCTAACTTCATAATGTAAATGCGGGCCTGTCGAAAGTCTTCCTGAATTTCCGCTAAGGGCAACCAAATCGCCTCTTTGAAGATGCTGTCCTACTTTCACTTTAATACTTTCTAAATGAGCATAAATTGTTTTATATCCAAAACCGTGCTCAATCTCTAGTGTTTTACCATATCCTCCGCGCTCTCCAGAGAAACTAACCACGCCAGCGCCGGGAGCGTATACCTTGGTACCGGTATCTGTAATAATGTCTATTCCGTTATGCATTCTCATTATTCTAAATATTGGATGCATTCTCATTCCAAAATCTTCAGCCATTCTACCTTCACACGGTCGGATTGCAGGAAGTGATTCGAACAGCTTTTCATTTTCAACAAATGTTTTACTTATCTCTTCGTAATTATTCTTTTCTAATTTGACCTTCAAAGAGATACTATTGACATATGAATCAAGTTTATCGATATATGTTTCATATCCATTGAGACTGGAAATTCTAATTGGTTCAAAAACATTTCCACCCGTACCGGCTGACATATCAGCTTTAACAGGTTCCAGATTAGCTTTTAATCTAAGATCGTGGCTCTCTGAAGATATTTCTGAGATTCTTTCATCTAACCTTTTATACTGATCGAGGAGTTGCTCAAATTTATCACGTAAAATTGCATTATTCTTTTTTAAGGATTTAACTTCTGAATCTGGATTAATAAACTCATTAAAGACGAGGAATGTCCCAAAAACAAAGAAGGACACTAATACCGAGAAGAAAAATACGAGAAATACGAATTTCTTATAGAAATTTCGGATCTCAACGAATTTTAATTTTGATTTAGAAAAGTAGTAAAATTTTTTCATAGTATTTTCGGTTGCGAAGATAGCAAATCATCCCTCTGTAGTCAAGGAATAAAACCACCAATTATCATTCAAAATCATGTTCGAAATAATCTACTGCGCGATCCATTTCCTCACTTTTCTGACGAATTTTAGAGGTTATTCGATCCTGCAACACTTTTGCCGCATCATAGCCATAATGTTTTAGCAAATAATTAAGAGCAATAATTTCGGAAACAACCGTAATATTTTTACCGGGAATAATAGGCAATTTTACATGAGGAACATCAACATCAAGAATAGTAGTCGAAGACCCATCTAAGCCTGTTCGTGTATAGTCCGATTGATCGTTCCAAACTTCTAATTCTATAACAACCTCAAGACGCTTTTGAAATCTGATTGCTCTAACTCCGAACATACTTCTAACATCAATAATTCCGATTCCGCGCAACTCCATGAAATGTTTAACAATCTCGGTGCCCGCGCCCATGATAATGCCTTCACCTTTCTTCGTTAATATTACAACATCATCAGCAACAAGGCGGTGCCCTCTTTCCACTAAATCTAATGCAACTTCACTTTTCCCTATACCCGATTTCCCGACAAACAACATCCCAACACCGTAAACATCAACAAGAGAACCGTGTACTGAGAGCCTTGGTGCAAATTGATCATCAAGAAAATCCGAGATAAGAAATATTGCTTTCGTCGATGAATACGATGAACCGAAGATCGGGATCTTATATTTGTTAGCCAATTCGGTCATCTCTTGTGTTGGAGGATGATCATTAGTTATGACCAGGCAAGGAATATCATATTTGAATATATTTTCAAGGGCTGTGGTTCTCTCTTCCAGTGAAAGATTTAGAAGATAACGCATCTCTGTGTTACCAAAGACCTGAATCCTGCTAAATGAGAATAATTCCAGAAAACCTGCTAGAGGTAAACCGGGTCTATGAAGATTTGGATCTTTAATGAGACGATCAAACCCCACTCGCTCGTTTAAAAGACGTATCTTGAATCTGTCGGTTGTATTATTATAAAAGAATTCTACTGTGATACTTTCCTTCTGAGTAATTGCACCTTCGTTAATTTTCATTTCTTAGGCCTTATGAGACGTTTTGTTTTAAGTTTTCTAAGTTGTTTTTTTATTTTTTCTAGAGAGAGAGTTACAGACTTTTCAAATTCTTCACTATCGGATGTTACCGTTATAGCCTTTTTGGGGACAGAAAGTTTAATCTCTGCTGTCTTGATGCTGTCTTTAATATGTGTAAAACTTAGGATTACATCCACAGAAATAATTTCATCATTATATTTTTCAAGATCTTTGATCTCCTCCCGGATAAAATCTTTTAGAGAGTTTTTTGCTCTGAATTTGCGAGAAGTAATTTGAATGTTCATAGTAACTCCTTTATGATTTTGGATGAGCCTTCTTATACGATTTTTTTAATCTCTCAATACTTACATGTGTATAAATTTGTGTAGTAGATAAATTTTCATGGCCGAGAATTTCTTTTACCGCCATTAAGTCCGCTTCTCTGTCAAGCATATGTGTTGCTGCGCTGTGGCGAAGAATGTGTGGACTCTTTTTATTAATGTCTGTTACTTTTGATAAGTGTCTCTTAACAATATTATAAACCGAGTGTCGAGTTATCCTCTTACCCGATTCATCAGTAAATAATGGTTTATGATGGGTGGAATCTTTAATAGTCTGCAAATATTTTTTTACAACCAATGAAGATTTTGAGCCAAGCGGTACAATTCTGGTTTTAGATCCTTTTCCCAATACCTTCACACTCATGTTATTAAAATCAATATCGCCAACATTTAACGAACATAATTCAGATACTCTCAAGGCACATCCATACAATAATTCGAAGAGTGCTTTTATCCTAATTGATGAATTATCTCCCTTTTCATCCAGCAATCTAAAAATTTCTAAAAAAGAGTCAAGATTAATCGTCTCTGGCAATTTCCTCTTTACTTTAGGATTTGGGATTTTTGATAATGGATTCTTCTCTATTAAATCATGCCGAAGTGCGAAATTTAACAATCTTCGTAAGGCCGAGAGTTTTCTGGAGATTGTACTTTTTTCTACACCGCTTTCACTGAGCCGGATAACAAAATGCCTTATGACCCTGTCCGTAATCTGATTGATAAGCTTAATATCCTTATCGGCACAAAACAGAATGAATTGGTTTAAATCGCGGGTGTAAGCATCGATAGTATTCTCTGATGCACGGCTGATGCCGGATAGTTCTGCAAGCATTCGATTTAGTATGTCGCGAAGATCGAGCTGCATCATTTAAATGCCGTTAATGTTAAAAACTATTTTTTTAGACTTCTTCCTCGGAAGCAAACGCCGCTTCTTCTTCCTCTTCCTTGGGCTTAGGCATTGTCCAACTGGCAAAATCGCAATCGGGATATTTATTACAACCATAAAATATTTTACCACGCTTTGTTCTACGAGTGATAACTTCACCATCAGTGCATTTAGGGCATTTCAAACCGAGAGTTACAATTTTTGTGAAGTCGCAATCGGGATATTTTTCGCAACCTATGAATCTACCAAATTTGCCTTCACGATAAACTGTTTTCGAACCGCATTTAGGACAATCATCACCGGTTGGTTCAGGCGCACCGCCATTCGGGGCAAATTCTTTAAGTGATTTAATGTTTTTGCAATCAGGATACTTTGTACAAGCCAAATATTTTCCGAAGCGACCCATCTTTATATCCATATCCGAACCGCATTTATCACACTTAATCTTCTCCAAATTTGCTTCAACTTCTTTCAACGTCTTGGAAAAGGGCTCATAGAAATCATTCAAAACTTTCAGATACCCGATTTCTCCATCAGCAATTAGATCCAACTCCCCTTCCATCTGCGCAGTAAAGTTTACATTAAATATGTTAGAGAAATTTTTGACGAGTATGTTGTTGACTTTTCTGCCGAGTTCAGTAGGCATTAATTTACGTTCAGTTTGCTCAACATATTTTCTGTCAATGATCGTCCCCATAATCATTGCATAAGTACTCGGGCGACCAATTCCATTGCTTTCCAGTTCCTTGATTAGAGAACTTTCTGTGAAACGCGGCGGCGGTTTTGTGAAATGCTGACTTGCATTCAACTCTTTCAATCCCATTTTCTGATCTTTTTCTAGTCCGGCAGGAATTAATAAACCGTTTCCGTTCTGATCATCCTTGTCCTCTAAATCTTCATCATAGAGAGTCATATAACCGTCAAACAGAACTGTTGTACCTGAACTTCTGAATACAAATTCATCTGAAGCGATGCTGGCTATTGTTGTTTCCAATCGAGCAGATTCCATTTGGCACGCAATGAATCGTTTCCAGATTAACTCATATAACTTGAATTGAGGTTCATCTAAAAAGTCTTTTACAAAATCAGGCGTGTATTTTAATGAAGTTGGTCTGATGGCCTCATGTGCATCCTGAACATTTTTTTTATTCTTCGGTTCGTAGACCTTTGGTTTTTCAGGTAAATACCGGCCGCCATATTTTTCATTAATAAAGTTTCTAGCCTCGGATACAACATCCTCGCTAAGGCGCGTTGAATCTGTTCTCATGTAAGTTATTAAACCTGTTGTGCCTTCTGCACCGAGATCTATTCCTTCATATAATTGCTGAGCGAGCATCATTGTTCTGCGCGGGCGGAATCTAAGCTTGCGTGATGCCTCAACCTGAAGACTGCTTGTGATAAATGGCGGATAAGGATTTTTTCTGCTCTCTTTTTTTGTAAGATCAGAAATGTAATAATTATCCTTTGAGCGTAGAGTTTCAGCAATTTGATTTGCCAGTTCCGATTTAGTAATAGCAAAATTCGTTTTAAGGAATTCATCCCAATCCTCATCAGTCATCAAAGGTTTAGGAGGTACCTTAATCTGTTTTCCATTTACCTCATATAATTTTGCGCGGAGTTCTTCACCCTTTTCGGTTGTGAATACTGCAGTAATAGACCAGTATTCTGTAGCAATAAATTTTTCTATATCCTCTTCCCGTTCACAAATCAATCGCAAAGCGACTGATTGAACACGACCGGCAGATAGTGAACTTCCATAAGCCTCAATAACAGCACGCCAGAGAAAAGGACTTACCTGATAACCAATAATTCTGTCCATAACACGGCGTGCACGCTGAGACGTGACCAGATGGTCATCTATTTTAATCGTGTTCTGCAGAGCTTCATTGACGGCTTTCTTTGTAATCTCGTTAAAGAGAACTCGTTCTATTCTTTCTCTTTGAGGTACCGTTAAAATATCTACCACATCCTGAGCAATTGCCTCCCCTTCACGGTCGGGATCAGTTGCGATGTAAATTTTATCTGCCTTGGCTGCCAGTGATCTGATTTTTTTTATGATATCACCTTTACCTCGTATATTCAGCAGACTAGGTTCAAAACCATTCTCTATATCTATACCGAGTTTAGTTTTCGGTAAATTTCTTATATGCCCAACAGTAGCTTCGACAATATATTTTTTACCAACATATTTGTTAATAGTTTTTGCTTTGGAGGGTGACTCCACAAGAATAAGGTCTTTACTCATTAGGATTACCTTTTAATTGACTGTATCGGAAGAATAGAGCAACATTCTGCTTCCGGGTAAGATTTCTGAATCAAACTCAACTAATGAAAGGAGGATGACCCAATTGATTTCCCTCCGGGTAACTCTGCTTTCCGGAAAGATTGTGATCTGATCTAAAATGATTTCTAAATTCTCCATCTCTAATAATCCAACATTTATCAGATGGAGCAGATAATTATAGTTATCAATACCAAGAGTTTCTTTCTCTGTATCAGACAAAAACCTGACACTGCTTTTCTTTTTAATTTCATCTTCTCTTAAGTGCACTTTTTTGGAAAGAATTTTATCGTAAATCAGACTGAACGCAATTCCCAAAGTTTGTTTATCAAATTGCTTGTTCTTCATTAATGAGCGATTTACTTCCTCAATCGAGGAATTATTACCTAATCCTTCTAATATTTTTGCTAAAACTTCTACAATTTTTGATGTCATTTTAATACTGCCAAACCTTTTGAATATTTATGACACTTCTTAACAAGCATGTCTTCTTTTAATTTCATTCTTCTTCTTTTTGCAACAGTAATATCATCGTACCCTATAAGATGCAAAATACCATGAACCAACAACCTCAACAATTCATTATCGACTGAAACCTTATACTTTTTACTGTTCACAACCGCATCATGCAAAGAGATGAAAATTTCGCCGTCTAAATTATTTTTTTCACCGGAATAATCAAAGGTTATTATATCGGTTTCGTAGTTATGTTGTAAATATTTTTTATTCACATCAACCATTGATTCTGATGAAATGAAATTAAATTCTAATGAATCTATAGTAAGATCCAAATCACTGCAAATCATATTTACAATATGTCGAATAATCTTTTTATCAACCTTAATTCCTTTCTCACAGGAAACATAAACATTATTCACAATATTACCACTCAATCGAATAATCGTTTTTTAAAAGTGAGTCTACGGTGATTTTTGTATAATCTGTATAACGCTCTGCAGATTTATCAAACTCTTCCAGTTCTTCCTTTGTAAGATCACGAATAACTTTAGCCGGAACACCGGCAGCCAATTTTCCCGATGGCACCACAAAACCAGGTTTGATAAGGGCTCCAGCAGCAACCATAGCTTTTTCTTCAATCACTGCACCATCGAGTACAGTTGAGTTCATTCCTATCAAACATAAGTTTTTTAGAACACACCCGTGCAAAGTAACACTGTGGCCGATTGTAACTTTACTTCCTATAATTAATGGAAACTTTCCATTGGTAACATGAAGCATAGAACAATCCTGAACATTTGTCATGGAACCAACCTTAATATAATTAACATCGCCACGAACTACAGTGTTATACCACACAGAAGAATTCTCACCAATCTCAACATCGCCAATTATTTTAGCACCCGATGCAAGAAAGACTGACTTATGAAGTTTCGGAAAAATATTGTTATATGGAAATAGTTTGGTCTCTTTATTCATTAATACATCTTAGCAAGAATTGAAGAAAAGATATTTTCTCCGTGGTTCTCTGTGCCTTCTCAGTGTTTCTCTGTGTTATATATTGGTTTTTATTACACAGAGTGCCACCGAGAAGTCGCAGAGTTACACCGAGATAAAATTTTTGCGTAAGGTAACCCATTAATATATTTTCTTTTTATCCTTACTCTTACTTCAATTGATTAGTCAAACTTATTTAGAAAATCCGTTTAGTTTTTCAGCCTCACCAAAAAGTGAAATCGCCTTTTGAAATATTCGGTCTGTCTTCAACAATGTAAGATACCAACCGCTGTTCTTAAAAATATCACGGGCTACAAAAGCTTTAAGATTGGTGCGGATTAATTCTTTATCAGTCGAAAAGCCTTTAGCATCATATTTAACCTTTACTGTTTCGCCGAACTTAATAAAATCCAGCAGTTGTTCATTATTAAACCGGAATTCTTCAGCAAATTTTTTAATATTATTCTGATATTTATCTCTTAGTTCATTCCCATTTTTATCTAGGTAATTACGTACGAATTGATAGTAGACATTATTTCTTCTCAATTCAAGTGTATAATTAGAGATGGCGCCGGCTTCAACTATATAATCAGGAGTTATTCCACCTCCGCCATAAACAACACGTCCGTTTTTAGTTTTATACTTTGTTTTTGTAGAATCTTTCTCAGTTTTGTGGTCTACATTGTCTCCATCAGATTCCTGACGGGCCATAACTTCTTCATAATACTTACTTTTATCTTTGTAATCTCTCTGTATGGGTCTTCCTGATGGCGTATAATATTTTGCAATTGTAATTCTGACTGCAGATCCGTCTGAGAGTTCTATCGGCCTCTGAACCAATCCCTTACCAAAAGTTGTTTCACCCACAATTAATCCTCTGTCCCAATCTTGAATTGCGCCTGAGACAATCTCACTTGCAGATGCTGTACCGCGATTGACTAAAATAATCAGCGGAATCTTTTCAAATGGAAATGTCTTCCCCGCACGGAATTCTTCATCAAATTTTTTGACCCTCCCTTTATTGAATACAATAAGCTTTTCATCATCAAGGAATAAATCGGTAACATTGGCCGCCTGATTCTCATAACCTCCCGGATTATTACGCAGATCGAGGATCAGTTTTTTCATCCCTTTGGCAGATAAATCTTGAAGTGCCTTTATCATTTCTGCTGTGGTCGTTTCAGAAAATCGAGTAATATTGATATAACCTGTTTCATCATCAGTCATGAATGATGCGTCAACCGAGTACAAATTAATTTTATCCCGGATAACTTTGTAATTGTTTGTACTTTTTAACGATGGACGGAAAATAGTAAGATCAACACTTACTCCTTTCTTACCGCGCAATTTTTTAATTACATCCTGATTTTTCCAACCTACACTGCTCTTTCCGTCGATTTTAATTATTCGATCACCAGATACAATTCCAACCGCTTCGCTAGGTCCTCCAGAGATTGGAGATACAACCGTAATTGTATCTTTCACAATCTGAAACTCTACTCCGATTCCGTCAAAGTTTCCTCTAAAAGTTTCCTCGTCTGTGATTTGTTCCTCTCTGGAGATATAAACCGTGTGAGGATCAAGTTTGCTGAACATTCCTTTTATAGCATCTTCAACCAACCTATTCGAATTAACTGTGTCAACATAGTTGTCCTCAGTATAATTTAGTACTTCACCGAATTTATCAATTTGCTTCTTATTGCCGGAGAAGGAAAAATATTTTTCCAGTTTAATTCCTAAATAAATTCCGATGATCAGAACAAGCATCATGTATGGAAGCAGCTTCACAAAATTTTTCATTATTGTCCTTATTTTTGCGGCCGCATTTGTGGAAATAAAATCACATCTCTAATAGATGATTGATTTGTAAGCAGCATTATCAATCGATCAATTCCAACTCCCAAACCGGCGGTCGGCGGCATTCCATATTCAAGAGCCTTAAGAAAATCTTCATCAATTTGATGAGCCTCCTCATCACCTTCTTCTTTCATCTTTGCCTGATCCTCAAAACGGCTACGCTGATCGATCGGATCGTTCAATTCGCTGAATGCATTGCAAATCTCTCTCCCCATAACAAAACCCTCAAATCGTTCAACCAGTCCCTCTCTTGTACGGTGCTTCTTAGCCAGCGGAGATAGCTCAACCGGATAATCTGTGACAAAGGTTGGTTGAATAAGATCGGATTGAATCGTAACCTCGAATAAGAGATCTATCAATTTACCCTTGCTTTCTCCTCCTTCCATATCAACATTTTTCGTTTTTAAGATTTTAATTAAATTTTCATTTGATGCAGCCAGCACATCAATACCAACTTTATTTTTTAATTCGTCTACCATTGAGATTCTCTGCCACGGCGGATTGAAATTAATTTTGTTTCCTTCAATTTCAAATTCTGTTTTACCAAAAACGTTTCTGCATAAATTTGCCAACATATTCTCAAAAAAATTCATCATCCAGAAATAATCCTTATAAGCAACATATAACTCAAGCATTGTGAATTCCGGATTATGAGTTTTATCCATTCCCTCATTTCGGAAATCTTTTGAAATTTCATACACACCGTCGAAACCACCGACAATAAGACGCTTTAGGTAAAGTTCATCGGCAATACGTAGATAAAGTTCTATATCCAGAGCATTATGATGGGTAACGAATGGACGAGCTGTTGCCCCTCCATATAGCGGCTGGAGAATCGGGGTCTCAACTTCCAGCAATCCGTTTTCATCAAGATACTTTCGAATCTCAGTAACAATTTTTGAACGTGTTCTGAAAACTTCTTTCACATCAGAATTCAAAATTAAATCTAAATAACGCTGACGGTAACGTAATTCCTTATCAGCAAACTGATCATGAATTACTTTATTACCCTGTTCATCAAGAGATTCTTTTGGAATTGGAATTGGTCTGATGGATTTAGAAAGCACAGTAAAAGATTTCCCGTGAACGGAGATCTCACCGGTTTTTGTTTTGAATACGAATCCTTCAACGCCAATTATATCTCCAATATCAAGCAACTTAAAGACATCATAATTCTCGCCGAGATCATCCTTTTTCAAATAGATCTGAATCCTTCCTTCGTTATCCTGTATATGCGCGAAGCTTGCTTTTCCCATTCTACGAATTGCCATAATCCTTCCGGCAATCTTAACATCTTTATTTTCCCACTGTTCAAAATTATTTTTAATTGTAGTTGAATAATTATTTATATCAAAGTTATAGGCAAATGGTTGAATCCCTTTTGCAATCAGTTCATTAAGCTCAGTGTGCCGATGCTGCATTAGTAAATTTAATTCCTGCTCGTTTCCGCCTTCAGTAGGTTCGATATTATTTACGTTTTCCAAACTTCCTCCAAATTTATCTCTTAAGAGATGGTTAATTTCTAATAAAATTTACAAGCCGGTGACAGACATTATCCTGGATGTAATTAGCAAGTGCCGGCGATGTCAGATAATTATTTACGATTATCGAGAAGGCCAACTGTTCACCAGAGAGAGTTTTCAGGTAACCAGACAATGAAGATACATTATCATTGTAACCAGCCTTTGCACGAACATTATTCTCAGCAGCGGTTCTTTTCATTCTATTAATCAATGTTCCATCAACTCCGCCAATCGGTAAGGACTCGTAAAAATTTGAGAATTCGTCGTTCTTGTACATATACGATAACAAATTTACAATTTGTCTTGGCGTTACTAAATCCAGGCGTGATAATCCTGAGCCATCTGCCATCACCATATTCTCCGGATTAATACCCATCGAATTAAATATTTCTTTACAGGCCTTAACACCGTTTTCAACAGTCCCGTAATTATAAATTTCCAAACCGATAGTTTTCAGTAATTGCTCAGCATAAAAATTATTACTGTTCTTATTTAGTTCTTTCATTATTGTCTTTAACGGAACTGACCTATGGGTATAGAGTGGTGTTATATCATCCGGTATGATATTATTTTCTGCACTATTTAGATTGCCAACACGACCTTGTATAACAATTCCTTTTCGTTCAAAAACTTCTCTAAGAACAGTTAGAAAATACATTGTCGGGTCAGATATGGAAACATGTTCTATAACTGGTTTGGAACCCTTCTTCATTAACCCTGAAACCATTATCTGATTGGTACCCCGCTGTCGCACAATAGATACGGACGATTCGGTGTTTTCATCAACTGTAGTCACTTTGGAAATTACAGACAGATACTTTGTATAAGGTACAAGATTCACTTTCGATGGAAAGTTTATTTCAGTCGGATCAACTTTTATCTCCACGTTGTTATCATTAAAGCTCAACGCTCCAGATGGCGCTGCGAACCAGTTCGATTCATAATCCCACGTCCATCCATTACCAAGACCGACATTGTCGAAGAAGGAATCATCGCCGTAAACATTTCCTTTAATAACCCAAATTCCTCTTGCTTTAAGTGTGTCTGCCCAGTCTTCGAAAATTTTTGTATGGTTACCTTCATAGAATCTGTTCGAGATAGTCGGATCACCTGAACCCTGAATGATTAAGTCGCCCTTCAGAACTCCTTTCTCAAGATCACCGTTCACATAAATGTTAGTTTCGTACACATATTTCGGACCAAGCAGAAGAATAGCCGCAGCACTAGTAAATAACTTCATGTTCGATGCCGGTATGAATGATTTATCTGCATTCCTTTTGTAAATCACCTCACCTGTTTTCAAAGATTTTACCAATACTCCCCAGATGGCATTACTGAAATTGGAATCGTTGAAATAATCATCGAGCTGATCGCGAAGTTCGATAAGCGGATTAATATTCGAAACATTCTTTTTCTCGCTCAAAGAATCTTTTTGCTGAGCGAAGGAAATTGTTGTGAATAGAAGTACGATGATGAAGAACTTATTTACCGTATGTTTCATATAATTTTTCTATCTCTCTGTGAGATACAATTCTGTAACTGCCCACCGGAATTCCTTTCACTTCTAAACCGCCGTAATTTGTTCTTTCCAAACGGTCTACAAAATATCCGAGGGCGGCAAACATATTTTTAACGAAATGATTTCTTCCCTCTACAGCCGTAACAAGAACTTTATCACGTTCCCCTTTGGTAATAAACTTAATCTCTATAAAACGACTCTTCCTTCTATCGAGAAGAATTCCCTTGATTAATTTTAATCTGTCCTCCTCTTCCAATGGTTTGTGAAGAGCAGCTTTATACTCCCTAGGAATTTTATTGCCGGGATGTGTCAGATAATTTGTAAAATCTCCATCGTTGGTCAAAAGTAAAACGCCGGTAGTATCGTAATCCAATCTTCCGACAGGGAAAATTTTCTGCTTTGTTTCTATTAGATCGAGAACAGTTTTTCTTCCCTTCTCATCATCTGTGGAAGTTATATAACCTTTCGGTTTATTCAGCAAATAGTAAACCTTTTTCTCAGGCTTGATTCTCTCTCCGTCAAGTTGAATGATATCTTTATCCGGGTCGACGGTGAAGGCAAGGTCAATAATAGTTTTCCCGTTAATATCAATCCTGCCGTCTTTTATAAATTCTTCTGATTTTCTGCGGGAGGCAATTCCGCATTCAGAAAGATACCTATTCAGTCGTATTTTCATTTTCTATCTCTGATTCCGCTTCAAGTTCATTGTTCTGTTCATGTTCAGCCTGGATCTCTTCTTCTTCAGCTTTCTCTTCAATTCCGCTCATCATAATCCTGCGTTTCTGTTCAAGAAAGTCTTCATCCTTCATTATCTCTTCTATTTCACGAGGTTTAGGAAGATCACTGATTACTCTTAATCCAAAGTATTTTAAAAATTCATCTGTCGTAACATAAAGAAGCGGACGTCCAACAGTTTCCGCACGTCCACTGATCGTAATTAGATTTTTTTCAAGAAGAGTATTTATAGTATAATCTGAATTCACTCCGCGTATCGATTCAAGTTCCGGTTTAGTAAGCGGTTGTTTGTATGCAATAATTGCCAACGTTTCAAGTGCGGATTGACTTAATCTTCTTTTCGTCTTTTCAGTAGAAAGGTAACCGACATATTTTGCATGATCTGGTTTTGTAGCATGTACGAAGCCATGTGCAATCTTGAGAATTGTAAATGCGTGCCCATTCTGTTCATATTTCGTATTTAAATCATTGATCGCATTTTCAATATCGTCGTCATTTATTTCCGTATCCAAACCGTCAAGCGCTTTAATTGCAGTTATAATATCGGTCGGCAGAATTGGGTCGTCTGAAGCGAATACCAAAGCCTCTATTACTGAATTATATATATTATCCATTGGCGATTCCGTAAATGACAAAGTCGTTTAGATTTATTGATTCTCTCAGTCCGATCGTTCCGGCTTTTACCATTTCCAGCATGGCAATAAAAGTAACCACGATCCTTATCTTCTCCCGCATCTCTATCATGAGTTCGAGAAAACTTACACTATTATTTTCTTTTAGCTTACTATTGATGAAATTTATCTGGTCATCAATCGATACATTCCATTTTTTAATCTGATGAACAGGTTCTGCAGGACGATCAAGTAGCGCCTTTTTGAATGCTTTTATCAGATCATAAATTGTGATATTCTTCAATAGAACTTCATAATCATTCGGTGCCTGTTTTGCATCTTCCTCAAAATTTCCACGGTAGTTATACTTTCGCATGGACGATTCCATAAAGCTCATCTCTTCGGACATCTCTTTATATCTTTTATACTCTATAAGAGCCCTTACCAGATCTGCACGCGGGTCAATCTCCTCACCCTTTTCATCAATTTCTTTCGGAAGCAGCATCTTCACTTTTATCTGCATAAGTGTAGCCGCCATCAAAATAAAATCTCCGGCAACTTCTAGATCTAACTTCTCAAGCAGATGGAGATAATCCATAAACTCTTTAGTGATTTTCGAAATCGGGATGTCGTAAATATCCAGTTCATCTCTTCTAAGAAAAAATAGAAGCAGATCAAGAGGACCTTCGAATTCATGAAGTCTTATCTTATACACATCAACCTATCATCATTTTTTGATGAACTTCATCCATTGTTTGCTTAGCGACAGCTTTCGCTTTTGTTTCACCATCATTCAAGATTTCTTTTACTTTAGTAGCCGAAAATGTTCTTCTCTTTTCGAGAATTGGTGCCAGCATTTCATTGATTCTTGACGCGCATCTCATTTTGCAATCGACGCAACCAAGAGCCCCGCTTCTGCAATTTGTTTCTATCTCCGGTATTTCAACCGAATTAAATTTTTTATGATACGTAAAGACCAGACAAACTTCGGGTCTGCCGGGATCGTTCTTCCTTAACTTCTGAGGATCTGTGACAGCTTTACGAAGTTTCTGTATGACAGTATCTGGTTCATCTGCTAGAAGAATAGTATTGCCCACCGATTTACTCATACGCTGTCCATCGAGTCCCGGTAACCGTGAGAAGTTGGTTATTTTTCCTTCTGGTTCCGGAAATACCGGATCATTTGGAGCGTATTGAGTATTGAATTTCCTTGCAATCTCACGAGTAATTTCTATGTGGGGTAATTGATCTTCACCCACCGGTACCAAATCGCCTTTATACAACAATATATCTGCCGCCTGAAGTACGGGATAACCAAGATGTCCATAGACCAGATTTTCAATATTCAGGTCACGAACCTGCTCTTTTAATGTAGGATTACGCTCAAGACGCGCCTTGGTAATCAACATCGAAAATATTAAAAATAGTTCGGTATGTTCCTTAATTTGCGACTGACGGAACATAGGTGATTTTTGCGGATCTAATCCTGCTGCCAGCCAATCTGTTACCATTTCAATTGTATTTGTATAAATCTCTTCTGTGGAGAGATCTGTAGTCAACACGTGATAATCGGCTACCAAATGATAGTTCTGATACTCATCCTGTAATTTTATCCAATTCTCGAGAGCGCCAACATAATTGCCTAAATGCAATTTACCGGTAGGACGCATACCGCTAAGTATTGTTTTCTTTGCCATAATCCTGGAAAATTATTGAGTATATAATTTGATGTGCAAAAATAATGAAAATTTAATTGAGATTACGCCTGGAATAGATACTGTTTCCAACTTTCATCCAAACGACCTGCGCTGTTTTTGATGAACATTATATGGCTGGGTGAATATGGTTTGATCTTCAATTTAAGCTTTGCCTCTTCCGGGCTTCTATTTCCCTTACGGTTATTGCATGGAAGACATGCAGCAACAAGGTTTTCCCAGCAATCATCTCCACCCTTAGACTTGGGAATCACGTGATCAATAGTTAACGGCAGATCGGCACGTCCGCAATAGCCGCATTTGTGCCCGTCACGTTTTAATATATTTCTTCTTGTGAGAATAATTTTTTTATAAGGAACTTTGATATAATCATTTAAACGTACCACACTTGGCCAAGGATATGACATAGACACGGAATGAATTTCTTTCCTATCGTTATTTACTACCAATTCAGCTTTTCCGAGAAAAATAAGTATGACTGCCTTTTTTACGTTGCAGATTGTGAGGGGTTCGTAACTCTGATTAAGTAGAAGTACTCTTGCGTTGAGTGACCCATTTGTCCCAAATTTTCGTTCGAAGACTAACCTCCGTAAGTGTTTCCACCATTATCGAAATTGGTTTAATAATATTCTCATTTACACAGTGCAAATATCGCAAATTGATCACTATAATGAAAGTCTAGTTCAAATTTTTCTGGATTATACCGCCTGCTAATACGTATCCCTGTTCATCGTATAAAACCATGGATTGTCCTGGTGTAATAGCATTCTTCGGTTCATCAAACTTTATTTTTATCTGATTTTCATCTGCTTCAATCACTTCAGCTCTTGCTGCTCTATCATTGTAGCGGATCTTCCCAAAGACTATCTCACCTACTTTCAAAGAAGATTTACTCACATAGTTGATCTCTCTTGTCACACATATTAATTCAAGCAATTCATCTTTATCACCGATCTCTACAACATTAGTTTTCTGATCGATGCTTTTTACGTAGACTGCTTTACCAAGCGTAACCCCTAAACCTTTTCTTTGTCCAACTGTGTAAAACGGAATTCCTCGATGCTTACCGACTTTTTCTCCATGATAGATTAAATCTCCGCCTTGAATTTTTTCAACGACCTCTGGTGCCCTTTCTCGTAAAAACCGTTCATAATTATCATCAGCGACAAAACAGATCTCCTGACTATCAGGCTTGTTCGCAGTTTTCAATCCGAAATCCTGTGCAAGTTTTCGGACTTCATCTTTTGTGTATCCGCCTAATGGGAAAAGAGTCCTGCTTAAACTTTCCTGAGTAAGTCCCCACAAAGCATAGGACTGGTCTTTTCTTTGATCTGAAGAATATTTAAGTGAAAACCGATTTAAGGAGGGATTATGCTCCACAATCGCATAATGACCTGTGGCAACAAATTGAGCGTCAAGCGAGTCTGCCTTCTTCAGCAGTTCTTCCCATTTAATCTTTCGGTTGCAAACGACACAAGGATTCGGAGTTCTGCCATTTACATACTCATCAACAAAGTTTTCAATCACAGCTTCCTCGAATGCTTTAGTGAAATCAACTGTATAATGTGGTATTCCAAAGGCATTTGCGACGTTCTTTGCATCGAAGATCGCATCAAGAGAACAACAGCCGGATTCATGTTTTGGTGCGCCGCCTACTTCCATAAATCCCCATGTTTTCATGGTAACGCCAATTACTTCATATCCTTGTTTATGCAAAAGTGCGGCTGCAACTGATGAATCAACACCACCGCTCATTGCTACTATTACTCTCTTATTGTTCAAGTGATCCCTTTCTGCTTTCTTATTGAATTAACGAGGAAGATTATAGGTTAGTTCTTAAACTCAGAAGCCGGCATTTGAGATTGTCTGATAATTGATTTAAGTGTTCCAATTAAAATTTCTTTATGGTTTGGTACCGGTACTGTAATAGTTGAATCATTTGTTTTCTTCTGCATTATAATATGACTTCCTTTTTGACGAACTTTCTCAAAGGCATGATTAGATAGAATTTTACAAACTTGTTCTGCAGAGAATAACTTTAACTTACCCAACTGCAACTTCCAATCGAGTTATAAAAACTTCGCTATGAATACGTTTTTTGATTTCTTTCTTTGAAGCAGTTTCAAAAAATAGTTCTAGTGCCTCATGTAAGTTTTTACGTGCTTGTTCTACAGTATTGCCTTGACTTGCAATATCTAATTCGGGGCACAAAGCAACATATTGGTTTCCCTCACGCTCAATTAAAGCTGTAAATTGTTGAATGGTACGCATCTTTAATCCTTCAATTAGGTTGTCACATATTACATTTTCTAACAACAAATATAAAGAAATAGTTTTGTTTTGAGGAATAAGCCGTTAAGACTCATTTTAGTAGCATTCGATGTCCAATGACATTTGAAGATATTGTCAAGGATTGTCTTAGTATAGAAAGGAACGAACTCGTTTTATTAAAATATTTTTTTTACATCTTCGACTGTCATCGGTTTGCTTATTACTTTCAATTCTCTATCTATCACAAACATTGTTGGTGTAGCATAGATAAAATAATTTGCGGCTGTTTCCCCATCCCACCCTTCGAGATCCGAGATATTTATAAGAGTCGGACAATTTGTTTTAATAAACTCAAGCCAATCTTCTTTCTTTGAATCGAGAGAGACAGCAAGAACTTCAAACTTTTTCACCTTCTGGCTTTTATAAACCTCATTGAGTTTTGGTAAAAGTTCTTTGCAGTGAGGACACCAGCTTGCATAAAATACTATTAATGTTTTGTCTGCTTTCAGATTTTTCAGCGAAACTGTGCTGCCAGAATTATCCGGCAAGATAATGTTTGGAGCAGTCTTCCCAATTTTCAAATCCCGCGCTTGATCAATTCTTCGTTTTATCAATCCTTCAGTTTTAACATCCAGACAAAGATCATCCTTAATAACATAGTTCTCAACTATGTAATCCAGGACTTTATCAAAACCAAATTTCTTAAATCCATCTATCAAGTATTCCGTTATATGCTGATAAACAAGCTGATTCACTCTCGCCTTGTTGAACAGAGAGTCGACCGCAATCATAAATTCTTTCTCTAAAAGTTCAAGAGGCAGCTGTGGATTACGGTAATATGTGAGATACTCAATTGTCTTGTTCGAATAGAGATCGGTATTAATCAACAGAGAATTGTTGAAATCCACCTTATCCAGAGCGTGTGCCTTCAAATAAGCAAACTGCTTGTCTATTTGAATTGATACATCGACAGCAGGAAGCTGTGATGACCTGATATATTTGGCGACAAAAGAACTTGCCATCATCTGTGATGTGTAATTCACAAATTGCAGATACTCATTTTGTAGTTCAATGAGACGGTTCTTTGTCTGCAAGTAAAACTGATCATCTCTAGGGTATCGTGATAAAATGAGAAGGAGTAATTCTGTTTTTGTTTTATACTGTTTATTCAGTCTAAGAAAAATGTAAAATAATTTGTTGCTTTCCGAGTGGGTTACTTCAAGGCTGTCTAAAATATTATTTGAATGTGTCGTAATCGATATTTCTCCGCCGTCATTTATAAAATCCATCCATTTATTCTGCCCAAAAGTGAGACGATAAATTCCGGTGTGATATTTATTTTTATCAATTGAGAATCGGAATATTCCTTTATCAATAGAATTTACAGAATCTATGAGTGTTGTCTTCTCGCCACTTAAGGAGGAGATAAATGCTTTTCCTTTCCCCTGGTTCTTAATTGTTATTTCAACATTTTGAGCAAATGAATTATTGAGTACAATAGTTGTGAATAGCAGGACAACAGATATTTTCGACAGGAACATTCCTAATTTTTTAAACATCGAACACTAACTCCATATTTTTTGCTGCTATAATAAAGATAGATATCGCTATTTGTATCATATAATGAAAATCCATCGGCCTCAGTTGCGCTCCCTTCAGTAGAACTCCATATATAAGAACCAATAAGCAAATTATTAAACACCCCTTCATAATTTCTATTTCCAGAAAGAAGAGCAGAAAAACCGCTCAGATTATTTCCGCTTCCCTCTCCTGATCCCTGGCCGACAGCTTTCAACACATTGCCATCATAATTAACAAACGATTTTAATGCATTAAACTCATCAAGGGTCGGAATATGCCAGCCCTGCGGACAGATGCCTTGGGCTCCCGGAGTTAGCTTATAAGCCATTGTTTCACTCCATTGATATAGTCCGCCATACACATTACAATTATTCTCGTCATTATTATAGCAATACTTTTCAATAACACCATCATCAGTTTGTTCTGCACTTGCCGCTATTCTTGTCCCAATATTAATATTTTCTTGCAACCAGCACTGGGTGCCGATAAAAACTGTTTTGTACGTTTTACCACCGTAAATAACTGATGGTAATCCAGGGCAAGGTGAACCGGTAGCCGTTTCAATTGTTGTAAATGCCCATGTAGCTGACCAGGCAGAGGTACCTTTGTTATTTGTTGCTCTCACGCGCCAATAATAAGTTGTATTTAATGATAATCCAGTTACTTTAAGATAATTAGTTGAAATGTCGCTTTGACTTACAACAGTACTTGAGAATTCGCTTGTTAATGAGACTTGAACTGCATAACTCGCTGCCCTTAAACTCTCTTTCCAGGATAACGTTGGAGAGGTGGAAACACCATTCATATTATTTGACGGCAACATGAGTATAGGAATTTGAGGCAGAATTTGATTTTCATTCTGGACGCACCTGACGCTCAAACCATAATCTTTTGTATAATTAAATATGTTGATTGAGCTTGCGCTGTAAATCAGGTTTAAACAATACGCTGACGTTGAGAAATATTCCGTTGAACTCCAAAAGTAAGCGAAACTTCCAAATCCAGTGAATGTTTTATTAAAACCATAGTATAGACCTCCAAGAAGCGCGGTAAAACCGCTTGTGTTGGTACCGAATCCTTGACCAATTCCTTGATTCAATGCTTTGAGAGCATTTCCGTTACTTTTAACACTTTCTTCTAATTTCATAAGATCAGCCTGAGTGGGTATATAATAATCAGGCGGACAAATACCCTTGTTTCCCTCTGTTGGAACATATCGCATGGCTTCATTCCATTGATATAATCCTCCGTAAGTGTTGCAACTGGTCGCATTGTTGTTAAAGCAATATTTTTCGATAATTCCATTATTTGACTGAGTTTGGCTTCCCGGTATCATTGTTCCAACATCAAGGTTTTCTTTTAACCAGCATTGTTCTCCTATTTTTACAACGTTATACACCTTGTCAAAATAAGTAACCGTTGATTGACACGTGATACCTACATTTATTTCAAGATTACCGAGATTGATCGAAGCGCCTTGCATGATCGGCAGATTGTCGAAGACTTTTTTATTTATTGAGGGACCGGAAACAACAAGACTATCTATTTTTATGTATGCAACCGATTGCCATGCTGATTCGGATTTATTTAGTTGTGTAAACGATGACCTCGGATACAAATTAAGATGCTGGCTTCCATAAAGCAGCATCATTTTCTTAGTTACTACATATATATTATTAAGGGTTATACGGGCAATATATAATCCATTAGGAAGACCATTGAATTCCAGATCAATATTGTTTCTGCCGGCAGAAAATATTTTATGGATTTCATCTCTAACTTTTTGTCCCAGCAGATTGTATACTACAATACTTACACTCCCTGTGTTTGGAAGTGTAAAACCTATTCTTGTTCTTGGATTGAATGGATTAGGATAGTTATTCGTTACCGAATATCCAGCCGGGAGTTCTTCACCTCTGACTTTGGTAACGTTATCAAAAACAAAACTGCCATCGGTGATTGAAGTAGTCTGGTAAATATTTGACGAGATATAAAGTTTTAAGTCCAGTCCAGGTAAGCCAATTCCTTTCTGATTGATTAATCTGCCAGAGATTGTTTGTGCCGTAAGATAAATTGGGAACACAAAGCACATTACCAGCAAAAGGTATTTGGTAAATTTCATGTTCACTCTTATAATATCAGACCTACTTGTAATGGCCAGTTAGTCGATTTTCTGTTATAATAATTCTCAGGAACAGTTTGAATATAAGAAATATTCACTAACAGAATTAATGCAAATAATCAGTGTCTGATTTTTCTCTAAAGAACAAATCACATCTCAGTCTTTTGGAGTTGGTATTGCATAAAGGATAGCAACACAAGTTACGTAGTTCTCTGAATGGCTCATTGAGATTTTAAGTTGCTTGTCATCATTTAAATAATCTTTCAACTCTCCATAAAATTTAACTTTTGGTAAGCCGTTCACTTCATTATAAATCTCAACATCTTGCCAGCTATAAGCTTTATCGGTATCGGACGAGAGTGCTTTATATATAGCTTCTTTGGCCGCGAATCTTGCAGCAAGATGCTGATATTTATTAGGTCTGGAAAGTGAATATTTAATTTCTGTTTGTGTATAGATTTTCTTCAAGAAAGCATCACCATATTCATCAACACTCTTTTTGATCCGGTCTATTTCTATTATGTCAATTCCTATTCCCAAAACCATCTTACCACCCCGCTGCTTTCCCGAATCCACGTGGATCGGTTGCACCATAAAATACTTTATTATCTGAGTCGAATATTATTCCTTCCAGACGTCCTAATGATTTGACTTCATTTAATTTATGGCCTCTGTTAATAAGGTTATTTTTTACTTCCTCTGTCAAGATTCGACTTTCGTAATCGATCTGATCTGGCAGCCACTGATGATGTATCTTCGGCACATCAATTGCATCATAAATATTCATGCCGAAATCGATTACATTTAATATTGTCTGTAAAACTGATGTGATAATCGTTGCGCCACCCGGGGATCCAATAACCATAAATGTCTTATCATCTTTCAATATAATCGTCGGCGTCATAGAGCTTAGCATTCTCTTCCCGGGTTGAATTGAGTTTGCTTTACTTCCAACTAATCCAAACTGATTGGGTACACCAGGTTTAGCACTAAAATCATCCATTTCATCATTTAATATAAATCCCAATCCGTCAATAATTATTTTGTTGCCGTATGAATCATTCAGAGTATATGTTGTACTTACCGCGTTCCCCAGTTCGTCTGTAATTGAATAATGCGTTGTTTCTTCCTTCTCACGATGAAGAGGTAATTTAGCAGCACTAACATTTTCAGAAGGGGTTGCTTGGCTCTTTATCTCATCTTTAATTTCTGCTGCATGCTGTTTGGATAAAAGTAAATCTACCGGTACATCATGGAATGCAGGGTCACCAATATGCTCAGCTCGATCGGCGTAAATATGTTTCATTACTTCTGCGAGTGTATGGATATATTCAGAACTGTTAAATGATTCTCTGCCGAAAGAATAATATTCCATGACGTTTAATGCTTCGATAAGACAAATTCCACCAGAGGACGGAGGAGGCATAGATACAATTTTATATCCGCGGTAAACTCCTTCTACAGGATTGCGTTCAATTACTTTGTAATCCTGAAAATCAGTTAAAGTGAATACTCCGCCATGTTTTTTTGATTCCTTAACAAATTTTTCAGCTATGGTACCCCTATAAAATTCCTTCTGACCCTTATCACGTAAGAGTTCTAGAGTATTTGCAAGATCTCTTTGAATGAGAGTATCACCTTCAGAGAATTTTTCACCATTATGAGTAAGTATCTTTCTGGATGATTCTATTTTCATAAAATCATCATGATAATAATTTATCGATTCAGCCATTCTGCGACTCAAGACGAATCCATTTCCAGCAAGATCAATTGCAGGTTGAATGAGGTCAGCTAATTTCATTGTCCCATATTTTTCAAGAACATATATCAATCCTGCTACAGTACCCGGAACACCAGCAGAAGTCCATCCTGTCTGACTCAAAACTGGAATGAAATTATCCAGACTATCGAGGTACATTTTTTTGTGAGCAGCCTTAGGTGCAATTTCACGGAAATCTATCGTAGTATTCTTACCATTTGCCAGATGAAGAACCATAAATCCTCCACCGCCGATATTTCCTGCGCTTGGAAATGTGACAGCAAGGGCAAAACCCACAGCGACAGATGCATCAACTGCATTGCCGCCTTTTCTCAGAATTGAAATGCCGACATCAGTAGCAAGGTCGTTTGCCGAAACGACCATTCCACGCTTGGACTGTTCAGGTTTATTTTCAGCAGTAAAAACGGCTGGAGAAAGGATCAGTAAAAGAAGAAGTGTTAGTTTACAATTAGAAGATGTGAGCATTTACTTCCACACCCTTTGATTTCAACTGTTCAACTAGAATTTTAGTAAGATCTTTTGCTTGTTGAATTGTTTCTTTAAGGTCATTCATAAGATCCGGGTCATTTAAAAACTTGCCTAGATTATTCTGGCTTTTATCCGTTTGATTCATAAAATTATTAACCTTTACCAAAAGATCTTTAGAGACCTTAAGAACATCATTCATTGAAGAAATAGTTGACGAGATTGAATCACGATTGGACTTTAAAAAATCGTTTGCATTCTTCGTGAGTTCCACTCCAGATTTCAGCAACTGATTGATTTCTTCCTTGTTATTTAGAACTAACTTATTAAGGTTTTCTGTAAGTGTTGTAAGATTTGAAACTGATGTTTTCAGATCAGTGCTAAATTCCGGATCTGCTAATGTTTTATTCAGTGTAGTAAGTGAATATTTAACTTCCTTAATTACCTCTACCAGATCATTCTGCACCGTACCCAACATCGCCATTGCGGATGCAATATCACCATCAAATACACCTTGATGCAAAATGCCAAGATCCAGATCGGTTGCAGAAGTACCCGGATTAATCTCAACTTTTTTGCCACCCATAAGATCTAACATCATCACTGAAAATTTAGCGTCAGATTTGAGAACCACATCAAGTGGTAAATTCAATAATGTATGTACTTTATTACTGATGATCGTAATTTCATCAACGTAACCCTTACGGACACCATTGATAGTAACCGGATCGCCAACTTCAAGTCCAGCAACAGATGGGAATTCTACTTGTACTTCTTTTCTTTGAGCATTGATGGTCCAGTTTTTTGCCCAGCCCAATACCCAGAGAAATATTAGTAACCCGAAGAAAACAGTTACACCAACCCTAATTTCAGTTTTTCTTTGATCTTTCATAGCGTGCTAAATATTTTTTAAAATTATTAAAATCGAGGGAGTCTATCCTCCTGTCACGAGAAATATGCTTTGCTTCATTCATAACGTCTTCAATTCTGCTAATCGCTGAATCGAAAGAAACATTTTCTGCCTGTTTGAAGAAATTGTGGATCTCAAATCGCAATGAATCCCTATATAGGGATGCTTTTACTTTAGTTAGATTCTTGTCAAATTCGTTAACAGCCATATCCAGAACTGTACTTTTTGAATATTCCTTAAAGAAATTTTTTTTGTATTTAACAACATAGACAACAATCCCTACTACGAGAGTGAACAATACTACTGAAGTTATGAAGCAACCTTTTTTCATCAGCAACTCTTAACCGGAAATTTTTTCTACCAGCACTTTATTAATGCGTTTGTTGACGACTTCTTTTACAGTAAATTTATAGTTATTGTGAATAAAATGAAAACCTTGCTGAGGAATGCTACCTGCCTGATTAAAAATGAATCCGCCTACAGTATCATAATCATCATTCTCAGAAGAATAATCCTGGCCGAGAAGTTCGTTAAGTTCATCGATTGAAACCTTTCCGAGTATTTGATAACTGAATTCATTCAGCTTTAATATTTCGGTCTCTTCCTTATCATATTCATCACGAATTTCGCCAACAATTTCCTCAAGTATGTCTTCTAGAGATATTAGTCCAGCAGTACCGCCATATTCATCAACTACAATTCCAAGATGCATGTTTTTATCCTGAAATTCATGAAGGAGTTCATTAATTAATTTTGTTTCAGGTACGAACAAAGCCTCTCTGACAATACTTCTTATTGAGAGTGTCTTTCTTGATTCGGGATTCTTAAGAAACGGGAGAAGATCTTTAGCGTAAATAATGCCAATAATTTTATCGAGACTGTTTTCATATAGAGGAATTCTGCTGTGTCCGGACTCATTTATAATATTCATCAACTCATCAAAACTATCCTCCACCGAAACTGAAGTGATATCAACACGAGGAGTCATAATTTCACGAGCAGTTACAGTCTTAAAAGAAACTATGCCATGAATAAGTCCATGTTCACCTTCTTCTATAGTTCCTTGCTCTATGCTTAAATCTGCCAAATCTGTTATTTCAACACCTTGAAGGACTGATTTCGATTTGTCAAATGTAATTTTAGAGGTAAGGAATTTTAAAAAATCCGTCAATATTTTTGAAACAGGGTAAAGTAAAATACTGATCCAATAAAGAGGTATGGCCGCCAACCTGGCAACTTGAGTAGGATATTTTTGCGCCCAGAGTTTAGGAGTAGTTTCTCCAAAAAGAAGAATCAGCGTGCTCACCAGTGCAATTTGGACTATCAGGGCTAGTTCTTCAGATACTTTAAATGCGAGAGCCAACTGAAGTGCAATCAAAACAGATATAATCGATGCAGCAACATTTACAATAGTATTACCAAGAAGTATTGTCACCAGCAGTCTTTTAGGATTTTCCAGGAGGAGCTGAATATACCCGCCTATTATCCGGTGTTTCTTTTTGAATTCCCGGATTTTCTTCTTATCAAAAGAAAACAGTGCAACTTCAGAACTCGAAAAAAAAGCAGAGAATAATAAACAGATCAGCAAAAGCAATAATTTTGAATACAGACTATAGTCCAACTAATCTTTTATCCTACCTTGTTCAACAATCAGATTAAAACGGAAGATCATCATCTGGTCCTGATGCAGCTACATCCGGTTCAGGTGCGGAGAAACTACCTGATCTTTCGCTGTTACTATATCCTTCACCGCCGCCTTCTCTACCTTCCAGAGGAATAAGCTTCTCCGAAACTATTTCGGTTATATATCTTTTAACACCTTCTTTATCAGTATAGTCCCTCTTCTGAATACGTCCTTCTACATAAAACTTTTTACCTTTTTTAAGAGATTCTTTGTAAAAATCCGGAATGTTAAAAGAAACGACGTTGTGCCAAGTTGTTTCGTTCACCCAATTGCCGTCTTTACCTTTATAACTGTTTGATGTAGCAACAGAAAAAGATGTGACAGACAAATTATTTGTAGTGAAGCGTGTTTCCGCATCATTTCCAAGATTACCTATCAGCATCACTTTGTTTAGTGAAAATGCCAAGTTAACCACCTTTGTTTGTTAGAAATGTTTTCCACTCTAAATTTATCATTATTCATTGAAATTACAAATACCGAATAGATTAACTTCTTCAGATAAGTTACAAACACACGTTATACAAGCCAAAGCATTTCTTGAATATTACTTTGTGCCGTTGTGGCTATTTTTTAGACAATTAATGTTGCCACAAAGTCTCGAAGACACTAAGAAATTACAAAAGTGCGTAAGGTGATTAGAAGTATATTTTGAATTACCGCACTCATCTTCTACTCAAGTGTAATTATAAATGCATCTTTGAAAGCAGGAATCTGCCAGATGCTATTTCTAACCGTCTCGGCATTCTCTCTCGTCTCGAAGGGCTGAAGTCGTACCACGTAATATTTATCGGATTCACGCAACGTTATACTCATCAAATAAGCAATCTTCGGCTGATTTTCTTTTACAAATATCTGTGCACGTTCCTGAGTTGTAAATGCCCCAACTTGAAGGATAAATTTCTTTGTAACAGGTTTAATTGTTTCTTTTACCATTTCCGGAGGCTTAACTGCTGGCTCCGTTTCGGCCGGTTTAGGAATTTCAACTTTCACTGAGTCCGGCTGTTTCACTTCATCAAAAACTAAAATTTCCGGTTCCTTCTTCATCTCATTAGTGGTCGACTCCTTAGAAGTGGAGCAGGAAATGAATGCGATTCCGCTTAGAAGTAAAGCAAAAAAATATTTAGTTGGTTTCATATTCGATCCAAATGAATAATAAATGAAAAGAAATATCTTTCTTAATATACTGATTAAATACATTTTGGCGAATTAACTTTTGCAGAGAAGCAGTAGCACGGGGGTGAGAGGTCTGAATTCGGAACACCCACTAATTTTAAATGCAAGTTGAGAATCTGCACTTTGCTTAACCCATATAAACCGCTGGTTTCGTATCTTTCTGTGGGCAACTTTGAAATACAATTAATTACAGCTCATGCCCTACTCAACAGTGAAAAACAATTCTTTAATCAAAAAAGGCGGATGATACCATGGATTATCTCAATGAACTTTCTTTGAACAAGACAATATTTTTCAACTTTATGAAGGAAAAGTATAATGTCTATCATAATTCAAATATTTTCTTCAGAGATATTCAGTATGCAGTTAAGAGCTTTTTAGAGAAGAAGAATAAGAAAATCAAATATTCAGAAGCTGAGAAAATTGCTCAAGAATTTATAAAGCAGATGGAAAACGATGGTCAATTAAAAAAAATGTCTAATAATGCCTGGAAAGTGAATTTTTCTTTCGAGAAGAGTGTTATATAATCAGATGAGGTTGTAACACAGAATTAATGAAAGAAAGGATTCACAATGAGTCTACAGGAAAATCTTCAGCCAACATTTACAGAAGATAAAAGCGAAATAGACATTACTGAAAAAGCAATCAAGCAAGTAAAACGTATTAAAAAAGAGAACAATGTTCCGGAAGAACATGCTCTGCGCATTGGTGTTAAGGGCGGCGGCTGTTCCGGTATGACCTACCAAATAGGGTTTGACGGCGAAACTAAAGATGGCGATACAGTTATTGAAAAAGACGGCATCAGACTATTCGTTGACGGTAAAAGTTTGTTTTACCTTTCCGGTACAATTCTCGATTTTAGCGACGGACTAAACGGCAAAGGATTTGTCTTTAGCAATCCAAATGCAACCAAGACCTGCGGCTGCGGCGAATCATTCGGAGTATAAAATGGACAGAAAAAAATTTCTTGCATCGCTCGGTATATTCACTATTGCCGGCGGTCTAAAAAAAATGGATGCGATAACAAATAAAATAAATCAATCATTAGACAGGAGTAACACAATGAGTAAATTTGAGTTGATGCCGTTGCCATATGCATTCGATGCTTTGGAACCGCATATCGATGCTCGTACAATGGAAATTCATCACGACAAACACCATGCTGCTTATGTTAACAATCTCAACAAAGCTGTAGAAGGTACCGAACTCGAGGGAAAATTTTTAGAAGACATTTTTATGAACATTTCTAAAGCACCTGCAGCAGTAAGAAATAATGGCGGCGGAGTGTTTAATCATAATATCTTCTGGCAGGTAATGGGTCCAAATAAAGGCGGACAGCCAACAGGCGCACTTGCAGATGCAATGAACAGCACATTCGGTTCTTTCGATAAATTCAAAGAACTATTTTCGGCGGCTGGTGCAACACGTTTCGGTTCAGGTTGGGCATGGTTAGTTTATTCTGGTGGAAAACTTGTCGTGACATCTACTCCTAATCAAGACAATCCTTTGATGGATCTTTCCGAAGTTAAAGGCACACCACTTTTAACTCTTGATGTATGGGAACATGCATACTATCTGCATTATCAAAACCGCAGACCGGATTACATTGCATCATGGTGGAATGTTGTGAACTGGGATGAAGTTGCAAAGAGATTTGCATCTGTAAAATAAATATTGCTAAAACCAATCTCACTATCTTGGTGAGGCAATGTTATCAACTAAGAGATTAAGAAAAAATGATTAGAGAAATAGAACACGGATTACACAGATGAGGCGGACCATCGCGGATTTTATCTGTATAAATCCGTTTAATCAGTGTCATCTGCGTTCTATTGAATATTAATTTGATTGTTTTTCTTGGGAAAGAGGAAAAAGTAAAGCCGAAGGTAAAAAAATCCCACACGAAGCGGGATTCAAACTTGATACTAACAACTAATCGTTAATGACTCGCATTCACAAATTTCATTCTGTTCATCGCACGTTGAAGAGCAAGTTCAGCGCGTATAATATCAACATCACCTTTACCTCTGGTAGCCAATCTTTCTTTCGCACGTTCAAGAGATCTCTTGGCGCGTTCCACATCAATCTCTTCCGCAGTTTCAACACTATCGGCAAGAATTAAAACTTTATTATCTCTCATCTCCACAGTACCACCGCTGGTGGCAAACTCAATATGCTGTCCGGTTGCGTCTTCAATCAAAATTTTCCCGATTTCAAGAGAACTCAATATTGGTGCGTGATTAAACAACACCTGAAAATTTCCCATTGTTCCGGGGACTGTAATGGAAATTACATGTCCCTTGTAAGCACTTTTTGACGGAGTAATTATTTCGACAAAAATTTCTTTCATTATGATTTGAACATCTCCGGATTATTTATGAACCTTAGGTTTATTGCATTGTTTTTGCTTTTTCAACGGCTTCTTCAATTGTGCCAACATACATAAACGCCTGCTCTGGCAGATTATCATGTTTACCTTCAAGAATTTCTTTAAAGCTTCTGATCGTATCTTCAATCTTCACATACTTTCCTGCAAATCCGGTGAACTGCTCAGCGACGTGAAATGGCTGACTTAAAAATCTCTGAATTCTTCTTGCACGGCGCACAATAATTTTATCTTCTTCAGAAAGTTCATCCATACCAAGAATATTAATGATGTCCTGTAAATCTTTATATGACTGAAGGATTTCCTTTACCTGTTTAGCAACATTGTAATGTTCCTGGCCAACAATATCAGGCTGAAGAATTCTTGATGTGGAATCGAGAGGATCAACTGCAGGATATATACCAAGCTCGGAAATCTGACGGCTTAATACTGTTGTAGCATCAAGGTGAGAGAACGCTGTTGCCGGTGCGGGATCTGTTAAGTCATCTGCCGGAACATAAATAGCTTGAACTGATGTGATAGATCCTTTATCGGTCGAAGTAATTCTTTCCTGAAGCTCTCCCATTTCCGATGAAAGGTTTGGCTGATAACCAACCGCTGAAGGCATTCGACCTAACAAAGCGGATACTTCAGAACCTGCTTGTGTGAAACGGAAAATGTTATCTATAAACAACAGTACGTCACGTTCTTCTTCATCCCGGAAATATTCTGCAATTGCTAAACCTGTCAATCCAATTCTTAAACGGGCTCCCGGTGGTTCGTTCATCTGTCCGAAAACAAGCGCTGTTTTGGGCAATACACCGGACTCTTTCATTTCGAGCCAGAGATCATTTCCCTCTCTGGTTCTTTCACCAACACCAGCGAATACGGAATAACCGCCGTGCTGTTTTGCAATGTTATGAATCAACTCTTGAATGATAACTGTTTTACCAACGCCCGCTCCACCAAATAAACCTGTCTTTCCACCTTTGGAATAAGGTTCGAGAAGATCTATAACTTTTATTCCTGTTTCAAACATCTCCTGTCGTGTGGAAAGAGTATCAAATTCCGGAGCGTGACGGTGAATAGCATAACGTTTATTAGATTTGATTTCACCAAGTCCGTCAATTCCGTCACCAATAACATTTATCAGTCTGCCCAATGTTTCGGGTCCAACCGGCACTGTAATCGGTTCGCCTGTATCGATTGCCTGCATACCGCGTACCAAACCATCAGTTGAATCCATAGCGACTGTACGAACTCTATTTTCACCAAGATGCTGCTGGGCTTCAACAATCAAGACCTCATCAACGCCCTCTATGTTTTTTCTTGGAATTTTGATTGAATTGTAAATTTTCGGGAGGTATCCGTCTTGAAAATCGATATCCACGACGGGTCCAATTACTTGGGCAATTACGCCTTCGTTAGTAGCCATTATTAATCCTTTTATTTCAAAATTTAGTGTGTGAAATTATGAAAGAATGGGGTGATTTCCAAAGATTTTGAAGATGAAAGAAGGGACTCGCATAAATCAAGTAAGCGAAAAAAACCCGCTTACTGATTTCTCAGAGAGCGGGTTAATAATTCTAAACAATAAAAGTTAATTAAAAACCAAACCCTAAATTAATACCAAAAATATTTGTCGAATTCTTGTACTTCCCGTTAAATGGAATTGCTGAATTAGTGACAACGTTTTCAAATGATATGTACTCATATGCAGCATCTACACGAATATTCTGTGTGATCTGATAACCTACACCAACATTATATTCATTACGATCATTGCCAGGAAGCGAAGGATCCATATACTTTGTAGGAATTGGCGATCCATCACGGACATATCCCACTCTTAAAGCAAGCTTATCCATACGGTATTCTGCGCCAACTCTATATGTCACCGAATTTTCCCAATTCTTAACAGATTTCAAATCAGCCCATGCAGCAGTGTTTTTTTCGAAATTAGCAGCAAGCTCCTTATAACTTGACCAGCCAACAAATTGGATATCTGCATTTACAGTAAAATCCTCTGTAGCATTATAGGATGCACCAAATCTCAAATCAGAAGGCATTGTTATTTTTGCTACACCTGGTCCGGATGGGAAGAGATCAGCTTGTCCAACCGGAAAACCAGCTGGTTTTGCATTTAATCCTGTAAATGTTAGATCACCATTAAATGTAATTTCTGCGGAATGACGATAAGAAGCACCTAATGAAAGATCTTTAGTTGGTTTGAAAAGCAATCCTGCACTGAAGGAGTATGCTGCATCGCCATTCCCCTCTAAGTTAACACCAACATTTGCAGCGCCAGGAAGACTTACACCGGGTGCCAAAGGAATGGTTGGTATATCAATTACTTGATAGAACTTTACATTGGAAATGATATAATTAAATCCAACACCAATTGAAAAATTATCCGATACCTGGTAAGCTACGGTTGGATTTATATAAAAAGTTACTAATTCTGTTTTAACAGCCAACGATTTTCCAATCCAATTTGATGGCCACTCTGAACCAAGTCCATAAGGATTGTAAACACCAATACCGAAAGATAGTCCATTCTCCATTCCATAAACTCCATAGAAATTAATTGGAGTAAATGTTCTTGATACCGTTGATGTCGTTGGAGGTATAGGGGTTGTTGCGGTTACTACTGAAGGGTTTGGACCGGTGAAATCAACTTTTGGCATAATGAAAGTTGAACCCAATAAAATGTTCATGCCTTTTAATTGTGTTAAACCGGCAGGATTAAAATAAATGGCTGATGCATCTGCAGCCATTCCAACAAACGCGTGACCCATACCCATTGCTCTCGCACCCTGGGTACCGGTATGAAAACCGCCGGCAAATGTATTGCCAACAAATAGAATACATACGAATAAAAAGGTAAATATTTTCTTCACACAACCTCCTATTGTTTATGAAAATTCGTTGAGAAGATAAGTAATTGTATTTAAAAAGCAAATAAGATTTGTCATTCGATTGTCAGAATTATAGAATCTTTTTCGACCGACTGACCTTCCTTATAAAATATATTTTTTACAATACCGCTGGCCGGTGAGCGCAATTCATTTTCCATTTTCATCGCTTCTAAAATGAATATGGATTCTCCTAATTTAACCTCGTCCCCCACCACTTTCTTTAATTTCAGCAATAGACCCGGCATAGGTGCTTTAACATCGGAGTGATGTTTTAATTTGCTTTTATTTTTTTGAAGATCGTTCGCAGTCTCTTGTAACCGTGTCCGTACTGTAGCATCGAAATAAGAGGCATCGATGATAATTCCAAACCGGTCAGTTCCAAGTTTATCAGACGTAATTTCAAAAACACTGTTACCAATTCTTATTACAAACGCGTTGTCGGTAATCTTAGAAACATCGGCATTAATTTCTTTCTCGCCAATCTGCACTTTTCCGTCACCAAGAATCTTAACTATGTGTTTATGATTATTGATTGTTACAATAAATTCATTCATAGAGTTGTGTCCGCCATGTATTACTGTCAGTAATATTATTATTCGATAGAGAGATTTCCAGTTCCTTCTGTTTCAGAATTGCGCCAAGGACTGCGGCGATTTCTTCATAACCGCTTGAAGAATCATCTTTCCATTTTCCCGGAACGAGGGGTAAGAATTCGTTATCAAGAAAATTAATATCAAACGATCCTTGCAAAAAAGTTTTTTGCTTAAGAATCCAATTGAAGACCGGAATATTTGTTATCACGCCGCTGATCTGATATTCTCCCAGCGCCCGCTTCATTCTTGCTAAAGCCTCTTCCCTATCTATTCCCCATGCAATAACTTTGGAGAGCATGGGATCATAATAGATCGGAACATCACTTAGAACATCTATACCCCGGTCAATTCTTATTCCCGGACCCGATGTGAGCCTATGATGGATTATTTTACCAATCGATGGTGCAAAGTTGTTATCGACATCTTCAGCATAAATTCTGCACTCAACAGCATGTCCGTGTATCTTCAAATCCTCTTGCTTTATGGTAAGCCTTTCTCCGGCTGCTATTTTGATCTGTTGTTTGACCAGATCAATTCCGGTTATCATCTCAGTGACAGGATGTTCAACCTGAAGACGGGTATTCATTTCGAGAAAATAAAAATTCTTATTCTTATCCATCAGGAATTCAATCGTACCGGCATTATAATAATTGCATGCCTGAGCTGCCTTCACAGCTGCCTGGGTAATTTTATGTCGAGTGATTTCATCAACGGCAATAGAAGGTGCTTCTTCTATAACTTTTTGGTGACGACGTTGCACAGAACACTCGCGTTCGAAGAGATGGATATAATTTCCAAACTTATCGGCAAGTATCTGCACTTCGATATGCTTGGGATGTTCAATGAATTTTTCAAGATAGACATCATCATTACCAAAGGCTTTGAGGGCTTCGTTTTTAGCACGATTGTAAGATTCTTCGAATTCATCTACAGAGTCGATCTTACGCATTCCCTTACCGCCCCCGCCAGCTGCTGCTTTTAGCATTACAGGATAACCAATTTCGTAAGAGATCCTTTTGCCTTCTTCGATATTCTTAATTGGTTCAGTCGTTCCGGGAACAATAGGAACGTTGTTAAGCTTCATCAATCTTCTGGCGGATGTTTTTTCCCCCATCATCGTCACGGATTTAGATGACGGTCCGATAAATATAATCCCCGACTCTTCAACCATGCGTATGAATTCCGGATTCTCCGAAACGAATCCATAACCGGGATGGATAGCATCAGCTCCAACCTCTTTTGCCAGCTTTATTATTTTTTCTTTGTTAAGATATGATTCACTCGCTGGAGATGGGC
Organism: uncultured Melioribacter sp.; assembly: GCA_964441505.1. Classification (GTDB taxonomy): domain Bacteria; phylum Bacteroidota; class Ignavibacteria; order Ignavibacteriales; family Melioribacteraceae; genus Fen-1258. The sequence goes on along the minus strand of CAYTUV010000018.1, from coordinate 37,406 downwards.
CTATAAGGTAGGCTTCATCGGCACGGCGAACATGAAGAGCGTTTTTATCTACTTCGGAATAAATTGCGACAGAAATAATTCCCAACTCACGGCAGGCTTTTATAATTCTGTGGGCAATTTCTCCTCGATTAGCAATTAATATTTTTTTTATCATTAGACCTACTTTAGTTCAACGATTGTTATTCCCTCACCACCATACTCTATATTTGCAAAATAGTAATTTTTTATCAAACCATTGTTCCTAAGCAGGCCATGTACGAGTTGTTTAAGAGCGCCTGTGCCTTTGCCGTGTAAAATTTCAACGCGGTCAACACCGCTCATGTAAGCATTATCCAAAAATTTGATAATCTCAAATTCGGCCTCGTCTGCTCTCTTACCTCGAAGATCTAACCTGTAACTGATTTCATTCTGATCAATGCTGAAAGATTTCGATGATGATCTTTCAATTTCCGATTTTTTAGACGGTATCAAGTCGGAATATTTCGTTTTCATTTTAATAGAACCAACACTCAATACCGCCCTGTTCCTTCCAAGATCAATCGCCTCTATAACACCAACAGAATCAGTTTCTTTTATCCTGACGTAATCCCCTACCTTTAATTCCACTTTATCTTCAACGGTCTTTTTCTCTTTCTTAAAAATAATTTGGCTCTCTTTTTTAATCTCCTCGATTATTTTCTTCTCAGCTTTAATCACATCTTTATTAGCCTGAGACTCCCGAATGTTTTTTATTGCACTTTCAACTTTCTTATTCACTTCGCTGAGATAATGATCCGCTTTCTCTTTTGCGCCGGATAGAATTTCTTTCTTCTGCTGTTCCAACTGCTCAATCTTTCCTTGATAGAGATTTGTCAATCCCTTCAGGCGGGAATTCTCTCTTTCCGATTTGTTGAGTTGTTCTTTAAGCTGCTGGGATTTTCTTTCTAGAGAAACCAAGAAATCTTCAATCTTGGTTTTATCTGTATCCAGATACTCTTTTGCCAGAGCAATAAACTTATCATCAAATCCAATTCTGTTGGCAACCTCGAATGCATAGCTTGAACCCGGTGTGCCCTGATTAAACCGATAAGTCGGTTTAAGATGATCTGTATCAAACTCCATAGAAGCATTTTGGAATTTTTCGAGTTGGTTTGCAACCAGCTTTAAACTACCATGATGAGTGGTTGCAAGAACTTTTGCCCCTTTATCACGCAATGTTATAAGCATACCAGTTGCTATCGCTGCGCCTTCCTCGGGATCTGTGCCGGTTCCAATTTCATCAAGCACTACAAGAGTTTTTTCGTCAGCCTCTTCAATAATCTCTTTGATGTTTTTCAAGTGTGAACTGAAAGTACTTAGATCGTCCTCAATAGATTGAGCATCACCAATATCTACCAGAACTTTTTCGAATAAGTGAAAATTAGAATCCGGATGTGCCGGAATTGGAATACCCGCCTGTGCAAGGCAGACTAACAGTCCTGTTGTTTTTAATGTAACTGTTTTGCCGCCCGCATTAGGTCCGGTAATCAGCACAATGTTCACGTCCTCCAATTTCAAATCCATCGGAACTGTATTTGAATGACCGATCCGTTTGATTAGCAGCGGGTGACGTGCATCTATCATTGTAAACGGTTTTGTCTCATCATACTCCGGATGGGAACCGATGATTTCAATAGAATATTTTGCCCGGGCGAAGATTGAATCTATTTCTGCAATCGCAGTAAGAGAAATTTTTAGTTCCGAGTGAACTTGTCCTATTCTTTCAGTTAACCCCTTCAATATTTTTTCGATCTCACGCTTCTCGGCAAAACCAAGAGAAAGAATTTCGTTGTTGAGCTCTAAGGTTTCCTCCGGTTCAATATAAACTGTCTGACCGGTAGACGATTCAGAATGTACAAAACCTCTAACGTGACGCTTATGCTCGGACTTAACAGGTAATACAATTCTTCCATCACGCTGAGTTACATATTCTTCCTGAACCAGATATGAATCGCTCAAATGTTTTAAAAGTTTCTGTACCTGTTTACGCAGAGAGGCTTCCTTTTCTCTGATTTCAATTCTTATCTCTCTTAACTTCGTACTTGCATCATCCCGAACCTCACCATTCTCCGTAAAAACTCTTCCGATGAAATGTTCGAAAACTTTATCTACATATAATATTTCCGATAACTCATGTAAGTAAGAGCGACCACCATCTCTTGGTCTTAAGAACTGAAATAATTTGCGGGAAGATTCTGCGAGTTTCAGAATATCAATTATCTGACGGATCTGAAGAACTGTCCCCTCAATTCGACTTCGCGAAAGTACGTCATTGAGATCCGGCAAATATTCTATCGGCGGGAAATCATTCTTTACCAGTATTTCTTTTGCTTCATTAACCTGTCTGCCGTTCTTTTCAATCAGATCGAGATCGTTAAGAGGCAGTATATTTTGAACAACGCTTTTTCCATTATCGGTAATGCAGTATTTCAGAATGTGTGCAATTACTTTTTGGTATTCCAGCTTTTCGAGAATTTTTTGACCGATCATTTTTTAATCTTGGAAGAGTCTAATTGTGAATTGGGATCTGAATCTTTCTTTTCTATATATTTAATTAAATAATCAGTTGCTTTCGCGTTTTTACCGATTATAATATCAATAGATTTTGGGATCAGGTCTAGAATAAAATTATAACTAAAAGAATTATTTCTTAGAGTGATATTCGGGAAACTGAAGATATTAAGAAACAAGAAAACAGCACTTAAGAAAAACGAAATTTGTACTGCCCCGATTATACCGCCGATAAATTGATTAATAAGACGATTTACTTTATCAAATGGATGTACAACACGTTTGATTAATGATGCAATGAGTATGACAATTAGAAAGATTGCTATACCTGCAATAACGCTTGAAAGATATTCATCATTATTAAAGAAGGATGCAAAGTACTTACCAACTTTGTTGGAAAATTGGAATGCCAGAATTATACCAATAATAAATCCGATCAGACCGATTATCTTTCTGACAAAACCATCCTTGAAGCCTAACAGAAAGCCTATGATTATAATTATCAAAATTATGTAATCGAGATAATTCAACTAGCGCTCAAAACTTTTTCAACAATCTCTTTAACAATCTTGCCGTCAGCTTTACCCTTAAGCGCTTTTGCGGCTTGCGGCATTAACTTTGGAAAATCATCTTTTGTTTTCGCTCCAACCTCGAGGGCAATCCGTTGTACTTCTGCAATTATCTCCTCAAGTGACAGTTGCTTAGGTAAATACTCTTCAATGATTTTTAGCTCAGCTTCTTCTTTCTCAGCAAGTTCAATTCTTCCGCCATTACGAAACTGTTCGATTGACTCTTTTCTCTTTTTTGCAGCTGTTGAAAGCATTCTTATTTCTTCTTCTGGTGTTAATTCTTTACCTGAACCGCTTTTCTCAAATTCTAAAATCAATGCACGGATTGAACGGATGGTTTCCAGGCGTATCTTATCGCCTGATCTCATCGCGTCTTTTAAGTCCGTGTTTATCTTTTCTGTCAGACTCATAGTTACTCCTGTATTAGATCTTAATTTTATGTTAGTCAAAATAACTAATTGGCTCGATATTATTTTTTATTAAAGCGCTCACGGCAGTTTAATTATTTGCCCGGTTGCCAAATTATCTGCTAATAATGATTGAACAACTTTACATATTTCCTCTGGACTAACAAGCTTTGAAAAATCATCGAGCCACTCACGGTTAGATTCTGTGTCGATTGCAAATGGTGCAATTGCATTAGCTCTTAGGTGAATTTCTTCCCCTTCAATTGCCAATGATTCAACTAACAGGTTCAGAGCATTCTTGGAAATATTGTACACAGCCTTATTGGCTTCCGGTTTAAAACTCGAAAGTGCGCTTGTAAAACAGATAGAACCGCTCCCAGTCTGTTCGACTAATTTTGCAAAGTGTTTTGCAATAAGGAATGATGAGTAGAGATTTATATTCATCATTTTTTTAAGATCAGAATAGTCGGTTTTTGAGATTGGTTTGCCTCCAATAAAAGCCCCGACCGTACTGAATAGATAATAATCAGCATCTTTTTTCTGATCCACTTTGGCGAATGCACTGATAACATTTTCTTCTATTGTCAAATCACCAACAGTAATTATACTATAGCATTTTTTTTTGACAGGAAATTCAATTTCGGTGCGGGCGAAAATATAATAGTAATCATAATTCTGCTTCAGGAAATACGCGGCAGAAGCTTTGCCTAAATTTCCTGTTGCACCAAATAGTAAAAATATTTTCGTTCGACTCACTATTTGCCTTTCTGAATAAATTTTGCTCCAACCGGAAAGTGATCGCTAAAACCACCTATATACTGAGAGCCTCCATACGTAGGGATGGCTCCTCCCTTCCTCTTTCCTTCTTTGAAAATCATAAATAAAGGTTTTATCACACTAAATGAATTGCATTCGAATTCAAACTTTTTTCCATTCAGCAAGGATGATGAGATCATCATTTGATCAATCATATCGAACTTGCCGCCATATAAGTAGGATCCCTCTTCATTCTTGAATTTTTTATAACTTAGATTAAGAAGAATATTCTTTGACTGATTGCCGCATTCAAAATCTTTTGCACCAATAACTTTTTCAATTGACTCATTATTAGGTTCATCGTTGAAATCACCAAGAAGGATTACATTACTGCCCGGTGCTGTCCGCCATAGTGTGTCAAGACTGCTTCTTAGTACTCTTGCTGCAGCTAAACGATTAATATTTGATTTTTCCTGACCCCCTAATCTTGAAGGCCAATGATTCACGTATATATGAAATTTTTCTTTATTCGATTTATGAATCATAACCACATGAAGAATATCACGTGTGGGATTACCATTCGGTAGCTTAACATGAAGAGCAGCAACACTATCGATTGAGAAATATGTTCTGTCATATAAAAGCGCCACGTCAATTCCGCGCATATCGGGTGAATTACGATGAACAACAATGTAATCCCGGTCCCTCATTTTGTAGCCAAGACTTTTCACAACGTTTATGTTCTCAACTTCCTCAAGAGCCAGAATATCAGGTCCGCAGCCATCATTCATGTAATTTATTACTTTGACCAGGTTATTTAATTTATCCTCATATCTTGCTTCATTCCACCGTTTGCTGGAACCAGGAAGGAATTCTTCATCATTTTTTAGTGTATCATTAATTGTATCATATAAATTTTCAATATTCCAGCTTGCCACATAAAATGAATTTTTATTCGGTACTTGGGAAAGATGCACTATCGGCAGTAATACAAGCATAATCAAAACGATCTGGCAAATCTTCTTCATTTCGAGACCTTCCGCTTTGGGGTTATTGTAAGAATCTATTTATATTCTCTACTGAAAATATAATTAAAATAAACTAATGAGATAAGATTACTCGAATGGAAAAATCATCCAAAAAATTTGTTATCATTGATGCAATGGCACTTGCCTACAAAGGTTATTATGCATTTATATCCCGGCCATTGACCTCAGCCTCCGGCGAACCCACTTCAGCGGTTTTCGGTTTTCTGAATCAGCTTTTTAAGATCATTGAAGATACAAAACCTGATTACCTGGCAGTAGGATTTGATTCGAAAGAAAAAACTTTCAGACATGACCGCTACGAGCACTATAAGTCATCTCGACAGGCAATGCCGGAAGATATGATTCCCCAAATTCAGCGCATTAAAGAAATTATTGAGGCGTTTAATATACCATTATACATCTTACCCGGATATGAGGCAGATGATTTAATAGGTACAGCTCTTAAGGAGGCTGAACAACAGGGATTTGACTGTTATGCTATCACTCCTGATAAAGACTACATACAGCTTATCTCTCCCAACATCAGAGTTGTCAAACCGGGGAAATCAACGGATGAGATTATAATTCTTGATGAAGATAAAGTTCGTGAGGAGATGGGTTTCGAACCTATTCAAATGATCGATTATTTAGCTTTGGTAGGTGATGCAAGTGACGACATTCCCGGAGTTGCAGGAATAGGACCGAAGACGGCGTTACCGCTTATTCAGGAATTTAAAACACTCGAAAATATTTACAAGAATCTTGATAAGATCAACAAAGCCAGCATTGTTAACAAACTTGTCGACAGCAAGGAAAACGCATTCCTTTCCAAAGAACTCGCAACAATCAAAACAGATACTCCTTTCCATATGAATTTTGATGAAGCGAAATTTCACAATCCCGATTTAGAAAAACTTTTCAAAATCTTTGCCGAGCTGGAGTTTAAATCTTTCGCAAATAAACTTCGTAAACTTTTTGTAGATAAGGAAATTGAAAAACCGAAAGAGAAAATTGAAGAATCTCCGAAGCCCGAACCCATTACGGAAGAGATGATAAAAGAGATGAGTGTATTCGACAAGGGTAAAGTGAAATACAAACTTATCCTTTCATTTAAAGAAGCCAAGGAACTGGCTGCCAAACTTTCACAATCTGAGCTTTTCGTATTTGATACCGAGACTGACGGGCTCGATACGCTAAATGTAAAACTTGCCGGATGCGCGTTTGCGATGAAGCCAAGTGAGGCTTTTTTTGTAGCAACCAATCCGGCTGCCCAATCCACTTCCCTCTTTGCTTCAGATATGAGCGACCGATTGCCGATGGATGATTTTATAAAACTGTTCAAGCCCATATTCGAAAATGAAAAGATTAAGAAAGTTTGTCAGAACGGGAAATATGATATCGGCGTAATGCGCCATCATGGAATTGATGTTAAGAATTTACATTTCGACACAATGCTTGCCAGTTACGTGCTTGATGCAGACGAGAAACACGGAATGGATGAGTTATCAAAAAAATATTTAGGTTATAGCCCAATTCCGCTTATGGATCTGATCGGTTCTAAAAAAACTCCGGAAAAAATCTTTGAAGTCGATCCTAACCGTCTTTCCGATTATTCTTGCGAAGATGCGGATATCACATTTCGGTTATATGAATTGTTACGCGGTGCATTAAAAAAAGATAATCTGGAAAAAATCGCATATGAAATTGAGTTTCCTCTTGCGCCTGTGCTTGAAGATATGGAGCGGACGGGAATTAAAATAGATACAAATAGTTTAAAAATATTCAGCGATGATTTGCAAAAACTTCTTGGCAAATACTCTGAAGAGATTATTAACCTTGCCGGAGAAAGTTTTAACATAAACTCTACGCAGCAGCTTCAGAAAATTCTTTATGAAAAATTGAGACTCACACCTTCAACAAAAACTAAAACCGGTTATTCCACTGATGCGAAAACGCTGGAATCGCTTAAAGGCATGCATCCTATCATTGATATAATTTCCGATTACAGACAGGTTTCTAAACTCAAATCCACTTACGCTGACGCCCTGCCGCTGTTAATCCATCCTTCAACAGGGAGATTGCATACCTCATATAACCAGGCGGCTGTTTCAACAGGCCGGCTTTCGAGCAATGACCCGAATCTTCAGAATATTCCCATCAGAACCGATCTTGGCAAAGAGATAAGAAAAGCATTTGTTCCTAGGGATAAAAATTATGTTATTCTCAGCGCTGATTACAGTCAGATTGAATTGCGTATCATGGCAAGCATCTGCGGCGATGCAACATTGACAAAAGCTTTTAAGGATGGTGAGGACATACACAGAAGAACCGCCGCCTTAGTTTTCAAAGTAGATACGAAAGATGTTACACCTGATATGCGCCGCAAAGCCAAGGAAGTTAATTTTGGAATACTTTATGGACTTGGTCCTTTCGGATTGAAATCTCGCTTAGGTATCACTCAGGGTGAAGCAAAGAATATTATCGATGATTATTTCTCTTCTTTCAAAAATGTCCGCAAATTTATGGACGATTGCATTGCAAGTGCAAAGAAGAAAGAATACGCAGAAACTCTTTACGGCAGAAGAAGGTATTTAAAAAATATCAACAGCAAAAATCGTGTTGTACAGCAGTTTGAAGCGCGTGTAGCCATCAATATGCCGATTCAAGGTACTGCCGCCGACATGATAAAGATTGCGATGATAAAAATCCATGCAGAACTTGAAAAGAGAAAAGCCAGAACTAAAATGGTGCTTCAGGTTCACGATGAATTGGTTTTTGACGCACACAAAGATGAAGTTGATGAACTGCGCCCAATTATAATTGAACTTATGGAAAGTGCTCTACCATTAGAGGTGCCTGTTGTTGCAGAAACAGGTGTTGGTGATAACTGGTTGGATGCGCACTAAAAGATTTTAGTCGGTTAGAAACTTGTAAATCAAATAACCAAAGTTAATTTGGAGCAGTCCGAAAGATATGCCGCTCACCATATCAAGTCGGTCAACTTCATCAAGCATCGATTGATTTTTCGACTGGAGATAATCGTCATATTTTTTATCAGCCTGAATTTTGAAGTAAGCAGCAATCCCTCCTAATACAGCAGCGCTTCCAAGTAATATTTTGAATGTACCTGATTTGAAGAAACTTTCTTCACTTTTTGTGTAACCTATTCCAAATGGTTGTGCTTGATTAAATGACACTTCTGGATTTTTAAATTCATAAGTGAAGAGATATTTTTCTTCGCAATCTCTGATTTTTAAGGTATCTATTATTTGTGCTTGTCCCCACTTCCACATTGATTCTTTAATAACAAGTGAATAATTATTCTTGGTAAGTTCGGTACTGACTTTCCCTCTGCCGATAAAGACACTGTCGATGTAAATCAAAGAATTATCACGATTAGAAATTATCTCAACCTTTGCTTTACACTCCTGCGCAATTAAGTTTCCGCCAAAGTACAATTGGATAAAAAACAGAATTGCAATAACTGAATTACTACTTAGAAACAGTTTTATATGCATTTATAATCCCTTTATCAGCGCCAAGATATAATATTCCATCATATAGGACAGGAGAAAGTTTAACTCTTCTCTCAAATTCATAAATCTTTTTGACATCTCCGTTTTGAGTATCGATGAAATAAACTTTTTTATTAAGATCCGGTTGAATAAGATAATTCTGCAGAAGCAACGGGGTTGTATTGATGACTCCGCCGGTACTGGTTTTCCATTTAAGTTTTCCATTGGATTTATTAAGGCAGAAAATATCTCCGGCAAGATTTCCGACTATTATTTTTGATTCATCGAAAACCGGCGTAACAAGAATTTTGCTCTTTGTATTAAACTGCCAGTTGATATTCCCATCTTCAACTGTTACCGATACAAGATTTCCTTTGTTATCACCAAAGTATGCATTGACTCCGTCAATACTTAAATCACCTTCAATTCCGTCACTGATTTTCTTGCGATATTTTATTTCACCGTTTGATGCTGAAATTGCGATCAATTCACCATTTTCGTTCCCGAATAGAATCAAGTTTCCGTTGGAAGCAGGAGAAGATTTTGAACTAACTTTTGTAGGAACAGACCACTCTCTAGTTCCAACTAAATTAAATTTTATCAATTCACCGTTATCGCTTAGTACAATTATTCCATCGCTAAGCTTCAACATTTCATTTTGGACTGAACCGGCAATTACAGATTCGGTTAATACCTTACCTCCGGTCAAATCGTAATTTTTAAGAGTTGAATATCTCTCGTTAAGATTATTGACTAACAGGAACATACGCAGACCGTTGATAACCGGAGCCACTGGAATTGATCCTGAATATTTTTCAAAACCAATTTCTTTACCGCTTATCCAGTCGAATCCGTAAATCTTACCGGCAAGGTCACTAACAAAAAGTATATCTTTATAAATAACTATCGAAGTACTGTTTTGACTCCCGCTGGTTTCAACTGACCATAGCGGCAGAAGGTTTTCATCAATTGAAGTATCTTCGTAAAAACTCCTGGCCGGTATTTTACCAAACATGTAGTAACCGTTCTCATTAGCCGAAATAAATTTAAGCACAAGCGGCTGGGTACAGTTTACTATGAGAAGAGTTAAAGTAGATAATAAGAAGAAGATTCCAATTCTTTTTTTGAACAACCGAGTTTGGCCTGAATAATATTTTTTTAATTTAATCATCAGAAATCCCAACCAAAGAAAAACTGGTAGAATAAACCTCCCTGAAATTGAGTAAAATCTTTTTCGATTTTTTTCCCGATATCGTAACGAAAAGCAATCACGTTAAAGAGATTAAAACGAACTCCAACACCAATGCTTCCCAAAGTTTCTTTATAATTTTTATCCCATGCAGAGCCGGCATCAAAATACAATGCACCTCTGATCTGTGAAAGTGATAATCCGAAGATCGGGAAGTTTATCGCGAACTGATCGATAAGCGGAAAACGTAATTCAACAGATGCCAGCCATAATTTTTCTCCACGAATTGACCAGCGATTCCATCCTCTTAAATCCCAGCTGCCGCCGGCAAAATATCTGCGCGCCTCTTTTCCTTCATTTATAAATATTGCCGCTCTCGCCGCAATACTGCTGCGAAGTCCAAGACGGAAATATTTTCTATAGTCAGCGATGAAAGAAAAATAATTCACGTTACTGAATTTTACATCACTTGAATATCCTAAAAGCAATCTAAATCTTGAACCGTCTATAGGTCCTGTAAAAGCCCACAACGAATTATCATGAACATAAGAAAGTGTGTTAGTTACAAGAAGAGATTTCCGGGTGATAAGTTGACTCTCAAGTTCCTTGTCCGAGTTCGCTATATCAAGTTCAGCTTCCAATCTGTCGAATGTTGAGAAGGGATAGAAAAGAGATATATAACCGCCAAAAACACGTTCATAGAAAAATTCATCCGATTCACGGATATCGTAGCGTCGTCCTGCATAATTGAAAATCCCATAACCGTAATTAGACCTCTCTTTAAGGCTGACTCTTGATATAGCCAGATTAAAGTTTTCTAAAATCTCACTTTGAACTTCTGCAGTATTGTAAACATAAAAAACGTAACGATCATCACCGAGCATATCACTTAACGTTACTAACGCTCCGCCGCGCGTCCCGTACACAGGATCAGTTATTAGCTGACTAACCGCAAAGTCAAGTGTATATTCATTTTCGTATTTAAGTCTGTCACTTTCAGAGTTAATCTGAATTCTCTCCAATGACCATTTAGTGCCAATGTTTTCGAAAGCAAATGCGACATACTTTTCATCTATTTTATTGTTCAGGTCAAGAGAATAAAATTGAAACGAATAATTTTCAAATGCCGATGTAACGATTGTATGAGAATCGACAAAAGAGAAATCGTAAACACTCGTAATAAAATTTGTCACTTGAGTCATTCCGGCAGATTTATTCTGACCATATGGAATTTTCCAAATGTTGTACACGCTATTGTAATCACAGCTGAAATAGAGCTCTTTATAATCGGGTGAAAAATGAGGAGTAGAGATGTTAGCACCAACATTTGTCAGGTATGAGATTTCTTTGGAGTTTATATCATACTCAAATAAATTATATTTTTGTTTGAAAAGTCCATTAGTGCGGTCGGAGGAAAATATTATCTTGCTCGCGTCCTCATTAAAAATCGGATCAATATCCTCGTAATAATCTTCCGTCAATCGGGTTAGTTTGTTCTCGCTAAAATCATAAACGTAAAGATCACTGAAACCCTTTGTATCAGTGGCGGAAAAAAGAAGCTGGTTGCCATCGGGAGAAAAGCTCGGCGCTTTTATTCTTATCAGACCATCAAAACGTAGCGTAGTGAGAATCTCATCATTTTCTATTGAGTAGATGTGCAGAACGTCTGTTGCCTGATTTTTCGTGACGAATGCGATTAATCCTTGGGATGATACAGTAATAGTATTTTCCAGGAGATGAAACGCTTCGAATACAGCATCACGTTCACCTTCAATTATAGTTTCAGGCTTCGCATATTCACTGCTGTCGGGAGAATAGTTCATCTTCATTAAAGATGTGTAACCTACATGATTACCAATAAAGTAGATTTCGTTTTTATTGCCACGCTTGTAGAATCTTGGTCCGAAATTAAATCCTGAATCTGTAATTTTTTTCGATTTGATGTAATGCGGGTAATTCTCTTTATATAAGGGAAAATATTTTTGCCGGGTTTCGTAGATCCATTTGTTATCAATTTCAGATATTTTTTCACCCAGTGTAAATTCTATGACGTCGGAGAATTTGGTGAATCGCCAAATATTTTCCATCATAGAAAGGATTTTATCCTCACCGTAGTTTTTACTTATGAAACGGAAAAAATCCTGTCCTTCTTTGTAAACTAAATATCCGCCTAAATAATCGAGTTCAGCCAGTGGGACAAAATTACCATTCAGAACAAAATCGCGCATAACCATTTCCCCCTGTGTATCCCACTCAGTTGACCAATACTCTGCTAATCCTTCGATGAACCAGAGTGGCGGAGTTTTTTCGGTACTGATACGATGATCATTAAGAACATTATAAATTTTATTCATCATAAAGACGTGAACGAGTTCATGCCGGATCACATGTCTAAACTGTGCGAGATTGCCCAGATAAGGTATAACAACGCGTCCTTTCATAAATTCAAAAAAACCGCCAATGCCTTCAGGCAAAAATCCGGGAATAGTATTTGTCTGCTGGAAATGGATGTGTGTGTTATAAAAAATTAGAGGAATTTTATTTGTCACGAAGTGATTGAATTTTACTTTGTGCTCATCGTAAGCCTGCTCGGCGAATTTGGCACCTATCTCTGCAATCTCTGTGAAATCATCATAGTAGAAGATATTAAAATGTTCTGTCTTGAGGATTTTCCAGTTAAATTTATCGTATTGGACCTTGTTGCGACCAAAGAAGTAAAATTGGGCGGAAATTAATTGTGGTAAAAGGAAGAATACCCAAATATATCTCCGCCAATTTTTTATCAAAGATGTTCCTTTAAATAGTTTATGCTATCTATTGCAGTAGGATTGTAACCGCGCATCAGTGCGTAATAATAAGTCGTCCAATCTCCAAGATATATCATTTCAATCAAACGCAGTTTAATATTGGCCTGATCGCTTTTGATATCGATAATTTCCGCACCGGCTTTTCTTACCATTTCAGAGGTCAATTCATATCTCTTCTTCACCTGAGGATGATAATCGTTATCAAGAATATTTATCAGTTTGAAATTCATCGCAGGTTTGTAGCCTTCCCAACCAAGTATTTCATTATGATTTAGTTCCGGCAAGTTACCAAAAAACGCATGCTGCTTTGCGTTCTCGTTAAATTGTCCTTTCCAGCGTGTGCCAACTGCTGAAGTAACATCATTTACCACATAAACCAACGGAACATATCCCAATAGCTTTTCTGCGATATCAACTGCCTGATTTACAGATCCGGAGTATTCAACTCCTTTTCGTTTAAGCAACTCGATTGCCTGCTGAACATTTTCTGTTTGGCTCGGGACTAATTTCAATGAATGAAGCGTCTTTATCAATGTAAAAAAATTTATCCAAAGAGCGTATCTAGGCTGAAAACCTGCCAACAGTTTTCCAAACGGAATGTAATTTTTCTTTGCGATTGCTTCAACCTTACCACCTGTAGAGATACAGACAATCTGACAATTTCTTTCAATAGCCTGATTTAAAGCGGAAATTGTTTCTTCTGTGTTGCCTGAATATGATGATACAATAACAAGAGATTCTTCATTGACGTAGAGCGGCAAATCATAATTTCTATTCACTGTGTAAGGATAATTTAGTTCAGTTCTCAGATAATTTTGTAAAAGCTCTCCACCAATTGCAGAACCGCCAAGTCCGGTTAATATTATATTTTTTATTTTGTTTGTTTCGATAGATGCGTAATCAATCTCAATATTCCAAGCATATTCAACTTGTTTATAAGAATCAGTCAATACCTTGAATTGATTCTCCGGATCAAGTTTCGTAATCATCTCCTTTAAATCCATCTTAACCTCAGTATAAGTTTTTTATTTGATTTTTTTCTTTCTCGTTGAAGAAGCGGTGCATCCGTGTGTTAATTTCCTTCTCAGTTTTGTATTTGAGACATTCGGAGGCAAGTGATTGAAGTTCTGTAAAGGTGAGATTTCTTATAATCTTTTTAATTAATGGGATTGCCGAGGCTGAAACACTGATTGATTCTAGTCCCAGACCAATCAACAGCGGAACTGCGAAAGGATCAGCCGCCATCTCACCGCACATACTGACCAATTTCCCCGATTTCTTTCCTTCGCTAATTATGTGATGTAATGTTCTAACCACAGCCGGATGAAATTCCTGATAGATGTCAGACACTATTTCGTTTCCGCGATCAACAGCAAGTAAATATTGTATAAGATCATTTGTACCGATACTAACAAAATCAACTTCTTCGGCAAAATCCTGAATTAAAACCGCAGCAGATGGAATCTCAATCATAATTCCAATACCCATATGCTTATCATAATTTTTACCTTCTTTCTTCAACTCGTCTTTGCACTCACTTATAAGTTCTCTTGACTTTCTGATTTCGATCATAGAAGCTATCATAGGCAGCATCAGTTTTATATTTTTATGCGAACTTGCACGAAGAACTGCGCGTACTTGTGCTTTGAATAGGTGAGGATTATCTAGAAGTAGTCGTATTCCGCGCCATCCGAGAAACGGATTAGGCTCTTTCAGATCAACTGGCAAAACTTTGTCTCCGCCTATATCAAAAGTCCGAATGATCACAGTTTCGGGATAAATTCTCTCGGCAATAATTTTGTAAACCTGATATTGTTCTTCCTCATCAGGAAACGCCTCATACTCTTCAAACAACTGTTCTGTGCGTACTAAACCAATCCCCTTTGCGCCGCTCTGAGATACAATTTCTAATTCATCAATCAACTCGAGGTTAGCTAACAACTGAATCTCTTTGCCATCAAGTGTAACTGCCGGCAGTTCCCTAAGTTTGTTCAGTTCTTCTCCCTGTTTCTGCAGGCGCGCTATTTTTTTCTGATAATCGTTCAATTGTTTTTCATCGGGGTTAATAATCACTTCCCCTTTATAACCATCAATGATGAGCAAATCACTTTCTTTGATGCGATTGGATGCATCATGTAATCCAACTACCGCAGGGATATTCAAAGAACGGGCAACTATTGCTGCGTGAGAAGTTAATCCTCCAAAATCCGTTACGTATCCTTTAACATTAACCCGGGAAAACAGTACCGTATCCGATGGGGAAACCGTTGAGGTTACCACAACAACATCACTTGTAATTTTCGATTTCCATTTTTTCTTTTTAAGATTCCGGATAATTCTGTTTTTAATATCCTCAATGTCATGTGACCGTTCCTTCATGTATGGTTCATGCGATAGGTTCATCATATCGGTATACTTAGAAATCTCGTCATTGACAATATATTCGGGAACGCGCATCTCTTTAGTAATGCGGTTTTTAATTGTTGAGATCAGTATCGGATCGTCAAGAATCATTATCTGAGCATCAAAAATTGCGGCACGCTTCTCACCAAGTTTATCCACTGCTAAGGCAAATATTTTTCGTAATTCCTTTTTCGATTTTTCGAGTGCTGTATCCAAGCTTTCGAGTGCATCGATAATGTCAGTTATAGCTTCGTTAGCTATTTCTTCCTTTTCTTTTTTGTAGATAAAAGCCTTAGAGATTCCGATGCCTGGTGCAGCTCCAATTCCCTTAAGAATATTATCATTCTCTGTTTTCATATTATAACTCATCAAACCCTCTGTTGAAATAGTCAACAATTTCTTTAACAGCAAGTTCTTCGTCAACGCCGTTAAATATCAGAGTTATTTCTGATCCTTTCTCGGCGGCAAGTGTCATTACACCAATTATACTTTTCCCATTAATGTGCAAACCATCTTTATTCAAAAAAAAATCACATTTATATTTCGACGCTAACTTTACAATATTTGCAGCAGGACGAGTATGCAGACCGGCATTGTTTATTATTTTGATTTTATATTCTATCATTTATTTCTGCTTGTCAAGATATTTGCTAACCAGTTCATCATATGTATTCCTTCTTGGTTTGGTAATGAGGATAAATTCTTAAGTGCTAATTTAGTGTATTTCATTATCTCCTGCTCTGCATCGGAGATTACTCCAAGTTTTAAGTAGAGATCTCGGTATTTCTCAATCTCGCTATTATGAATGCCCTTTTGCTTTACTACTTTTAGCAGATCTGCACGGTTCTTAGCTTTTGCCTTTTCTAATGCTTTCAGAAAAAGAAAAGTTTTCTTTCCTTCAATCAGGTCGTTTCCAACGGTTTTTCCAAGTTCATTCTCTTTTGCCATAATGTCTAGAAGATCGTCCTGAATCTGGAATGCCATTCCCAAAAACTTCCCGTAATCAGAAACAATTTCAACTTGCTTTTTCGATGCGCCGCCAAGTTGGGCGCCAATCGAACAACACATTTGTGCAAGGGCGGCGGTTTTTTTATAAATCATTTTATTGTATTCTTTAATCGTTACAATTGAACGCACTTCAAATTCTTTATCTAAACTCTGTCCCTCACAGACTTCAATAATACCCTGAGTAAAAGTAGAAACTACTTCTTTAACATAGTGCTTAGAATCTTTTAACAGATTTTCATATGCAAGAGCAATCAGACTGTCACCGGCAAGAATCGCTGTACTAAGATCATATTTTTTATGAAGGGTGAGTTTGCCTCTCCTTTTATTGGAATTATCCATTATATCATCATGAACTAATGTAAAATTATGAAGTAACTCAACTGCTACGGCTGCATTGAAGACTTGGTTATAATTTCCACCAACAGCTTTGGCGGAAATAAGTACAAGAAATGGCCTAAGGTGCTTTCCACCGCTATTTAAAATGTATGTACATGGTCCATAGATAGACTTTGGTTCTCTTCCTTTTAGAAGGAATTTTAATTTGTTCTCAATAAGTGCATTCTGTTTGGAATAAAACTTCACATATTTATCGGTTGTCAAAATATATCCTCTCTTCTAAGCAATTCAGTTTTTTGAAGTTTCTTTATTTTATCACAACCAGTTAGATACATAATTTTCTTAACAACCAAGAACCAATTTTCAATCAATTTTACTACACCATCAATGTCATTAGTTTGTAGTTCTTGTAAGATTGGTCTAGCCGATGCAGTTAAATCTGCCCCTAAGGCAATTGACTTGGCAATATCTGCTCCATTCTCAATACCACCTGAAGCGATTAAAACGAAATTGTAATTTTTTTTCAGCTCATGAACCTTTCTCACACAGAAAGCTGTTGGTAATCCCCATTCTTGAAAAAACGGATCGATCTCGTTATTTCGTTTCATTTCAACTTTTGCCCAGCTAGTTCCGCCCGCTCCGGCAACATCAATTCCATATACCCCGGTTTCTAAAATATTTTTTGCGGCTCTCTTTGAAATTCCGGAACCAACTTCTTTTACAATAACTGGGATTGAAGTACCCCTGCATACTTTAGAGAGATTTTTTAGCAATCCATCGAATTCTGGCTCACCCTCTTTTTGTACTAATTCCTGAAGAGGATTAACATGTACCACCATCGCATCAGCATCGGCTAATTCAACAAGGAACTTAATCTCATCCACAGGGTTTTGAGATTTCGCAAGTTGTGCAGCCCCGATATTTCCAAGAATCGGAACGTCTCCAGCGTTTTTCCTGACTGCTCTATATGTGGAGTGATAATTATTATTCTCTAAAGCTTGTCTTTGACTGCCAATTCCTAGAGGAATATTCAGGATTTTCGCAGCGATTGCCAGTTTTTCATTAATTTTCTGTGCCGCATGGGTACCGCCTGTCATACATGAGATTAAAAATGGAAAACTAATTTTTTTATTTAGGAATTTTGTGGCGAGGGTTATTTTATCAAATTTTACTTCTGTGATGGCATAATGTACAAAATCATAATTCTCAAAACCTGCTGTTTTGATTTTGTATTTAACATCATCATTCTGGCAAAGTTCAATATGGTCTTTCTTACGCTGTGATGTTTTATCTTTACTCATTATCCTGATTCTTTAATTTCAGCAACAAAATAAAAATTTTTTGGTTGATATTCTTTAATATACACTCTGAATTACAGAATAATCTTTATAGTTAACAAATAATAATTTGTTTCTAGGTTCTTCCCAATCTTTTTATGCGACTTTTATTTTAAATTCGGTTAAATTGATAAATAATTTTCTAACCATTCACGAGGAAGCAACATGTCAAAAGTTCGATTAAATTTCTGGCAAATTTGGAATATGAGTTTTGGATTTCTGGGAATACAATTTGGTTTTGCTCTTCAAAACGCAAATGTTAGCCGAATCTTTGAAACTCTAGGGGCAAAAATAGATGACATTCCTATTCTATGGATCGCAGCTCCTACAACAGGACTTATTGTCCAACCGATTATAGGCTACTTAAGTGATAGAACATGGGGGCGACTTGGCAGAAGACGCCCATATTTTTTAATTGGAGCAATTTTAGCCTCATTAGGATTAATTATAATGCCAAATTCTCCTGCATTATGGGTTGCAGCAGGGATGCTTTGGATGTTAGACGCTTCAATAAACATTTCCATGGAACCGTTTCGTGCGCTTGTAGCTGATTTACTACCTTCAGAGCAAAGAACAACAGGCTTTGCAGTGCAAAGTTTTTTCATAGGAACGGGTGCTATTATTGCCTCGGCATTACCATATATTTTTACAAATTGGTTGGGTATTGTAAATACCGCACCTAATGGGGAAATTCCCCCCTCAGTCAGATATTCATTTTATGTTGGTGCCTTTGCGTTTATATCGGCTGTTGGTTGGACTATCTTCAGGACAAAGGAGTACCCACCAGAAAATATCGAGCAATTTGAGCATAACAAATTGATTAATAAAGGTTTATTCAAAGGAACTGCCGAAGTCCTTAAGTCATTTATTCAAATGCCCAAGACTATGATTCAACTGGCATTTGTTCAGTTCTTCTCATGGTTTGCTTTATTTGCAATGTGGATATATTCAACTCCTGCTGTAACAGAACATGTATATGGAGCAACCGATCCGACAAGTGCAATATTTAATGAGGGTGCCAATTGGGTTGGAGTTTTATTTGCGTTCTATAATGGATTTGCGGCTCTAAGTGCATTCTTTTTACCATGGTTAGCCGGACGAACTTCAAGAAAGACAGTTCATATGATAAGCCTTGTATGCGGTGGAATTGGATTAGCCTCATTTTATGTAATCAAAAATCCGAATGTTTTGATCATTTCCGAACTTGGAATTGGTTTAGCCTGGGCGTCAATACTATCTATGCCTTATGCAATTTTAGCAGGGTCACTCCCCTCAGAGAAGATGGGAGTATATATGGGAATTTTTAATTTTTTCATCGTAATACCACAAATCACGGCAGCAGCAATACTTGGATTTTTCATAAAGAATTTATTCGGAAGTGAAGCAATCTATGCTATGCTGATAGGTGGTGCATCAATGATAATTGCAGCAATTCTTGTATTGTTTGTGAATGATATTGATGAGGTTAAAAAAGTGGATTAAAGCAATATTGAAATAGCCAAGTTATTATTGAATTGTGGGAAATAGTTAATTACCGATAACATGATTAAACGAATAATCGGTTAATCACTTATTTGAGAATCGGCTTAGGGGAATAGGGTTCTAAGAACATCTAGCAATTTTTCTCTAAGTAGTGGTTTAGAGACAAAATCGGAGAAACCTGCCGCTATAAAATTATTACGGGCACCAGGTTGTATATACGCGGTAGAAGCGATTATGGGGATATCTTTAAATCCGGGCATCTTCTGAATAATCCTCAAAGCATCTAAACCATTATACTCACCTTGAAGATTAATATCCATAACAATGAAATCGAATTTTTTTGTTTTCAGCAAAGGTAACGCGCTTTCGAAACTAGGGGCAAATTCAATGCTTTTTAAATCTTTTAGCTGAACCTTGAAAAGCAATTGTGAATCAACCTGATCTTCAAGATATAAACATGATAATTGTGAAAGATCAGGAGATCTGCTTGACACAATATTAACATGCTCGGCAGCTTGAATATCCTCAATCTTTTTCGAAATTGTTTTTTGTTTTGATTTCATCTCCGGTTTTTTCAAAATACTTGATTGATCTAATTCCATATTTTCTTTGTTGCCGAGTACAAATTTAATAGGAAATACAAGTGCATATTCCTGAGGCTCACCTTCCTTCATAACAATTTCTTTTCTCACTGAAAGCAATTCTATCAACTTCTTAGCCAACTTTACAGAAAATCTTGAAAAACCATAATTCCTTCTACTCATATTTTCATCGTCCGACATAATTTCGTTCATAGCTTTCACGAGATAGGGTGATATTCTATTCCCAGTGTCTTTGATCCTAACGGCACAATAATTTTCGTCAACCAACGCTGCCGACAAGTAAATTGAATTCTCCTTAGTGATCTGTATTGCGAACTTTATAAATAGACTTAATAACGATGTAAATTTCTGTTTATCTGTTTCAAGAGAAAGAGAAGAGGATATTTTCCCATAGACCATTTCTACTTTTTTATCTTCTGCTGTCTTACGTATATTTTCTTTTAACTCATCGAGTATATCAACAAAACTAAATTCTTCCGGTCTGAATTTGATTACTTTTTGTTCCAAGGTTGAATATTCAACCGCATTATCCATAATTTGCAAAAGAAGCTTCTGGTTTTCTTTAATTATGTCTATGGCTTCCTTCTGATCTTCATTAGGGATTGGAATACTTTCACCAAGTTCTTGAGTAAATCCCAGAATAACATTTATCGGTGTAAGTATTTCATGAAAGATATTTGATAAAAACGGCGGATCAACTCTTGGAACTTTCTCTCCTTGTGCCTGACCTAAGTCTTTTGGTGATAGAGGTTCTTCAATTATTTTTACAATCAAACAAAACGATTCAATATCACCATTATAATTTTTGATTGGTGTGGCAATAACAGTTGTGGTATAAAAATTACCGACCGGTTTTTTAAAACTTACATCTAATGACATTGTTTTTAAAAGTCCTGAATGGAATATATTTTTATTTACTTTTGCCCTGTCATCATCAGAGACGAGTGTAATAAAAGGACGCGTCTCTAGATCCTTTTTGGAATATCCTAATCGCTTCGAGACCATCTCATTAATTTCTGTAATAAAGCCATCCTTATCAGTATATATTACAGGATCGCCTGTATGCTCAAAGACCGTCTCAAGAATTTGCCATTTCTTTTTTAATTCAGCCTGGTCTGAGACATTCCGGACAATATTAAGATGTGATTTCTTCTCTTTGAAATCGATGGAAGTCCGATTAAGTTCAACCAAAACAGAAGAGCCATCACTTTTTTTATGGCGCCAAGGACCGCTATAACTGCCATGGACAGATTTACTTTCACCCGATTCTATAATGGTCTGAATATCTTCCGGTGCGTACAGATCAGTAAGGTCCATGTTTAGAAAATCACTTCGTTTGTAACCATACAATTTTAAGGCTTCATCATTTACTTCAAGGAACTTCAAATTCTCGATATCATATATAAAAATGGCTTCCGGCGCATGCTGTATTATTGCATCATACATTTTAGCTTTAGCTTCTATTTCCGAGTTTTTCTGAATGTTTTCAGTCAAACAAACTTGGATTCCAAAATACTGTTCTTTTTCCGTAAATATTTTTCTTAGAGTGACTTCGGTATTACGCTGAACTTTGTCAATGAAAACGTAATTGAATTTAGTCTCGTCCCTGAGATTTTCATTTTTTATATATTCTTCAATTAACGGGAGGAACTTATTTTCAAATATTTTTGATATTTCCTGACCGACTAAATTATTTTGGGGATTAATGTTTAATAATCGTAAGAATTCATAGCTGTATCCTGATACTTTGTATTCCCTATCAAACAGTAATATTGCTTGGGGTAATTCCTTTAGGATAAAGTTAAAATCAGAATAACTTGATTCAATTTTACTGGAATTATTTAACTGTGTAAAACCAATTATGGCAACAACATTGTTATCAAGATCGCACAACGGGAATTGAATGACCGACAGATTTCGCTCAGATCCACTGGTTATTGGAGATGTTTTGCTGTCTATAATTACTGAATTAGTGGAATCAATAATATATGCGCTCAACATTTTATAAAGATTAGTCAAATATTTAGGCAGAAATTCCTCTTCGCTTTTATTCTCGATCTGGCTAATCTTAAAACCCAGAGAAACGGCATATTTGTTATTAACCAGAAGATATTTATTAGAAGTATCTTTAATCCAAAAATATCCGTCATATTCATTTATCATTTTTTGAATTTTTGCTTTTTCAATGAATGTAAATGGAAACGTTAGTTTGATTTTATTGATGATGGAGACGATTGTTTTATCATATACAACTTTTTCAAGTTCTGAAGTAGCAATCCAGAATTTCTGAACTTCCAAAGAGTTTACTTCCTGAATCGTATTTTTAAAATTGATTATATAATAAGTATTGTTCTCACTACGCATAGGAGAAATAACAACATCATAAGCCGAACTTCCGAATTCGTTTTCAAGTTCAATTATATCCTTCGATATTGTTTCGGACTTTCTTACATTTAAAAATATTTTTTGAAGTATTAAAAGCTTTTCTTCATCAAAGAGTTCAAAGAAATTAGCTTGTGCAGTGGATTTTGGAATGAGTTTCTTAAACTCCTGACTAAATGCAACTATTCTGCCCCCTTTATCAATTATGACAGAAGGTATTCCTTCCAAATTTGCGTGTGATGTTTTTGTGGTAATTTTATCTGCCATGTTTTTAGTATTGCACCCTAAGGATATCAGAGTACTGAGTATAAGTTCGGGTACCTAAAATTTGTCTAACTCGATAATACATTATCCCGCTAACCGGTGAATAATCGATGAATGTAGTTTGATCAGCCGCAACGCTACCGATTTCTATAAATTCTCCGGTAGTCCCAATTCTTCTCTCAATAACGGTTCCTTTTGATAACGAACGACTATTATCCTTCCATGATATTTGTAAATTACCGCTAAGATTACCTGCACTTAATCCTGAAGGTGGAGTTACATCGCTATAAAATGTAGTAACCGTAGCTACGTTTGAATACGCACTTAATGTAGAAGTTGTAAAGTAAGCTACTCGATAATTGTAAGATGCACTCGGTGAGACAGAATTGTCATAATACTCCGTAACGTCGGGACCTTCGGTTATCTTGATTATTTTATATTCACTTGTAAAGGGATCGGTTCTTTCAATTTGAAAAGCAACCTCATTGAGTGCAAAATCTACCCACTTAAGGTGCACACTGCTGGAACCGATGGCCTCTGCCTGTAAATTCCAGGGACCATCAGGTAGACTACCTGTACTGGCAACGTTACTGATTGTTGAATAACCTGATTCGTTATAAGCAACAACATAATAAGAATACTCTTGATACTGTGAAATATTTCCGTCAATTGTACTTATCGTATTCGATGGAAGAACCTTTATCCTTCGGAAAGGTATTTCTGTACCATTAATGATATCCCGTCTCCAAAGTTCAAATCCTTTTTCATTACCCGAGTTATCGTTCCATTTCAGAATAACTGAGTTGCTTCCATATCGCGTTAATAAGAGATTTGTTGGGGCTTGCGGCTCTTTATCCTTAACAAAAATATTCTCCTGCAGCTTTCCTTCTTTTGATTTACCCGTTTTGTTATAAACTTTTAGAGTATAATTTATTCTGGAACGTATCAGTGTAGAATCAACTTCTAGATATATAGCCGGATTTGTACCATCTGTGTTTTGAACATATTTTTTCGCAAATATTTTATTTACATATAATTCATAAAATGACAATCCCTCCCCACCTGTTCCATCTGTCGCCTGATAATTAATCAGGTTTTTACCGACCTTAACAGTATCATTAGTTTTAGGACTGTATACCTCTATTGTTGGAGTAGTAGAAGTTTGAGTATCCGAAACTGACTCAACGCAGCCAAACAGTAAACTAATCATCACTAAGATTGGTAAATGGAAGAAGCCAATTTTTTCTTTCAGCTTTATCATAAGTTATTTTTACATTTTATGTAATGTAATTTACTAAATGAGAATCAGTTTTTATAATATTTAATGGATATTTTTTCACGAACACTAATATTGCATTTTGGGTCATCAGATTGAAAATGCGATAATTTTAAAAATTGAAAAGAAAGTTTTTGCAGGCTGGTTTTGGTCACTGTTTTATAGAATTCGAGAACCATCGGAACACGTATAATTTTTTCTGTTACAGATAATAAAGATACACTCAACTATCAATATTTTCATAATCCACAAGTAGAGAACGTGTTTCGTGTGCTTCCATTTTATCAAGATAGAAGTAAATTATCTGGCCATCATCCGCCAGTTTGTATTTCGGTATTTTTGTGTTGATGATGTCCGAAGTGATTTCAACATTCTTAACCTTTTTATTAAGATTAACCTGAACAACTAATTCAACAACCCTTTCATCTCTTGGATTAGTGAACTCAATAGCAATTCTGCGTTTACTTCTAGTCTCATATCTTACTTCAACTCCCTGTCTTTTCATCCACCAGGCTTGTAATTCATCTAATGAAGCAATCCAGAGTTTCTTGCTTGTTGCATACTTTAAGATATCCCGTACAACCGAAGCGTACTGTGGCTGAAGTTGATAATTAGTGTGCACCTTAAAAACATATAGTCCGCCTTCGAATAAAACACGATCTACATCTTCTTCATATGTATATCGTTGATAATTCGTATTTACAAGACCATAATTGCGAACAATCTCATAATCATCGCGGGCAGTTTTCGTTATGATCATTATAGGTTTACCATTACGGATTCGTATTTCAGGAACAGATCGGTCAGTTAATGAATCTGTAACGAGGAACTCATAATTTTGTAATGCCATTGCCTGTAAAGTATTGTCATCATAATATCCATTCAATGGCATAATGGCTTTAACTCTTTTGCCGCTTATTTTGCTTAGCGTGTCTGTAGTATATTTAAATGTTGAAAATTGCACCTCTTTGCTGAATAATTTATTAACTGTGTCTTGCGGAGATTCAATGTAACCTAAATCAAGGATTGCGCCAATAGAACCTTTTTTAGCCAAAGATTTTAGCAATCCCGGATTCTGTACCGCAGCTTGTGGATCAATAAAAAATGTGGTTGAGGTTTTAAAATAATTTAGAATATTCGTAAGATTTGTAATATTATAAGGTTGCTCTTTTATTGTAGGGATCAAAACCAACGCTGCATCGTATTGTGATGGCCAGTCCTTTATAAAGGCGGTTGGCTGATATGTTAACCAATTTACTGAATTGTTAAATAATTTCTCGAAGAAGATATAGTCTTTCTGGGTACCTACAACAGAATTTATTTCAAAGCCATACCAAACGAATCTACCTTTTCCATAGTTACCATAAGCAATTCCTGCGCTTTTTTGAATTTCTTCGCGGACTAAACCAGCCTCTTTACGAAAATCATACCAGAAACTTACTTGAGTTGTTCTAGGTTCAAGTACTTCGGCATATATTGGTCTATCCCAAGTAGCAATTGGTAGCGCATAGCCGGTTGGTATTTGAGCTGTTATAGGTAAATTCCCACGAAGTGTGTGCACTTTATAAGATTCTTCGGGTTTAATCTCACGATTAAAATTCATCCCGAATACTTCCTTAAAAAAATCCCAACCCCTCCATTTTCCTTCATCAGAAAAAGTTGCCGGACCACCAGTAACAAATAAACTTCCTCCATTTTCCACATACCGTTTGAGTTGCATTATTTCTTTATCGCTCAAGGATTTTGAACCTGGCAGAACAATCAATTTGTAATCAAAATGCTCACCAAGTTCTATTGTTTGATCAGTAATAACATCGTAATTTAATTTTGCTCCTCTTATAAACTCTTTCCACTTATCAACATTATCTCTTAACCAAGTACTTCCGGGATCTAAAATGTTTTCAGTATACTTAGAATAAAGTATTGCAGCTCTGCCTTTTTTTTCATCAGAAAGAATTCTTAGATTTTCTTTGGTTGGTAAAATTTCTCGGAGTTCGTAGTTACCATAAATATTTTTGACAATAAGTAAAAAAACCAGAACCGCTGAGATCAGCAAAACTAATCCGCTAAGAAAAATAATAAAGTAATTAACTTTAAGTCCTCTAGCTTCTTTTACCGCCACCGTAGGTTATCCTCTTGTTTGCGATCCGGTTGCGAAGGTTCTACGTAGCCTTCATTCGTATAACGCATAAACTTTTTCTTTGAAGGTGCACGATCCGGTTCATAATTTCGTGGGGTCTCTCCGGTTGGTTTTTGATATCGCTCTCCATATGTCGGCGGAGATGTTCCAACGAAAGTGGGTCTTAATTCCGGACCCCTCGAAACCTGTTCTTCATGTTGCTGAAAACCTGGTTGTCTTGAGTACTCAAATCCGAATTCCTGCTGTGGAACGTCAAATGATCTGCGGTCGGGTGTAATTCTCTGCTCAGCCAGCAATGGAGCCGGGGCTACCAATTCTGCAGGTAACGCAGCAGGATGTGCAGCTTGAGTTGTAACTCCCTTCCGCTCTCTAACTTTATAGAGAATATATGCGCCAACAGCGAGAATAAAAGTGGAAATAGTTGCAACCAATATTATCAGTGAAAGTATAGGAATTAATTCCATGTTAACCTCATTTTAAAATCTTTTTTATCTTGAACCAGCTGCATTCTGAACAACTTTTGGAGGAGTTACCGCTGAACCTCCGAGACCTGTTCTCTCAAGTTTTCCCCATGTCATACTCACTCCAAGAAATTCTTCAAGAGTTGCCATTGCTTTTGTGACATCAATTAATAGAATAAAAACAATTCTGTAAATAATTGCATACGGAACTAATCGAAACTCTTCCTTTTCTGCAGCAATACAATATATTGCTGACATTAAATCTAAAACAGCAATTCCAATCCACCATAGAAATATGAAACTAGAAAGTCCATAAAAAATTGCAACAATTATAAAATACAGATTAACAAAAATATTCATAGCAGGCCAAACTAATGCTTCATAAAACATAGACCACATAATCAAACTATTATTGAAATTAACAGTCGGATTAAATAAGTAACGTTTATGTTTTCTAATGGCTTGGAGGATTCCTCGTGTCCAACGATATCTTTGTTTCAATAACTGATAAATCGTAACCGGAGCCTCGGTATACGCTATTGCGTTGGGTTCGTAGATAATTCTCCAGCCGTTTGCCAATATTTTAAGAGTAACGTCTGCATCTTCGGCAAATGTATCACTTGAATAAAAACCCGCTTCTCTTAAGGCAGTCTTTCGAAATAAACCAATCGGACCGGGAATAATATTCACCATCTTAATAAATCCTTGCGCACTGCGTGCCATATTCAATCCTTCTAAATACTCAAGTGCCTGAAGGTCAGTCAAGATTTTTTTACGATTCTGTACTTTAACGTTTCCTGCGACAGCGCCAACAGCTGGATCTATAAAATGACGAACAGCCATTTTTAAAGTATTAGATGATAATTGTGAATCACCATCCATGCAAAGTACAAACTGAGCCTCTGAATACTGAATACCAGCATTTAGCGCTTTGGCTTTGCCGCCATTTGGTTTATTGATCAGCGAAACCTTTACTAATCCGCTTCCTCCGACCTGATTACCTACTAATGACTCACCAATATGTGCTGTGTCATCTGTTGAACCATCATTCACAATTATTATTTCATAATTAGGATAATCGATATCAAGCAAAGATTCGATCGAATATCTTAGGACTACCCCTTCATTGAAGACTGGGACTATAATGGAAATGAAAGGATAATATCCTTCCTTCTTCTCGACCGTATATCGTGTGTTATAAAAATAAGCCATAAAGAGAATCGCAAAATACCGAATGAGAAGAATGAATAAGAATATCACCAGGGATACGATAGATGAGTATACGAATAATCCGCTCCAAGTTAAAACTGTTAGCGGTAGTGTAAATATTATTGTGAGGATCAAAACCATCGAAATGAACCCTGAAATAAAGATCATTCTTAGTTTTTCAGCAGCTAGATTTCTTTTAGGAGGTTTTACTTCCCTGTTATCTAAAGCAATCTGATATTTTTGATTATTTGTACTCACAACTATTCTTTAACCAGGTTTTATGATGACTGATGAACAATCGTAATGCCAAAATACTTTGTGAATAACTCAAATATTCCAATCTTCTAACATGAGCGGCTGTATCAAGAAGACAGAATAATTCATATCTGCCTCATTAAGAAACAACGTCTGATAAAATATAACTTTTTTATTAACTTGTTGCAAGTAAATACGTTAAAAGTAACTCTTAAAGGAAGAGAGAAGAATAACCTCATAAACCTATTTTATTAATAGGATCTTCCATTCTAAAATTTTCTATAAGCTTCCATAATTGCATTAAATAACAGTTCGCCGACTCGTTCACCCCCTTGATAGGTAAAGTGAGAATAATCTCTCAGAGCTTGCGGAGGTGCGGCATTAACCCATTCATTCATTGAATTGCTTCCTCCCATTGCCTCCCATAAATTCCAAAATGCTACACCTGTTCTTTCAGCTATTCGTTTTTGAGCTTCAAGTAGTAAAGGAATATCAGGATTAGTCACAAATTGGGTACCCTTTTTTACGGTTTTATCTGCAGTACTTACTATTAAAAAACTAGTTTTTGGAAAAGATTTTTTGAATTCTTCAATGATATTTACCATCTTATTTTCATAGACCGAATAAACACCTTTATTTGGTGAAGAAACGTTTGCCCCGTAATTAAGAATGATGAGATCATAAGAAAGACGTCCATTGAATTCCTGAAGAGTTTTTGGAGATAGCTCCTGCAAAGATGCACCTGAATTTCCCCTCATAGCAAAATTATCAACATATACACCATTCATAGATTCTAGACTAACCCCATACATACTTGGACTTGTGCCAGATAGAAACTGCAGATAAAAAGATGTTGAATTATTAGTAGGTATTGTTAATTCATTAACGTTATTACCCGGTTCAAGATTAACTTTCACAAAATTTCCATGGTCAATTTGGTACTGGATCTGTGTGTTTTTATCGGCATTACTATAAAAAACTCTAATGATATTAAACGAATTGATTGCTTTGAATACTTGAGTTGTTTCATATTTGACCCAACTATTTTGTTTTGGAATCGCAAGTGTTCCGTTGATACCGAATTGTAATTGTTCCGGATTTCTAGTAATGAAGGAATAATAGTTCCAATCATCAGAATATGATTGATGGATGGTTCTCTTCATACGATAATCATCAGCGTTTATAGAAAGATAGCCAATTCCTTTACCTGAAAAATTCTCCTGTAAATTATTCCTCAGATATTCAGTTATGATATCACCCATTAACAGAGAATCACCGTAATGAGCTATCCTTACTTTATTGGATTTGCTTTTCTTTAATGCATTAAAAAAATAATTCATTTGTTGAAGATTTCCTGTGAGTGGTACTATCTTTCCAAGTTTTGGCTGAGAGGAATAAATATTATCATTCTTAGTGGATTCGAAACCGCAAGCGGGTTGATTCTCCTCCAGAATAAATGATAGTTTAGTTGAATAATTGTTAGAATGATTTGAATTTTCTTTAGCTTGATGAGAATTTAAATATATTGACATACCTAGCCAGATCGATATAGATAAATTCAAAAGGAATTTTTTAGAAATATATTTTTGTCCCATTATTTATAACCTATCACTTGTAAATGAATAATTTTCCTTTTTATTAACTGATGTTACGCAAAACAAGATTTATGTCATTCCCGAATCTGCCGCTTTACGGCATCCCGTACAGCGGGATTTTTATCGGGAATCCATTAGTGGAATTTAAGGTGGATCTCCGCTTTCGCGGGAATGACACTACTTTGGTTTTATCCTTAATAACATCACTCTGCGTAACATCAGTTATTAATATACTACAAATAAAATATATGATTTGATTCAACTAATCATGGGAGAGAGTCAAATAGATTATTTTTTTTCATGTAAACTTAGAAGACACTCCAATAGCCACTGAACGAAGCAGAATAACTTTTATAGGTGGAATCATATCTGAAACTGTTACCGTAGCCTAACCTTCCCGTTATAATTAAATTTGCAATAAGATTGTATGACACCTCACCATATATTTCACTAATAATATAATCGGCAGATGGGACATAACCAATCTTGCCGCCTGCTCTGATCTTATAATTTTTATACAGCCAGTTCCACTCTGTCCATATACTATGTGACTCAAAGTTTTGAGGAGAGTAGTATAATGAGGAGATGAAGGAGAAATCTGAATAATAATATTCATATCCAAAGATACCGTTCTCTATAAATCTTTTACCAAGACGTAGTAGCACATCATTACCTTCGTTTCTGTCACCTAAATTAAAATAATTATAATTAGCTGTGATCTTGAGTATATTATTGTAGTTATATGAAATATTTACACGATAATAATTGGCATTCATTCTCGATGGAATCAAACTGGGAGAATAAAGAATCATTCGAGCGTCATTACTCTCATATGAGAACTGTAGAGATAATACATCAGGCTGTTCATATTTCATGATTATATCACCAATACTTCTGTCAGATTCTTCAAAAGTATTAAAAATGCCATAACTCCCACTCATTGAGAGGTACTTAGAAAAATATATTCCAGCTAGCCCTTTAACTTGTTCGAATTCCCTTTTAATAATTGAGTTAGTAATATTAGTTCGAGACCAGGATGCACCAATTGACAAAAACCCTATAAATCCGGCATCTAATCGGGCTCCAAAACTCCAAAGCTGAAATTTTTGATTGTCGCGATAGTAAGAAGAAAACGGAGCTAACGAAATATTAGTCGGTAAAAGAAAATTAATGAATGTTTTTACACTGTTAAATCCGCGGCCTAAGCCTGACGGAGGCAGCCAGCTTAATCTTTGATTGATTAGTCTGATATCAGTTGAGTCATTTGTCTCATCCAAAATACAGTCGTAAACATTTTCAGCCTCACCATATCTCTCATCTTCAACATATGAGTCGGCGAGATATAATTTTCGCTGAATCAAATTTTTTCTGAGATCATCAGTAATTGTTCTTTTGCTTAGATCATTATATACATCCTTAGCTTCATCAAGTAATTTATCCCGTGTCAGAATATCTCCGAAATACATCTGGTGAAGGTTCAGTTGCATTTTTAGACTATCGTCGGTAATAGTTTTGTTTAAGAAATCAAATAGTTCTTCCGATTGAGAATAATTTTTGTTATTAGCCATAGCATCAGCCATGAAAATTCTTCTTTGAGTCAAATCTTTGATAATATTTGGGTTCTTTGAGCTATTCTGAATATCTGTAAAAATTGAATTTGCCTTATCGAAATTATTGTCTCTCACATAATATTCTCCGAGAAAAAGAATATGCTGTTCAATTATTTGTTTTTGATTATCATCTAATGTCTTTTCCTTTAATTTCGAATAAATTTCTTCCGCCTTTTTTAATTGAAAAGTTGAGGTATATGCATCGGCTAAAATCAGTTGGCCCTCATCATCTTCAGGAGCTATTTTACTTAAACTTTCAAATTCTATTAATGCCTCAGTAATGTTTTGATTGAAATAGTAACATTTAGCCCTTTGAAGCGCAGCAGAATAATCGAACTCCTGATCAAGAGCTTTAGTGTAAGCATCAATAGCCTTAGAATAATCTTTTGCGCACATTGAAATACCACCATACTCAATAAGTTCATCACGTGATGGAGCCGTCCGCTTGGATAAGTATAAATCATATTTCATGAGTGCCTCATCACATTTGCCGGCCATTGAAAGTTTCCCTGCCTCCCCTTTGATAGCAAAGATCTGCGACTCTTCATAAGCGGTAAGATGCAGCTCAAGGTTACTCTCCGAACTTTGCACTTCCGGACTCTTAGGGGCGATCTGCTTTGCCAAGTTCAGATATTTTCTTGCATCCTGAAAATTTTTTTTCCATGCGTAAAGTGAAGTTAATGCAGTTAAAGCGTTAAGTTCATTCGGACGATATTCATGCACATTCAAAAGATATTTCTCTGCAGCAGGTAGATCATTAACTGTCCATACACTTATCTGTCCGCGTAAAAGTTGGTAATCTAAATTTTCAGGGTCGAGTTTTAATAAATTATCAATTTGCGCAATCGCTTTTTCCCATTCATAATTCCATGCACAGTATTGTGAATATTTGAACCTGGCGTCTAGATCTTGATCCTCAGGAATATCCTGCAGGTACTCGCTAAGTACTTCTATTGCACTATCGTAGTAGAAAAGATTACCGTAAGCAGTTGATAATTTTAAAACTGCTTCTTTATCAGTCGGATTATTTTTTAATATCTCGGTGTAATTATTAACATCGCGGTTAAAAGTGCTGTCCCTGAATTCTGACACAATTTTATACTGCGTTTTATATTTTTCGTTTTCCTGATAAGTGGGAGAAAGATATTGAAGTTGCTGATATGCCTCTTCGTATCGGTTTGCAGTGATGAGTTCACTTATTAAATCAAAACGCATCTGATCATTTTCAGACTCTGTATTTAAAAGCCGGTAATACCGGTCTATTGGATATTCGGTTCTTTCAAAAGCTCTTCCCTGGTATTGTGTTAGGTAACCTTGACGTTTGGCAAGATCTAGACCATCTTCTGCTTCTTTAAAATATGGTTTAAAACCAAGCGAAGAATTAAATGCATCTTCGGCGACTTTGTTTTTACCCAGCCAGAGTGTAAAATATCCGTATCTGCTCCAGATACGCCAATCTGTTGGATACCGCAGTGTATATTTTTTTAGGATTCTCTCCCCTTTTATAATAGATCCGGTTTTTGCCAGTATTTCTGTATATCTAATTATTTCATCAGGTGAAGCATTATCATCACGCTTAAGATATTCATCATACCATTCCTCGGCATTTTTCCATTCCTCTAACCATCTATACGATTTTCCTATTTCTAAATAACCAAAAGCATAATTCGGATCTATTGCTATATCGCGTTTATGACCATCAATTTTTTGATAGAGTAGCTGATGCCATATTCTAATTACACGATCTAAATCTTCTTTGATTTGATTGTTGGCTGGGTCTAATCTTCTGGCACGTCTTAAATCCAGAACGGAATACTGATATTGAATTCTTTTTTCATAACAAAGCCCGCGTAAATGATATCCTTCTGCCAAGCGGGGATTTGAGGCAATAAATTTATTGAATTGATCTACAGCCTCCTCATATCTTCCCTCTTTCATCAGCACAAGTCCCTGACGCTTCAAAGCATCAAGTTTATTCTGTGCTTGATAAGCAAAGGGAAAAGCAAGAAATGAGAATAGAATTATATTTAGAAAAGTCTTCATTACCCTATAAATTTATTGAGCGGCTGGTAATTATGCATAGAGTCTACATCTGAATTCAGAACCAACTCCATCATAGAGTCTGCATTCTCAACACGGTCATCCACTTCAATATTATATATGGAAATAAAATCTAAAATCGCACTTAAATAATTCTGATCATGACTAGGCAGATTGTTCTGCATATTTGACATCAGATCAATTGCACTCTTCAAACTTCCTCTTACCAGAAGAACAATTATTTTGTTATCGACAATACAAATTTTGTCTTTTTTACTTGTTGATTGCCGGATCGCATTTTGTAATTGATTAACTGTTAATAATCCTCTTAATTGTGCTGCAGGGTCGAGTTTGAATGAAATTAAGTTAAAACTCTGTCCGGTACTCTTGTAAAGTGCAATCTGATTATTGAGTATCAGGAGAAAATCGTTGTAATTATAAACATTCGAAAAGGCGTATGGCTCAGTAGGTCCTTCTATTCTTGTAGGTTTATTAAAACTACGTCCCTTCGGCATTGCCGGAAGTTCTTCGATAGTTCTTGTTGGTGGAGAAAATTCTGTCGTTACTCCCTTATAAGGTTCTATTTTATAATTTTCTGTGAACTGACCTTCGTTGTGACCAACATTCGGAGTGATTGTTACCTTACCACCCTGGAATCGTTCCTCTTTTGTTCCTCCCTCTTTTTTAAACTCGATTGTACCAGTCACATATTGAGTTAATCCTTCTACAATTGATTGCGCTTTTTTCGTAGCTGGTTCACTAATGATAAATAAACTTGTAATATCCTTCTCTTCAATTGTTTCTAAAGTATGAACGAACACATCCTGTAAATAGTCTATATTCTTGAAACCAACAAATGGAGTAAGTTCGTCAAAGATGATTCTTGTAGGTTTATATTGATCAACCACAGTTATAATATCATTGAAATATTCCACTAGATAATCATCGTAATTGTACATATCATAAATCCCATTCGGTGGTGCAACACGTACCACAATAATCAGATTTTGATTCATATATGACTGAATATCGAAATTTAAAGATGCAGCCTGAATCATCAAATCTCTTGGACGCATTAAGGTGAAGTAGAGGCATACTTCTGCGGCCTTTGCAGCTTCCAAAGCAAATTGCAAACCCATGAGGGTTCTTCCAGATTTTCTAGGTCCAACAACCATATAGGTGCCGCCTCTGTAGATACCACCCCAGTTTTTATCTATTAATGAAAAACCCGAGGGAATACGTCGTATAGTTCCACTCATCTCAGTAACCTTCTAATTTTGACATTCTTGTTGACCAACAATAATGCCAGTAATAATTAACTGTTCCCTAAGAAAAAAGCCCTTTCACATTACTATTCATCTAAAATTGAGACTATTGATTGCGCTGCTTCATAATAGGACATAATTGATGAATCACTTCTTAGCCGAGTAATTCCCAAAAACAAATATAGCTGTTGCATTTCCAGTGATAGTTGGCTCATTAGTGATGTAGTCTACTTTGTCGTCTCTATAGTAATCATCACTCGTCTGAAATTTAATGTACTTATCAGGCTTTGAATAACTTAATTTATATTTATCTACAAATTCCTTTTTTGCAGGCCCAGCAGCGAAACCACCAGGCAAGCTTCCCTTGATGTCCGCTATCTGATGATGAAAATTATTTGTACTGTTTTTACCGGCTCGGGAAATAAAACTTACACCCCATGGATTTCTACCAAGAATAAAATCTCTCTGTAAAATTGCAACTGAATCATACTTGTCATCATTCGTTAATCTTTTATAAAGAATATTCTGCAAAGAAATACCAAGTAAGGTAACATTAGTGCCCCAACTGATATCCGTACCTTTGCTGAAAAGATTTTTGTCCTTATACCTATTAAACGACTCAAGATTATTTTTGATGTAATTCGTAAACCGCGGAATAAACTTAGATAGTCGGTAGTGAGCAATGGTATTAATGTTTCCCCAACTCCACCAGTAATCTGAATTTGCAGAATCTGCATTTGTTGTCGCTTCATCTAAATAAGATGGATTAAAAGTAGTCATGTAAAGTTCTACGGCACCAAGAGCTAATTTCCCCTCGTAATTTTTGTCTAAATATTGTCCGCTCCCGCTGCTGTCAACATCATTAACCGTATTTCTGATTGAATATATTTTTTCGGCAGCAGAGAGACATTGCGCAGAATATTCCGGGTAGTTTAATTTTTCCTTCCAGATTCTTGATGCCAGAGCCATTGTTGCCGAATAGATGCCAATCAGATTTTTACCCATACCAACAAAGGCAGGACGATCAAATCCAAGCTGATCGTCTTCAGGCAAGCGCCAACCAACATCATGATCACGCAAATCCTGAACCTGTGTTATTAATTTATTTTTATCATAGTAGCAGCGTAACATCCAGTCCAAACCAATTTTTGCCTCCTCAAGAACATCGGGGATATTATTTCTATTATTATCAAAACCAAATTTAACAGGATCAAAATCGTAAGAGAATAATAACATGTAGGTGGCAAATGCCGTTGTGTTAATGAATTTCACATAATCACCGGCATCGTGCCAACCACCTGTAACGTCAATAGATTTTGCCTCTACCTGCTTACCATCAACAATACTTGTAGCATCGGAGATATGGCAGACTTTATGCATCACAGGATCGGTATAACCACAGCGCTGAATTTTGAAGAACTCCAATAGAGAATCGGCAAGTCCATTAAAAACGTTTTCGCTTATTTTGAATGAAAAAGTTTTTTGCTGCGCAAATTGAAAATAGTATTCGCCTGAAGTTTGTATTCTACTGAAATCTATTGTATATGTAAAAGGGAAATTCCCGTATCGACCTAAATTTCTGCTTATAGATGAAGAATAAACTTTTCCTCCGTTCCTGGCATTAACGATTGCGATTGTCTTCCCCTCCAGGTTATTACTCGAAAGTATAATTGCCGTTTTATAATCATTATGATTATACCCTAGTTGATTGAATCTGATAAAGATTTCCGGTTCGGCTTGAAGACTTAATGTACAACTTGTTACAACTGCATAAAAGCAGATGCAAAGAACAATTTTGATTTTGCGAGGCATCAATCTCTTTCCGTTGATAGAGTTTTTTCTAACCGCATTATCAGAAGTTAAGCTGATAATAATTTTTTATTCTTCTGTTTCTCTTACTCTTGATTCTTCTTTGACCGGGAAAGTTGTTCCGAAAACATAATCCCAGGTTGGCTGACTTACACCGTATCCTAAATTTGGATTTTGATAATGATGTTTGCTGTGATGATTTTTAATCAAAAGCCCAAAACTGCTGTGCATATTAAAATGATGAATTGCATAGTGAATAATATCGTAGAACAAATACCCTATTAAAAATCCTGCAAAAAAAGGTAATATATAAACATTTCCAAGCAATGCCTTAAAGGGAAAAAAGAATAATGCAGCAAGTGGAAGACTTACGGATGGAGGCATTACCAATCTCTTTGAATCCTTTGGATACGCATGGTGCACTCCGTGTAAAAGGAAATGGATTCGTTCTCCCCAATTGCTTGTTGGCTTATAGTGAAATACAAATCTATGTAAAATGTATTCGGTGAAAGTCCAGACCATAAGACCATAGATAATAAGTAATAATATCTCTGACACCGGCAGGGAGACAATAAACAGTCCTCTATACAATAGTAGTAGTATCATTGGGATAAATAAAATTAATGGTACAGTCCAATGCACACGAGACAGGGCTTCCAAAAAATCATTCTCGAACAATCTAATTGTTTCATCCTTGTTCGAGATGTAATTCTTGGGCATAATAAATCTTCCTCCATATTTTTACAATTAAAATATAGTCAAATGAGTAAAAAAACTAAACTCCGTCTTAAGAAGAGATTTAACCTATTGCAATGAACTCAAGAACTCCCTTCAACTCAATTCCCACTATATTTCAGTAAGATATGAGAATCGGATTATTTGCGAAAGAATTATTCACGAATTAATCATTTACAATTAGCAATTTACTTTCCGTATCTGTTCAGTCAACTTATGCCGATTACTAAAATTCAGTGTTATTCCTGAGAACGGTCTCATCAATCATTTATAGAATTAACCATTTAAAGAAAAGGCCACCATTTCAGGTGACCTTTTAGATTTATTGAATATGTCTTTGGTTAATTCGATCTATACAAAATATGCCTGATGACATGCGTAAAGAGCTAGACCAATT
>CAYTUV010000017.1:0-76768 GCA_964441505.1 uncultured Melioribacter sp. | reverse complement strand
AAAGACTCCTTGCAAGATTTAACCCCGATAAAATTATTCTTTTCGGTTCTCAGGCAAGAAATACAGCAGACGATAAAAGTGATGTTGACTTGTTGGTAATCTGCGAAACGAAAGGAGATAAATTTAGATTGATGGACAATATGAGGTTTGCCCTTTTACCGATCAATTATGCTTTCGACGTCATTATCTTATCAAACGAAGAATTTGAACGCGATAAAAAATACCCCGGAACCGTTGCAAGGTACGCTTCTAAAGAGGGAATACTTTTATATGAACGATGAAAGAAAAGAACTTGAACAACAAGTTTTTAAGTGGATTGAAATTGCTGAAGAAGATTTAACTATGGCAAAACATGCTTTTACCATCGAATCTAATATTCCTTACCGGTTAATTGGGTACCATGCTCAACAATGTGCAGAAAAATACCTTAAAGCTTTGCTCGTTAGTAAATTTATTGACTTCCCTTATACACATAGTATCGAAGTACTTGTAAAATTATCTCCGGCTGAATTTGGCTTGAGCAATAAATTAGAAAGAGTTTTCGAATTGACCAACTATGCAGTTGCCCGAAGGTATCCCGGTTTTTATGTTAATTTATCTAAAGCTGATGCTGAAAAAGCTGTGAAACTGGCTGAATTAACGAAACTTGTTATAACCAGCCTCCTTGAGCTGAATGGATTTTATTTTGATAAACCGGACATGCGATAGCTGAGTAGTATGATTGCTTATAATGTATATTATAGGAAAGCCCTCAAATAAAACAACTTACAATTACTCGCACTTGTCAAAATTTTCTAACTGCTTTAATACAAGTTACTTACTGCCTGTTATGATTTCTTCGAAAATTGATTTTCGAAATTTGGTACTAATGCGGTTGAGATCGTATAGTAAGTTGTTTTGAGATAAAGATTTATAATTCACTATTTACTCTCTGAAAATTCATTTTCGCAAATGCGCGGTAATTGAAACTTACTCTCTGCAAAAACAATTTTTTCCCTCTCATAAATTCATTAAAAAAGAATTCTTTTTACATAGTAATGGCTATGCCAGATTTTCTTATCTAGTTTATTTTTCCCGAAGGGATGGATTCCCACGCAACAGAGCTGCCAATTTATTTATTTAAAATATTTTCGAAAGGATAATTACAATGAAAAATACGAATGCAATAACACCGGTTTATTCGAACCTGCGGGCCGGACAGGCAAGTGTAACATGGAATAGAATCTATTCTTATGCGCTACGTGACCCTCTCTTTGTTTACCATCCTATTTTTCCATAAATTTGCCATCACTTTTTTAAGGGACTTCAATGATTTCAAGTATGACCGGCTATGGTAAAGGATTAGTTCAAAAAAACGATATTTCGATTGAAGCCGAGATCAAAAGTCTCAACAGCCGGTATCTGGATCTTTCCCTCCGTGTCCCAAAGTTCTTGATGAACAAAGAATTTGAAATCCGTGAAAAAGTTAAGAGTAGAATTAAACGAGGTAAAGTTTATCTGAACGTTACAGTCCGTAAGGGAGATTTTGAAGAAAAATTTAACGAGATTGATCCAGCTGCAGTAAAATTTGCGGTCAGTTTGCTAAAGGAAATCAAGAAGTCTGCAAAGATCAAAGAAAAACTTAGACTTAGCGATTTGATGCTCTTTCAGAATATGCTCTTTAAAGATGATAATGAACAGGCGAGCGAGGAATTTGGATTAGTAACCGAAGCCATTGATAACGCGATTGATAATTTGAATACGATGCGGGAAGCAGAAGGACGCGAACTTGAAAAAGATTTACGGAAGAGAGTCCAGATAATTGAAGACGCACTTAACAAAATTGAGAACGTTTCCGATGAAAGCGTTAAAACTTATTTTGAAAAGATAAAAGAGAAAGCCAGACAGTTGGTTGCTGAACTATCTAACAACCACGACCGCCTTAACATGGAACTTGCTCTGATTGCCGAACGCGCAGATGTTACCGAAGAGTGTGTAAGGCTGCGAAGCCATATCAAAATGTTTATTGACACTGTTGCAAAATCAGACGATGCGGGTAGAAAACTAAATTTCATAGTTCAAGAGATGAACCGTGAAGCCAATACGATTAACAGTAAATCGGTTTCATCCGAAATTTCACACAATGGAATTTCGATTAAAGAAGAGGTAGAAAAAATCCGGGAACAAATTCAGAACATTGAGTAGTGCGTGGCAAATCATAAAGCTAAATTATACGTATTTTCTGCGCCCAGCGGTTCCGGTAAAACTACCATTGTACGTGATGTGTTGAAAAATTATCCAGATTTCGTTTTTTCGATTTCAGCGACAACAAGAAAGAAACGATCGAACGAAAAAGACGGGATTGATTATTTCTTTATAAATGAGGAAGAGTTTAAACAGAAGATTGATACCGGCCAATTTGTTGAGTGGGAAAAATTTTACGATTATTATTACGGTACTTTGAAAAGTTTTGTAGACGGAATGCTGGCAAAAGGCGTTTCAACAGTTTATGAGGTGGATGTTAAAGGTGCTCTGCGAATCAAGAAGAAATATTCTAATGCTGTTCTGATATTTATTGCACCGCCGAGTATTGAAGAATTAAAAGAAAGATTGATTAATCGGAACACAGAAACAGACGAAGATCTTAACAAAAGGATTGAACGGGCGGAAATGGAATTGAGTTTCAAAGATCAATTCGATTATGTTGTCTCAAACATCAATCTTGAAAATGCGAAAAATGAAGTTAGAAATATTATAGAAAAAGAAATAACAAAGGAGTAAATGTCATGCCAATTAAACCAATTAATCTGACAAAGATAAAAGCAAGTATTCCGAATCTTTATGAAGCTGTTATCATTGCTGCAAAACGCGCTCGTAAAATTAACGACGATAATAAAACTGAATTCAATGCTCACCTTAGCACAATGACCGCCGGTCATGAGGATGAATTCGAAGAAAGAGAGAATCCTGAACAGATGAAACTGTCTCTTGAATTCGAAAAACGTGAAAAAGCTCATATCAAAGCTCTTCACGAACTCGTAGAAAGCAAAATTGAATACAGATACAAAGACGAAAAAAATAAGTAGTATTTGCATCTAATATAATTAAAGCGGATGAATTTTTATTAGTTCCTCCGCTTTTCTTTTTTTTAAATTGATTCTTCTGGTTCGCATAAAAATTTACTAAATTCAATCCGGAAGTCTTTAAGACAATTTATTACAGTTGGACAATTTCAACAATACCTTGGAATCTCGCGCTAAAAAAATACTAATTGAAGCAATCAAAGATCAGCAGGCTATGTTCGGCGATCTTCTTTTTGAAAATGTGAACGAGTCTGTGGAGGAAGCATTGCGTCAAAAACGAGAAACAGCAAAAGTCACTAAAAAAACTGAAACGATTCCGGTTGATAATTTCTTCGTGGAAGAATTTCAGAAAGCGGAATCACTTTCTGAGCTAAACAGTAAAATCTGCGAATGCCAGAATTGTGTACTTGGAAAGACACGCACTAAATTTGTTTTTGGTGTCGGCAACCCTGATGCGGATGCGATGCTGATTGGTGAAGCACCGGGACGTGACGAGGACTTGCAGGGCGAACCATTTGTGGGACGCGCAGGAAAACTGCTGAACGATATTCTGAAAGCTGTTAAATTCGAGCGTGAGGATGTGTATATTGCTAATATACTGAAATGCCGTCCGCCAAATAACCGCGATCCGTTACCCGGTGAAATGGAGACATGTATTCCTTATCTTCACAAACAGATTGACCTTGTTAAACCAAAAATTATTCTGTGTCTTGGAAGAGTTGCCGCGAATGGATTACTTGATAAAAAATTGTCTCTCGGTCAGCTTAGAGAGAGTACATATGATTTTAACGGAATAAAAGTTATGGCAACATATCATCCTGCTGCGCTTCTTCGTAATCCAAATTGGAAACGAGGCTGCTGGGAGGATGTGCAAAAATTTAGAAAATTTTACGATGAACTAACGGCAAAATAATATGGCAAAGAGAATTGGCTCCCGTTCAGGCGGAAGAAAAGATGGCGATATTGAAAAACTAAAAGCAGCTTCTAAGATGCCTCCTTCTGCCCCAGAAGTTGAAATGGCGGTTCTAGGTGCAATGCTTATTGATAATGACGCTGTTCCGAAAGCAATAGAAATATTAAAACCGGAATCATTTTTCGATAAACGTAACAGAATTATTTTCGAATCGATGTCATCACTTTATGAATCGAACGAACCCATTGATACTGTTTCTGTTTATGAAGAGATGAAAAAAGCGGGTAAAGGAGATGAAGCCGGCGGTGCAGCATATTTAAGTAAACTCACGCAGGATATCTCATCGGCAGCTAATATAGATTACCATGCTCGCGTTGTTCTGGAAAAATGGATTTTAAGGCAACTCATCTCTGCTTCTTTCGAAATTGCAAATTCTGCTTACGAAGGAAATGAAGATGTCTTTGATCTTTTAGATGCCGCAGAATCAAAAATATTTCAAATCTCCGAAAAAGGAATAAAAGAATCTTTCAAGTCGATGGATAAAGCCGTCAAGGAAGCGCTTGAACTAATCGAAGCAATCCATTCCAAAAATATTTCTTCTTTTTCTGTTCCTTCAGGATTTTTTGAATTGGACGATCTCCTTGGCGGATTCCAGAAATCGGATTTGATAATTGTTGCCGCACGTCCTTCGATGGGTAAAACTGCATTTGCAATGTCCGCTGCTCGTAATGCCGCAATCGATCATCAGATACCGATAGCTGTCTTTAGTCTTGAAATGGCTACAATTCAAATTGCCACTAGATTAA
Organism: uncultured Melioribacter sp.; assembly: GCA_964441505.1. GTDB lineage: Bacteria > Bacteroidota > Ignavibacteria > Ignavibacteriales > Melioribacteraceae > Fen-1258. The sequence goes on along the minus strand of CAYTUV010000017.1, from coordinate 71,987 downwards.
TTTCTGCAGAAGCCCGTATTAATGCCCATAACGTTCGTACCGGAAAATTTAGAGCGGAAGAAGGTGCAAAGATTAGCCGTACGGTGCATAAGCTTAGTAAAGCCCCAATCTATATTGATGATACTCCGGCAATTTCAATTCTCGAATTACGTGCTAAAGCCAGACGCCTGAAGAATGAAAAAAATATTGGTCTGATCATCATAGATTATTTGCAGCTGTTAAGTGCTTCTTACAACATGGAAAGCCGTGAGCGCGAAATTTCTACAATCTCGCGATCATTGAAAGCACTCGCAAAGGAATTGAACATTCCAGTAATTGCGCTATCGCAGTTAAACCGGCAGGTGGAGGCACGGACTGATAAGAGACCAATGCTTTCAGATTTACGCGAGTCCGGTTCAATCGAGCAGGATGCGGACGTTGTATTGTTTCTTTATCGACCGGAGGTTTACGGAATTACTCAGTTTTCCAGCGGAGATATGAATGGTGAAACGACTGAAGGCGTTGCGGAAATAATTGTGGGCAAGCAGAGAAATGGTCCTATAGGTGATGTAAAACTAAGATTCATAAAAGATTATGCACGATTTGAAAATCTCGATCGTTTTAGACAACATCAATTACCGGCCGGTGCTGAGCAGACAGTAATTGGTTCGGGAGCGGAGGATTTCCCAATATGAAAAATTATTTTTTGTTCTCGTTTTTATTTCTGTTATCAATCGAATGCGGAGCGCAAACAATTTACACACAGAAAGATGTTGATGTTTGCAATTCCAAGTTTCAGCTTGCAGTGGATAACAAACTATCTTCACTACCAATCAATGAAGTAATTATTCAAATCGGAAAAAGTTTTCTCGGAACAGAATATGTGGCTAATACTCTTGAAAAAGGAAACGAGGAGAAACTCGTAATCAATCTAACCGACTTAGATTGCTACATTTTTTTGGAAACTTCGTTTGTCTTCTCCCGATGCATTAAAAACGGGAAAACGACTTTTGAAGATTATCAGAATGAATTAATAGGCATCCGCTACCGAGATGGAAAACTGAATGAATATCCGTCACGGCTGCACTACTTCTCCGACTGGATTTACGATATGAACAAAAGGGGAATTGGCAGAGACATTACTAAGGAAATTGGTGGTAAACCTTATATAAAGAAAATTAATTTTATGAGCAATCACATTGATTCTTATAAGCAGTTGAAGAGCAATCCTAAGTTTGTTGAAGAAATAATCAAGACTGAAAATGAGATCAGCTCGCGCGAATACTATTATGTGCCTCAGGAAGATATATCATTTTTGGAAAATAAAATTCAGAGCGGGGACATAGTTGGAATTACCACCAACGTGGATGGACTCGATATAGCACATACCGGAATTGCAATCAGAATGGATGACGGAAGAATACATTTCTTACACGCACCGAATGTGGGGTATAAAGTTCAGATTACGGAAAAGCCGCTGGCTGATTACATCAAGGGAAATAAGAAACAGACTGGAATAATGGTTTTAAGACCTTTATAAAATTTTAAAATTACGATTTTCGATTTAATAATTCTCCATTCGCAATTCTAAATTCTCAATTATTTTTTTACGAGACTTAAAAGCACTTTAATATTCTCCAAATCTTCTTTCTGATCTTTCTCTTTAGGGGTTTCTAATATCTTTGGTACTTTCTCAAGTTTCTTATCATTCATAATGTTGGTAAAGCCTTCAACCCCAATAAATCCTAAACCGATATGATCGTGTCTATCCACACGACTGCCCAGATCTTTCTTGCTGTCGTTCATGTGAATGCATTTCAATAAGTCCAAACCAATAATGTCATCAAATTCTGCGATTACTTTTTTATATTCCTTAGCATCTTTAATATTGTAACCGGCAGCCCAGATATGAGCGGTATCGATGCAGACGCACATGCGCTCTTTCGCATCAATCATATTAATTATCTTCTTAAGCTGTTCAAAACGGTAACCAAGAGCATTGCCTTGCCCGGCTGTTGCTTCGAGCATGCTCATTACTTTAAAATCTTTTGTCTGTTCGTGCGCAATGTTGAGGGATTCAGCTATGATCTTTAATCCTTCCTCTTCGCCTTGTCCGCCGTGAGAACCGGGATGAAAATTTAAATATGGAATATCGAGTTGTTCGCAGCGCCTAAGTTCATCAAGAAAAGACCTACGTGATTTTTCAAGATTTTCCTGATCTTGTGCGCAGAGATTTATCAAATACGAATCGTGAGATACGACTACTTTTATGTTCGACTTACTCTGTTTTTCTTTGAAAGCAGTTATCTCTTTTTCCGTAAGATCTTTGGATACCCACCGGTTGTTGTTTTTTGTAAATAGCTGAATTGCGGTAAAACCGAGTGATACCCCGCCGTCAATTGCAGAATCAACTCCGCCGTTAACGAATACATGCGCGCCAAGAAGGTGCTTCATATTATTGCCTTTCAATTTTTCATGCTCTTGATCTTGTTCATGCTCTTGTTAATGCCCTTGCTCAGTTTTTGATCAGGATTACAAACACGAGCAAGATTACGAATCAGTTCCCGAATTAATTTTGTTTCTCAATTAAAGATAATATTATTGTTATGAAAATTCCGGAATGATGGCCCAAAATGAAAATATTTATCACTGGCGAAAGCGGATTGCTGGGGCAGTATCTCAATATAGAGCTTAGCAGGAAACATGAAATATTAACTCAATACCAATCGAACATCGGGAATTGCGGAAGTTTTAAAAACCTGAAAGCGTCAGTTACAGATTACAAAAAATTGGAAGAAGTATTTTTTACTTTTAAACCGGATGTAGTAATTCACACAGCCGCTGTATCAAATCCGGAGAAAGCAGATCTTCTTCCCGCCGAACTTGTTTATAACATAAATGTAAATGCAACAAAGAAACTTGCCGAATTATGTGAGAGGTATAATTCTAAGTTAGTTTACCTATCAACAGATCTGGTATATGCAGGCTACCGCGGATCAATGTTGCGTGAAGATGCGAAGCTAATTCCAATCTCCCTATATGCCGAGACAAAATTAATGGGAGAGAAAAAAATTCAGGAGACATTTGAGAATTACATCATTTTACGCGAAGCACTGCTGATTGGATTCGGATTAAATCATTCACGGAATAATTTTCATCTGATGTACGAAAGCCTTTTAAAGGGTGAAACAGTTAAATTGTTTACAGATCAATTCCGTACACCGCTTGCTTTACATGAAGCAGCCGGCAAAATCTCTCAGTTGATCGAGATGAATATTCATGGGGAAATAATTAATTTCGCAGGCCAAGAGAGGCTTTCCAGATACGAACTGGGAGAGATACTTTGCGAAGAGGCGGGCTTCAATAAAAGTTTACTCATTGGAAGAACAATGGAAGAAGCAGGACTTACCTACAAAGTTGCGGATGTTTCTTTGAGTACGGAAAAGCTTCAATCCTATGGAATAAACATGAAAAACTGCCGCGATTCAATTAAAGAAATTTTAAACGGGGTAAAAGCTTAATGATGAACAGCAGAGATTATGAATACATTCAAAGATGTTTTGAACTTGCACGCAACGGAAGAGGACTGGTCTCACCAAATCCTCTTGTAGGTGCAGTAATAGTAAAAGATGACGAAGTGATTTCGGAAGGATATCACAAAAAATACGGTGCAGATCATGGGGAGGCCGATGCAATTTTTTCTACAGATCGTGACTTAACAGGCGCAACATTGTACTGTAATCTGGAACCATGCTGTCATACCGATAAGCAAACACCTCCCTGTGTACCTCTGATTATTAAAAGCGGAATTAAGCGGGTTGTCTTTAGCAATCTTGATCCTAATCCTGCGGTTAATGGGAATGGAGTTTTAAAATTAACCGCGGCTGGAATTGAAGTGACCAGCGGTGTTTTCGCCGATTATGGTGAAAAGCTGAACAGATTTTATTTCAAGACTGTGCGTAAAAAGATTCCTTACATCACAGTGAAAATCGCGCAGTCAAAAGACGGAATGATAAATTCACCTGGTTCGCAGCGAACAAAGATCACATCTGAGAACGCGGATATTTTTGTTCATCATCAAAGATCAATATTCGATGCTGTGTTAGTTGGCGCAAATACGATTAATGTTGATAATCCTAGATTGACCGTCAGAAAGGTTAATGGAAGGAATCCCATCCGTGTTATTATTGACGGAGCGCTGACTTCCAGAATAAATTCAAACGTATTTAATGATGAGTGGAAAAATCTAACCTGGATTTTCACCTCAAAGACAGCGGACGATGATAAGAAAAAGAAGTTGCGTGACAAAGGTGTTCGAATTATTGAGATGTTCCCGGATTCAACCGGCAAACTTGATATGTGTGTTGTAACGAGATTATTATACTCTAAAAATATCGGTTCGGTGTTTGTTGAGGGGGGGGCAGACATTTTTTCACAGTTTATCAGAAAAGATCTGATTGATGAGATGATTATTCTCGAGTCACCGGCAATTTTTGGTAAAGGAATCCAAGCATTCGAAGGAGAAATACAGCAAAACCTCAAATTGGAATCGATTGAAGCACTTCCTCCGGATGAAAAAAGAATATTTAAACGAATTGATAGTGTTTAAATCAGCGAGAGTTGATATTTTTACGGCATGTTTACAGGAATAATAGAAGAAATCGGAAGATTAATTTCGGTTGATAGTATTTCAGGCGGAAAACGTCTTAAAATTTCAGGTTCGAAAATTTTTGATGACCTGAAAATTGATGACTCCGTTTGTGTCAGCGGTGTATGTCTGACCGTTACAAAAATTGATAACAATTTCTTTTGGTGTGATGCCGTTGGTGAAACACTTAACAAAACTACTTTCGCGAATGTTAATCAAAACTGTGAATTAAATCTTGAAAGGGCATTGCGTCTTTCCGACCGGTTTGGCGGTCATTTGGTACTTGGTCATATTAATGGTATTGGAGTTATTACACAATTAACAAAACTCGGAGAAAATTTTTCTCTTGAAATTGAAATTCCAAAAGAGAATGTTAAATATGTTGCTGATGAAGGATCAATCACGATTGACGGTATCGGTTTAACTGTTGCTCATATTATTGACCGGAAAATTACTATATCGATAATACCTCACACCTGGAACAACACGAATCTGAAGAAGAGAAAAACCGGAGATAGAGTAAACATCGAAACAGATATATTTGCTAAGTATGTTGAGAAAATTCTGATTAGTTCGAAGGATGATAGAAGCAAATTAACAGATAACTGGTTTAAGAATCTAGGGTACTAAGATGGTTGATGAATTAATTCTGAAAATGAATACTATAGAAGAAGCAATTACTGATTTCAGAAAAGGAAAGATGCTTGTTGTGGTTGATGATGCAGACCGTGAGAACGAAGGCGACTTAATAATGGCTGCCGAGCTTGTTCAGCCGGAGGATGTAAATTTTATCACTCGAGAGGCACGTGGAATTTTATGTCTCGCAGTTACGGAACAGCGCGCACAAGAATTGAATTTGGAACTGATGGTTGAAGAAAATACTGCGCTTCACCAAACTCCATTCACGGTCTCGATAGATTATATACATGATACGACAACCGGAATTTCTACACATGACAGAACGAAAACAATTTTGGCTGTGGCAGATGAAAACTCGAAACCAACAGACTTTGCACGCCCGGGTCATATCTTTCCTTTAATTGCCAAGGAGGGAGGCGTATTGAATCGTGCCGGACATACAGAGGCTGCAGTTGATCTTGCCCGCCTATCTGGATTGAAGCCAGCTGGTATTTTATGCGAAATCATGGATGCAGACGGTTCAATGGCAAGGACTCCAAAGCTTTTGGAATTTGCGGAGAAAAATAATCTCAAGATTATTACTATCGCGGATCTTATCGAATACAGGAGGAAAAAAGAAAAGCTAGTTAGATGCCGCATTGTAGTTGATATGCCTTCACGATTTGGAAATTTCAAATTGCATCTATATGAAAGTCTTCTTGATGCGACTGATAATCCGATAGCTCTTGTAAAGGGAGACATTGAAGGTGGTGAACCTGTACTCGTCCGTGTCCATTCTGAATGCCTGACGGGTGATGTGTTCGGTTCTTTGCGCTGCGATTGCGGTGACCAGCTTACTACTGCTTTGATGATGATTGAGAAAGCGGGGAAAGGTGTTCTTCTTTATATGAGGCAGGAAGGAAGAGGCATTGGTTTGGTAAACAAACTTTTAGCTTACGGACTTCAAGAAGACGGCAGCGACACCGTTGAAGCTAATGAGATGCTCGGATTCAAAGCTGATTTAAGAGATTACGGAATCGGTGCCCAAATTCTAAAAGATCTCGGTTTGAAAAAGATTCGATTAATGACTAACAATCCCAAAAAAATTATCGGGCTCAGAGGATATGATCTTGAAATTGTCGAACGTATCCCCATTGAAATTGAACCGAACGAGAAAAATGAAAAGTATTTAAAGACAAAACATGAAAAACTTGGACACCTGTTAAGCTTTATTCCTCATAAAAAAAATTAATAATTAATGGAGTATATATGGCAAGAATGATTGAAGGTCAGTTAAATGCCGAAGGTAAAAAATTTGGAATAGTTGTATCCCGATTCAATGAAATGATTTCTAAAAGTCTGCTCTCCGGTGCGTTCGATTGTTTGGCGCGTCATGGTGCGAACGAGGATGAAATTACTGTAGCCTTCGTACCGGGGTCATTCGAAATCCCTATGGCGGCAAAGAAAATGGCTGAATCAAAAAAGTTTGATGCTGTAATCTGCCTTGGCGCAGTCATTCGCGGCGCAACTCCTCACTTTGATTATGTTGCGGCAGAAGTATCAAAAGGAATAGCCAGCGTTTCGATGGAAAGCGGTGTGCCTGTAATTTTCGGAATCATCACTTCCGATTCAATCGAGCAAGCATTTGAACGTGCTGGTACCAAAAGCGGTAACAAAGGCTGGGATGCGGCGCTCAGCGCGATTGAAATGGCTGATTTGATTAAAAAACTTTAAAAAAATGGAACGCAGATTTTTATGATGATTATGATTTCTTTAGATAAATCATAACACATCATAAACGATCATAACGATCTGTGTTCTATTGTCCTCTCTTACTCTCCAGTTTACTTTTCAACAATTCATTCACAATCGCAGGATTTGCTTTACCTTTTGTTTCTTTCATAATCTGTCCGACGAAGAAACCGATCACTTTATCTTTCCCGCTCAAAAATTCTTCTATTTGCTTTTGATTTGCTGATAGAATTCTTTCAATCACTGCTTCGATCTCTGAAGTATCGGTTATCTGAACCAGATTCTTCTCTTTCACAATTTCGTTTGGATCTGCGTTAGCGGCTAGCATTTCAGGAAAAATATCCTTAGCTATTTTTCCACTGATTATATTTTCATTAATCATCTTTATCAACTTACCGAGATTCCCGGCAGAAACTGGAAATTGACCAACCGATATTTTCTGATCATTAATATTCTTGAGAACCTCGGTCATCACCCAGTTGCTTGCGGATTTATAATCATCAGTAACTTCTAAAATTTTTTCGTAATAATCTGCTAATTCACGTGATGATGTTAGAATCTCGGCATCATACTTTGGCAGCGAATATTGTTCAATAAACCTGTTTCTTCTCTTCTCAGGAAGTTCGGGCATTGCTAGCGCAATTCTGTTCTTCCAATCTTGATCAATAACAATCGGCATCAAATCGGGATCGGGAAAGTATCGGTAATCATGGGCTTCCTCTTTACTGCGCATCGGCAGAACGTTGCTTTGATCCGCGTTCCACAGAAGTGTCTGCTGAGTAATTCTGCCGCCATCTTCCAGAATATCTATCTGTCTTTCGATCTCGAACTCAATTGCTTTTTCAACATTACGGAACGAGTTCATGTTTTTCACTTCAGTCTTTGTTCCTAATTTTGTTTCGCCCTTTAATCGAATAGAGATATTTGCATCGCATCTGAGAGATCCTTCCTCCATATTGCCGTCACAAATTCCGAGATAAATTACTATCTGTTTTAATTTTGTAAGATAGAGATAAGCTTCTTCAGCAGTATGAATATCTGGTTCACTCACAATTTCTATTAGTGGGGTACCGCACCTGTTAACATCTATTAGTGTATCATATCCCTGATCGTGAATCGATTTGCCTGCATCTTCTTCCATATGAATTCTGGTTATCCCGATTTCTCTCTTAGAGCCATCTTTCAATTCTATTGCAATCTTTCCATGTTCACAAATTGGTTCTTCGAGTTGAGAGATTTGATAACCTTTCGGAAGATCGGGATAAAAATAATTTTTCCGTGCGAAGATAGACCGCTCGTTTATTTTGCATTCTGTCGCAAGTCCCATCAAAACAGTAAACTCAACAACCTTTTTATTCATGACAGGGAGAACCCCGGGATGGCCAAGACAAACCGGACAAATATTTGTATTCGGAGGGGAGTCAAACCGGGTTGAACATCCGCAAAATATTTTTGTATCGGTCAGGAGTTGTGCATGAACCTCCAAACCAATCACTGCCTCGTATTTTGAATCCATTGATGTGTATCAGCTGATTTTGTATTGGCGAAAATACTTAATTTTTAGAAGGTTCTATAGACATTAATTGGAGGTAGTAAATATTCTTTAATGTGTGAATTCTAAATTCCGTATCGAATCTTATAATAGCCATGTATTTAGTCCTATATGCAGGAAAGTGGAGCTGTACCTCCGTTCTATTCTTAATACCTACCCACAGAATTTCACAAACCCATAGAAAAGCAATAACTCCCCATTAATATTTGATTATAATAACATTTATTTGAATATTCACAAAAGAAATGTGCGGGGAAGTTTTAATAAGAAACAATTTACACCGAAGGAGATTTGAAAGGATCCCTAAAAAGTTTGTTGATCTATAAATCAAAAGGTATCTACCATGAAAACAGTTAGAGAAATTCTTCTCAACAAAGGAAATCAGGTCTGGTCAGTTTCACCCGATACAACCGTCTTTGCCGCTCTTCAACTAATGGCAGAAAAAAACACGGGGGCTTTACTTGTTATGAAGGATAATAAAGTTGCCGGAATTCTTACCGAACGTGATTATGCCAGAAAAGTAGTTCTACTTGGAAAATTATCGAAAGATACATTGGTGCAGGAAATAATGTCTTCTACTATTTTTTACGTCGAACCTTCCTACAGCACCGAAGAGTGTATGGCTCTTATGATTGATAAACGTGTTAGACATCTTCCGGTAATAGAAAAAGAAAAACTCGAGGGTATCATTTCAATTGGAGACGTGGTTAAAGCTGTCATAGATGAAAAAGAGTTTCTAATAAGTCAGCTTGAACATTATATTAAAGGGGAACGAGGTTAGTCGGTTGAAGAATATTAATCGTCATCAGAAAAAGAAGTTACTTGCGATATGTTTCATTGTTCCTGCTGATTAATATGTTTACTGCACACTTACATTTTACATGGTTCTATTCACAGAACGTAGAACTACTTTGAGACTTACCCTATAGTGAACCGATTCTTCCCTGATCATGGCAAATACCGATTTCCTTTAATGAGAAAACAATTGAAATCGGACTATCCACTGAAGCGATTTGGCTCCAGGAACCAGCACTGAATTTTTCGATTACATACCTTATTCCGGAAAGTTGATATTGTAGTTGATGGATTTTTTCATACTTCTTATGGGTCATACTTCCAATTCGAGTAACCGATGAAGTTAGATTTATTCCCAAATTTGTTTCGATTATGGCGCTTGAGATAGTGCTAAAATTTATTCTTGGGGAGATAGTCACTTTTTGTGTGACTTTATCCATGTCACAATTGGCAATGGCTGTAGTCGCAGTTACGGAATCTTTGTATGATTGAAAAGTCAAACGGATATTCTGCATAGAAATATAAAATACTATGTAACTAAAATGATTTATTGGCAAGGACAATTTTCCGGATGAAGAATTTATTATTAAGCCGCTTAATTCTTCCCAAATATTGGTTGACTGATTAACAGATGCAGCACGTATCGTGGGATTTGAAAATTCTTGCAGAGAAATATTCATCGGTACCTGCAAAGTTGCCGGCAATAGAAAGTTTAAACCGTTCGGTTCGAGAGCAACAGCCTCCATGATAAACTTATCTGATGCTTTAACAGGAATGCTTCCACCGAGAATATGTGTTACAGAAATACTGGTTGTTTGAGACAGTGCATTAGCCGGTATCTGTAAAATTTGTTCTCCGTTTATTCCAATTGTGCCTCCGGTGATGGCATTGATGCTGACATCTGGATTTTTGGGAAACATGCTTAGCGAAACAATGAACGATTGATTTTGTTTTGCAGATGTAATTATAATTGACCGGTTGACAGAATAGTATCCATCCTTAGCGGCCGTTAGATTGTAACTTCCTTCAGACAAAGTGGATGACAGATCGAAATTGCCGCCTTCATCACTTACCGCTACAACACCACCTAATGAAATTTGAACCTGTGGAATACCTGCTAATGTACTGTTGTCAAAAACTTTACCCGAAAAAAATGAAAAGTCACCGTTTTCTCCGGTTGTGGGGCTACTATTAACTTTTACAACTTCGCAGTTTAGGAATAAAAGTAAAACAAAAAGAATAGGGTAAGAAAAAATTAAACCAGGTGAAAACAATTTTTTCATTCTAATCTTAAAAGATATGTTAACGAAAGAACCGTTAATACTGCAATTGAATTTATAAAAATAGATGCAAAAAACACACAACCATATTTACTTTCTTAGGATATTTCTTCATATTGAAAGAGAGATAAACAACACACTTCAGAAAGGTAATTATGATTTTAGATGTCTTGGTATTTGCTGCTCACCCTGATGATGCAGAACTGTCCATGGGGGGGACAATTGCAAAACTAACTGATAGCGGTTTTAAAATCGGTGTTGTTGATTTAACCAGAGGTGAACTTGGAACCCGTGGTTCTGCAGATATAAGAAAACATGAAGCGCTAAAGGCCGGGGAAGTTTTAAAAATTTTACATCGGGAAAATCTTGGTTTTAAGGATGGCGCCCTCAAATTTAATGAGGAATTCCTGAATAGAATTATTTCCAAGATTCGCAAGCATCAACCTAAAATTATTTTTGCACCTTATTTCAATGATCGTCATCCCGATCATATCGGTGCTTCACAACTGGTGAAGGAAGCCATGTTCTTTTCAGGCTTATCTAAGATCGCCACCGAAGATAATGGTCGCATTCAATCTCCCTATCGTCCAAATAAGCTTTTTTACTACATGCAGACTTATGAATTTAAACCAACCTTTATAATCGATATCAGCGGTTACTTTGAAACAAAAATGAAAGCCATATTTGCTTATGATACTCAATTTCATAATCCGGATAGTCTTGAGCCGGAAACATTTATCAGTTCGCCGAATTTTCTGAAATTTATTGAAGCCCGCGCAAAATATTTTGGCTTCAAGATCGCAAAAGATTATGGCGAAGCTTTCTTCTGCGAGGAGGAACTGGAATATGACATAATTGGTGCAATAAAGGATTGATCGATTAATATATAGTAGGTTTATTGAGCTTAAATTCATTCCATATCAAGAGCATCGGCTTTTTTTTAGGAATCATACTCTTTTTAATAGTATGGTTTTTTGTTGATTTCGGCGCAGAGTTTCATAACGCCAAACTAGTTGCAGCCGTTGCATCGTTAATGGCAACCTGGTGGGTATTTGAATCGGTCCCGCTGGCGGTTACTTCATTAGTTCCTCTCGTATTATTTTCTACTATGGGAATACTCTCTTCAGCCAATACTGCCACACAGTATATGAATACGACGATTTTTCTATTTATCGGCGGATTTGTTATTGCTATAGCGATGGAAAAGTGGAATTTGCACAAACGTATAGCGTTAAGTGTTATCCTTTTATTCGGAAGCAGCCCTTCAAAAATTATATTTGGTTTTATGGTTGCGGCAGGATTCATTTCAATGTGGATTTCTAATACTGCTACCTGTTTAATGATTCTGCCGATCGGCCTTTCGATAATTTATAAAGTTGAAAAAGAGTTCGGAGAAGAGCGCAGTTCCAATTTTTCGAAAGCATTGATGATTGCCATTGCTTACTCAAGTACAATAGGCGGAATTGCAACATTGATAGGAACTCCTCCTAATTTAATTTTCCTCAGAATGTATAAAATAAATTTTCCCAACAGTCCTATGATGAAATTCGGGGAATGGATGGTGTTCGGTGTTCCGCTTGCAGTTGTTATGATGATCCTTGCATGGATAGTTCTTACTAAAATAGTTTTTCGCTCCGATAAAAACTTAGTTCTTAATAGAGAAATAATAAAAGAAGAAAAAAATAAATTAGGAAAGATGACCTACGAAGAAAAAGCTGTTATGGTTGTCTTTGCATTAACTTCTTTCTTGTGGATATTCAGAAGTGATTTGGATTTGGGATCAATCAAGATTCCGGGCTGGTCTAATTTGTTCTCTTCTTCTGCGTTTATAGAAGACAGTACAGTTGCCGTTACAATGGCATTGCTTCTGTTTCTCATTCCATGTGCTTCATCCGGAAATAAACACAAATTCATTTTGGACCAGAAGGATCTTAACAAAATACCATGGGACATTGTCCTGCTGTTCGGTGGCGGATTTGCCCTCGCCGAAGGTTTTGTTCAGAGCGGATTATCAAAAGTAATTGGGCAGCAATTTCTAATGCTTAAAAGTATTCCTCCGTTAGCATTGGTAGGTATCATTTGTACAATCGTTGTCTTTTCAAGCGAATTAACTTCCAATTCTGCACAGACAACCGTGATGCTTCCTCTTCTTGCATCGCTTGCTAAAGAGATAGGTATAGATCCGCTAACAATCATGATACCCGCTACATTTTCAGTTTCATTAGCATTCATGTTACCTGTAGGAACTCCTCCTAACGCGATTGTTTTCAGTAGTCAACGACTTAAAGTTTGGGATATGGTTAAAGCAGGGTTTATTTTAAATATTATCGGAATTATAGTAGTTGTTATCTTTACAAAAATTTTCTTTTTATAGAATCCTTTTAATTAATTCTTCATCTTATCATAAACAAATGGAGAAGTTATGGCTTATTATAATTCAAAAATAGTTAATTATACTTTCGAAGATTCGATTACAAAAGTAACCGATGAATTGAAAAAAGAGGGTTTCGGTATACTTACTGAAATTGACGTTCAAGAAACATTAAAGAAGAAACTTGATGTGGATTTCAGGAAGTATAAAATTCTGGGTGCATGCAATCCGCCAAATGCTTACAAAGCATTGCAGGCAGAAGAAAATATAGGAGTACTTTTACCTTGCAATATAGTGGTTCAAGAAAAAGTCGATGGAAAGATTCAAGTTAGTGTAGTTAATCCAATGGAGTCTATGCAAGCGGTTGGTAATGAGAATTTAGAAGAAGTGGCTTTTACCATTTCTTCTAAATTGCAAAAAATTTTGGAAAATCTTTAAACGCAAAGACCGCAAAGTAAACGCGCAAAGATCGCAGAGATTCTTAGCGTACTTTGCGAAATCTTAGCGTCCTCTGCGGTTAGACATGAATCGTTATTACAAAATGAACTGATTTCTGCCACACGATAAACTCTTTGTACGTCTTTCTAATCAAACTCATCTACTTAGGCACTAGTTAACTAAATTACTCTTCAATGGCCGTTACCTGTTCCATCTTATCGCCTTGTGCAATCAGATCAACAACATCCTGCCCATTTTTTACTTTACCAAAGACAGTATGTTTTCCATTGAGATGTGGCTGTGGGGAATGAGTTATGAAAAACTGGCTTCCGTTTGTGTTTGGACCCGCATTGGCCATTGAGATAACACAGCGTTCATGTTTGAGCGGATTGCCATTGAACTCATCTTCAAATTTATAACCCGGACCACCGCGACCTGTACCGGTAGGATCGCCACCTTGAATCATGAAATCACTTATAACTCGGTGAAATAATATCCCATCATAAAATCCTTCTTTTGCCAGGAAGACAAAATTATTCACTGTCTTTGGTGCATGTTCAGGATATAATTCTATTTCTATTATTCCTTTACTTGTGTTCATTGATACGGAATATTTTTTCTTTGGATCGATCTGCATTGTTGGGGGAGTATTCCATTGTTTAACTGCCATTTATATTCTCCAATTTATGTTTTAGTTTTTTTATGATCATTCAGAAAATTACCGCGTTAACTTTTTATATTTCACTCTGTGAGGTATGTCCGCCTCTTTACCAAGACGTTCTCTTCTGTTCTCCTGATAATCGGAAAAGTTTCCTTCGAACCATACAACTTTACTATCGCCTTCGAATGATAAAATGTGAGTGCAAATTCTATCGAGAAACCAGCGGTCGTGACTGATCACAACGGCGCATCCGGCAAAATTGAGCAAACCTTCTTCAAGGGCTCTCATTGTGTTAACATCAAGATCGTTTGTTGGTTCATCAAGCAAGAGAACATTGGCACATTGCTTCAATGCTATTGCAAGATGAACTCTGTTTCTTTCTCCGCCCGAAAGGGCTGATAATTTTTTCTGCTGATCTCCGCCAGTGAAATTAAATTGTCCAACGTATGCCCGCGAGTTTTGTTCTCTGTTACCAAGTTGAATTAAATCTTTTCCTTCAGAGATCATTTCCCAGACTGATTTTTCGGGATCGAGTATATCTCTGCTTTGATCTACATAAGCAAGTTTTACGGTATCTCCAATCTTAAATATTCCGCTATCCGGCTTTTCCTGTCCTACTATCATTTTGAACAAAGTTGTTTTACCCGCGCCGTTTGGACCGATAACTCCAACAATTCCGCCGGGAGGAAGTTTGAAATTCAAATTCTCGAACAGTACTTTTTCGCCGTAACCTTTCGAAACATTTTCCGCTTCGATTACCACATTGCCCAACCGCGGTCCGGCTGGAATATAAATCTCCAGATCTTTCTGACGTTTTTCATTTTCATCATTGAGCATCTCTTCGTATGATGAAATTCTCGCCTTCGATTTAGCATGTCTACCGCGCGGCGACATTTTTATCCATTCCAATTCGCGCTGTAAAGTTTTCTGCCGGTCTGTTTCTCTTTTCTCTTCAATTTTTAAACGTTCTTGTTTTTGTTCCAGCCATGATGAATAATTTCCTTTCCAGGGAATACCTTCGCCCTTATCAAGTTCAAGTATCCATCCCGCAACATTATCTAGAAAATATCTATCGTGAGTTACTGCTATCACTGTTCCCGGATAACGGTTGAGTTCCGCTTCGAGCCATAAAACCGTTTCGGCATCAAGATGATTCGTAGGTTCATCGAGTAGAAGAATGTCGGGCTTCTTTAAAAGTAAACGGCACATTGCAACTCTTCTTCGCTCACCGCCGGAGATAACTTTTACAAGTGTATCGGGCGGGGGACAGTTGAGTACATCCATTGCAAGTTCAAGTCTTGAGTCGAGATCCCAGGCTTCAAGATGATCTAACTTATCCTGGACTTTGCCTTGACGTTCGAGAAGATCGTTCATCTCATCGTCGCTCATAGGTTCTGCAAATTTCGCATTGATCTCATCATACTCGTGTAGAACATCGACAATTTCCTGAACGCCTTCTTGAACAATCTCTTTTACTGTTTTCGTGTTATCAAGTTTTGGTTCTTGTTCAAGCAGACCGATTGTGAAGCCGGGTGAGAGGGCTATTTCACCATTGAAATCTTTATCAACTCCGCCGAGAATTTTTAAGAGTGTGCTTTTGCCGGAACCGTTGAGTCCCAGTACACCAATCTTAGCTCCGTAGAAATATGATAGGTAAATGTTCTTTATGATCGCTTTCGTATCGTAATACTTACTAACACCAATCATCGAATAGATAATTTTATTTGGTTCGTTAACAGCCACTTTTACTCCGTCTAATGTTTTTGTTTAATGGAACGCTGATCATTATGATTTATTATGATCAAAACAATCAGCGGTTGAATACGGTATCAAAAACTGCATCCGGGTGTTTGGCCGCAACATTTAGCAATACAATTGCCGGACCATCGGGACATCTCCTGCCTTGTTCCCAATTTTGTAATGTCGATGTACTAATTCCCAACAATTTGGCAAATTTAGTTTGAGATAAACCAAGCCGTTCTCTTATCATTTTCGGGTCGGGATTATCAAAAGAAAATTCTCTTGCGGCTTTTCTTTTACCTTTTAAGATTTTACCGCCTTGTTTAATGCTTTCTTGCAACTCTATGAATAAATCATTTTTCATTGAAGTTCCTTTTCTACTAATGTTTTTAGAATTTTTAACTGCTTGTTTCTAAGATCATCTTGCTCGTTCTTCGAATAAATTAACAGCATAAGTATGGTCTCTTTTTTATTAAACCAGTAATAAATTATTCTTACCCCGCCGCGTTTTCCTCTACCTGGAATTAACCATCTAGTTTTTCTAAGTCCACCGCTTTCTCTAATGATTTTTCCTTTTTCAGGATTTAGAATCAATTCATTCTGAAGACAGCGGTATTCTTCATCATGAAGAAATGTTTTTAACCTTCTTGTGAAAATCGTTGTCTCAATTATCTTCATAATTAAATATACGCCAATGGGGTATGGATGTCAATTGCACGGAAAGAAATAAACCGAACAATCTGGGAGAAGATTAACTCGAATTGATAATTTTAATCGCTAATTCCCCGACGCTTGCGTCGTGGGTTACAACTTTTTGCAAAAAGAATATCAACTAGATACCCCACCGCTTGCGGCGGGGAGATTCATTTGGGTTCGTTAATTTTTAATTTTAACACCAGATTTCTAGAAGTGTTTTTTGCTAATCACTACTCTTGCGGAAGCCGTTGGATAAAAGTCCGAGTACAACTAATGCTAAGGCAAAAATTATTCCGCTGACGGTTGACGTTATTGTTTTTGTTAGCAATAGAATTGCAAGAAGAATACAGATAACAAGAAATGTTAAACCGGCATTTTTGCCAGTCAGTGAACGAATTGTTTTGTTTGGTTTGAAGAACATAATAACAAGCCATCGTTTGTTGACATACATTTAGACTTACCACAAATTCAAAACTATGTAAATAGTAGAATCGTAGATACGCTCGGCCGAGCGTATCTACAATTTAAAACTTATTACAAGTCTCAAACTACTTCTTATTAAATTCCATCCGTTGTAAGGAAGGTTTATCAACAATTTGTATTTATCATACATAGATATTTTACTTCTCTCCTAAAATTTTATTGCTTACTTTACAATGTAGAAGAACAGATTTTGAAATTCATCAACCCAAAACCAAACAAGAGGTAAGTATGAAAATCCTTCTCCGTATACTCGGTGTAACACTTATAACCATCTTAAGTTTTATAATCCCTGCTTGTGAGCAAACCCCAACAGATCCCGTTTCCAATTCCCAAGAATTATTGTCCCAACAACAATTATCATTGAAAAAAGTAACAGTGATGGAAGATTTTGAATTGGGAACTAAAACAGCTTATGCCGTTGGCGATGTTGTATTTTCTTCGGGCACCTGGACATTGAATGATGCTTTGGTCGGGACTTCAACAAGTGATCCTAAGAACGGTACTAAGAGTATCCGTACACGCAACAGCGGTACAGTTACTATGAAATTTGACCGCACAGACGGCGCAAGTACCGTAACTGTAAAGCATGCAAAATATGGAACCGATGCAAACAGTACATGGGGTTTGTGGTATTCAACAAACAACGGAAGTTCATGGTCTCAGGTTGGTTCTTCTGTTATAACTTCATCAACAACTTTGCAAACTGCTTCTTTTACTGTAAACATAACCGGTACAATTCGATTTGAGATTCGCAAAACCGACGGCACAACCAGCCGCGTTAACTTCGACGACTTTACAATTAATGATTACGTTGTTGTAACATATAACTTTGTGGAAAATTATGAAGCCGGAACAAAAACCAGCTATGCAGTTGCCGATGTAACTTTTAGTACAGGCGTGTGGCAATTAAATGATGCATTGGTAGGAACATCCACGAGCGATCCAAAAGTTGGAACAAAAAGTATTCGCGTGCGCAACAGCGGAAAGGTGACAATGATGTTTAATAGATCTAGTGGAGCAGCGAATGTTTCCATAAAACATGCAAAGTATGGAACCGATGCAAATAGTATTTGGGGATTATGGTATTCGATAAACAGCGGAAGCACCTGGACGCAGACCGGCACTTCCGTAACGACATCTTCAACAACTTTGCAGACAACAACTTTTGCTGTAAATATATCCGGCACAATTCGTTTTGAGATTCGTAAAACTGACGGCACTACCAGCCGGGTAAACTTTGATGATTTTTCAATAGAAGATTATGCCGGAACAGGCGGCAGTGTAACCGAAGTAGAACCAAACAATACAATCGCTACAGCTAATCCAATTCCTACAGTACCCGCTACTAATACAGGTTATATAAGCACCACAACCGATGTTGACTACTTCTCAGTTTCGGCAACTTCAGGTCAAATAATTACATCAGGATTAACAGTACCTTCAGGCGTTGATTACAATTTGTATCTGTTGAATTCTTCCGGGGTAACATTAGCAAGTTCTACAAATGGCAGCGGTTTAGCCGAAAGTATTACATATAATACAATCGCAGTTGGACCTTATTACATATTCGTCTCATCAACATCGGGCAGCAGCACAACTTTAAACTATACATTAACTGCAAATGTAACTACCGGTGTTGTAGATACAACGACTTCCACGAGTGTTCATCTTACAATGGGAAATCCGAGTATAGCAGTTCATGATATTGCATTTCCGGCAAATTATTTGATGGAAAAACCACAATATGTTCTCTCATACAACCGTGATTATGGAATACCGAATTGGACCGCATGGCATCTAAACAGTTCCTGGATTGGCTCAACACCTCGGCAAGATGATTTCCGAAATGATACTACACTGCCGACAGGATGGTATCAAGTTTTATCAACCAGTTACAGCGGCAGCGGATACGACCGCGGACATATGTGTCCTTCGGCGGATCGGACACTGACCGTTGCAGATAACTCCGCAACATTTCTAATGACAAATATGATTCCTCAGGCACCAAACAACAATCAAGGTCCTTGGGCAAATTTGGAGAATTACCTTCGCACACTTGTTACGGCCGGTAAGGAGTTGTATATCTATTCAGGCGGTGTTGGTTCACAAGGAACAATCAATTCAGGTCATGTAAATGTTCCATCGCGTACATGGAAAGTAATTGTTGTACTTGATGAAGGAACGAACGACCTGGGTCGTGTTACAACAACCACACGTGTAATTGCTGTTGATATGCCTAACAGTGATGCACTAATCAGCAGAACAGCAGATTGGAAAACATTCCGCGTTAGTGTTGATTATGTTGAAGGACAAACCGGATTTGATTTTCTTTCTAAAGTGTCTGCATCTATTCAAGCTGTTATAGAAAGTGTTGTGGATAATCTATAAAGTTACATTGTACTTAAACAACAAAACCCCTTTTAAACGGGGTTTTGTTGTTTCTTTTCTTGCTATATCTTTCTTACTGATCGCTTTAGTATCGTAATAATTGCTACTCCATTCATCGAACAGATAATTTTATTTGGTTCGTTAACTGCTACTTTTATCTCTGGTAAAAATAATTTGACGCTGCAAGAAAATAGATTTTTTTAAATTAATCTTCTTGGGAATTTCAATCTAATGAAGCTTGAACTGAATTATATAAATTACAAAGGATGATGATTGGTAGGTAAAGAATGAAAGTTTGAATAATTTATTTAGCAAACCATTTTAAAAATTCTTTTTCACATCCAACTGCGAGACTTATTAAAAATATAAACACAATTATTAACATCATTACTACACCACTCCAATTTTGTGCACTTTTCATATTGTTAATGTCTGCTTCAGTTTGTTGACTTTGATGATAAGAGCAGTAATAACTTCCTCGTAATGCCCAATTTTTACAAAAAGAACCATCTTGATTTCTTCCATTACAATACATTTTTGCTCTAGCCATAGTTAAGCCTAATTATTTTCTTAATTAATTTTTGGTCCAACTTACCACAAAATCAAAACTATGTAAACAGCATTAAACATCGAGACGATCCGCTGGATCGTCTCTACAATACAAGACTTAACTCTAATTTATTTGTTAAAGAAGAAAAGTAATCCTTTCAATATCAAAATCATTCCAGCTATAATTACTACTTCCTCGGTGTATTGCCACTTAACCGGAGTATTTTTTTCTTTACCAAAACTGCGGTAATAATATGCTAACTGTGGATGAAATAGTATGATGAGACATCCTAACACAATCGGAATGAGATCTAACATTTGACCCTCTATGATACTTCTTAAATTTACCACAAATTTAAAACTATGTAAATAGATTTAAATATAAAGACCACTCCACCTACCATGCCTACGGCAGATAAACCGAACGGGCAAGCCGCTGGGTCGTCTCTGCGAAGGATGATCTGTAAAAATTATTTATTGAGATGTAACTTCTAAATCTTATTCTCTTCGATTTTTCTTTAGCAGGTATACAAATAGATTCAATATTGAAATAACTCCGCAATTCATCTTTACTCAGTGCGAATATCTACACCATTATGGATTACAAGTTTAATGTGTGTTAGAGCGTTCAAATTTTGTAATGGATTACCGCCGACAATCAGCAAGTCGGCAATCTTCCCGACTTCTAATGTGCCAACTTCATTATCAATGTGTGATACATGCGCGGCATTGCGTGTACTAGCAACGATGATTTGCATTGGAGTCATTCCGGCCTCTGCCATTCGTTCAATCTCATACATCGGAATCCCGTCTTCAAAATCGCCCGGTCCGCCGCCATAATCGTTACCAAGAGCTACTTTACCTCCGGCTTGAACAAAACGGCGTAAATTTTCTACACAAATATTAACCGGAGCATTATAGTTTCTGAATACGGTGAAAGTTGGTACTAAGTAAATGTTGTTCATTACCATTCGATCAATAACAGATTGCGGTACCGGATCGTATGCGATGTGTGCAACATCATCTACCCCGGCATTAACTACCATTTCCCAATATCTTGATTGAGTAATGTGAGCAGATACTAATTTCCCGAGTTCATGAGCTGTCCTAATAATTGAGTTCATCTCATCAATAAAAAGTTTGGGTATTCCGCTTTGTCCTGCATATCCGTCTTCTTGAGAAAATTTTATCAAGTCAACACCTTGACTAATCTCGTCAAGAACTTTTTGGCGTGCATCTTCCGGCGAGGTAACATATAAACGTCCATAACCATTGGGAGCGGTAATCATAAATCCCGCGCTGATTAGCCGGGCTAACCGAGGATTGGAACGTGCACTATTTCTAATGGTGATGAACTCAGAAAGCGGACGTGAAGATACGATAGCTTCATCACGTACGGTTGTTACTCCTTTCTGTGCCCATGTTTTTAACTTTACTAAATCGTATGCAAAATGTACATGAGCATTTATAAAACCCGGAAGAATTGATGCACCGCCAACATCCACAATTACTGCATCGGATGGAATGGTAATTTGAGATATTACTCCAACATCAACAATTTTTTGATCTTTGATTATTACCACTCCATTAATAATTGGATCAGCGCCTGTGCCGTTGATAATGGTTCCGTTCACAAGTGCAAAATAGCTGCTCGTGATTCTAGGTATAGACTGGTCAGTGGTAGACTCACCATTTGTCATAGAAGACTGATTGCAATAAAGAGTCGATATGAGTATTAAAACACCAATAGGTAAAAGCAAGTGTTTGAGCATATTATATCCTTTAAGGAATAAAATAGATCTCATGATTTATCACTTGAATTATTGCGGTATCTTCATTGAGTGTACTATATTATATTTTCTATCTCCCGTTTTCAGAAAATTGCTGAATCCATAATCTCCATTATAACTCATTACAAAAAGAGGATAATCGTTAAGCTTGTAAATTTTTCCGGATTCAAGCTTATCAAGGTGAATTAAGTTACCTTCAATGGCAGGTCCGATCAATAATTCGGAAGATTCCTTTTGGCAGGAGATAGAAAGTAAGAAAAAAATCAAAAACAGAAAGAAGCGTAAAAAAAGATTCAGCATTTTTCTGTAATTCATTGTTACCTCATTCCGTTATCAAAATACGCTTTTACCTCTAAGGTTTCTCCATTCTGCGCATGGTAAGGACCGGTTACTGAAGAAAGACGCGATTCCTTAACCCGCAAATAATAGGTCCCTGGCGAAACTTTTATTTGAAATATTCCATAACTGTCTGTGTTCACTTCCAGTCTGATATTTTGTTGAATGTCCTCTGCAATCACGGTGCAGACAGCTTCATATGGCGGAGGTACCCAACCAATTGGAATTGGTCCGGGATGGCTGAGATTATAAACTTGCCCTTGAAGAGTGCCTTCACGCGATTGGATTGGAAGGGAATTAGGTTCTGCACAGCACGTTATCAATAATATATAAGTAAGTAGGAAGATAAAACTTTTTAAACGATACATTAATGCTCCTAGTTTAGTGTGTCTTTCTATCATGATAATATTTAATTGAACATAACAACACTAATTAACAAGTTAAATATTGTCAAACCATTTTTTAATGAACTAAGAGAATTTAAATGATGAAGTTTTCAGAGAGGTAGATTTAAGGGAAAACAAAAAAGCTCTTCAAGGAAGAGCTTTTGTCTAAACCAATTGTCTAATTTATTTTTTTGCTTTAGCATCTTCTAATAAAACTTTGTAAGAATAACCGTATCCAAAGTCTTTGTTCAAAGAAATTTTTCCTTCAAATGTAACAACCTCGCCAACACTTACTTTGTCCATTGTTGTGACAGTCAAATCATATTCACCATTGCCGTTTGTGCCATCTTGAATATGTGCCCAATTTTTACCCATGATGCCGTTATTCACCTTTACTACTTTACCGTTGATCTTAACACTTTTGTTTGCGTAAGAACCGGTATTAGAAAAAAGTTGGGAAATTGTAATTCCACCTACAGCAGGCGTAACTGAAACTTCTTCTTTTTCAATTGTCGGCTTTTGAGGTGATGCTTTTATTCCCTGTGCTGTTGCAGGAGGAATCTTACTGAGATTATCCACGAAAAAAATTGAATCGAAGGTACGTTTTAACTCTTTACTCTCGAAATTTTTCATCTCCATTGCTGTTTCGTAATATAAAGTTTCTCCTTTCTTAACATCCATGGTGGTTATAGCCATCCAATATTCTTTATCGCCCTCTTTTACTTTTATGTATGTATAGCTGTTCACCTGAATAGCTTCCACAGCTACAACCTGATGCACATTGGTTTTCGCCTGAGCCTCAGGTTTGATCGGCTCCTCTTTTTTTGAGCATGCCATTAATACTACGATGAATACAAGCGATGAAACTAAAAACTTGAGTCGCATTCTATTTCCTTCTAAATGATTGATAATTTGGTGCCGCAAATATAAGAAAAACCGTTGTTCAAATTCTGTACAAGAATCCCGCTTATTATCAAATAAAATTCTAAATTTAACCTAATGATATGCATATGAATAATTTTATAAACTTTATTAGTAGGAAAAATTCCCGATAATAATGAGAGGAATTCACTCAATCTAAGCTTGGAGCCAGATGAACGTACGAAAAATCAGAGGAATTGCAGACGGTCTGTTTGAACAGAACAGGTATGAAGATGCCTTCTATCTTTATGATGAAATATATTCCAGGATGTGGAACGCGATTGGAGTTGTACAAAACGGTATAAATGATTTTTCTAATACTTATCTGGGGAATAGCTTTCAATCAAGCCATAAGCTTAGAAGCAACTTTACTATTCAAGTAGCCGAAACAATTTTTAAGAAATGGTTCGATCTGGATGTTGATCAGACTCTGAATGAACTTACTTTTACCACGTTCGGCCATGTTCAATGCATCTGTTACTCTCCGTTTCTGAACAAAACTATTTCAGTTGATGTTGTTTATAACGAGTTCTTAATTCTTCAAACACTGGTAAATGAGGGGGATAAAGATGATTGGATTAATCAACTATTTAAAGTGGCCTCTCCGGTGACAGATGATCAGCAATTGAAGAGAATCCGCCCCTATCTGACAAATTCTAAAATGAAAAAATTGCTAACTGAAAATGCTGAAAAGTTGAGAGTTACTGACTGGAAAGAAGTAAACGTTTGTATTCTGGATTACCTTTTCAATATGGGAGATAATTCCTCGGAGCTCTATTCATCGATTCAAAAAATTGTTGGAACACACTACCGGCAAAAAACTCACCGGAAGAAAACCAGAGATAAAAAGGAAGAGAAAAATCAGCAGGAAAATTTCAGATCTCACAGTTACGAACGATATGAAAAGTATGAATGGTATGAGAGATACAAAAGCAGATCATATTCTAAACAGGATAATTTTGATGCCACACGTGCAACCGACTATGAGAAAGCAAAATATTATGGACATGTTCTAGGGTTAAGCGGAAAGATTTCCAAATCACATGTACGCAAAAAGTATCTGGAGTTAATTGCTCAGTATCATCCGGATAAAGTTTTTGATCTTGGTGAAGAATTGAAAATTCTTGCCGAGATAAAAACGAAACAGCTTAATGCAGCTTACGACTATATGAAGAAGAAATACAGCATTTAGCATTCAGCTTTATAGCAGGAACAAATTAAAATAAAAGTTTTTCTTTCGAAAGGGATTCTCGTTTATAATCACGAATAAAATTCCATCATTGGTTTCTGTATACAATTTTATAACGAAGACCGAGGATTAAATACCGCGACCGAGTTATAAAAACCCTTCCCTTTGGCATGGCCACTATGTGGGAAGGGTAGGGATGAGCTTTTACCATTGTCTTTTGTTTGGGGAAAATATATTTTTTTACCGTGTCCTTCCCCAAAAGGAGGTAATTATGAAAAAGATAATTCCATTCGTGTTTATTCTTCTTCTCGTAAATCAAGGGTGCAAAGAAACCATCGTTGAACAGCAAATTCCCAAAGAGTTTACTAATGATCTTCTTCATGCAGATTTAATAGGAAAAGTTACTCAGAAAAATAGTAAAGCTAAGGTTATCGTTAGTCAGACTATACCAATAGACTCGGTCGAAATCAATCCGGCCGACGGATCTTTTACTTTCAAAGATCTTCGTGCCGGTAATTATGATGTAACTATTCGTGCCGACAATTATCGCATCCACTATATGACCAATGTTCTACTAACCGGCGGAAGTATAAAATATATTGGAGAGATAAAGTTATCTACCATACCCGATCATATAGATTCCTATTACCCTGAAGATAATAGCGAGATTGTGTACGATTGGCGATACGGCCGAATAACAATTTCGTTAAAATTCTCCCGACCGATGGATAGGGAAAGTGTTGAGAAATCATTATCCATTAATCCAAAAGCAGAAGGAGTATTTTATTGGGGTAACTACACACAAGCTCCGGTCGGTCAAATGTTTTCAGATCCATCTCTTGGTGGTTTTGATAGAGGGGCAACAATTACAACTTTCAGTAAAGTTTCTTCTGTAACATATTCTTTTGCCAGAAAGGATTCTTATTCCGATACCACTTATACTGTTACCTTAGGAGCAACTGCAAAGGATACTACCGGAAAGTATTTGCGGTTTCCTCTTCGTTTTAAGTTCAAGACCGTTCAATCATATTCAACACAGAATGGAATTATAACTGACCCGGTACATGGCGATATCAATATTTCACCTTTGAATTACAACTACAAAGGAATTACAGTAACATTCCCCAGACGTATGGATAAATCATCTGTAGAGTTGTCAACAGTCGTTACTCCTAAAATGAATGCTATATTTCTCTGGCCTAGTGAAAATCAGTTACGCATTTATACAGGCGGACCATTTCTTTCAGACACAACAATAGCTGTCATAATTGATAAAGCCGCTAAGGACAAAGATGGTGCGGCGATGGGACAAACTTTTTCATTTTCATTTAGAACAGCTTCACTGAGCGTTGAAAATACCTCACCGTCAAATGGACAGCTATTTGTCCATCCATCGGAGCCAATCGTTATCTCTTTTAATAATTACGTTACATTATCATCGGCAAAGGAGGCTATCACTATTACGCCATCGATAAATGGAGCGGTTTCTTATGGTAATTATTATCCCTATGAGCAGTTAAATCAAATAAAATTTACGCCAAGCAGTTCGCTTGTTCCGAATACTAAATATATTGTTACTGTATCACCGGCAATTAAAGATATGTATGGAACGAATATGAAATCAGCTTATTCATTCTCATTTGTTACCAGGCCGAATTAATAGGATGACAGTACAATTTGTTTCATATCTGCCATATTCTTTTGAAGTTAGAACCATCTGAAAAATATATTTTGTCACTTCGACTCCCGCAAGTTGCGGGATGAACTCCGGGAGAAGTCTTTGAATTTAGAAAGATTTCTCAGTCGCTCCGCTCCATCGAAATGACATTTCAGAATTTTTCAGATGTCTCAAGTTAGATAACGGAAAACTTCATATTTGTTTATAGCAGGTGGAAAAATCTGTTGAAGCCCTTGAAAGAGCAACTCTTAATGATTAACCGCAGACATCGCAATTCCCGCATGGAAGTTCTCCGGGAAAACCAAAATAATCCGAAATAAATACTCTCCGGCAGGTGATTGATTTAAAGTAATTCACAACTGAAAGAAGTTTTTTGTTGTCGTTCAGTAATTTTTCCTTAAGATATGAATCGTCGTGCAACTCATGCGGAAGTTCATCTACAATTTGCAGATTTTTATTCTCTACAGATCCCTCGGTAACACCGTAACGATCCAGCATCGCAAGAACCGTTTCAACTCGGAAATCACTTCTGTCTTTAAAACTCATCTGTTCTCTAAGGTAATCAATTCCCATAGAGTTTACTGAATCCAGGTTCGATTTCAATATATCAAACATTCTCGAATAGTAATTCGCATCGGGATTGGCCCACTTGATAAATTCCATCTGTGTATAAAGATCCTGCTGGTTATAAAGAAGCATACATAGAGAATCCTCGCCGTCTCTCCCGGCTCTTCCTATCTCCTGGTAGTATGATTCAATTGAAGAAGGAAGTTCAGCGTGGATTACAAAACGAATATCCGGTTTGTCTATTCCCATACCAAAAGCGTTAGTTGCAAGAATTAAATTTTGTTTGCCGGAAAGAAAATCGCGCTGTGTTCGTTTCCTTTGCTGCGGTTCCAGCTTTCCGTGGTAAATACTGTGCTTGTAGCCTTTATCACTGAGTATCTGCGAATAGTATTCCAGTTTTTTAATCAGTGCAAAGTAGATAATTCCCGATCCTTTGTACTTATCCAGTACTTTAAAAATAGCATTAAGAGTTTCTTCCTCATCATAAACGTCCGTAGTTTCAAGTCTAAGATTAGGTCTTTCAATTCCTTCATGAAAAATTTTGATTTCCTGTTTTGTAAGACCCAGTTTTGAAATTATATCCTTCTGCACTTCTGGAGTAGCAGTTGCGGTAAGTGCAATAGTAAGAGGATTACCGAGAATTTTTCTGAATTCGGCAATACGTGAATAATCAGGACGGAAATCATGTCCCCATTCCGAAATGCAGTGTGCCTCATCTACTGCTAATAGAGAAACATTAGCCGTCCTTATTGCATCCGCAAATTCCTGTTTACGAAATCTTTCAGGCGTTACATATAGCAGTTTAACCTTTCCCTCAACGAATCTTTTTAACCTGTCTCTTCGCTGTTCCGGAGTTACGGATGAATTTATAAACTCAGCCGAAATATTTTTCTTTTTAAGTGTGTCAACCTGATCTTGCATTAGTGCGATGAGCGGACTAATTACAATCGTACCGCCATCGAAAAGTAGGGCCGGGAGTTGATAACAGATTGATTTACCGCCGCCTGTCGGCATTAACACCATACAATGAGCTTTCTCATTAAGCAGTCTATCTATTATTTTTTTCTGCTGTCCTTTGAACGAGGTATGCTTAAAATATTTTGTAAGTTCATTTATCAGAATAGGCATAATTTCTCTATACAGTTACGTTAAAAATAATTAATTAATGAATAAGTCTAGATCATTTAAACAAATTGACCTGCGCAGAATCCGGAAGACCATGCCCATTGAAAATTGTAGCCGCCGAGCCATCCGGTTACATCAACAACTTCTCCGATAAAATAGAGTCCTTTTACCTTTTTGCTTTCAAATGTTTTTGAAGAGAGTTCATCGGTATCAATTCCCCCGGTTGTAACTTCTGCTTTTTGAAATCCTTCGGTATCGGAAGGAATGATGCGCCATTGATGAAAAGTTTTTGCGATCTCTGAAATCTCTTTTTCATTGTATTGATTTACTGGTTTATCATCATGATGTAAACTCAGAAATCGATAAGCAAGACGTTTGGTTAGTAGAGTCGCTATCAAATTTTTTAGATCAACTTTTGGATTTTCTTTCTTCCAACGTTTGATTAATTCAATAAGATCATGTCCAGGAAGAAGATTTATTAATATCTCGTCACCTTCATTCCAGTAGTTAGAGATCTGTAAAATTGCGGGTCCACTTAATCCTTTATGAGTGAAGAGAATCGAACCGGTGAAGGATTGTTCCTTAGAAGTAACAATTGCATCGGCAGCAACGCCCGCCAAATCTCCAATTGCTTGAAGTGTCTTATCATCCAATAAAAGTGGAACTAATCCGGGTTTACAAGGAATAATGTTTATTCCAAATTGAGTAGCAACAGCATATCCAAAACTTGTAGCTCCCATTTTTGGAATTGATAATCCACCCGTAGCTATAACAAGAGATTCTGATTTGTAATCTCCAAGATTAGTCTTAACAAAAAAAACATTTTCCTTCAGAATTTTTTGAATATAGCAATTCGTTTGAATAGTAACTCCTCCAGTCTCACATTCTTTTAAGAGAAGATTTACTATCTCAACCGATTTATTGTCACAGAAGAGTTGTCCCAATTCTTTTTCATGATATGAAATATTGTGCTTCTCGACCAGATCAATAAAATCGTGTTGTGTAAATCGGCTTAACGCGGATTTGCAGAAGTGCGGATTTTTTGATAGAAAATTATCCGGCTCAATTGTGAGATTCGTAAAGTTGCATCGTCCGCCTCCTGAAATTAATATTTTCTTTCCAACACCTTCTTCGTGTTCAATAAGCAGAACTGTGCGCCCTCTTTTTCCTGCAGTTAAAGCGCACATCAATCCCGAGGCACCGCCGCCAATCACAATAACATCAAAACGATTCACTTTTCTCCCATTTTTTTACAGCAAAATAAGCCTTTGATTCTAAATAAGCCTGAGAAATCAATCCCGGTAATTTGGTGAGGTGTGTGATGCAAGAGGATAACGGAAAATTCTCTGCGACTCAGCGCCTCTGTGGTTAAAGATTTGAAAACCAATAAATATAAACCGCAGAGGCACAGAGACGCAGAGAAAAATTTGCAACAAAAAATCGTGTTAGTTTTCTTTCGAATCTTTTGTTATCGGAACAATCCCGGCAAGGTCGCTGATAACATTCACTAATTGCTGATTATGAGGCACAATGATCTTTGTGTTGTTTGCAAGAGAACTTTGAAGCGTCTCAAGCTTCTTTAAAATTTGTGCGTTGCCGACAAAATATTTTTCTGCAGCCTCGTTAACTAATTGTATCGCCTCTGCTTCACCTTCAGCTTGCAATATTCTTGCCTGGCGAATTCCCTCGGCTTTTTTAATCTCAGCGCGTTTCACTCCATCAGCAGTTGTTTCTGCCGCTGTAGCAAAATCTACTGCAGCAATTTTTTCATTCTCGGCCTTAACAATTTTATTCATTGTATCCTGTACATCTTTAGGCGGATCGATCTGCTTAAGTTCCGCACGCACAATATCAATTCCCCACGATTGTGTCTCTTTCATTAAGACACTATGAAGTTCTTCGTTGATTTTTCCTCTCTCGCTGTTAGCCGATTTGAGCGTTAACGTACCGATTATATTTCTGAGAGTTGTTCTGGCAAGATTAACAATTTGGTAATTAACATTATTGACGTTGTACTGTGAATTTTTCACGCTTTCTTCATCATCTTTTACTCTGTAATAAATTTGAGCGTCCACCATTGCATTAAGGTTGTCATTTGTGATTATTTCCTGAGGTTCTGCATCTACCATTTGTTCCGTAATGTTCACTTGATACAGCTTATCGACAACAGGAATTATCCAGTTAAATCCCCGGTGTGCAAAGCGATGATATTTTCCGAGACGCTCAACCAATCCTCGTCTTGTTGGTCTGACAATTCGGATACCCCAGAAGAAAATTAGAATTACAATAATAACTAAGGGAATAATCCAGCCTGCGTTTGATCCATCTTCCATTGTGTTCTCCTTTGTTTAGTGATGCTAAATTTATTTAATCGAATTATTCTTTCGATGAGAATTAACAAGAATAAATGTGGGAACATTTTAATAGAACGACGGGCTGAGAAATTATTCTTGATTTTTGTGGATAAAAAACGTCCACAAAAATGGAATGACGTAGAAATAAAAAAATATTGTTGCTGCAAAATCACTTTGAAAATCCCCAAAATCAGTGCTAAACATATGCGGAAATAATAAAGTAAGCAACAGAATTGTTGCTTAAGTACTAACGTCTACGTTTATAACCCAGAGTTTCATTGGGACCGCGATGTATTAAAGGTTAGTCAAATGCTGCATTAAGAGTTATCTTTGCCTCAACAATTGAGTAAAAAAGTGACAAAAGTAATTTTAAGAAAGAATGAAGAACGTAGAGTACAACAAGGCCATCTCTGGATATTCAGTAACGAAATTATAAAAGTAGAAGGTGAAGTCTCCAATGGTAATGTTGTCCAAGTATATGATTCACGCAACAATTTTATCGGATCTGGATTTTATAACGCCAACTCTCTAATTGCCGTACGAGTAATCTCAAATAAAGAAGAAGTTGATCTCCCAAACCTTTTGAAAGAACGTCTGCACACCGCATATAATTTTAGAAAATCTGTCTATCCAAACCGAAGTTCATTCAGAATGGTCTTCAGCGAAAGTGATTTTCTCCCCGGTCTTATAATTGATAAATATAACGACACTTTTGTTCTTCAAGTTTATTCTGCCGGCATTGAAAAAAATATTGAATTGATCGTAAAAATTTTAACTATGGATTTCTCAGCAAAAAATATTTTCGCGAAAGGGGAAGAGTATTTTCGCAAGCTGGAGGGTTTAACGACTGAGAATAAAACTTATTTAGGAGAGATACCTCTCAACGAAGAAGTTATTGATGACTGCCGTGTGAAATACAAAATAAATTTTTCAACCGGACAAAAGACCGGATTCTATTTTGACCAGTGTGATAATCGCGAGTTCTTTGGCAAATTATGCAAAGATAAATCCGTACTAGATTGTTTTTGTAACTCGGGTGGTTTCGGTTTACATGCCGCCGTGAACAATGCGAAATCTGTTGAGTTTGTTGATTCCTCATCGGAAGAGATAAAAAACGCGCAGGAGAATTTTTCTCTTAATGAATTCAAGAGCAAGTCCGAATTCATACAATCGGATGTTTTCGACTATCTTGAAAAATGTAAGACTGAAAACAAAAAGTTTGATATCATCAATTTAGATCCGCCGGCATTCGCTAAGAGTAAAAAGACAATCGCAACTGCAATCAAGGGATACGAAAAATTGAACCGACTGGCTATGGATTTATTAAATGATGGAGGAATGCTTTTTACGTCGTCATGTTCACATCATCTCACAGAAGAAATGTTTTTAGATGCAATCAATACTGCCGCACTAAAAGCCGGAAAGAAAATTCAGCTTTTCTATTTTAATAATGCTTCTTTAGATCATCCTTCGCTTCCGGCAATGGAAGAAACAAGCTATCTTAAATTCGCAGCAATAAGAATTTTTTAATCGCTAATTCCCCGACGCTTGCGTCGTGGGTTACAACTTTTTGCAAAAAGAATATCAACTAGATACCCCGCTGCTTGCGGCGGGGAGATTCATTAGAACGCGGATGGCACAGATTAAGCGGATTTACACAGATAATTATATGTTAATACTTCTATCAATACAATTCACCTTCAATTTTTTTCTTATATTAGCCCCGCAAAAAAATTATTTTTCATTAACAGATTTTAACAAGAAAGCAGAAACTTTAGCTTCTTCGGGTTTGTAGAAAACCATTCGATATATTAAAACAGTGAGGATTAAAATTGGATATTACAGCACTCAACGAAAAAATCAGAAAAGAGAGTGAGTTCATTGATGTTCTCTTAAACGAGATCGGGAAAACAATTGTCGGGCAAAAAGCAATGCTGGAGCGCCTTGTTGTAGGATTGTTAGGCAACGGTCACGTTTTACTAGAAGGTGTTCCAGGTTTGGCAAAAACTCTTGCAATAAAATCGCTCGCCACTTCTATGAAAGCAAAATTCCAGCGAATACAATTTACTCCGGATCTTCTTCCGGCAGACCTGATTGGTACTCTTATTTACAATCAGAAAGATGGAAACTTTGCTATCAAGAAGGGACCAATTTTTGCAAACTTTATTCTTGCCGATGAAATTAACCGCGCACCCGCAAAAGTTCAGAGTGCTCTTCTTGAAGCAATGCAAGAGAGGCAGGTTACAATTGGAGAATCTACTTTTAAATTAGATGATCCGTTCCTTGTTCTCGCAACACAGAATCCAATTGAGCAGGAAGGCACATATCCTTTACCCGAGGCTCAGGTGGATCGATTCATGCTGAAAATAAAGATCACATATCCAACGCGAGAAGAAGAACAAAAAATTATGAAGATGAATACGACTTCCGATGCCCCGTTGATCAATGCAGTGATTTATCCTGAAGATATTCTCAAAGCTCGCAAACTGGTACAGGAAATTTATGTTGATGAAAAAATTGAGAAATATATTCTTGATATAGTTTTCGCAACACGCAACCCGAAAGATTTTGGTTTGGATGAATTAACCGATCTCATTAGTTACGGCGGATCACCTCGTGCATCAATTAATCTTGCACTAGGTGCGCGGGCAATGGCATTTATACGCCGGAGAGGTTATGTAATTCCGGAAGATGTCCGTTCCATCTGTGCCGATGTTATGCGTCACCGTATTGCTGTTACATATGAGGCCGAGGCCGAGGATATTACCTCCGAAACAATTATCTCGAAAATTTTAAACAAAATTGAAGTACCGTAATAGCATTTAGCTATTAGCCCTTAGTTTTTAGCTAAGAGCTAACCGCTAAAAGCTGATTGCTAAAAAATATGTTGACAAAAGAGTTACTAAAACAGGTAAAGCAAATCGAGATTCGTACACGGGGAATTGTGAACGATGTCTTCTCCGGAGAATATCATTCCGTATTCAAAGGAAGAGGTATGGAATTCTCGGAAGTGCGCGAATACTATTTCGGCGACGACATTCGAAACATTGATTGGAATGTCACGGCTCGATTCGGGCATCCTTATATTAAGATATTTGAAGAAGAGCGCGAGCTAACGGTAATGCTTCTTGTTGATATGAGCGGCTCGCTTGTTTTCGGATCGGTTGAAAAAACAAAACAACAGATTGCGGCAGAATTAAGTGCAATTCTGGCATTCTCGGCATTGAAGAATAATGATAAGGTTGGACTGATTTTATTTACGGACCGAATTGAAAAATTTGTTCCGCCGAGAAAAGGAAAGAGTCACTCGCTTAGAATAATAAGAGAGGTACTTTCGTTCGAGCCGCAGGGGAAAGCCACGAATCTTCGTCAGGCATTGGAATACTTCAATCACACTATAAAGAAGAAAGCAATTGTGTTTTTGATTTCCGACTATATTGACGGAGGTTACGATAAAATTTTACGCATCGTTGGCAAGAAACATGATTTGATTGGAATTGTTCTGCGGGATCCGAGAGAAAAATCGTTGCTTAATGCCGGATTGATAAAATTTCTTGATGCAGAAACCGGAGAGATTCGGTATTTGGATACAAGCGATAAGGCTGTTCGCAAATCAATTGTTGACGAGAATAAACGATGGATGGAATACCGTAGACAGTTATTTCTTTCGAGCAGGTTGGATTCTATCGATATTGAAACATCCGGTTCCTATATCAAACCTCTCGTGGATTTCTTTAAGCTGAGGGAAAAGAGATGGTAAAGTTTTTACGATTGATTTTCCTTTGGAGTCTATTTTATCTCACCTTGGTGACTGCACAGAATATAACTGTAAGTGCAACCACTGATACCAGCATTTACAAAGTTGGTGATTTTATTAAGTATCGGATAGAAATTACACATGAGAAGGGAGTATCAGTTTATCTTCCTTCAGTGAAAGACAGCATAAAAATTCTTGAGTATATTCAGACTTTATCGGCAGAGAAAAAGGAAGTAGATAATAAAATTATTGAGAGGTACAATTTTATCTTTTCGAAATATGATTCAGCTCAGGTAACTATTCCTTCAATTGCAATTGAATATGTTGATCTCGGCGGCTCAACACGGAGGACAATTAAAACAAATCCTGTTACAATCACGGTTCGGACAATTCCTGTTAATGTGCAGGAGGATATAAGAGATGTTAAGGAGCCAATGAAACTTCCTCTGAATTGGTTGTTGATTGGTTTGATTGTCCTTGGAGTTTTTATACTTATTGTCGCCGCATATTTCATCTACAGATATTACAAAAAGAAAAATGCCCTGAAGGAAAACCTTCTGCCCGAAGTTAAAATTCCTCCGCACGAAATTGCACTTTCAAAACTTTCAGAACTTGAACAGAAAAAACTTTGGCAGAGCGGATTGGTGAAAGAGTATCACAGCGATGTAACAGAGATTGTACGCCAATATTTCGAAGACCGCTTTAACTTCCGTGCTCTTGAAATGACATCTTCCGAAATCCTCGCCGTCCTTAGTTATATGGAAGAGGGAAAACAGATTGTGGGAACATCTGATAGCTTCTTCAGTAATGCTGACCTTGTCAAGTTTGCGAAATTTGAGCCTATGCCTAAAGTGAATGAAGAGATGATGAAACAGGCATACGATATTGTCAACCAGACTATTCCAGTTCCACAACCTCAGATTGTAAGTGAGGAGAAAAATGTTTAGTGACGTAAAATTCGCTTATCCATTTGTGTTGTGGCTGCTACTGATTATACCAGCTATTGCATACTGGTATTGGAAAAAGAGCGATTCTATCTCTCCAAGTCTCACTTTTTCATCATTGCATATATTCGGCAGTGTACCAAAAAACCTGAAGGAAAAACTTACTCATCTACCGGCATGGTTAAAGATCGCGGCTATAGCTTTTTTCATTATTGCTGCCGCTCGTCCGCAGAGTTTTTCGAGCGGAGAGAATTTTTACGCCGAAGGAATAGATATCGCCATGGTGCTCGATATCTCAGGAAGTATGCTGGCGGAAGATTTTAAACCTAACCGTGTTGATGCTGCAAAAAAAGTAATTGATGATTTTATCGCAGGAAGGACAAATGATAAAATCGGTCTGGTGGTTTTTTCAGGAGAGAGTTTTACACAATGTCCCCTAACGATTGATTATTCCGTATTACGCAATCTTCTGAGAGAAATTCACACCGGTATGATTGAAGACGGAACCGCAATAGGTAATGCAATAGCAAATGGCGTTAACAGATTGAAAGATAGTAAAGCCAAAAGTAAAGTAATGATTTTGTTAACTGACGGTGTGAATAATCGTGGTGAAATTGATCCGTTGACCGCGGCACAGATCGCTCAGAAATTTGGGATAAGAATTTACACAGTCGGCGTTGGAACAATTGGTGAAGCGCCGTACCCGTTTCAAACTCCATTTGGAATTCGTTATCAGATGGTGCCGGTTGAGATAGATGAAAATATTCTAAGACAAATATCCGGTATAACAGCCGGAAAATATTTTCGTGCAACCGACAACAGGAAGTTGGTCCAGATTTACGAAGAAATTGACCGTCTGGAAAAAACGCGTGTGGAAGTTACTTCTTACAGAAACGCCAAAGAACTTTTTTACGGATGGGTGTTCATTGGATTGTTTCTTCTGCTTACGGACTTAGGACTGACGAGGACATATTTGAGAAAACTGCCGTGATTGAATTTTAAATGGCACACAGATTTAACTGATTAAACAGATTGAAACAGATGGAATATTTACACAAAGATATTACCGATAAGATTATTAAAGCGTTTTATACTGTTTATAATTCATTGGGATTCGGATTTTTGGAAAAAGTTTATGAGAATGCTATAATGATTGAATTGTGTTCGATGAATATGAAATGTGAAAAGCAGAAACCAATTGATGTATATTATAAGGAAAAGAAAATCGGCGAATACTTTGCTGATATAATCGTTCAGGATTCTGTAATCGTCGAACTAAAAGCCGCAGAAGGATTAGTTGAAGAACATGAAGCACAATTATTGAATTATCTAAAAGCAACTGAAATTGAAGTTGGATTATTACTAAACTTTGGAAAAACACCGCAGATCAAAAGGAAAATTTTTGAAAATCGGTTCAAATCAGTTAGATCGGTTTAATCTGCGTGCCATTTACAATATGATACGATTTGCAAATATCGAATACCTCTACCTGCTCTGGCTAATACCGGCATTGATTGCACTTTATTGGTATACAATGCAGAAGCAGAACAAAGTTCTTGAAAAATTTGCCGGCGCAAAGATGCACAATATTCTATTTCCATTGAGAAGCAAATTAAAATCATGGGTGAAGTATGGACTTTCACTTTTTGCAATTGCCCTCATAATTGTAGCTCTTGCTAATCCGCAGATCGGAACCAAGATAGAAGATATGAAGCAGATCGGAATTGAGGTCTACATTTTATTGGATGTTTCTAAAAGTATGGGTGCAGAAGATATTAAACCGAGCCGTTTGGAAAAAGCAAAATTCGAAATCGCCAAGCTCATTCAGAAATTACAGGGCGATAAAATTGGTTTAGTGGTCTTCGCAGGACAAGCTTATATTCAGTTCCCGTTAACGTCGGATTATTCTGCGGCAAGTTTATTTCTTAATGCGGTTGATTTTAATTCGGTACCACAGCCGGGAACGGCAATTGGTCAGGCAATAGATCTGGCGCTTAAATCATTCCGTTATGATGATGGTACAAAAAAGGCGATTGTTGTAATAACTGATGGCGAAGATCATGAAGGGAACATTGATGCTTCACTTGATGAAGCCAAATCAAAAGAAGTTGCAATTTATTCAATAGGATTCGGGTCACCGGCAGGTGTTCCAATTCCGGTTTATGATGACTCGGGTGTACAAAGAGGATACAAGAAAGACAATGAAGGAAATATTGTTCTGACCAAACTGGATGAAACCATTTTAAAAACAATTTCTGAAAAGACGGACGGAAAATATTATAAAGGCAGTAACACAGAAGATGAACTCGAAGCTATCTATAATGATCTGGCAAAAATTCAGCATTCGGAGTACGGTTCCAAACGGATTACTGAATACGAAGATAGATTTTACTATTTCTTGTTCCCGGCAATTTTCATTTTAATCGGTGAATTTTTCATTTCATCAAATAAATCAAAATGGCTCGCAAGGTTCGAGAAGTTACGCGAGGTAAAAAAATGATGAATAGGAGTTTATTCTTATCGGCTGTTTTATTTATTTCTTCACTTGCTTTGGCTCAGAGTAAAAGGGAACTGAACAATGACGGTGTGGATCTTTACAAAACAAAAAAGTATGCCGATGCTGAGGTAAAATTCAAAAAAGGATTGGAAAAGGATCCCGAATTGTTCCAGGGACATTTCAATCTCGGTGATGCATATTATAAACAGAGACGGTATGATGAAGCAATCCAATCATATAAGAATTCTTTGCAATTTACCGAGCATAAAGAAAACCAGTCAAAAGTTTATCATAACATCGGAAATTCTTTATTGAAGCAGCAGAAGTACCAGGAAAGTATAGGCGCATACAAGAACTCTCTAAAACAAAACCCGGATGATCTTGAAACCAAATACAATCTTTCCTATGCGCTGAATATGATAAAGCAGGATAAGCAGAAAAACAAGTATGATAAAAACAAAGACAAGAATAAAAATCAGAATAAAGACCAGCAGCAGCAAAACCAGGATCAGAAAGATCAGAATAAAGATAAACAGCAGAATCAGCAGCAACAGCAGCAGAAGAATCAGATATCGAAAGAGGAAGCTCAGCGTATTTTAGAAGCATTAAAGAACAACGAAACGAACACCCAGAAGAAATTGCGAAAGGTAAAAGGTAAACCGGTAACTACGGATAAAGACTGGTAATCATTTTTGTAGAGACGTCATTCATGACGTCTCCTAATTAACACGCGATGAATCGCGTTTCTACATTAAGAATAGATAATTATGGATAGAAACAGTATTCAAAAAACATTTTTACTCAGTTTAATCTTACTGATTGCTGTGGTAAATCTCAGCGCTCAGCAGTTCAGCGCCTCTATTGATAGAACAACTGTCGGGCAGTTCGACCGCTTTCAAATTTATTTTACGTTTGAAGGTACAGATGTAAATGGACTTAGTAATTTACGTCAACCGGCTTTCAGCGGTTTTAAAATTTTAAGCGGTCCGAATCAATCGAGCAGCATGCAGATAATCAACGGAAAAGTATCCGGCTCGATGTCCTTCGTTTATATTTTACAGCCAACAGCGATCGGTGAATTTACCATCGGCACGGCATCGGTGGACTTCAATGGAAAAACCTTCACAACTCAGCCGCTCAAAGTTAAAGTTGAAAAAGGAACACCCCAGCAGCAAAAAGAGAGTACCGGCGGATATTCGCAGGAAGAACTTGGAAAAAATGTTTTCATTATAGCCGAAGCAAATAAAACCCGCGCGCTTCTTGGTGAACAGATAACAGTTACATACAAGCTTTATACAAAATTGAACATTGCCTCGCCACAGATCTCGAAACTCCCATCATATGAAGGATTCTGGGCAGAGGAAGTCGGACCTCTTCAGAATATTAATTTTGAAATCGGGATGCACAATGGAGAACGATTCAGAGTCGCAAAGATCAAGCAGGTAGCTCTCTTTCCATCAAAGACGGGCACGCTTTCCGTAACCCCGTTCGAATTAAATGTTCCGGTGATTGTCAAAAAGAAAAAAACCGGCAACGATATTTTTGACGAGTTCTTTAATGATTCATTCTTCGGGAAATCAGAGACGGTTGAATTTCCTGCTAAGTCAAACACAATTAAAGTGACGGTTGATCCTCTTCCTGCGAATGCGCCCCCGTCATTCAACGGTGCTGTTGGTGAGCTTAACTTCAAAGCTGAAATTGACAGGGAAGAAGTTGTAGCGAATGAAAGTCTTACACTCCGGCTTATCGTTAGCGGAAGCGGCAACTTAAAACTTTTGAAAGTTCCTGAACCGCAATTGCCTACCGGTTTTGAAAAATATGAACCTAAAACTGTTGAAAATATTAACCGCGGGGCTGTTGTAACTGGACAAAAAATAATTGACTATCTGATTGTACCGCGCAATTCCGGCGAGAAAGAAATTCCGCCAATTGAGTTTACCTATTTTAGTCCTTCAGCCAGAAAATATGTAACCATAAAATCTCCTGCATTCAAAATTAATGTACGCCAGGGTATTGCAGGAAATGAAACCGCTTCACATGGATTTGTGAGAGAAGATATCAAACTTCTCAGCGAGGACATCAGATTTATCAAGACTTCGGATTTTAATCTTGAACCGCGTCAGGAACTCACACTCATTCGTCCGTGGTTCTGGGTTTCAATAGTGCTTCCTCTGTTAGGATTAATTGGCGCTGTAGTTTTGAAGAGAAAGCAGGATAAACTTTCTGGCAATGTTCAGTTGATGCGATATCAGAAAGCGGAAAAGGCCGCGCGCAAGAGACTGAATTTGGCAAAAGCAGCTCTCGATAAAAATGATACTCCGAATTTCTATTCAGAATTGTCACTTGCTTTGTTCGGATATCTTGAAGATAAACTTGCAATTCAGAAATCGGAATTTACTCTTGATGGCGCCGTCGAAAAATTGCTTTTCAGAAATATTGATGGAGTTTTGATTGATCGTGTTAAACGAATAGCGGAGAAATGTGAGTACGCCCGGTTTGCGCCTGAAGGAGAAACCTCCGCTGTTGCGCCGGAATTTTATGATGAAGCGGTGAGGGTTATTGTCGAAGTTGATTCCTCACTCGATGCCAGGAGAAAACGATGAAATTAATTACTAAAAATCCCATGAAGAATATCCGGTACATAAATATCTTGCTATTGAGTACGATACATTTATTTATTCTTTTCTCTTTTTCAAAACTGGCGGCACAGTCTCCTGATGAATTGATGAAGAGCGCCAACAAATATTATCAGCAGGGAAATTATGAATTAGCAATTGAAGGGTATAAAAAAATCCTTGGACAAGGATTTGAAAGCGGTGCAACATATTATAATCTCGGAAATGCCTATTTCAAAACCGGTAAACTTGGTTATGCAATTTACAGTTACGAAAAAGGATTAAAGATAGAGCCGAACGATGAGGATTTAGCTTACAATCTAAAAATTGCTAATTCAAGAACGGTTGATAAAATATCGCAACTTCCTAAGCTCTTCATAGTTTCATGGTGGGAAGGGTTAGTTACCTCTTTAAACATTTCGGGATGGTCGTTAGTTGTTGTGATTGTTTTTTGGATATTATTAGCAAGTATTGCCATCTATTTATTCTCCCGCCGGACGAGACTTCAGCGACTATCATTTCTGAGCAGTTCAATTTCTTTATCCGTTCTTATCATTGCGGCCGTAATACTCTTTGTCCGTGTCAACCGCGAAGCGGCTTCCGATTTCGGAATTTTATTGGAACAAAATTATTCGGTAAAAGTATCGCCGGATATAAAAAGCAACGATGCGTTTGTGATTCACGAAGGGATAAAATTTACAATCGAGGATCATGTGAATGACTGGTCAAAGATCCGGCTGATTGACGGTAAAGTGGGATGGATACAGAAAAGTATTTTCGGACAGATATAGTTTGGATAATACACAAGCAAAAAAATACAGCAGCACAAAACTCTTACTCGGAATCTCCGAGGCTATTGTTTCGTTCATACTTCTTTTACTTTTCGTCTGGTTGGGATTCAGCCGGCAGCTTGAAAATCATCTTCGCTTATCAATTCAAAACGATTATTTGTTACTGCTGGCTTACATAGTTGTTCTGGGAATCGCATCATCGGTACTTTTCTCTCCTCTTAATTATTATCTTGGTTTTTATCTAGAGCATAAATACAATCTTTCCAATCAGACTCTCTGGAAATGGATTTTGGAAGGCGCGAAGGGGACTCTAGTGGGGAGTGTAATAGGTCTGCCGCTGCTTCTTCTATTTTACTTTGTGATGAAAACTTTTGGACTAATGTGGTGGCTTCCCTTTGCAGTAGTCATATTCATTTTTTCTGTTGTACTTGCTCAGATTTTGCCAATCGTTATCATGCCGATCTTCTATAAAATTACTCCGATAGAGAATGAATATCTGAAAGGGAAGATTGTGGCATTAAGCAAAGATGTGGGGCTAAAAGTTGAAAACGTTTTCAAATTCAACATGAGCAAGAACACAAAGAAGGCAAACGCGGCGTTTACAGGGCTTGGAAAAACCAAAAGGATACTGCTCGGAGACACTCTGTTAAACAATTACGCAAATGACGAAATTGAAACAGTCATCGCTCACGAATTGGGACATTACAAGAAGAAACATATTGTGAAGAATATTGCGGTCGGCACAATCGCAAGCTTTGCAACATTTTTACTTATTGCCCAACTTCACTATCACTCTTTAAACTGGTTTGGTTTTGCTGAAATAACTCAGATATCTTCGCTTCCTCTCATAGCGCTGTGGGGTGCGTTAATCGGATTAGTTTATACGCCGGTTTCGAATTGTATCTCTCGCAGGTTCGAGTTTGAAGCGGACGAATATGCTGTCTCTTCGACGAATAAAACTGAAGCTTTTATAAGCACATTGGAAAAAATAACCGAACAAAATCTTGGGGACCGGGAACCCCATCCATTCATTGAGTGGTTTTTCTACAGTCATCCTTCTATCAAAAATAGAATCGCATTCCTGCAATCGGAAACTTCGCACTTACAAAAATGATTTTATTACTTATATTTGTAGTAGATCAACAATAAAACTCTTATAAATGCTAAGATCAATCAAACAGATTCTCTGGATAGACCTGCTACTAATTTTCGTATTGGTCCAATGCAAATTTGAGGGTGAAGCAACAAATGTTATTCCGTCAGATTCCTCAGTTTTGACAGCAATTCAACCTTTGAATAATTCGACTAACCAGTCAATAATTCAGACATTTAAATGGAATACTGAAAACGCGGTATCTTATGATGTCTATCTTGATAAAGTGAATCCCCCTGTGAAATCAGTTGCGTACAAAACCGATAAACAGTCACTCGTTTACCCGTTTCCGCTTGATTACAATACAACATATTATTGGCGTGTTGTTGCTAATTATTCTGATGGAACGCAAAAGACTTCATCGGTCTGGACTTTTGCAACCTCTGCGAATAGTAACCCCGGTTCCACCGGTTATGCGCTGGTGCTGAAAAAATTTAATACGTTGCTCCCCAATCTTGTTAATTTTTTATTTCAGGTAGTTGATCTGGACAATAACGGTGTTACAAATTTTCAGACAACTGATTTTGAATTTTTTGAGGATGGTTTACCGCTTCAATCCGAATCTGCAATTGAGATAAAAAAACAGACCGAACTTCCTTATAAAATCAGAACCGTTTTAATGCTGGATAACAGCACAAGTTTAACAGGCATTGAAATAGATAAAATAAGAGCTGCTGCTTCCTCATTTGTTAAAAAAATTACGGTAAATCAGGAAGTTTCTATTTATCAGTTTTCTGAAAATGTTGAGATGCTTTCCAATTTTACAAATCTGCAGGATTCACTTGATCGCGCAATAAGCAGATATAAAATTGGAGCCAACACAACCGGTCTCTATAGTGCAGTTGTTAAAGGCGCTTCACTCTGGCAGGATAATTTTTCCATCAATGATGTTCTTCAGGGATCAATGATTGTCTTCACCGATGGTAATGAAACATCAAGACCAACCGTTCAGGCTTTAACGGAAGCGCTGAATGCTGTTAAAAATAAATCTGTGTATACAATTGGTTTGCGCGGTAAAGACCAGCTCGATGAGGAAACTTTAACCAGAATCGGCAGAGCCGGTTTTTATGGAATTAATGATGCCAGCCAGTTAGAGAATCAGTTTACACTTATTCAAAAAAAGATTACTGATTACGCGAATAGTTTTTATCAGTTAACGTATAAAAGCCCTCGTCGCGGTATTGGAGAATATAATCTAATCATAAGGGTCAAAGGAAATCCATACACCGGAGATAGTTCTTATATTCTGGGCAGATACAGTTCGGCAGGATTTTCTTCAAATTAAATTAAGAGTTACACATGTCTGTTACACGTAAAGATGTTGAATACATAGCACAATTAGCGAGGCTGCGATTTAAAGATGAGGAACTTGAAAATTTTACTCATCAACTAAATGAAATTTTAAATTATGTCGAAAAACTAAACGAGCTTGACACAACGAATGTTGAGCCGCTTAATCATCCAATTGAAAATGTAAATGTATT
The DNA here is from genome assembly GCA_964441505.1 of uncultured Melioribacter sp. Lineage (GTDB taxonomy): Bacteria > Bacteroidota > Ignavibacteria > Ignavibacteriales > Melioribacteraceae > Fen-1258. The sequence goes on along the minus strand of CAYTUV010000017.1, from coordinate 28,450 downwards.
TCGGAATGATGAATTGAAATCGTCAGTACAATCAGAGAGTGCATTAAAAAACGCTCCCGATGCAACGGAAGAATATTTTAAAGTGCCAAAAGTAATTAATCAAGAATAACACATCTGATGATAATTGGAATTATACCCGCTCGATTTGCATCAACCCGTCTTATGGGAAAACCGCTGGCTGATATTTGCGGCAAACCGATGATTCAACATACATACAACAGCGCCAGAAAATCTAAACTGTTGGATAAAATTGTCATTGCTGTTGATGATGAAAAAGTTTTTCAGGTGGTTAAAAATTTTGGTGCCGAAGCTTATATGACGCCAAAAAATTGTGAGAGCGGATCCGACAGAATTGCTCTGGTTGCTGAAAAGATGCCTGACGCTACAATTATTGTAAATATCCAGGGTGATGAACCATTCATTAAAGGCAAGATGATTGATGAGGCGATCGAACCGCTTTTATTCGATAAAAAAGTAAATCTCTCAACGTTAGCCCGGAGAATTACAAATGTTGAGGAGATGAAGTCTCCATCTGTGGTCAAAGTGGTCTTCGACTATAAAAATTTTGCAATGTACTTCTCAAGATCCCCCATTCCGTTTGTGCGGGAGGCAAAAACAAATCTTGCCCGTATTCAGGTCGCAGAGATTTATAAACATATCGGCTTATATGTGTATCGTAAAGATATTCTTCAGAAGTTCACAACATTAAGACCTACTGATCTTGAGCAGATCGAAAAGCTTGAACAATTGCGATATCTTGAACACGGCTACAAAATGAAAATTGTTATAACCGAATATGACAGTTTTTCGGTAGATACTCCCAAAGATTTGGATTTTGCAAGACGTTTTTACGAGAAACATTATAAGCCTCTTGACAAGAACACGAAGAAGTAATGCTGTTAAATTGTCTTTTCACTTAATCCATGTTATTTTTGAACAGAGAATTAATTTCTCTCTGGAAATTCTAAGGAGATAATAGATGGAACGTAAGATAAGAGTTTTGGTAGCTAAAGCTGGTTTAGACGGACATGATAGAGGTGCAAAGGTGGTTGCTGCTGCACTCAGGGATGCCGGGATGGAAGTTATTTACACCGGACTTAGACAGACACCTGAGATGATTGTTGAAGCGGCAATTCAGGAAGATGTTAATGCAATCGGTATCAGTATCCTCTCCGGCGCTCACATGACTCTCTTTCCAAGAATTCTGAATTTGATGAAAGAGAAAGATGTAGATGATATCCTTCTCTTTGGCGGAGGTATTATTCCCGATGAAGATTTGAAAAAATTAAAAGAACTGGGTGTTGGCGAACTCTTCACCCCAGGTACATCAACACAGGATATAATCAAATTTTTACGAGATTGGGTCGAGGAACATCCTCGTAATTAGAAAGAATTACATGGTAAAAAAATCTAAAAGCCGGATCATCTTCTTAGACTTAATGCGCGCCTTCGCGGTGTTAATGATGGTGCAAGGACATACAATAGATGCTTTTCTGGGGGACCAATATAGATCGTTCGATTCTCCCATTTTTAATATTTGGTTTACAATTCGAGGATTTACAGCACCCATTTTTATGTTTACCTCAGGTGTTGTATTCACATATCTATTGAGATTGAATCATCAACCATTTTCTCAAAATCCACGTGTAATTAAAGGGTTTTACCGTTTCCTGATTCTTGTTCTTATTGGCTACATACTGCGGTATCCAACGGGACGCATAATTGATTTCAGCGAAGTTACCCATTATCAATGGATGACATTCTTTACTGTTGATGCATTGCAATTGATCGGATTTGGTTTACTGTTCATCCTTTTTCTTTCTTACATTGCCGAGAAATTAAAGTTGAGTGATTATTTAGTGTTATCATCAGGCGCGGCATTTTTTTTTATTTTGTTCCTTATAATAGAAAAAATTAATTGGGCTAATTATTTGCCAATTCCTTTTGCTGCCTATTTGTATCATGGTACCGGTTCATACTTTCCACTCTTCCCATGGTCAGGTTATGTCATCAGCGGAGGAATATTAGGCGTCTATCTTGCAAGAAATCCACTCTCGTTTACCTCGAAGAGTTTCAGTCTAAAATTATTTGGAATTAGCTTGATCTCCTTCGTCGTCTGCTTCCTCTTTCATAAAATCGAAGATTATTTCTACGGACAGAAAACATTCTGGACCGACAACTCAGCTCTTATTTTCTACCGACTCGGAATGATTCTAATGTTGAATAGTATTATGTCTTATATTGCCTTAAGACTAAAAACAATACCGGTTATTGTTTGGCAAGTAGGAAAAAGTACCCTACTCATTTATGTTGTTCATGTAATTATCCTATATGGCAGCATTTGGATTCCCGGTTTTGCAATGTTCTATCCAAAAACCTTGAACATCCCGCTCTCTATTCTTGCTGCGATTCTCCTTATTGTTCTTATGTTTGGAATGGTGTTTTTTGTTAATCGTGTAAAAAGTAATCGCCGTAAAAAATTAGCTGCGGTCGAAATTTAATCTAGACGGAGAAATGAATGAAGCGAAAATCGGAGAATCTAAATCCTGTTATCAACGATGATGAAAAAAAAGTAGAGCATTCTCTCCGTCCTCAAAAGTTTGATGAATTCACTGGTCAATCCAAAATTACAGACAACCTCAAAGTTTTTATTGGCGCCGCAAAAATTAGAAACGAAGGTCTTGATCATGTTCTTCTAACCGGTCCTCCCGGGCTTGGAAAAACAACACTGGCACACATCATAGCAAATGAACTTGGTGTTAAAATAAAAGTTTCATCCGGACCAGTACTTGAAAAGCCGGGAGATCTGGCCGGCATCCTCACAAATCTTGAAGAAAAATCTGTTCTGTTCATAGATGAGATCCACCGATTGAGTCCTGTTGTTGAGGAATACCTCTACTCGGCAATGGAAGATTATAAATTGGATATCATGATAGACAGCGGTCCAAACGCCAGAACAGTCCAGATAAAACTTCCTCACTATACTTTAATTGGTGCAACAACCCGTGCAGGATTATTAACCGCACCGTTGCGCGACCGGTTTGGAATTAAATCGCGACTTGATTATTATGAAAGTGACCTGATTCAGAGAATAGTTCACAGATCGGCGGAACTGCTTAAGATAAAAATTGATGAAGACGCTGCTCATGAATTGGCAAAACGTTCACGGGGAACACCCAGAATTGCCAACCGGTTATTACGCCGTACACGTGATTTTGCAGATTACGGAATGAAAAAAGTTATTGATATTGAGATTGCAAAAAAAGCTTTAGATTCTCTTGAAGTTGATGAATACGGACTTGATGAGATGGATAAGGAGATAATTCTCACAATAATTGAAAAATTTAACGGTGGACCCGTAGGATTGAACACTGTTTCTGTTGCTGTTAATGAGGACCCCGGCACCATCGAAGAAGTTTACGAGCCGTTCTTAATTCAGCAGGGATTTATACAACGAACTCCGCGCGGAAGAGAAGCAACCGATCTTGCATATATTCGGTTCAATAAAAAACGCGGCGTAATTAAAGCGCAAGAAAATCTTTTTGAATAAAAACTGGTGCTATAATGGTGAAAGTGAACAAAATTGTTATTGGCGGAAATTCGCCTTTGGTTTTAATTGCCGGTCCGTGCGTTATTGAAAATGAAAAGATCACAATGCACACTGCAGAAGAGATAAAAAAAATTACATCTGAATTAAATATTCCATTCATCTTCAAATCGAGTTACAAAAAGGCAAACCGTACAAATATTAATTCATTCAGCGGAATCCATTTTGAAAAAGCTCTTAAGATTCTACAAAAAGTTAAAAAAGAGCTTTCGGTTCCAATCCTTACAGATATTCATAATGAAAATGAAATTACAAGCGTTGCCCATGTAGCGGATATCTTACAAATCCCCGCTTTCCTTTGCAGACAAACCGATCTATTGATTGCTGCCGCAAGAACCGGAAAAGTAATTAATGTAAAGAAGGGTCAATTCCTCGCTCCTCAGGATATGAAGCACGTGATACAAAAGATTGAATCGGTCAAGAATAAAAAAATTCTCTTAACTGAGCGCGGCACAACGTTCGGGTATCACAATCTGGTTGTTGATATGCGTGCTCTCGAAATAATGAAAGAACTTGGTTACCCGGTCATTATGGATGCAACGCATGCTGTGCAGTTACCAAGCAACAGCGATGTATCGGGTGGTGAAGCACGGTTTATACCAACGTTGGCGCGAGCTGCCGTGGCAGTAGGAATTGACGGATTATTTTTGGAAGTACATCCGGATCCTTCTAAAGCTTTAAGCGATGCAAGCAGTCAACTGCCGCTTGGTTCATTAAAAAAACTATTAGTGATGATCAAACAAATAGACGATATAGTTAAGAATGAAAAGTGAAGTGCTATTTAAGATGCGTGAGATCAAACTATTCCTTTTTGATCTTGAAGGCGTTTTGCTGAATGGTAATATGTCCCTTGAAAAATGTTTTGATTCCATTTCGAAGACGAATAACAGTTTTAATCAGCTTGGTGTAAAATTTGGAATAGTTACCGCCAGGTCTGAAGATGACTTAATAATAAAGTTGAAGACGATTGATAATTGCATTGTACTTGCCGGTTCGCTTGCTAAGGTAAATATGACGGATGCTTATTTATACTCTCATTCAATCGATTACCGAAATGTATTTTATATGGGAGATGATTTGTTGGATCTTCCTCTTCTTCAAAAATGCGGTTTATCCTGTGCACCGAAGAGTGCAAGAAGAGAAGTTAAACGTGCTGTATCTTTTATTGCCTCCGGAGACAATTGCGAGTCGATGTTGAATGAAATATTCAATTATATAAAAAAATTTAAGGAGCCAGTAAGCCGTGCAACAAAACATTAATGAAAAATTTCCGCGCCAGCTAAGTCCGAGAGAAAAGAGATGGCTTTTTGCCGCATTGCCGGAAAACAAGCTGGGCTATAAACAGTATCGTGATATAATCGAGAACCTGCTGGTACTTGGTTATGGCCGGTTTGGCGAAGGTAATTTTATACTTGGCGAGGAAGGTGATACAATTGATCTTGAAATTTCTTCATCACCCGTCTTAGCCGTCGCAAATATCACATTTGATGTGGGCAAAGTTTATGTTACCATTCACGAAGAACTTGATGGACAGATAGAAGTTGATATCAAAGGTACTGCTGCGGATCAGATTCCCGATGACTTACATCAGGCAAAAGTTTGGACTTACTCCGATTGGATTCCGGGAGAAAAAGCTCCATTTGACAAATCGACTGTTCGAGAAATTCATATCCTCAAAAATGAAATTGTCCTTGTTATAGCGCCTGTGCATAAAAAAGTCTGGGTGTTTAACGCTAAGAGCGGAATAAATCATTTTATTCCTGTTACGAACTACTACAATGAAATGATGATCTTGCTGAACAATAAAAATTCTGAAACGGCGCTTAATCCAGGCAGATTATTCACCAATCTTGATGAGTTCACCGATAAACAGTTGGCAGAAGGATTTTTAGTTTACAACAAATTTGCACAGCGTGTTGAATTGGACTATCACCAATTTGGCGCGGGTGTTGAACAAAAGAAAAAATCATTTTTTAATTTCTTCTCCGGCAAAAACTAATCAGCAAAAAATTAGAGGACTCAGTGACAGACGATCAAATTATTGCTAAAGGTAGAGAAGTAGTAAGAATAGAAGGTGAGGCAGTTATTAATCTGGCAGACACTATAGATGAAAATTTTGCGCAGACGGTTAAGTTGATTTTTGAGTCCAAGGGGCGAGTTGTATTTACAGGAATGGGTAAATCCGGAATCATCGCGCGTAAGATTGTTGCTACAATGAACTCAACAGGTACCGCAGCCATTTATATGCACCCCACAGACGCACTTCACGGTGATCTCGGAATGGTGCGCAAAGAAGACATTGTAATTCTGGTCTCTAAAAGCGGACATACGGAAGAATTGCATCAGCTTATTCCTATGCTGAAACGAATCGGCGCAACTATTATTGGAATGCTCGGAGAAATTAATTCTAAAATTTCTAAGGACTGTGATATTATCTTGAACGTCAATGTTAAAGAAGAAGCCTGTCCTCATGATCTAGCACCTACGGCATCAACTACTGTTTCGCTGGTGATGGGGGATGCTCTGGCTATTGCACTTCTTGAACTGCGCGGTTTCACAATAGAGGATTTTGCTCTGCTGCATCCCGGTGGAAGTCTGGGCAAACGTCTTTCTCTCAAGATTTCCGAGATAATGATTAAGGGTAAAGATATCCCGATCGTAAATGAAAAAGCCTCCATCAAGGATACGATTTTGGAAATCACGTCCAAAAGACTTGGAACAACCTGTGTGGTTGACGAAACCGGGAAACTTACTGGAGTTATTACTGACGGCGACTTGAGAAGACTCTTAGAGAAAACATTAGAGATTAAAAATTTGTCGGCAGTTGAACTGATGACGAAAAATCCTAAAACAATCAGCAAAGAATTCCTGGCATCATTCGCAATTCAGCAAATGGAAAAATTCAATATCACTTCTCTTATTGTCGCTGATAAAAATAATAAGCCCGAAGGTATAATCCATCTTCACGATTTAGTAAAGCTTGGTCTGCAATCAAGATGAAAAGAAATTTTGTATCCTTCATCATTATAATATTTCTCATTTCATGTTCCGAAGAAAAAATTCAGCCTCAGGTTGAGAAGTTGATCGTAGAGGGGGAAATACCTACGAATGAAAGCTGGAGCTCAAAAATTATGTTCACGGATGAAGGCAGGTTAAAAGCTGTTCTGTACTCTACTCATTTGAAAATGTTTGAATTGCAGAGAACAACACTTCTCGAAGGAGTGAAAATAAATTTTTATAATAATGAACAGAAGAATACTTCATGGTTAACTTCGCTGCGCGGAAAGGTGGATGACGTTACTAAAGACATGTACGCAATCGATAGTGTTGTCGCGCAGAACGACAGCGGTACTGTTCTGAAGACAAGCTCACTTATGTGGCGCAATAGTGATCAGAAAATAGTTACTGATAAATTTGTTACCATTACCTCGCCTAAAGAGATAATTCAAGGATTTGGACTTGAATCGGACCAGCATTTGGAAAACTATAAAATTTCTGATGTGACCTACTCGAAGAATCGTACAGGCAGTTCTAAATGAAAACAAACCGATTTTTCATACTATTAATTTTTTGTGCATCCGTTGTTTATTCGCAATCAGGTGAGCCGCTTGAGATCAGAGGCTCAACGTTTTCAGGCAAATTGGTAAACGGGGAGACAATTCAGGAGTTTGAAGGGGATGTGGTAATAACTCAGGGTGCGGTGAGAATTACATGCAATAGAGCTATCCAGTATGTTGCCAGAAATGAGGCTGAATTAATTGGAAAAGTTGTTGTAACTCAGGATAGTATCACTATTACAACCGAGCGGGGTTACTACTACGGTAATAAAAAGATAGCATTTTCGAATGTCGGAGTTTCACTAAATGATGGACATGTCTGGCTCGAATCGAAAAACGGCTATTACTATTTTGATGAAAAGTATTCAAATTTTTATGAAAATGTTAAACTGCACGATTCAATCTCTAAACTGAAAGCAGATCGTCTGAATTTTTTTGACGATGATGATAAAGCTGTTGCAGTCGGAAATGTTATGATCAGTGATACTACTTCAACAATCTTTGCCGACAGCCTGATTCACTTCCGCAAAACTGATGAAACTTTTGCGTTTAACAACATCAGGATTTATAATCCTTCTAATCATTTGGCAATCTTCGGGAATAGGCTTGAGGATTTTGGAAAAACTAATTACTCAAAGATTACCGGTAATCCTTTCCTCGTAAACATTGATACAACAGCATCAGGTGAACTTGACACGTTAATGATTTCAGCCAAAGTCCTGGAATCATTTGATGACAGTACAAAGAAGCTCATCGCCACGGATTCGGTTAAAATAGTCCGTAAAAATTTTGCTTCGGTTAATAGCCAGACATTTTATTACAAAAAAGGAAACCTGATTGAGACGTTTCGGAGGGAATCAGATTCTTTGCCGCCGGTAATGTGGAACGAAGAAACACAAATCGTAGGTGATTCAATAAGAATGATCATGAGAGATAACAGGCTTGAAAAAATTGATATCAATTTTAATGCGTCAATAATTACGGCTAATAAAGACTCTCTTAACAGGTATGACCAGATTTCGGGTAAAAAAATTAAATTGTTTTTCAATAAAGAAGGATTGGAAAAAACAGAAGTTGAAGGCAATGCACTAAGCATTTATTACATGTATGAAGAAGAGGAACCAAACGGTTTAATAAAATCCAGTTCCGAACGGGCAAAAATAATTTTTAAGAATAAGAGTGTTTCTGATGTTCGGTTCTACGGGAAACCGGTTAGCGAATTTCATCCGGAAAATATTATAAGCGGAAAAGAAAAAGATTATACAATTCCTACATTCAGAATATTTACCAATAAACCGACGAAAGAAAATCTTCTGATTAACCGTAAAGATATTCTTTCATATTTAATAAAGGATGCAGAATACTATGTCGGAAAACCTGATACTAAGAAGTGAAAAACTGAAAAAGGTTTATAAGAAGAGAGCAGTTGTTGATAGTGTCTCTGTTCAGGTACAGCAAGGGGAAGTGGTTGGATTGCTTGGACCGAACGGTGCAGGAAAGACAACTACCTTTTATATGATTGTTGGTATGATCAAACCGAATGATGGGAAAGTATTCCTTGAAGATTTGGAAATTACAGATGAAGCTATGTATAAGCGCGCAAAGATGGGTATAGGCTATCTTCCTCAAGAAGCTTCTATATTCAGAAGATTGAGTGTTGAAGATAATATCATGGCTGTACTTCAGATGATGAATCTTACAAATGAAGAGCGAAAAGAACGGCAGGAAAAATTACTCAATGAACTGGGAATTGTGCATGTAAGGAAAAATCTTGGTTTCCAGCTGAGTGGCGGAGAAAGAAGGCGGTGTGAAATCGCACGGGCACTTGCAACTAATCCAAAATTTATATTGCTTGATGAACCATTTGCAGGAGTCGATCCTATAGCAGTCGAAGATATAATGAATATCGTTGCTAATCTGAAAAATAAAGGAATAGGAATACTGATAACCGACCATAACGTTCATGAAACATTGAGTATTGTTGACCGCGCATACATTCTGATCAACGGGAAAATTTTTAAAGACGGAACTGCACACAATTTGGCTGAAGACACCGAAGTGAGGAAATTATATCTCGGTGAAAAATTTAAATTAGACCGCTATTCTTAACTCTAGGCAAAAATAAAATAGCTGAGTAATATTACTAACGAGAAGTAGAGAAAAATCCAAAACGCTTGCTTCAATCTTCTTCTGAATATTTTTCTCCTCATGAAGGAGATTGTAGATTCCTCATCACGTTTATAGTCACCCTTATCAACCGACCACTTATAAAAATTATTCTCTTTTACTTTGTTCATTAAGTTTTCTTTTTAATTCGTTTCAAAAATAGTGTTAATTAGATTTATCAGTATGATAATTATCACAACAAATAATTCTGTTCATATCTAAGAATTCACTAAGAACTTTTAAGTACAAGTTCACTTATTAAATTCCCGAATAATTTTTTGAATTTCATCCTCTGATATTCCGCTTCCCAAAACCACTTTTTCGGCTTTAGAAATACTCTTACGGATCCCGTCCCCGCTGGTAGTTGTAGGCGGGTTGCCCGCACGAGCTCTTAACCGCTCTTCAATCTGTTTGGTAAAATTTCCCTCCTGATATCCACTCTTTATACCTGCCGATGAAGGAAGATCGAATGAGGTAACACATTGACCCGGGTTTACCGGATTAATTTCGAATGCGAGAGTTTTAATGTTCATCAAATGTGAGGCCGTAACATTCTCCGATATTATCGATCCGCCCCAGGTACCGGGTCCTAATGTTAGCGAAGGCATCAATCCCGTTGTGTAACCAACTGCGCCCACTGATGCCGGTGTATTAACGACAATTCTGAACGCAGGTTTCTCAAGAGCAAACTTCATAATGATTTCTTTATCATTTGAATGGATAGCCATCGTATGTCCTATTCCGCCGAATTGTAAGAGTTCAATGCAACGATGGCATCCTTCTAACCAGCCGTCAACTGTATAAAATGCAAGCATAGGTGAAAGTTTTTCGATTGAGAGAGGTTCATCTTTTCCTACATTACTGCATTCCGCTATGAGAACCGTTGTATTATCCGGTACCGTAAAACCGGCGTAATTTGCAATCCATGCCGCCGGTTTACCGACTATATCGGCATTCAGCTTAGCACCGCGGGCAACTTTGTTCTCTAATTTTTTCTTTTCTTCTTCATTTACAAAATAACAACCGTTTCGTTTTGCCTCTTCAATAACTTTATCACGTATAGATCGGTCAACTATCATTGCCTGTTCGGAAGAACATAATGTTCCATTGTCAAACGTGGTTCCATAAACAATATCGGCAACAGCTTTCTGATAATTTGCAGTCTTCTCTATGAATGCAGGAACGTTTCCAGAGCCGACTCCATAAGCAGGAGTGCCTGAACTATATGCTGAATAAACCATTGGCATTCCGCCAGTAGCAAGTATTACAGCAATGTTTTTATCCTTCATCAATGCGTTAGTGCCTTCGAGAGTCGGTAGTGATAGACACTGAATCAATCCTTCAGGCGCCCCAGCTTTTTCTGCGGCATCAGATAAAACTTTCAAAGCTTCGGAGGTACATTTAAGCGCTTTGGGGTGGGCTGATACAACAATTGCATTCCGGCATTTTAAGGAAATTATGGCTTTGAACATTGCTGTTGACGTTGGATTTGTTGAAGGAACTAATGCTGCAACAACACCCATCGGTTCGGCAATTTTAATAATTTTTCCGTCCTTCTGAACATTAATTACTCCGACCGACTTCAAATCTTTAATAGATTCCCACACGTTTCTTGTTCCAAACTGATTTTTGATAATCTTATCGGAAACTTTCCCGAAACCTGTTTCTTCATAAGCCATTCTTGCAAGACGTTCGGCATCATTAAAGCCGGCATCTGCCATTGCTTTTACAATTTTATCAACTTGTTCCTGATTGAAATGTTTGAATTCGAGTTGAGCTTCTTTTGCTTTTGCGGCTAATGTTCTGGCTTCCTGAATGGATTGAAGGTCTTTATCAAAATTCATAAATGCGCCCATTATTTTCTGTACGAAATATAAAGCAAGGGAGAACAAACATCAATTTGACTGTTTTTGAAAACATGCAATTGAAAGAATTATCTCCTTCTTAATCTCTTATAGATACGTTTTCTATCGTCGATCATATAGACGATAACTTCCTTTATCTTATCGTTTATTCCGTAAATGATTCTTAAATCACCAACTCCTAATTTATATTCATCTCTACCTTGAAATTTTTTAGCTCCGGCTGATCGTGGATTAATATTAATTATTTCAAGATGTCTAATAACAGTAGCTTCTTGTTTTGGAGTAAGATTACCAAGTTCTTTTGATGCGGACTTTTTAAGAAGGAGAGAATACATTATTTTTTTCTTTGTGAAAGATATTCTTCCAATGAAATTATTGACTCCTTTTTTCTTTCTTCAATAATTATTGAATAATGTAGGTCTTCACGTAATTCTTCATCTTGTACAAGTCTATTCATTACTGCATTACGATCTTTTTTCTTTAATGCGCGAAATGCAGTCCAAAAGATTTCAGCGGTTGCTTGTGTTTGTGTCATAAGAAAAACTTACTCCAATGATAATATTTTGTGATGTCTATATTCCAAACGAAATATAATATAAAGTAAGAGAGAACCAACTTCAATTAGAAGTCATAAGTAATATTATCAAAGATTGCTTTCACGATTTTTTCTTATTCAAAAACAGATTTCGAACCATATACGCATACCCTGAAATCAAAATCATAGTGACAATTTCAAGATAGAGCTTAAGATTACGATTTGAGAATGCCTCGGCAACCGTTTTATTGGTTGGTAAAAGATATAACTCCCCGAACTTGAGAAACAACAGACCTAATGAGAAACATGTAAACAGACCAAAGAAAAACCAGAGAATACTATTCTTACCGACTTCTTTAGCCGATGAATAAAACCAAGCAGCAATCAAAAAATTAAAAATAAATATTAGAACAAACATAATTACTCCTATATAAGTTTAGTTCGAATCTATTTTAGTATCTCCTTTAAATTCTGGTAACCGCTTTTACTAACAGGTAATTTAACACCGTCGTTTAGATGAACGCGGTAGGATTCTTTCTCGAATAATTCGATATGCTTAATGGCAGTAAGTTTTACAAAGTATGATCTATGGATGCGGATGAACTCTTTTGGATTCAAATTCTCATCAAAATATTTCATTGTTTTCTGCTTAAGAAAATTTCCTTTCTCGGTATAAAGCATTGTGTAATCATCCTGTGCTTCTATATACCGTAGTTCATCAATCGGAATAATTAATATTTTCTGTCCGTGTTTTATCACCAATCTATCAAGAAATTCATTGCGTGTCTCTATTGCTTTTACAAGTCCCGATAATTCCTGCTTTACCGCCGGAAAGTGTGTGATTAGTTTTATGGCTTTATTAAGAGCCTCTTCAAATCTGCTCTCCGAAAATGGTTTTAAGAGGTAGTCGGTGGCGTTAACTTCGAATGCTTTGAGGGCATACTGATCAAATGCGGTTGTAAAAATAATAACCGGCGGATCCTCTAAAATTTCCAGCATCTCAAAGCCTGTAAGTTTAGGCATCTGTATATCCAAAAATATTAGATCGGGCTTTAGTTCATTGATCTGCTTTATTCCGCTGAAACCGTCCGCGCATTCGGCAACCAAATCAATATTCTCAAATTTTGTGAGATAGCTTTTGATAATATCTCTTCCGAGTGTCTCGTCATCAATTATTATTGCCCTGATAATGCCCTTTGCTTTCATAATATTACACCGGTATGAAAATATTTACTTTAAATAAGTTCTCTGTTTTTTGAACTGTTAAAAGATTTTCCTGGTTGTAAATTAACTTCAGTCTGTTCCGGATATTCTTAATTCCGATACCTTCGCCTTTACGGGGGATCGCATCGGGATCGAAATTATTCTCAACCATAATTTTAAAATATTCTTTTTCTATTCCGCATGAAAGTTTTATTGTCACTTTATCTAAACTTTCATAAACACCATGTTTAATGGCGTTTTCGAATATTGGCTGTAAAATCATGCTTGGAACTTCCAGTTCTTTGCATTCTGTCTTAATATCTTCAACAAATTCAAATCTATCGTTAAACCTGACTTTTTCAATATCCAGATAGAGTTTCGCGTTTGCGATCTCCTCGCTCAGTCTATTCTTTTGTTTTTCGTTTTTGGAGAGAATGCTTCGCAAAAAGGAGGAGAGTTTTATTGTCATCTCCTGAGCCTGATGAGGATTTGATATGGTAAGTGAGCTGATTGAATTCAGGCTATTGAAAATGAAATGCGGATTGATCTGGTATTTGAGAGTTTTCAGCTCCGCCTCTTTCACCAGAGCGTTAAGTTCAACTTCTTTTAACAGCTTTTCCTGAAAATTTGTGTAGTAAATTATCACATAATCCACTGCTATGATTATTGTGTAGAATAGAATTCCAATTAAAAATCTCCAGATTAAAGACTTGGTTAGAAACTCAGAATAAATTCGATAGTCTGTGACAGCATTAGACATTAAATAGTAACCAATCCCTATCCATAATCCCGAAGTTATAACCGCCGCGGCAATGTGATTGAAAAATATTTTTGCCGTCGAGTAGTTATCAAGAGAATTAAAACTTACCGTATACCAAAGACTAATACCGATTACCTGATAAAGTCCGTTAAAAAAAATACTATCAAGTAATGAAGGAATAAGGGGAATTTTCAGAAAAAAGTTCAGCACAATTACATGCACACAAAAAATAAAAAACCAGACTATACTATATGTAGCCAAAACTTTTTTGTTGGTAATAAACGGATTGCTCATTCTCCACTCACTTATTATTAATATAACAGTTCGCCGCCGCCAAAAAGAGTAACACCTTTTATTATCAATATACCCCCGCTTGTTTCTTCGTTATTATAATTGGCAAATCGTTTATCATCAAAACCGCCAAAGATCGAAGTTACATTTAGAATTACTTTCCAATTCTGAGGTACCCGGATATTGGCACCTCCGAATAGAGTTGTCAATTCCAGAACATTTTCACCCGGTGCAAGTTTTGCCTGAGTTAAATCCAATTTTGTTCCACCGAATATTGTGGTAATATTTCCGCCGCGGAAATTATCAGAGATTATTACTCTGTGGATTGAGTTGAAGACACTTACTTCGTCGAGAGAATCGAAATTCTGTTGGGAGTATTGTGTCTGACGCTCTCCATGAAACCGATTATCCGACGAAAAGGATTTATGAGAGCTAGGATGTTTTCCGTTCCTGCGTAGAATGAGCCATAACCCGGCAAATAATAAAATAATCGGCCAGAAGTCGCTAAAATCATATTCCGAGAAAAACGGAAGATGACGAAGCATTCCAAATGCACCTATACCTACAAATATGTAGCCTAAAAAATTGTCCCTGTGGTTGACAATCAGTACGATACCAACAATCACAAAGAATGTATGCCATGAAAAAATCATGTGGGTAATATCAAATTCGTAGAACCATGGAAAACCAAAATTGTCCAGTAAGAACAAACCCCCGAGTACTACTAAAATAATTCCCAGCCAAATTCTTCCGTTTGAGTTCTGCATTTTATCCTCCTGAGTTTTTCAGCTTATTAATCTTTTTAACCAATTAACATTAACAACATGACCTAGACTTGTGAATTAGAAAATTGTCTTAACTTCTCCGCCACCGAAAATGACTAATCCTTTTATTACAAGAGATCTTCCTGCTTGAAAAGTTTTGTTGGGATCCTTGCTGCGCTTATCTCCAAATCCGCCAAAGATTGGAAGTACATCAAGTTCTATTTTCCAATCGTGAGGAACAATAATAGTCGTCCCGCCGAAAACAGCAGTAATCTCAATATAATTATTTCCCGGTGCCAGCTTACAGGTGGAAAGATTAATTTCCGAGCCGCCGAAAATTGAAACTATGTTGCCGCCTTTAAAATTATCCGAATGAATTACTTTATTTCCTCCGCCGAATACATTCACACTCTCAATGTAGTCACTGCCACCTGCCGACTGTGTTGTGGAATCATTTACTGTGGCGCTCCTAAAATATCTGTTATGACCGCAGCATCCTCTTCCGAAAATTATATAGAAACCAATCAGAACCAGAAGTAACGGCCAGAGTTCCGGAACAAGATTGAATAATCCGATAGCCATAAAAATAACGCCGGCAGTTTTATTACGTGACAGGAAAAAGAAAAGAACACCAATCAGTATAAAGAAATACTCCCATGTGATATACTCGTAAGGGAAATCGAAGAACTCGTAATTACGTAATAAGAATAAACCGCCAAGCAACATGAGTATTATTCCTATTATCACTCTTCCATGAAGTTTAGGTGTTTCCATTTTATTCTCCTTCTTTTTTATCTTCACTTCTTTTGACGGCAAATCTAATGGATTGTTGTGGATTCCAGGAATAGAAATCGGCGAGTAGCCGAATAATATCGGTGAGTTTAGCTTGGGGAAATCTAATAAGTCATCTATTTTTTAAATATCTCGCAAAAGATTGAGGATTCATCAATCTCCACTGTTTTCACCTCAATATTGTTAATTTCTGAAGCGAGTTCTTTGAATTGATCTGAACTCACAGTAGTTGCGGTAAATCCATCTTTGCAAACTATCTTGCCGTTACGCGTTCTTTCAAAATCAAGTTCACCCAGTAAACCGGAATTCGATTGTAGTTGGAACCATTCTAATCTATGATTCCAAAATTTTTCAGAATAACTTGAAAAGAGAATTGTTCCGCTATGTTTGGTTACACGAATACTTTCGCGGATTAAATCAATTTGATTAACATGAAAAGCCGAGATTCCATTCTGAATACAAACTACTATATCGAAAATGGAGTCGTGAAATGCGAGTTGTATGGCATTCATTTGAATTAGAAAACAGTTAGAGAGATCTTTCAGCATTTCTTGACCATAAAACAAGCTTGCAAAGGAAGTATCAATTCCTATTACCGATTTAGCTTTTCTAGCGAGTGATGGAAGAATTCTTCCATAACCGCAACCGAGTTCCAAAACCAAACTACTCGGACGAATATATTGGAGAACATGATTGACTTCTGCTTCAAAATATTCTCTCACGCGTTGCGGAGCGATTTCATAAACTCGCTTTAATATTTCGGCAGAAAGTTTTTCTTTGTAATAATCAGTCATGGAGCTTTGGTTGAGTAAACATATCTCAAAATATTTATTGCAATATAGCTTTAGGGTTGAGACTCGACCTACCTACCGCATGCAGGTTAATCGAGTCTCTACAGTATGTTATTTAAGTGTCATTATTTCATGAAAGATCTTGAAAGTCATTTAGTCTTCTGCGTTTCATCGCCTCTGGATTCTCTTCGTCTACCGCCCATTGGAGAGGGTTAAATTGAATGTATTCACGAATTTTTTGAAATGATTTCTCATTGCGAATTATATGTTCATAATATCTTGGCTGCCAAGCGAAATCAGGAAATTGTAAGGTATGATGAATTTCATATGTTGTTCTTCCTTTGAAGCAACGAATAATTCTAGACAGGTGATTTCTATAAAGCATCGGATTTTTCATTCCGCAAAACCAGTTTTTCGATTATCTGTAGAGACGCTATTAATAGCATCTCTACTAATAAAAATAATTCCATAAAGATGATTTGGCATGATCACAAATTCATCTAACTCTACATCTGTAAACTGATTCTTAATTTCAAGCCAAATCTCTTTTACTTTTTCACCGATATTGTTTAGTAAGATATTCTCATCAACAACTTTTCCGAAATGACTTCGCTTATCTTTTGTGCAGATGGTTACAAAATAGTATCCATATTTTGAGTAATCCCAAACATCTAATCGTGTTGATTCAATTCGATATCTGTTTTTATACAAACTCATACATTTGGAGGAGACTCAGTAAACCTGCCTGCGGTAGGCAAGTCGAGTCTCTGCGTTATGTTAATAGATCATTTTCGGCTGTTGGTAATAACTGTACGTCTTTTAATTGTCTTTCTATTTTCCGTGATGATTTTGCCGCTTCGTCAATTGTATTACTTGCTTCTTGCAATTTCTTCTGAGTCTTGTCTAATATTTCACCAAATTTTCCAAACTCCGTTTTAACTGCACCCAAAATTTTCCAAACCTCGCTTGAACGTTTTTCAATTGCCAATGTCCGGAATCCCATTTGCAGACTATTTAATAATGCGGCGAGAGTTGTTGGTCCGGAAACAACTACACGATATTCGCGTTGTAAAAATTCTGCCAACCCCGGACGGCGCAATACTTCGGCGTATAATCCTTCGATAGGTAAAAACATAATTGCAAAATCTGTAGTGTGAGGCGGATCCAGATATTTTTCGGCAATCTTCTTTGCCTCACCTTTAATTCGTGTTTCAATTGCCTTATTCGCGTCATTGATGGCAGCAACATTTGCCAGATCTTGAGCATCAAGTAATCTTTGATAATCTTCTACAGGGAACTTAGCGTCGATCGGCAGCCATACTGTTTCACTCTTAACCAAATCTCGACCGGGAAGTTTAATTCCTATTTCTACACGATCGCTGCTTCCTTTTTTAGTGAGGACATTCTTTTCGTATTGCTCAGGTGTTAGAATTTGATCTATTAAGTTCTCTAATTGTATTTCACCCCAACCGCCGCGTGTTTTTACATTCGTTAAAACATTTTTAAGATCTCCAACACCGCGCGCAAGTTCTTGCATATCGCCCAAGCCTTTGTAAACTTGTTCAAGCCGTTCACTAACTAATTTGAACGATTCGCCGAGACGTTTCTCCAATGTAGCGTGCAACTTTTCGTCAACAGTTTGCCTCATCTCTTCCAATTTCTTTTCATTCTTGTCCTGAATTTCTTTCAATTGCGATTCAACTTTTTCCTGGAGTTTATCAAATTTCTGTTCGTTCATCTGCGTTAATGTGTTCATCTGTTTGGCGAAAATATCTAATTGGTTTTTCTGTCCTTTCGAAATCTCTCCGATAGTTGTGGAAATTTGTTCACCAAGTTTTAGTATCGACTCGTTAACTTCTTCGCGTTGTGCTTTTGCATTTTTTGAGGATTCTTCTCGGTTGCGTGTAATTTCATCACGGAACGATCTGTCCATCTTTTCAAATTCACTTTTAATTATTGAGTCACTTCCGGAAGAGAGTCTTTTATACATCATAAAAAAGAAAATCAGGAGAGACAAAAGTATAAGGATTGAGATTACAAGCAAGATTTCATTCATAATTCACCATCGTTTAGGAGTTGAGCAGAATTGTGAGCGCTTATTTATCAAATATTTTGTTATTCAGCAAATCATTTATTTCATAAATTTAGAATGCAATTCTTGGAAAACGTGAATGAATACCTGGAAAAAAGTTTTAATTGGTATTACAGTATCATTTGCAGTGATTATAATAATCCTGTTCGCACTTTCATATTCAATGCTCAAAAAATCTTTACCTCAGTATGATGGGGAAACGAGTGTAAAAGGTTTGCATGGTAGCGTTCAAATTTACCGTGATGGATTCGCGGTACCCATGATCAAAGCTGGCGATGATGAAGACGCGGCATTTGCTCTGGGTTATGTTCACGCTCAGGAGCGGTTGTTTCAGATGGATATTGCCAGGAGAGCTGGTGAGGGGCGGCTTAGCGAGGTGCTTGGCGCAAAAGCAGTGCCTATCGATCAAATGTTTCGTACTGTTGGTATATTAAAAAATTTGAAGTTGGATTATGATAGACTGAATCCGCTTTCAAAAAAAATATTGGAAGCTTATTCAAAAGGCATAAACGCATTTCTAAAAGAAGCAAAGGGAAAATACTCCGTTGAGTTTGATGTACTCGGTTATGATCCTTATCCATGGAAGCCTGAACACAGTCTTCTTATTGCAAAATTGATGGCGTGGGAATTGAACATTAGCTGGTGGACAGATCTCACATTCTCCCAACTAGTTCAGAAATTTGGTCATGAGAAAGCAAAAGAACTTTTACCCGACTTTCCGGAAAATTCTCCGACTATTATTCCATCCGATATTAAAGAATTCGCATCAATCAAAAATGATCTGATGAAAGTTGATCAGCTATTTAGAAATCTTACTGGATTCGTCGGTACACATATCGGATCAAACAATTGGGTGGTAAATGGAAAAATGTCGGCATCCGGTAAACCGATCATTGCAAACGATCCCCACCTTGCGTTTACAGCTCCGGGCAGATGGTTCTTCGCTATGATTAGAAGCAATGAATGGAACGCGGAGGGCTTTACGATTCCCGGTTTACCGGCAATAGTAATCGGGAAAAATCAAAACATTGCCTGGGCTATGACAAATGTTATGGCCGATGATGCAGATTTTTATGTCGAAAAAATTGATTCAGCGGGGAAAAATTATTTTCTCAACGGTGCCTGGCGACAATTAAGTATTGAGAAGGATACAATACATGTAAAGGATTCAGCAAGTGTTGTCTATGAAATAAAAAGAACCCACCGCGGACCGATCATTACAGATATTCATCCATTTAAAATATTATATCCAAAATCCGGTGTGCAGACCGCCCAGATGAGTATGCGTTGGACCGGTCAGGAATTTAGTGATGAAATGTTTGCCGCAATCTCAATTAATAAATCAAAGAATTGGGATGAGTTCAAAGAGGCGGTACGTCACTTTTCAATACCAGGACAGAATTTTGTGTATGGTGATGTGAACGGAAATATCGGCTACATCTGTGCTGCAAAGCTTCCTATCCGCACAACTAACAGTTCATCATTAATTTATGATGGTACTACAGACGTCAATGATTGGAAGGGTTTTGTACCATACGAGGAGATGCCCAAATTATTTAATCCGTCGCAGAACTATATTGCCTCTGCCAACAATAAAACTATAGCTAATTTCAAATACCACATTTCCAATATTTGGGAGCCATCATCGCGCATTGATAGGATTACTGATCTGCTTAACTCAAAACCGGCTCAATCGAAAGAGGATTTTAAAAAATATCAGAATGATTTTGTCTCCCCGTACGCAACGAAAATTACAGCTTATCTCATCCCGGCGTTCAACAGCGTAAAGGTAACTGATAAAAATCTGAAGCTTGCGCTTGAACTCTTTAAGAATTGGAATTATGAAATGGACAGCAGAAGTCAGGGACCGACGATCTACACCAGATTTTTTCAAAATCTCATTAAAAATATTTTTGAAGATCAAATGGATGATGATCTTCTCAAAGAATATGTTTTCGTTGCCAATGTTCCGTATAGAATAATACCGAAAATGCTCGAGGAGAATAATTCATCATTTTTCGATGACATTCGCACACCTCAGGCTGAAACACGTGACGATATTATCAGAAAAAGTTTAGTAGACGCACTTTCAGAACTTGAAAAAAAATATGGGATGGATATTGCCGATTGGCAGTGGGGAGAAATCCACAAAGTTACATTCAAACATATGTTTCATGATGTCTCCCCTTTTCTTGATAAACTTCTTAATGTTGGCCCATTCAGCATCGGCGGGGATGGAACCACAATATTCAATACAGAGTATTCATTCCCGGAATTATTTGAACAGTCGGCCGACCCAGCAAAGCCTCATCGTTCCGAACCATATTCAAATATTCTTGGGCCTTCAATGCGTTATATTTTTGATTTTGCTGATCCGGATAATCTTGAATTCATTCTCCCAACGGGTCAGTCGGGACATTTTATGAGCGATCATTACAAAGACATGAGCGACATGTGGCTGAAGGGAAAATATATCAAACTTCCTTTAAGAGAAGATGAGTTCGTTCGGTCATCAAAAAAAGTACTCAGGTTAATTCCGGAATAAATTGTTAATGACCGAAGAAGTTAATTGAAAAAATATTAAATTCGTCTCAACCAAAATGGACAGCAATGAAAGTAATTGAGCATCTTGACAAAGCGAAGAACACATTAATAAGTTTTGAGATCATTCCGCCCAAAAGGGGTGGAAATATCAAACAGCTTTCGCAGGTTCTTGAAGATATAGTAAAATATAATCCTCCGTTTATAGATATAACCAGTCACGCTGCGGAGGTGATCTTTGAGGAAACTGCCGCAGGCGGAATGCAGATGAAGATTAAGCGGAAACGTCCCGGTACTCTAGGTATTTGCGCTCTAATTCAGAATAAATATAATATTGATGCGGTGCCGCATGTTCTTTGTACCGGATTTACTCGTGAAGAGACTGAAGATTTTCTCATTGAACTTCATTATCTCGGAATTGATAACGTTCTTGCTATAAGGGGTGATGACAGCGAATACAAAAAGCCACTTAAATTTGGGCGTAGTATAAATGAATATGCCGTTGATCTGATATCGCAGATAAATTCAATCAACAAAGGAAAATATCTTGAAGAGGGATTGCTCGATGCTCAGCCGATGAATTTTTGCATTGGTACCAGCGGTTATCCGGAAAAACATTTTGAAGCTCCAAATTTGATTACGGATATTAAACAAGCCAAAACAAAAATTGATGCAGGCGCTTCATATATAGTGACTCAGATGTTTTATAATAACAAATCATATTTTGAATATGTTGATTTGTGCCGCAAAGAGGGAATTAAAGCGCCGATTCTTCCCGGATTAAAAATAATTACTTCCAAAGCACATGTGAAATCATTACCAAAGAATTTTTACATAGACATTCCTCAGGAACTTGCCGCTGAAATAGAAGAGGCAAAA
The DNA here is from genome assembly GCA_964441505.1 of uncultured Melioribacter sp. GTDB lineage: Bacteria > Bacteroidota > Ignavibacteria > Ignavibacteriales > Melioribacteraceae > Fen-1258. Next base: position 6,607 of record CAYTUV010000017.1, on the reverse strand, counting down.
CCGGAACATGTGCTTGAGATAGGGGTCAACTGGACAGCAAAGCAGGTTGAAGAATTATTGAACAAAAATGTGCCGGCAATTCATTTTTACATCATGCAAAGTTCAGCACCTATCAAAATGCTTATGAATAAACTTAAAATATGAGCAACATAGAATGATGAATTCATCAACACGGTTGAAATTCTCAAGCGCGATTCCGCGAAAATTGAAATGGGGAGTAGCTGGCTGCGGTAGTTTTGCAGAAAATTCTTTTCTGCCGGCACTTCAACTTGCACAGCGTAGTAAATTAGTTTCGGTTTACAGCCACGACCTGAACCGCGCAAAGACAATTACCAATAAGTTTGGCGCTCCGAATGCATTTAATGATTATGACGCATTTCTGGCAAGTGAGATTGATGCGGTCTATATCTCAAGTGTCAATTCAGATCATTACCTGCAGGTATTGAAAGCTGCCAGGGCCGGAAAGAATATTTTGTGCGAACGTCCCATGACAATCAATTCCATGCAGGCTGAAGAGATTGTGAAAGTCTGCAATGAGAACAAAGTGATACTAATGATTAATCATCTGCATCGCTTTCATCCATTGGTTCAGAAGGCAAAGGAGTTGATTGACAAGCAGATGCTGGGAAAAATTGTTTCTATCTCTGCATCTTATAATATCGATTATGCACCCGATCATAATTTCCGGTTCAAGAAAGAATTAAGCGGCGGCGGTGTTCTGCGTGATCTCGGCTCTCAAATGATCGATATGCTTCATTACTTTGGAGGAGAAATCGTTGAAGTGAAAGCGTTCATGGATAATGTTGTGTATAAAAGCGATGTTGAAGATTTTGCTTCTGCTATAGTAAGATTTCAAAATGGCGGCTACGGATATTTTAATATCTCATACAATACAAAAAAGGCTTACAACCGGATTGAAATTCTTGGATATAACGGATCAATTTCTATCGAGAATTTTTTTGGAAAGAGAAATCTTGCAACAAAACTGATTATTGATCTTCAGGGAGAAGCGAAAAAAGTTTTTCGTAAACGAACTAATAAATTATTATTCTTAATTCGTTCCGCTCAGAGGGCATTTCTTAAACAAGAGCCTCCGCTTGCCTCCGGGGAAGATGCTCTTATAAATATGCGAACAATAGAAGAAATTGAGAGACAATGTCATTACGGGAAGAGTTAGTAGAAATCTGTCATAAAGTTTACGCCAAAGGATTTGTTTCTGCGTATGACGGGAATCTTTCTGCGCGAATTGATGATCAAAAAATTTTGATTACACCTTCGGGAAAATGCAAGGGAGAAATTCAAGAGTTTGATCTGTTAGAAGTTGATCTTAACGGCAATCTACTAAGCGGTTCGGGAAAAGTTACCACGGAAGTAAAAATTCATTTAACTGCATATCAAAAAAGAACAGACGTCAGAGCTGTAATCCATTGTCATCCAGTTTATGCCACAGCTTTCGCGGCCATTGGCGAGGGATTGATGAGACCTGTCTTTCCCGAGGTAGTTTTATCGCTCGGTAAAGTACCGTTATGCAAGTATGGAACTCCATCAACCGACGAACTGCCAAATTCAATGCTACCTTACATTGATTACGCATGGGCACTGCTGCTTGAAAACCACGGTGCTGTAACTTTTGGAAAATGCATAAAGGGTGCTTACTTCAGAATGGAAAAACTCGAATGGGCAGCCCATACAATTTCGATAGCAAGAACAATTGGAAGGGAGAAATCAATCCCTCATAATAAGTTGAAAGAACTATATTCCATTTCGGAAGAGGTTTATGGAATTAAGATTGATAAGCGGAATCGTTTCGATTTCTGATTCAGAGAATTACTAACAAAAAATTGAGAAAATAAATGTCGAATAGTGATATTACAGTAGCCCTCCTCGTCGGCGGGACATCACCCGAAAGAGAAGTTTCTAAAAATACCGGAAAATCTATTCTGACTGCATTGAATGATCTTGGCTACAAAGTCAAAGTGATTGATCCTGCTTTTGGTTTGAATCAGCCGAAAGAAGTAGAAAAATATTTTGAAGAAAAAGATTATACTGAAAGAACGAACAGAAATTTTATCGAAGCGATCAATTCCACCATGTTTGATGATGTTGACGTTGCCTTCATCGCTCTTCATGGAAAGTGGGGAGAAGATGGGGTAATCCAATCTCTTCTGGAACTTCGTGGAATAAAATATACAGGCTCTAAAGTTCTTGCCAGTTCGCTGGCGATGGACAAGAGTATGACTAAGGTAATGTTTCAGCATTTTGATGTAAGCACCCCGCGCTGGTTTGTGGTAAATAAAAATGACCATGATATTGAACTGATCAAAATGAAGATTAAGAAATTTTTTGGTTACCCGTGCGTTATCAAACCGAATGATGAAGGATCTACAATTGGTTTAACAATTTGCCGCGGAGATGTTGAAGTATTTGCTGCCATCGAGAAGGCTCAGGAATTCTCTAAAAAAGTTCTTGTTGAAGAATATATTCACGGCCATGAATTGACAGTTGCAGTTATTGATCAACAGGCATTACCTGTTCTTGAAATTAAACCCAAGAGTGGTTTCTATGATTACGAGAATAAATACACTTCCGGCCGAACAGATTATATAGTGCCCGCAGAAATTCCCGAGAAAGTGGCCGAACACTTGCAGCATCAGGCCTTACTTGCATTCAATTCCGTAGGGTGTGAAAGTTACGCCCGGATAGATTTCAGACTTACTAACGATTTCAAATCATACTGTCTGGAAATAAACAATCTTCCTGGAATGACAAGCACATCATTAGTTCCTAAAATGGCAGAAGCTGCGGGTATAAGTTTTGAATTGTTAATAGATCGAATCATCAAAAACGCTCTTTCATGAAAGCTATAAGCACTAAACTACTGATCCGAATTTTTATTATGATCTTGATTCTTTCAGCCATTTCATTCCTTATATTAAATGAAAATGGTGTTCTGAAATATTTAAGAATAAAAAGTGAACTGAGGCAGCTTAATGAAGAGATATCTGCTGCAGAGGATCGCCTCAAAGCTCTTAATGCCGAAATTGATTTATTGAAAACCAGCAGGGTAAAACTTGAAAAAGTTGCCCGGGAAAAATTCGATATGATGAAGAAAAACGAAAAAGTTTTTAAGATCGAAGAAAAATAGGTTTCTCTGTGAAAGAAAAAATCAAATCACCCACCAAACCACTCGCAGAAAGATGCAGACCTTTAACTCTGGATGAATTTCGGGGACAAGAAAAGTTAGTTGGAATAGGTAAACCGCTCCGCACGATGATTGATTCGGATTCACTTAGTTCGATAATATTGTGGGGACCGCCCGGAACAGGCAAAACCACACTGGCAAGAATTATTTCTGAGACTACCGATTGTGATTTTTATCAGATCAATGCCGTGTCTTCGGGCGTTAAAGATATCAGGCAGGTGATCGAACTTGCTAAACAAAACCTTGCTCATTTCAAACGTACTATCCTTTTCATTGATGAGATTCACCGCTTCAATAAAGCACAGCAGGATGCATTGTTGTCTTCGGTTGAGAGCGGCGAGATTATTTTGATCGGTGCAACTACGGAAAATCCTTCTTTCGAAGTTATTCCTGCTTTACGCTCGCGTTTGCGCGTATTTGTCTTGGATGAGTTATCAAAAAATGATCTTCAAAATATCCTTAATTACGCACTGACGAAGGATGAGTTTATCAAGTCTCAAAAAATAAATTTTGTGGACTCTGATTTTCTCTTTTTTGTTTCCGGAGGAGACGCAAGAATTCTCTTAAATATCTTGGAAGCCTCTGTTCTTCAGGAAATCGAAAAAGATGAAATCAATATTTCCAAAGAAGTGATCGAAAACGTAATTCAAAGGAAGAATATCTTATATGATAAAACCGGAGAAGAGCACTATAACATTATTTCTGCATTTATTAAAAGTATCCGTGGATCCGATCCGGATGCAGCAGTTTACTGGATGGCAAGAATGTTGGAAGGCGGAGAAGATCCTTTGTTTATCGCACGCAGGATGGTTGTCTTAGCCTCGGAGGATATTGGTAATGCTTCGCCCAATGCACTTCTGTTGGCAGAGGCTGCTTTTAGCGCAGTCCATAAAATAGGGATGCCGGAGGCCAGAATAATTCTTTCTCAGTGCGCAACTTATCTTGCCTCGTCGCCTAAGAGTAATTCTGCATACATGGCTATTGATACAGCCTTAAGCGATGCCAGAAACTTTCCTCAATACAAAGTTCCTCTTAACCTCAGAAATGCACCTACCAAGTTGATGAAAGAAATAGGTTATGGAAAAGAATATAAATATCCTCATTCATTTGACAATAATTTTGTTGCAGAGAATTATTTGCCCAATGAGTTGAAAAATAAACAATACTATCTACCGTCAGAGAATGGAAATGAAAAGACTATCAAAGAAAGATTAAAAAGTTTGTGGAATGGTAAAAAAAAATATTAACAGCGGATAAACATTTTCCCCGGTAGTTGCTTGACCAACCCCTTAAATTCAAGCGTCAAAAGATTTACTAAACAGTCAGTTGTGTTCATCGATAATTTTAATGCAATCTCATCAATCTGTTTTGGCTCAGCATCGAGTATACCAATCAGCCTTTCCTCAAATAAGTTCAACTCAACACTGGGTCTTGGAATATTTTTACCGATTTCGGGCTTTAGTTGCAATTCAAGCTCGATTAGTATGTCTTTTGCGCAAGTTACCAATTTAGCTTCTCCGCGCTGAATCAATTTATTTGGACCTTCGCTTTGTTTAGTATTTAGATTTCCGGGAATTGCAAAGACCTCTCTGTTTTGATCAAGTGCATAAGCTGCAGTCTGCATTGCGCCACCGTTAATCTTCGTTTCTACAACTAGAGTACCTAAGGATAAACCGGAAATTATTCTGTTACGCCTTGGAAAATTTTGCGCATCCGGTTTTGTCCCCAATTCAAACTCTGTTATTATCACACCTTCTTCTTTTATTTGATCATAAAGTTTTTTGTTCTCAGGCGGATAAACTACATCAAGTCCCGATCCCGTTACTGCGATAGTTCTTCCCCCAGCATTTAATGAAGCTGTATGCGCATATGAGTCGATTCCTCTTGCTAATCCACTTACCACAGTCAAATTATTTTCTATTAACTCAGTAGAAAATTTTTCAGTCACCATTTTACCATAAGGTGAAGGCTGTCTGGTTCCAACAACTGCCATAGAAAATTTATCTTTGGGTGAAAAATTCCCTAGCATATAGATAATAACAGGAGGAAAATAAATTCGTTTGAGTAGTTCCGGATATGCATCATCCCAGAATGTAATTAACTTTCCTCCGAATTTATGGATTGAGGAAAGCTCACGCTCCAGATTATTTTTTACAATAGGCAGATTCTTTCTTGAAGAATAAATTTTTGATCCAAGAATTTTGCTTATTCCTTCAACTCTTGTCAGGCTATCTAAATCCGCACGAGTTATTGATTCAAATCCTTTAAATTGTGCAAGTAGGGATAAGATTTTATGAGGGCCAATACCTTCAATAGAGGTGAGAAGTTTCAGAAAAGTTAATTCATCAAATGATAAGGTTGACAAAGTTTTTTACAAAAAATTATTTTTCGTCAATTTCGATATTATCAACTACTGCAATAATCATTGTATTTACTGGGGCATTGGGATGTCCCAATATCTGTTGCACAGCATCTCCCTCCTGAACAACTAATACATTATCACCTATTCCGGCATCTACAAGATCAAGTGCAATCAGGTCTTTATTGCCAATAAATTCAGAATTGTAATTAATTTCATGTACTAGTAAAAGTTTATGACCAACTAAAAATTTATTTTTTGGAGTTGATACAATATTTCCTTTAATTTTTGCTAGGAACATTTAATTTCTCTTTAATTTTAGTCGGAAATTTGAAAAAAATGGCAAGGGGAATAAGTATCAAATATGCGACTAATAAAACAATAGGTGAAATCGACATTGATAGAACACTATCCCAAGAACCATCCATCATGAAATAATACCCAACAATTAAAAAAACAAGGCTAAAAACTAAAAAAAGGTAGTTTAGTTTTTGCCAATAATCCTTGAAATGTGACCCGCTAACCTTTTTCACATCTTTAATATTCTTCTGAATTTTAGACATTTGACCTCTGATTGAACAATTATATCTCACTTGCTTACTTAAATATAGATTAAGTGGGGTTGTCTGTCAAGAGAGAAGTCCCTTGATGAAATTAAGAAAGCACGAGTTTGGAAAAATCAACGCTTTTAAAGAAAACTAAATAAAATCAAATTCTCCTTTAGACAAAATCCGCCTAATAATTCTTGGGATTACAAAATTTATTTAAAATAAATTTGCATTGAAAACAAAGTTGGGTTATCTTTATAACCCATTTAGAAAAAAATGTTCTTAAAAAGATTTTTAGAAATAAGTTTTTAAAGGATCTTGACAAAAGAAAAAAATAAGTATAAGTTTGACATCCACGTTTTTACTAAGTTCTTTGATAGAGTGAGTGACTAAAGAAATTCTTTAGTAGTTTAGCTTTGTTGATTCAAAATTTTTACAAACTCTACAACGGAGAGTTTGATCCTGGCTCAGGACGAACGCTGGCGGCGTGCCTAACAC
>CAYTUV010000016.1:0-77487 GCA_964441505.1 uncultured Melioribacter sp. | reverse complement strand
GATAGAATTGATTTCCATCATCCGATTAAACTTGGCAATGTTGTAACTTTAGTTGCATCGGTAAATCGTGCTTTCAAAACTTCGATGGAGGTTGGAGTAAAAGTATTTGGAGAATCTCTAATTGAAGGTACCAGTGTTCACAGTAATACAGCATATTTAACTTTTGTCAGTGTGGATGAAAAAGGGAAGCCGGTTGATACACTTGAAATTGTTCCGGAAACAGATGATGAGAAAAGAAGATTTGAAGAAGCATTGCAAAGAAGAAAAAAACGTCTCGGCAACTGATCGTATCTGGTATAGTTCCGTACTTATTACCCTCCTATATTTTTCTGATTTATCCGCTCAGATACCTATCAATGGTTTCTGCAGATATAGAGAATTTTCAATCAAGGCAAATTATTCAAATATTTTTTCTGTTGATTTCAATTCTGATGGTTACCGAGATTTACTTATCTACAATCCCAGCCAGAATAAATATTCAACTCTTTCCTCTGATCCAAAATCAAATTTTGGTTCGCCCACAGAGAAATATTCCTCCACTGCATTAACAGACATTCATACATTCGGAAATGAAATGTCGGGTAAGAGATTTCTGATAGCCTCTCGGAGATCACGCCAGGTTATGCTTGCATCTTTTTCGAAAAGTGGAACTATATCCGTGAGCGGTAAAATTACATTTAACGGATTTCCTGCGAATATTGATGTTGGAGACATCGACGGCGACGGCAGACCGGAGGGATTAGTAAGCGGAAACTCTCTTGAAGGACTTTATATAGTAAAAGAAAAAAGAGGGAGCCTTGAAGAAACAAAAATTGAGAACAGAAAAATTTTTTCCCGGTCATGCTTTATCGATCTGGACTACGATTCATATTCTGATATAGCGGCAATCGACCCAATATCAAATTCGATAATACTTTATTATAACAATCAGAGCGGTGAATTTTCAGAATCCCGTTCGATAGGTTTGAGCGGCGATGTAAGTGAATTCAAGCCATCTGATATTAACTCCGATGGATTCACAGATCTTGTGTTTGTGAAAAATAATCGGTTCGAAGCGCTTCTGGGTGATTCGGTCTCTTCATTTCACAAGAAATTTGTGCTTGATGCACCGGTTATACCGGATAAGTTTGTTATACTCGATTTTAATGGTGATGGATTCAATGATATAGCATATCTGAACTTTCAGTCTGGTGAACTTTATATATCGATTGCGAAAAACGGAGAGACGTTTTATACGCCAATTCTGTTTATGAAGAAAAATGGACTTGTGAGCATCACAGCCTATATAGACAGAGCCGGTAAAAAAATTGCCGCACTTTCCTCGGAGGGAAAAGTTTATCTCATTAATTCTATGGGAATCAATGATGCGTCATTTTCTATTGCAGGGGGGGATCAGCCGTCAGCGGTTAATACCTTTGACTATATGAATGATAAATTCAAGGATATCTGCTACATCGATAACGGCGGACAGTTTCTCAAGTTATTATTGAGTGAGAGGAGTAACTTATTCCGCATATATTATTCGATCCCGCTCTCAAAAACATACTCCAAAATTCTTGTAGATGACATTAACCCCAAGATAAAAACATTTTATCTTTATTCGACTGGGGAACAGATAATTGAAATTGTGAGGATGAATTTTGATAGTAACAATTTCACCAAACTAATTTTATATACTGATAATCCGATAGAAGATTTTAAACTTAGCATAGACCGTCTAAAAGACTGGCAGACTCTCTCTCTACTTTGTAAAAAAGATGGAAATCTTTTCATGCAGATGTACGAACTAAGAGACTTCCGGAAAGTATCCTCCGTGCTTTATCCGATTTATTCCGGTGTTGAAAGAGCCTGGCTGGCTTTCAGTGTGTATAAGGATATATATAGTTTTTCGCGTATTGGCAATAAAATCGAACTGGCAAAATCTGTATTCAATAAAAAAATAGTAGAGAAAAAAACTTTATTAAATTTTACATTGGAACAAAAAGATAATCTCAATTACGATCTGATCTCTGTGAATGAAACAGTGGATCGTTTCAAACCAGTATTATCACTTATTACATTGAATAATTCTTCTTCTCTCTATTATTTTACCAATAAAGGGGTAAAAAAATATCCACTTCAGCATTCTGCTTCCGCAAGAACTTTGTTCGGATACTCGATTGATGAGAATAATGACAAATTAACAATCTATTACAATGATTTAAGAAAGGTAAAATTGCGAAGTGTTACCTTCGGTGACTCAAACAAAAAGCTGGCTGATAAGGATTTGATTGAATCAAAGAATATCAATAATTATCTTGTGACAGGATTAAATAAAGGGAAAACATTTTTGATCTATTCAAACAGTTTACAGAACACATTATCCTTCGAAAAACTCTGATGAAAAAACTCTCACTTTTATTCTCTCTTGTTCCAATTGTATTCGCTAATGCTCAGAATCTGGATTCGTTGTACAATCAATTTCTACGATACAAAGGCTTATCCCCATCAAACGAACAGCAAAACGTCTCGATTCAAAGCGAACCCATTAAATGCGGTTTTGGAATTGTTAATCAGGTTAAGTTGAATTACGATAGATTTACAGTTCAGCAAAAAAAAGTTGTTGGTTCACTTCTACAAAGGCCTCCGTCAGACACAAGTTTTGTAACTCCCAAGGGCTGGTTCCGGATTCATTTTAACAAGTCTGGATATAATGCGCCTCTTTATAATCTGGGGGAACTGGCAAAAGCAGCAGATTCAGCTTACACTTATGAAGTAAATGTTCTTGGTTTTCCGCCGCCTCCAAAAGATTCCGGCGAGGGAGGCGATGATCGATATGATATTTATATTCAAAATCTTACCAGCAACTCCTATGGCTCTACCGAACTCGAAAAGTTGATTTCCGATATTACCTATATTAGCTATATGGTGATTGATAATGATTTTGGTGATGGCGTTCACTCTCACGGGATTGATGGCGCGCGTGTTACACTCGCACACGAATTTCATCACGCTATTCAGATAGGTAATTACGGTTATTTCGAAAATGATACGTTCTATCATGAGGTCACTTCAACATCTATGGAAGAATTTGTTTTTCCCGATGTTGATGATTATGTATACGAAGTTGCTACTTACTTTAGAAATCCACAAAAATCATTTAGCTCCAGATCAATTGATGATGGTTATAGCCGTGCAATCTGGAATCTGTTTTTGCGGAAACAATTCGGCGTGGACATCATTAAGCGAATCTGGGAGCTTATGCCGCATGAAAGAGCACTAGATGCTATGTCAGTTGCCATTCTTGAAAAGGGTTCATCTTTTAAAACTGAATTCAACTTCTTTGGAATGTGGACATATTTTACAGGTGTTCGAACCGATCCAAGTAAAAATTATTTTGAAGATGCCGCAAAATTCCCTTTGATTAACCCGATGGTTCTCACAAATTCTATGACGGTCAACTCTGAACCTGTCTCAAATAATTTTTTTCAATACAACGATTTCACTTCTACCAAGAAAGATTCGGTGATAACGTTGGTTACTAATTGCGATGTTCAAGGTGCGACAAGTTCTCCAAATATTATATTACCTTTTATTTACGCATTAAGTACACAGCAGATTAACGGCGGTAAAAAGATTGCCGAAGGTTTCTATTCGAAGCTTGAAAGCTCGAAAATGCCTCTTCTCTCCGAATCAAATGTATTAACCGGTTCTATGTCGGTTGAAGTGATTGATTATGCGTATCCGCAGCCATTCCGTTATTCAGAACACAGCCAATTGTTCATCCCTGTTGATGGTATCAAAGGGGAAACGGTTCAACTATCTATCTTCTCCGTCGATATGAATTTGGTTTATTCCAGCCCAAAACGTGTTCTTGCAGATCAGCTAATTTCATGGGATGTTCTCGATCAAACGGGCAAAAAATTAAACACGGGTGTTTATCTTTACGTCACTCAGTCCGGTGATTCCATCAAAAAAGGAAAATTTGTAGTCTATAATGATTGATTATACTGTTGAACTAAATAATCTGATTAAGTATTTCGGAAGACGGCTGATCTTTGACGGGATCAATTTTTCTTTTACATCACGAAATATGTATGGAATATCCGGACCTAATGGATCCGGAAAATCTACTCTGGTGAAAATAATAGCTGATTTAATTTCCCCAACAAGAGGAAAAGTAGATCATAAATTCGGGGATAAAGTAATTGAACCCGATCAACTTCATAATTATCTCGGTTTTGTTTCCCCCTATCTTTTTCTTTATGATGAATTTACAGCTGAAGAAAATTTAAGCCACTCTTCAAATATCCGCGGAATAAAATTTAATCAGGAACGATTAGATTTTCTTCTGAGCGAATTAAAACTTTATGACAGAAGGAAAGATCTGGTGCGTGGCTATTCTTCCGGAATGAAACAAAGATTGAAATTTATTTTTGCCCTTTTGCATGAACCGCAATTGATAATCCTGGATGAACCAACATCGAATCTGGATAATTCAGGCAAGGAAATTGTTTACAGACTCGTCAAAGAGGAAGCGAAAAAGAATTTGATAGTAATTGCCTCGAATGAAGAATCGGATCTTCAATTATGTACTGAAATCATCGAATTGGAAAAATTTAAGAAGCAAACAAATAAATGAAAGCATACTCACTCTTCAAAAAAGATTGGCAATCGGAACTGCGGACGCGTTACGCGATTAATGCTCTTGCAATGTTCATTCTTGTTACAATCAGCGTTATTATGTTTTCAATTGGCAACGAAAAGATAACTGAATATTTAACAGGCGGATTATTGTGGGTGGTTATTTTTTTCTCGGCAATGTCAGGGCTCTCACGTGCATTTGTCTCCGAGGAGGAACGAGGGACTACAATGACTCTTCATCTTATGGCTTCACCCTCTACAATATTTTCCGGTAAACTGATATTTAATCTTCTGTTAGTCTTTCTCATGAACTTTGTTATCACTTTTCTCTTTACTATACTTTTTTCATCTTTCATCATACAAAATATTGCTCTTTTTGCAATCGCATTTTTATTCGGGAATATTGGAATTGCTATCGCATCGACGATCATCGCCGCTATAATTTCAAAAGCAAGTTCCAAAGGTACTCTTTATCCGGTTCTCTCATTCCCAATTCTTCTGCCTCTCATTCTTACACTTCTTGAACTGACAAAATTTTCTATGGATGGAAACAGCATTAACGGTTCGCTGATGGAAATTTTTGTGCTTGTCTGCTATGATGTGGTTATGGGTACAGCATCTTACTTACTTTTTGATTTTATCTGGAAAGAATAATCCAGTTAATAAATTCTAATCATTAAGCTTAGATATTCTTCAGATCAATAAACAATTACAAATCTAATATCCATTAAACAACTTCCCTCTCTTCAAAAAATTTATTTATCATTGGATAACGAACCGCATAAGAAATTAATTCAGGGAGAGTCCTAATCTGTAAGCGATGCATAATTCTTGCACGGTAGTAATCAATTGTTTTCTTACTGACATTGAAATGGTCAGCAATCTCTTGACTGGTCATTCCTTTGCTGATAAACTCTAATATGCTTCTGTCGTTGCGGTTAAGCTGTTTGTATTTTTTATCGAGTTCGATCATTCTTTCTTCAGTGAGATTGATGCCAAAGTAACGCATCCCCTCATCGACAGTCCTTATAGCATGTATCAATTCACCTTTCATTGTATTTTTACTCAATAGTCCCTTTGCACCGCTCTTGTTGGCATAATAAACGTATTCATCGTTATCATACATGGAAAGCATCAAAGCTTTTACATCCTTGTATTTTTTTCTTATAGCTTTAACAGCCTCAATACCGTTAATAAAAGGCATCGAAACATCCACCAGAATTACATCGGATTTGAAGGACTAAATAAAGGTTTAACTAATTCATATAGACTCATCAAGCTTATTCTATGGATATAATTAATGTCACAAAACTTTCAAGGATATTAAGCACAATCTCACTAATAGTAGAAAGAATATTTTGGATCAATTTTTATAACCGTCTTAAATTCGAAGCAAATGTAGATTATTTTTCTTAAAGTGACTGATGTTACGCAAACCTCAAAGAAACCTTGCCCCCAAGACACTAGGGCACCAAGATTTCACGAAGAATATTTGGTTTTTGAGTTGTTTTTCCACAAACAATTCTTTGTGATCCTTCGAGTCTTGGTGACTTTGTGGCTAAAAATCCATCGCTGCGTAACATCAGTAAAGAGAATAAAATTATTGAAATAAAATCGAAATTGAGCCCGAATTCGTCAGGGTGATAGTTTAGTTGGTTTATTTGTATCCTATTATGTAAATTTACTATAAGAAGCTAGTTTGAACAAAACATCTGCTTAAATATCGTTAGTGGATCTCCGCCTTAAATAGAGTGATATTTCAGTCAGAAAATGTAAGGTCTTTAGTGATATACTGGGATGTAAGCCCCGACATATTTTCAATTGGGCCGGTCACCATCAGATGGTACGGCCTCTTTTTCGCCCTGTCTTTTTTGGTTGGCTATCAGATAATGCTCGTGATTTTCAATAAGGAAAATAAAAGCGAGCAGGATCTGAATGATTTAGTCTGGGTTATGATTCTCGGAACGGTAGTGGGCGCCCGCCTTGGACATTGTTTTTTTTACAATCCCTCATTTTATCTTAGTCATCCCTTAGAAATTCTTCAAATTTGGAAAGGTGGTTTAGCAAGTCATGGCGCGGCTGTTGGAATAATGATTGCCCTCTATCTTTATGTGAGAAATAGAAAAGATATGGCCTACCTTTGGATATTCGATAGGGTAGTCATTACAGTAGCCCTTGCCGGATTTTTTATAAGAATGGGAAATCTTTTCAATTCAGAGATAATTGGAAAACCAACAAACGGTTCTTGGGGATTTGTCTTTACATCGGTTGACATGATACCCCGCCATCCAGCACAACTTTACGAATCAATCGCCTATCTTCTCATCTTTTTCTTGATATTCTTTTTCTACTTTAAGAAGCAGGGAAAATTTAAACATGGATTGATTTTTGGAATTTTTCTTGTTTCGGTTTTCTCGTTTAGATTCTTTGTAGAATTTTTTAAAGAGGTTCAATCTCCATTTGAGGCCGAAATGTTTTTAAATATGGGCCAGATATTAAGTATTCCACTTATACTTTTAGGAATATATCTTTTTTTCCGCAAAGACAATAAAGTATTAAAAATCTAAAAACCTATTGAAAGATTATTATGCACAATAAATTTTCCTTAATACGGATTCCATTTCGCGCATTCTTTTTGCTCTCTCTTCCGGTCATTTTACTATTTACGGCATCTCTTCCCAAACAAAAATATGATTCTTCGCAGGATACACTCCGGTTTACCGGTGAAAATCATCTTCGAAATATCCGTCAATTAACATTCGGCGGCAACAATGCAGAAGCTTACTGGAGTTTTGACAGCAGGCAATTAACTTTTCAAAGTGATTGGAAAGATATAAGTACTCAGCCATGTGATCAGATTTTTAAAATGAATTCCAATGGTTCTCCTCTTGAGAACGGGAAACAATACGCACTTCTATCCACCGGAAAGGGGCGAACAACCTGTAGCTACTTTTTAGAGGATGGGAGAATCATTTTCGCCTCAACTCATGAGGCAGGTGATAAATGCCCAGAATCAGAAATGTTTGCTTCCGGCAGATATGTCTGGCCTCTTTACAAAAGTTACGAGATTTATATAGCGAACAAAGATGGCTCTGATCCAAAGGTACTGATTGGCGGTGAAGGTTACGACGCTGAAGCAACAGCGTCTCCAGACGGAAAATATATTATCTTTACTTCAACACGATCGGGCGATCTGGAACTCTGGCGTTACGAAATAAAAACAAAAAAATATTTACAACTTACAAACGCGGTTGGCTATGACGGCGGCGCCTTCTTCTCGCGCGATTCAAAACAGATTGTCTGGCGTGCTAGTCGTCCAGTTGGAGAGGAAACGGAAACTTATAAAAAGCTGCTTGCAGATGGATATGTTGAACCGAAAGAGCTGAATATATTTGTGGCAGACATTGATGGGAAAAATGTTAAGCAGGTAACTAGCTTACCTGGTGCTAACTGGGCGCCGTTTTTTCATCCGGACGGAAAAAGAATATTGTTCTGTTCAAATCATCAGTCGATTGATAAAGGCGGAAGAATTTTCAGCGTGTTTATGATTAACGTTGATGGAACCGGATTAGAAAAAATTATTAGTTCCGATACATTCGATGCGTTCCCGATGTTTTCATTTGACCGTAAGAAAATAGTCTTTTGCTCGAACAGGCAATCGCATAGAAAACCAACACGCGATACAAATGTATTCGTTGCCGATTGGGTTGAGAAGCCGGAAACAGTTGATCTGAATTTTAAATCACTTAGATGAATTGAAACGAAATTTTGTGTCTTACAGAAAGAATTTATGACTGAAAAAGAATTCTCGCAAAATTGGATTGATAAGATCAGAGGAATGTTGAAGACCTTCCCCGATGATTTTATGGGAGCTACGGAATTTGAGGTGATCACGCTTCCGGAAAAGCTTTTATTTCTTCCTCCACCGTTTTTTAATAACTACCAAATTACGGATGAAACCGGTGAGACATACATTTCCACCGACGATCATTTTAAAGCGAAGTATATCCTTTATGCCAACAGAACCAAACCGGCTCAAGTAAAGATACCGGTCAGAGATCTGCACATTTACGAAACTGTGCGTGATTACGAAAAACATCTTGATTCATTTCTTAAAGAGATGGAGAAGGACTTTAAGCAGAATTTCCCAAACTCGAAAGGATTCAAACGAATCTCAATTCAGGTATTCAACTCATTAAACCTTACCCGTCAATAACTTGATCGAACTTAGCAGTAACATCAGTAATTATATTCGAACCAACTTTGGTGAAGACTTTCTAAGTAAATATCTTGAATACTTTGAGAGTGAATATAAACCATATCTCAGGATGTCTCCATTCACAAATAAAGAGAAATTGATTGAAAACCTTCGGCAGTATGGTATATCTCTGGAACTGGTTGCAAATATTTCTAACGCCTATCGGATTACCACTGCCAGCAATGTTGTGAGTAAAACACTCGATTTTATTCTTGGTAAGTATTACATACAAAGCCTCTCATCAATGATTCCCCCGCTAGTGCTAAATCCGCAAGAGAATGATTCTGTGTTAGATCTTTGTGCCGCTCCGGGATCAAAAACTACTCAACTTGCTGAATTGATGAACAATAAAGGAACACTAATTGCGAATGAAATATCAACCGAACGATTAAAGAGTCTGGTGTTCAATGTCGATAAAATGAGTCTGGTAAATGTCGGAATACTTCATGGAAAAGGGGAACTGCTCAGCCGCCAATTCGAAAACAGTTTTGATAAAATTTTAGTTGATGCGCCGTGCAGCGCTCTGGGAATCACTCAGAAGAAGGGTGAGGTGAGTAACTGGTGGGATGTTCGTAAAGCCGAGGCAATGTCAGATCAACAATTCCGGCTGCTGGTTTCAGCAATCAAGATGTGCAAAGTCGGTGGTGAGATTGTCTATTCTACATGCACGCTGACACTTGAAGAGAATGAATTTGTTATCAGCAAAGTATTAAAAAAATATCCGGTAGAGTTGGTTGAAATTGAATTGCCCGTTAAGAGCACACCGGGCATTTCAATTTATGGTGAGGAAAATTTGGGAGATGGGCTCAAAAAATGCCATCGAATTTTGCCATGGGAAATTAATAGTGAAGGATTCTTTGTCGCGAAGTTAATTAAGGTCGGAGATACTGAACCAAAGGAACAATCATCTCGGCAGGAAAGAAAG
The DNA here is from genome assembly GCA_964441505.1 of uncultured Melioribacter sp. Taxonomy (GTDB): domain Bacteria; phylum Bacteroidota; class Ignavibacteria; order Ignavibacteriales; family Melioribacteraceae; genus Fen-1258. The sequence goes on along the minus strand of CAYTUV010000016.1, from coordinate 67,681 downwards.
TATGAGTTAATAAAATCAACCAGCGGAAAAATAAAAAATTATCTGGATGGTCTCTCTGACTATTATGGTATTAGAAGAAGCATCTTCGATTCCTATAAATATCTGATTAAGAATAATGAAATTCATTTTGTTGATGCGAACTGGAATAGCGAGCATCTCGAAACATTCAACAGAATAGGAACCCGGCTTGGTACAATAGATAAACGTGGAATATTGCAGCTTAATCCGTTGGCAGCGCAAGTCTTTGCTGAACATATAACTCAAAATATTGTCGAGATTGACAACATCAAAGATCTTGATATTTATTTCAGCGGTGGAACTATAAGAAAAGCCTTTGAAATCGGCGGACAGAGAGTTGTAAAGTATGGTAATTATACTCTTGGCACCGCAGTAGCATCTAAAGAAGGATTAAAAAGTCAGTTTCCAAGAGCATTCAGAACGCAAGAAATAATTTTACCTTCATAAAAACAAAAATCTTCAGTAATAACAGTTGTTACTTCTCTAAAATCGGTGTTGACTCGGCTATTTATGATCTTTTCAAGAAATTAGTTCAAAGGCTTATTTGGTTTTACTAATTCCTGCACCGACAGGATAATTCAAGTCGGTGCATCTGTTAGATTGAGATCTAATAATCCGGTTCTTCTTACTACTCGGCTAAATATCCAAGGATCATTCTCTTTTCATCCTCACTCAGTTTTGATTTCTTGCTCATTGATTCAACTTCTATTCCCCATCTCTTTCTTGAAAATTCTTTCTTTGAATATAACCGATGACATCCGCCGCATTTTTCGTGATATAATTCTTCACCTTTGCTGTTGTCAATGCTGGCTGAGCATGCAGCGATAACACAGAACCCGATCAACACAGAAGCAACCCATGCCCTGCGATAGGGTTTAATAGTTTTAGCACCATCAAAGAAATTTTTAACTATACGATGATAAGTTATTAGGTAAGATTTGGAACAAAAGAACTTCTCTTTCATGAAATTTCTGATCCGCTCGTTAATTGTGAATATTAAAACGGGTGCTCAAATGAAAGATAGAAAATCATTCCAACCCGGGTACCGGCTTGCCGGGATGAGAAGCTAAATGGAAATGCAAGTCCGGGTACAATTTGCAGTTCACCAATATCAATCGCACAACGAATGCCAGGGCTTAAAATCTTTTCCGTAAAGCCGTTCACGCTGCCAAACTCGTCAAGTTCACTTGCAATATTCATCAGATACTCTAGCATAAAGTTTAATTTCTTTTCTGCAAGCCAAATAATACTTCCGCCGAAATTGTACCATGTTAATTTATGCTTGTCCGTCTGAAAACCATTGATTGTTCTTGGCGCTTGTGCGGCTGGTAAATATGTAAAACCTATGTTGAAGTGAGCAACAAAAAAATCGGAGAGACGTTTGCTTACAGGAAGGTTTACTTGCACGCCTGCTGTACCGAGTCCTAAGTTTTTATTTACATTTCCCGTTGGCAAAACGATAGAAATGCGCGGCGCAACCGCTGCCCAATCGTTACTTGTAAAAAGTTGATAGCGGTAGTTGATCATCATGTCTCCAACACCATTCACACTATTTGAATTGAGAAAGGCATAGGGAATTGTGAAACTGAGTTGATTCCGTTGTCCTCCAATGGGCCATTCTTGCGTGAAGGCGTAAGAAACATCGTGCTGTGGATCTTGAAAGTAGACAGCATTCGAGATGTGTTGAATGACGCGTTCTTCCTGATTGTATGCTTCTTCGATCAAAAAAGAATTATCTTCGATTGCTTTTGAGAATCCTTGCTGCTGTGCAAGTATTGTGAGAGAAGAAAGAAGAAGAATAAAAATTGAGGTAACTGTGTTTCGAGATATCATAATAAATTCCTCCAATGAGAAAAATGAAAACGTCGCGCTAAGTCTTGACATTTTTTTGGAACTGAAGCGCGACTAATAATTCTAATTATATTTTTGCGCGAGAGAATTAGAATTTGAAATCAATCCCCGCCGTGATTATGCGCGGCACTCCAGCCCGGATACCGGTGGGCCTGCGAGTTACAATGTAACGCTCGTCCAACAAATTCTTCACCGAGAGAGAAATTGATGTATTGAGCGATGAAATAAAATAACTTGTCGAAAGATCGAGAACAAGATAAGCCGGTATCACGCCTGTCAATCCATTGGCTGAAGGCGTTGCCGTGTTGAACTCATCAGTAAATTGTTTATCAACATATAACGCCGATAGTTGTGCGCTCAAACCGAACGGCGTTGCTACGCTTAAGGCGTTGGAAAGTGTAAACTTGGGTGCGTAGGGGAGTGAATTGCCGCTAATATTGATCGTGGTATTCCCTTCAGTGATAAACCGATCTGCGTTATATGTTGCCCTGACGTAAGTTGCGTTTGTGGTAAGACTAAATGAATACAGCGATTCAAATAGTCTGCCTGCGTCAATAGTAACGCCCGCCTCGATGCCGATGTGCTTGCTGCGACCACCGTTGATTAGACCGGTTCCTGCGCTGCCCGAAGATTGAGAAACAGGAATTATTTGATTAGAGAAATCGAGCAGGAACCCGGTTACTTCAAACGAAAGTCCGTTGATTGTGGTGTAGCGTGCGCCGACTTCGTAATTCCAACTTAACTCGGCATCGAGTTGAAGCGCTACGCCGTCGCTGGTGATAGCATCCTTAACGCGCGGCGGCGCAAACCCGCGATGAACTCCGGCAAAGACCGAACTCCTTTCGGCAAGCTGATAATTTATGCCTAAACCTGGAATGAATTCTGTGATTGTGTTTTCTGCAATTACACTTGTGTCGCGCACCGCTGTAGTATTGTTTATTTTGAACTGTCCCCTCATAATATTTCGTTCGTAGGAAAACGATTCAAAGCGTAAGCCCGGACTGATAATAAATTTATCTGTTACAAATAACCGATTTTGAACAAATGCGCTCACTGCGTATCCAGTTCTGATCTCATCGTCACGAAGATTGCCGGAACTAGAGTTAAACTTTGTACCGATAACATATTGTTCAAACGCCCGCTCATAGAGAAAGCGAACTCCCAAATCAAGTTCATTCTTATACTCTCCAAGTTTGTATGTCGTTGTCAATCGCGGCTCGATGCCTGCAACTTCAAATTGACGGTTTCGATTGCCAGTGCTGTTTCTCATATAGATCGCTCCGCCAGGAATACCCGGGTCTCCGAAGTCTACGCCTGTTTTGTTGGAAACGCTGCTGGTGCGTCCAAAATCCTGACGGCGCCAGTTGCGCGAAGTGGTGTACCCAAATACTGTCGTTCTGAGAAATGTAGTCGGAGTGATGAAAAGATCGTGCGTTGCACTGACTGAGTATCGGCGCACAATGAGTTGATCATCGGGAGCGATGCGCGTGTAATATTCTCCCCGATCATACATTGTCTGTGTAAGTCCAACGTATGTAGAGTTCGAAATTTCGTCATACGCTCCAACCTTAAACCCTATAATTGATTTTGAACCGAGCACTAGTTTGAATTTTGCGGAAAGATCGTTGATGCGATAGGTAGCGGTGCCAATATTTTCAGCCTGCCGCCGCAGATAATTAATCTGTACACCAACATTGCCGAATGTTGTCCCGTATTTCGCAAGAGTAGTGAAGAATCCGTTCTGACCACCTCGCAGTTTGATGCTGCCGGTCGGAACTGAAGGCGGATCGGCAGTAATGAAGTTAATGACACCGCCAATGGTCTGAGGACCAAACAAAATAGAACCGCTCCCTTTGAGCACTTCCAAACCTGCCATCCGATCGATAGGTGGAGTGTAGTACATTTCCGGTTCGCCGTACGGAGCTAAAGAAACCGGAACCCCGTCCTCAAGCATTAAAACTGTTCGGCTCCGATCCGGCTCTAAACCGCGCACGCCAAGATTGAGTCGAAGACCAGCCCCTTCTTCGTCAACAGGATAAAGACCCGTGATACGGCGGAACACTTCGTTGCCGTTTAAAGCATCAATTTTTGCCAGCTCTTGCCGGCTGATAATGTTTGCTGAACCCGGAACCCTGTTCAATAATCCCGGTTTTCGACCGATGACTTCTATCTGAGGCATTTCATAGGTAGATATCAGCGTGTCTTGTCGGCTCAATCCATTAGCAGTGATAACTTTTGTGTTCGCCTGTTGTGCTGTTACAAGAGAAAGTCCTGCTAATATTAGAAAGAGTATTGTTCTTAGTGTCTGTAGTATGTTTTTCAGAAGTATGTTTTTCATTTGATCCACCAGAATTTATGAATGATTGATGCTATGAATGTTAAATTAATAATTCACGTTACGCAGGAAAGTCTTTCAGTTATCATTTCTTTGCGATCTTTGCGCCTGCATTAGTCATGTTATCTTGGCGGTCTTTGCATGAAATTTGTTTCTTTTTTCCACGCCAAGAGCGCTAAGTCTATAAACTGCGTAATGTGACTTAGTAACAAAAAATTTTGACAACCACTGCATTAAAATGACTATTATAAAACTAACTTGGGGTGGAAAGGATATCAATCGCTATAAGGAGTGATTTGTAATAAGACTATCCCCTTAAATGGTGGTATTAGTGAATGCATAGTTCAGAATCATTCACTTGCACATCTGCTATTTCAAATGTAAAAGAGATGAATTTTGTAGAAATTTCACATTAGTTGAGAAGAATCCTTAAAAAAGAAAAACGGCCTAAACCGTTTTTCTTTAATTAATTCTAAAAAGGCAAGAATTATACATCGAAGTATTGCTCGAACTCAAAAGGAGTTGGGCGCAATGCCGCCGGTTTAATTTCTTTTTCAGTTTTATATTGAATCCATGTATTGATCACATCTTCCGTAAACACATCACCCTTCAATAAAAATTCATGATCTTCTGCTAATGCTTTGAGAGCATGACCAAGTGATTCAGGAGTAGACGGTACGTCTTTCAATTCTTCTGGAGACATATCATAAATATCTTTATCGAGAGGTTCACCCGGATCGATTCTATTCTGGATACCATCAATACCAGCCATCATTATTGCCGAAAATGCCAGATAAGGATTAGCAGCCGGGTCTGGACAGCGGAATTCAACACGTTTGGCTTTTGGTGAGTTTGCAAATGGAATTCGAATTGAGGCGCTTCTGTTATTAGATGAATATGCAAGATTAACCGGCGCTTCATATCCTGGGACGAGGCGCTTGTAAGAATTAGTAGTTGGATTTGTTATGGCGAGAAGAGCCGGAGCGTGTTTCAATAGTCCACCGATAAAATACAAAGCCATTTCACTCAATCCCGCGTAGCCTCCGCCGGCAAAAAGCGGTTTACCTTTTAACCAAAAACTTGTGTGAACGTGCATTCCGCTTCCGTTATCACCAAAGATTGGTTTTGGCATATATGTTACAGTTTTACCATTTTGTTTTGCAGTATTCTTAACTACATATTTGAACATTAGCAATTGATCAGCTGCTCTTAGAAGAGGTTTAAATTTCATGTCAATTTCACATTGACCACCGCTCGCAACTTCATGGTGCTGTGCTTCGACTTCAATACCAAGATTTTCCAGATTCAAAACCATTTCGTTACGAAGATCCATAAGCTGATCAGTAGGAGGAACGGGGAAGTAGCCCTCTTTGAAACGCGGTTTATAGCCGAGGTTGGGATTTTCTTCGCGACCGCTGTTCCATTTTCCTTCAACGGAATCGACAGAATAAAAAGCAAAGTTAGGGCCGGAGTCAAAACGAACGTCATCAAATACGAAGAATTCAGCCTCGGGTCCGAAATAAACCGTATCAGCTATCCCTGTAGATTTTAAATAGGCTTCCGCTTTTTGTGCAATATTTCTTGGACAGCGCGAATATTTTTCTTTTGTCGCAGGTTCAAATACGTCGCAAATGAGCGAGACAGTTGGTGCTTTAACGAATGGATCCAAAAACATTGTATTAGGATCAGGAATAATAAGCATATCACTTTCATTGATAGCTTTCCATCCTCTGATGGATGAACCGTCGAAACCGTATCCATCTTCGAATGAACTTTCGCTAAACTGACTAACCGGCACGGTGAAATGCTGCCACTGTCCGGGAAAATCCATGAATTTAAAATCAACGAATTGAATTTTATTTGCCTTAATGTAGGCAAGAACATTTTGGACGGGGGAAGATGCTTTAGCCATTATATTTCCTTCTTTGATTGTAGATGTAAATTTGTTGTTTCTTTGATAGATGATAAAACAAAACTTGTGATGGTTCTTGTAACCCCCGGCCAGGATTGAATTTTACTTAACAGTGCTTCCAAATCTTTAGTTTCTTTTACAATAACTTTTAAAATATGAGAACCTTCTCCAAGAATAGAATGGCATTCTAAAATTTCATGTGTCTTTTTTACGTTCTCGGTGAACTTCTCATAATTTTTTGATGACTCCATTATCACAGAAACAAATGCCATCATGTCATAACCGAAAGCATGTCGGTTTATTTTAGTATAATAACCTTCAATCACACCATAGTCTTCAAGTTTTTTTAAACGCTCACTAAGTGAAGGAATTGATAAGCCGATAGCATCGGCAAGTTCATTCCGTTTTGTTCTGCCATTTACCTGCAGTTTTCTTAGAATCGTTATATCTAAGTCATCTAACATATAATAACTCATTAATTAAGGGGTTTTATAAAATTTGACTGAGAATATAAGGTAGCATGTATTTAAATGCAAATAGAATTTTGCGGAAGATAATTACCTTGTCTTGAGCTTATTCTTTTCTAATTTTGTATACAACAAATGAGGATCGTGCTAATGTCCAAATTTTTATTGTATTCAATACTCTTGGTGTTGACTATAAGCAACTTTGTTTTTGCGCAGGCTGATCCTAAAATAACTTCTATTATAAATAAAGTTCACATTGATTCTCTCTTTGAGGATCTAAAGGCTTTGACCGGTGATAAGCAAATTACACTCTCTAACGGTGTAGCCTCTATTTCGTCTCGCTCATATATTAACTATGGAAATTTGTTAGCTGAAGAATATTTACAAAAAAGGTTAAAACAGTATGGCCTTAAAACTACACTTCAGACTTTTGACGGAGGAGGGGGAAATGTAATTGCTGTTCAACTGGGCCTCACTAAACCCGATCAGCAAATAATAATTTGTGCTCACTTTGATAGCCGTCCGTATTCTGGCCCCGCACCCGGGGCTGATGATAACGGCAGCGGAACTTCTGCCGTGTTAGAAGCTGCCAGAATTCTTTCGCAGTATCAAACGGATTGTACAATTATCTATGCTCTGTGGGACAACGAGGAAACAGGACTGAATGGAAGCCGATATTATGCTCAGTTAGCAAAATCGAAGACAGATAATATTATTGCCGTAATTAATATGGACATGATCGGATGGGACGGCAACAACGATTACCTGGCGGAAATTCACTCAAAGAGCGTAAATAAATCGAATCAGGTAGCAATGAATCTAATTAAGATAAATACTGATTATGGAATTGGGCTTCAGCTTGTGGTAATCGATCCAGGTTCAACTTCCAGTGATCATTCTTCATTCTGGAATTTTAATTATTCAGCCGTTATGTTAATCGAAGGTTATTTTAGTAACGACTTTCATCCGATGTACCATACTTCACTTGATAATATTTCATATATCAATAAACTGTATTATGAAAAATGCGTAAAAGTTTCGATCGGAACTCTTGCTTATTATGCAGGAATCCAAACACTATCATCAGTTCAACAATCTACTCCATTGGATTATAGCTTATATCAGAATTATCCTAATCCATTCAACCCGGTGACAAAAATTAAGTATAGTATCGACAAGGAATCTCATGTAAAATTAATTGTATATGATGCGCTCGGAAGAGAAGTTGCTACACTAGTTGATCAATTTCAAGCATCAAACAATTATGAAGTAAAATTTGAAGCGAACAATACTCTTTCAAGCGGAATGTATTTTTATGTTCTGTCTACCGGCGATCATTTCAGTGTAAGAAAGATGGTATTAGCGAAATAAATCGGTATTCTTTTACCGGTTATTACTTGCTTTGAATAGCTTTAGATTTTATCTGTTCGTTCACAATATTCCTAATGAAATCATTTGCATTAAATGTATTTGACTTCCTTCATCTTCATTTGAATAGCCTATCTTAAATGTTTATCTTTGCCCCTAAATTTTAGTATGGAGTAGAAATCAATCTATGAAGTTTAATAAAAGAACTCATACTTGCGGAGAATTAAGAGAAACCGACATTAGTCAGACTGTTGTACTTAATGGTTGGGTTGCAATACGCCGGGACCTTGGAGGTGTAATTTTTATCGAACTGCGCGATAGGTATGGGATAACTCAAGTTGTTTTTGAACCACATTATAATTTAGAAGCGCATGAGCAAGGTAAAAAACTTCGAAGCGAGTTTGTTGTTTCTATCGAAGGTAAAGTTAGGAAGCGTCCCGAAGGGACAGAAAATGCATCACTTCCAACAGGTCAAATTGATGTTATGGTTGATAAGTTGATAATATTAAATCAATCTGAAACTCCTCCGTTTCCAATTGAAGATGGAATAGATGCTCATGAAGATTTGCGTTTAAAATACCGTTATCTTGATCTTCGCCGGAATGAAATGCAAAAAAATCTTCTGTTGCGTCATCAGATGTACCAGATCACTAGGAAATATTTTGATGCCAATGGCTTTGTAGAAATTGAAACCCCTATATTAATGAAGAGCACCCCTGAAGGAGCTCGCGACTTCCTTGTTCCAAGTCGTATGCATAAAGGAAAATTTTATGCTTTACCTCAGTCACCGCAAACGTATAAACAAATACTAATGGTTGCCGGACTCGATAGGTATTTCCAAATCGTAAAGTGTTTCCGTGATGAGGACTTGCGTGCGGATAGGCAATACGAGTTCACACAGATTGATGTTGAGATGTCTTTCGTGGATGTGGAAGATATATTTGAAATAGTTGAAGGATTGATGAAATGCTTTTTTGAATCAATTCTGCATATTGAAGTGCTGACACCATTACCACGCTTAACCTTTGATGAAGCAATGGAAAAGTATGGCAGCGATAAGCCGGATCTTCGATTTTCACTTGATATGGTTACACTTAATGATATACTCTCTAATTCTGAGTTTCGGGTGTTTAAAGATTCGGTATTAACAAATGGAATTGTTACTGGATTGCTTGCAAAAGGATGCGGTGATTATACAAGAAATCAGCTGGATGTACTTACTGATTTTGTCAAAAAACTTGGTGCCGGTGGATTAATCTGGATGCGTGTAAAAGAGAATGAGCTGGAAGCACCAATTGCAAAATTTTTAACTGACGAAGAAAAACAAAATATAATTAAAAAACTGAACGCTGAACCCGGTGACCTTTTATTTATTCTGACGGGACCGAAATTAAAAACATTATCGTTAATGGGATCACTTCGTTTGGAAATGGCTAAACGGATGAACTTGATATCACCTGATGCCAAGCCATCACTTCTATGGGTGACAGATTTCCCACTATTTGAATGGGATGAAGAGACCAAACGTTTATATGCGATGCATCATCCATTCACTTCTCCCCGGATTGATGATATTCCATTGATGGATACAGATCCAGCCAAAGTTAAAGCACGTGCATATGATCTGGTAATGAATGGAAATGAGATTGCCGGCGGCAGTATTCGTATTCATGATTCAGTGTTACAATCAAAGATGTTTCAGGCACTTGGTATAGGTGATGAAGAGGTGCAGGAGAAATTTGGATTTTTAATGGGAGCTTTTAAATATGGCGCACCCCCTCATGGAGGAATTGCCTTCGGCTTTGATAGATTAGCAATGCTCTTCGCAGGAAAATCATCCATAAGAGATGTAATTGCATTTCCCAAAACTTCGAGTGGTATCTCTTTGATGGACGAAGCGCCATCTCGTGTTGATGATTCCCAACTTACCGAGCTTCATATTCGAATAAAATAGAAAGTCCTTACTAGAAAATTTTGCCCATTCTTACAGGTAAGGGTTACCTATCAGACAAATCCATCCAGCTTATAAAAGATTTTGCTTTGCATTAATCATCCCGTTTTTTATATTATTTCCAATTAAAATGCTTTTTTACTGATTGCCCAAACTTGGTTTGATAATTGACTTGTCGATATCCTAATAAGTCTAAGAGAGCATCAGGTTAACGGAAATAATTACCGATTATCAAATTTTGTGGAGTTGTAAGTGGGCCAACAACAATTGCTTTTAGTTCTGTTGGGAATTGTAATTGTTGGAATTGCGATATTTGTTGGTATAAGCTTTTTCAGAGCTAATGCAATAGAAACTAAAAGAAATAATGTAACAAATGACCTGGTAAATTTAGCTTCGCTAGCTCAACAATATTATATGAGACCTAATTCAATGGGTGGCGGTTCAAGATCTTTTTCCGGGTGGACAATTCCAAATGAGTTATCGGTAACAGGTAATGGTCATTTTACGGCGGTTGTTTCTCCAGTTAATGTGGTTATTACAGGAGTAGGTAATGAAGTTGTAACTGGTAATGACTCTGTAACTGTCCAGATAAATGTAACCTCTACTTCATTTACAACTACAATAATTAAATAAATTATGAGGAGTTTTAATGGGTAAACGGCAACTTCTATTTATTGGTCTCGGTATAATAATTATTGTGATAGTAGTAATAATGGGAATAAATTATTTTACATCAAACTCAGAAAAAGCAAATAGAGAAGCAATTATTGCAGATTTAACTGAGATTGCTTCCATGGCTCAAAAGTATTATAGAAAATCAATAATTAATGGCGGCGGCGGTAATACATTTACAGGCTGGACAATCCCAGCAAACTTATCACTAACCGCAAATATGAGCGAGGCAGCCACATCTACAGTAGCAGCACAATCGGTAATACTTGTTGGTGTTGGTAAAGAAAAAGGTAATGATGGAACTACAGTAGTTAAAGTGACAATGCTAGTAAGACCAAATGAAATTACATCAACTACAATTAATAACTAGTGAGGAGAGAATTCGTTGGCACAGAAAATGGGGAAGTAAATAACGAAAGATAAAACCTGAGAGAAGTAAAATAGATGTCTGATGTTTGGTAACTTTTATGACAACTCACAATTATTTCGGGATATATATATTTTCATCTAATTAACAATCACTAACAAAAAGAAGGAGTTACACAAATGGGTCAACAACAATTATTACTAATCGTTCTCGGCGTTATCATTGTAGGTATCGCTGTTGTAGTTGGTATTAACGTATTTACAGCAAGCGCGTCACAGTCAAATCGTGATGCAGTTATTGCAGATTTAACAAACATTGCTGCAATGGCACAACAATTTTACAGAAAACCAGTTGCACTTGGCGGCGGCGGTAATACATTCTCAGGACCTCCCGCCTGGACAGTTCCTGCTGCCTTATCACCAACCGCAAATATGAGTGCTGCAGTAACAGCTACAGTAGCACCACAGTCAGTAACCCTTATTGGTACTGGTACAGAAGTAGGTAATGATGGATCAGGGAAAGTAAAAGTAACAATGATTGTCGGACCGAACTCAATTACATCTACGACTGTTAATAATTAATTTTTAACAGAAATTTTCTTAAATTGAAAGCCGATAGAACAGTGTTCTTTCGGCTTTCTCTTTTAATGTCGTCAACTTTAAGGTGTCACAAACGGATTGCCGGTAGACTTGAATTTATATTTTACCTATTCTATTATTAAGAATAAAAATAAGGGAGTATTAAAGATGGATTCTAAAAGTATAATAAAAGATGTACTTAATTTAAGTCCGGCAGAAAAGTTATACATAATAGAAATACTATCACAAAGCTTGAGTGAACCGGATGAAAAAATAGATAATTACTGGAAAGAAGAAGTAGAACAAAGATATGCAGCATATATGAATGGAAAAATAAAAAGTATTCCATACAGCGGCATCTTAAAGAAATGATATTAGAATTCCTTGAACCGGCATATATAGAGTATCAAGAAGCAATTGAGTATTATAATTTGCAAAGCGACGGTTTGGGTAATAAATTTATTGTTGAAATTGATAGGACGATATCGATTATAAAAAATTATCCTGAAAGCTTTACTAAATATACAGAACATTTAAGAAAAGCAGTCGTAACCGCATTTCCTTATAACTTAATTTATTCTATCCAGGAAGAAAAAACTATTATAATGGCTGTTGCCCACCAACATAGAAAACCAAATTATTGGTTGAAAAGGGAAGCATAAAGTTTTCATAAACACCTGAAAATAATTCCTATTAAATTATCGGTGTCAGAAATCATATTGCCCGTGGTTGCGATAAGATTTCTGAAGATTAGTTTTTGTTTTGAATTTTCTTAAATTAAGATGGTTAAAAACAATGTTTTATCCGCCTTTTTATTTAACTAAATTTCTATTGCCATGATTGAATTAAGATTTGTAGCACAAAAACCAAATGGTCAGTTAATCAACGGAACTATAAGTGAGCCATCATATCGTGAGGCTAAGAAAAAAATTTATAAACTGGCTGAAAAAAATCAACTCAAAATTCAGAAGATTGAAAAAAAAGTTGGCTACTTATATAAAATAAAACGCGGCAGAGAAAAACCAATTAATGGTGAACAAAGAGCATACTCAAAAGAAGAAGTTGTTAATGCTCTTCGTAAACTTGGATATGAGGTTATCTCCGTTAACAGGAAGTTAATTGAATTTAATTTCAATCCTCCCACCCAAGACATTGTATCATTTGTAAAAATTAGTGCAGAGTTGTTAGAGCAGAAACTTCCTTATAGTGAAATTCTTACTTTGCTTATTAACGATATTCAGAATAAAACTTTGAAAGAAACTTTAAAACAGATCAATAACGAACTTAAAAAAGGAGCCGATAGCGAGACAACATTTTTGCGCTATCAATCCGTGTTTGGAAAATTTACAGCATATATGCTGGGCTTAGCATCAAAGAGCGGTAATATGGCCGAGATTTACAAAGCGACTGCTAAATTTTTAGAAAGACAGCAGGAGTTCAAAAAGAATTTACGAAGCGCTCTTATTACCCCGATGGTTACCTTATTCGTACTTTTCTTAGCCGTGCTTTTTTATGTCGGATACATTTTTCCAGAGACAGCAAAACTATTTGTAAAATTTGATATACCACTTCCTCCATTAACAGCAGGCACACTTAAAATCAGCAACTTTCTAATGAATAACGGTTTTCTGGTTGCTCTTGTATGCATCGTTCCGCCGATTGCGCTTTGGCGATTTGGCAAAACAAAAGCTGGCAGATTGATGATAGATCGTTATATGCTTAAGATGCCGATAATGGGCTCGTTGATTCATAAAACATTGATTGAAGTTTTTTGTCGTGTATTTTATACTTTGTATAGCGGTTCTGCTGAAAGTATTGAACCTATTAGAATTGCTGCAGAGGCTTCCGGCAATGTTTATTTTGAACAGCAAATTAAAAATGTTGCTATCCCTCTTATGATTAAGAAAGGTGTTGGAATAACGGAATCGTTTGAAGCCAGCGGAGTGTTTACAGAAACTGCGTTATCAAGATTTCACTCCGGCGAAGAAACCGGTACAATTAAAAACACTGCTTTTCAGCTTGCAAATTATTATGAAAGTGAAACCGTATTCAGATTGAAAAATGTAATCGAAATGATTCAGGTTGGAATTGCAATGGTGATCATGGTTGTAATGATTGGTCTTACACTCGTATCTGCAGAGACAGCTACAATTAGTCCAAAATCACCAACGATGAGATAGAATAATTCTAAGGAAAAATAAAAATGATTGATGCCCAGCTCGAAATGACCGATAAAATCGGTTACTTATTATTGAAAAAGGGAATAATTGATCACAAGATATTAGAGCAGTCGCTCAAAATTAAAGATGCCGATCAGACCAAGTTAAAACGAAATCTCGCTCAGATTTTAGTGGATGAATTTAAATTTGATCACGATATTATTTTTAGAGAAGTAGCAGTCCTGTATGCATTTAAGGAATTAAATGTTCATCCCGAAGAATTATCAGACGAACGAATAGCTGAAATAAAAAATTTAATGACACGTCAGGGGGATGATGTTAAGCAAATGCTTCTGACCCATCGTGTAATTCCGTTTAAATTTGATGACAGAGTAAGGGATAAATTAGTGCTTGCCGCAGTAGATCCTACAGACAGAAATCTTGCTAAAGTTGCCTATACGCTCAATGTCAAGAAATACGAAATTAATTACCTCCGTAGAAAAGATTACGATAAGCTTATTGCATTGCTTGCACCTACCGAAAATGAATATTTGAAAATGATTCAGGATGCAGGTGAAGAGATACAGGTTACGCAGGATGATACTACGGTGGACGAGGAAGAACTTGATGCAGAGATTAATAAGAGCGCTCTTATTAATTTAATTGAAGCCGCACTTGTCGAAGGAACGCGTAAAGGAGTAAGCGATATTCATTTAATTCCGAAATCCGGAAATAAAACAGAAATTCATTTTCGACTTGATGGCAAACTAATGTTATGGCATACTCAGGAAGGTACTTTGCCGGAAGCAGTAATGGCAGTTGTTAAGGATAGATCTAAAGGTCTTGATCGTTTTGAACGTGAACGTGCACAAGATGGATTTATTCAGAGAGAGATTGATGGGCACATAATTCGTTACCGAGTTTCTGTATTACCAACTGTTGGAACCGAATTAAAAAATAAATTTGAAAGTATTGTTATAAGAATTCTAGATGATAGAAAAGTAATCCGTGATCTGGGTAAGCTTGGCCTTACCGGATATGCGAATACAGCATTTGTAAAGGCTATCAGTCAACCTCAAGGAATGATCATCCTAACCGGTCCAACCGGTAGCGGAAAATCTACAACTCTTATTGCTGCTCTGTATCAGGTAATCAATCCTACAAAAAATGTTCTTACAGTTGAGGATCCTGTTGAATATGTTATTGAAGGTGCACGACAACTTAAGATCGGGCACAAAATGAATTTTGAACAGGCCATTAGGGCAATTCTGCGTCACGATCCGGATATTGTTCTTGTTGGTGAGATGCGTGATAAAGAAACAGCTGAGACTGCTATTAAACTTGCTAATACAGGCCACTTAACTTTTTCAACGCTTCACACAAATGATGCGCCCAGTGCAGTTGCCCGTCTTTTTAAGATGGGTGTTGAACCATTTCTAATTGCTTATGCAATTAATATAATTGTTGCACAACGTCTTATTAGAAAACTTTGTGAAAATTGTAAAAGAAAAATTATGAATATTGAAGAGCATATATTTCCATCCGGTCTGGATATTAAAGAGTGGGCCGGTCATGAAATTTACGAGGCAGTAGGGTGTGAGAAATGTAACCACTCGGGCTATAAAGGCAGAATGGCTATTCATGAGGCACTTTATTTCACAAAAGAAATTAGAAGAGCAATTGTTAAGTCAGGCGAAGAAGTGGACGAAGAAGCTATTAGAACTCAAGCTAGAAAAGATGGAACGCACAGTTTAAGAGACTCCGGTTTCGAAAAAGTAAAATTAGGATTAACTTCCATCCAGGAAGTAATCGGCGGAACAATGGAAGACTAATTTGATAATCTTTCTTATATTTAAATGAGGTAAATTATACCTTGCTAATCACTCAATAAAGCGGTTATTCCTGATGGTTGCAGAAGCAAAACAAATCTTATTGAATTTCGTTAACCGAATACCATCAACCGTTTTAGGCCCAGAACGAGTCCGCTATATTATCGAGCATTTCCAGGAAATAAAAGTTGAAGAGAAGATATCACTTCTTCAATTAGTGAACCATATCCTTGCAGTAATGATTGATCGTCAGGCTTCCGATGTTGAAATTGGAGGATTTGGCGCTCAGGCATTTGTTTGGATGAGAATTTTTGGAAAGAAAGAACGTGTAAACGATCTGCCACAGTTTTCCGAGGATGAAGCTACAACACTTATCGTTTCTCTTTTGAATAAAACACAATGTGATATGTTGTTATCTCAGAGGAATCTGGATTTCAGCTATTCATTTAAATATGATAAAGTTCAAGGCATAGTTCGTTTTCGTGCGGATGCATATTTTGATCTTGATAGTGTTGCATTGAATATGAGAGCAATTCAGGCGAGAATTCGTCCCATTGAATCACTCGAGTTTCATCCGTTTGCAGTTAAGATGATGAGCCATAATTATATCAAGTTCGGTTTGTCATTAATAACCGGAATTACTGGCTCCGGTAAATCCGCAACACTCGATGCAATTATTGATTTTCATAATGATGCTGATCCTTGCCATATAGTTATAATTGCTTCACCAGTAGAGTTTGTACATAAATCCCGCACGGCAATTATAAAACATCGTGAAGTGGGAAGAGATGTTGCTTCATTTAAAGATGGAGTTACACAAGCTTTACGTCAGGATCCTGATATAATAGTAATTGGAGAAATGAGGGACCCGGAAACTATTTTATCGGCTCTCGAAGTTACAGATACCGGCCATAAAGTCTTTTCGACCCTTCACACATCGTCTGCAACTGAGTCAATCGATCGAATTGTTGCAGAAATTCACCCAAATGAGCAGGAAAGAGTCCGAAACAGGCTGGCTGACGTCCTTATTTCAGTTGTTTCTCAAAAGCTTGTTCCCAGTTTGGATGGCAAACGGGTTCTGGCAAAAGAAGTTTTAATTGTGACCCCCTCTGTAAAAGCGGCAATAAAGAACGATAATACAAGTGAAATTTACATGATGATTAACCAGGGAGCCCCTCAGGGCATGATTACGATGGAACAAGATTTGTTAAGGTTATATACTGAGAGAAAAATCTCTAAGGAAAACGCTGTCTCTTATGCAAACAATAAAACCAGAATTCTGCAACTGATGAAAGGATAAATTGAAACAAGTTGTTTGCCTATACCTCGAGGGAACCGATGCTAAACTTGCTGTTTTGTCTAAGGATAAAAACGGTGTTAAGGTGCATCGTGTATCATCACTAACGGTCTCCCGAACCATACAGACCTCCTCCAAGCATGGAGTTATGGTTGAGCTGGATGCCAAGGAGATGGATGCAGACCTTTCATTTGATAATCTTGATTCAGTAAGTACAGTTGATTCTGTTTCTGAAGACAAATCTGATGTTGCCACACTTAACTCGGCGTTAACTGGCTTAAAACTTCGAAATATGCTTTTCATTCCAATCGTCACTGAACCGATTGTAAACTATCATATATATGAAGGTCCACGGGATCTGCCAAAGAAAAAATTAATTCATGCGGTTATTAATGATCTTCAGATCTCAAAAGGAATTTCTGTAACTGAAGATATGATTGATATGACGGATTCCAACGAAAAATCCACGATGGGTGTTTTTATTGAAGGTGATATTCCATCTGTCGGTTTAATCAATCAGCTTGCAAATTATAATAAGAGGCGGTTTCTAAAAATCCCGACAATTAAAACCGCTGAACTTTCTTTAGCTTATTTTATTTCCAGATCCACAAAATTTTTTCCGGAAGACAATTCTCTTATTGTTTACATCGGAAAAGAATATAGCAAGTTGATCTTTCTCGAGGGACAAAAATTAAAACATATCGGCTCACCGCTTGATATCGGTACCAAGAATCTTCACACATATGATGTTTATTTCTCCAAGATTCTTTTGGAGATGGAAAACGGCGGCATTCCGAAACTTGATAATATCATTTTGTGCGGAGAAGACCGGTCGGAAAATTTAATACTTTCATTTTACGGAACATTCCCTGAAGCCAACGTATCAGAATTGAAATTTGAAAATTTCGATATAACTGAACTTGTTGAGGAGGATCAAAAAAATCTTGCACTTTACGCAATTCCGATCTCTGTTGCTGTTGATTACTTCGATGAATTGGAGAAAGTACACGTCGGCGTAAATTTTCTGCCAAAGTACATTCAGGAGAATCAAAAATTTTTTCAATTTGGATGGCACAGCTATGCATTGATGCCCTTCTTATTTGGCGCTGCGTTTTTCTTTACATTCAAAACACTTTCCAATTTCCGGGATATTAGAGAGTTGGATTTTAAAATTAATCAACTTAATCAAATGCAGATTCAAAACCAGGCTTTAGTTGATGAAATTGCGCCTCTTGATGCAAGAATAAACAGTTTCGATGCAACACAGAAAATTATTGATGATGCGTGTATTGGGTCGGGGCTCTGGAACAGATCACTCGGTAAAATCTCTGATTTTGCCGAGACGAGAAGAAATTTCTGGGTGACAAAACTGGAACCGATATCCAAAGATGAAATCAAGCTTACAGGATACTCATTATCTCGAAGTGTGCTTACTGAATTTGCTGAACTTAATCAGTCGTCTCTTCTGAAAAATATCAACTTTGAGCCTTTAAGAGATAAGAACGCATTCTCATATACAATTAATCTCAGATTGCAAAACGATAGCACGAAGACCAAATGAGCAGTAAAGTAAAAAATACAATTATCATCCTGATTATATTTATTGCTATCATACTTGGCAGTGTGTTCTATAATTTCGTTTATCAAAAAGCCAAAATCAGTGACCGGCAGAAAAAAATTAAGGATCTTACTCTTTATCAACTTGATACCGAATCTTTAAATCAGTCACTTGCACAAAATAAGAGGAGAGTTGCAGAACTTGATTCTGTTCTGGCTAACAGGAAATACAATATTCCTTACAATCTATCACAGGCATCGTTTTATAATTTTGTAAATCAGGTCAGCTATGGATTCTCCAGTAATTCATATGCCAATATTGAATTCAACGAATTGGAGACCGGTACTAATTTTAATATTTATCATTACACTGTGGGCGGCATAGCCGAGTTCGAAGATCTGATAAAATTGATCTATGCCATCGAGGAAAGTAAACAGCTCAAAAAAATTGAAAATGTGGAATTATCAAATAATGTAAAAGTTGATAAAGACGGGACCCCCCACTATCTGGTTACTTACACTTTTAAGACGTCCGTTTATTATTCAAGTGACAACAGATTTTTTGTTAGCAACCTAAAGGAAAATGCCATTATTCCGAATCCGGCTTATGATTTCTTCTATCCATTAATACGGAATGAGATTCCACCAAATAACGATAAGTTACTTGACGTACAATCTGCCCAGCTATTGGCGCTGATTCCCGACGGAGCTTTCTTAGTTGACGCCAGCGGCAATACCTATCTGCTGTGGGAAGGTGATCAGGTTTATTTGGGCTATCTGACTAATATCAATTACCAGAACAACGAAGTGAATTTTGTCCTTAACAAAGGCGGCATAATCGAGAACATCACTTTGAAACTCGAAAAAGATAAAAAACCGAGTAAATAAAATGAAAAAGATAATTACAATTTTAATTTTGTTCGGGTTAACATATGGTGTTAACGCGCAAATTGATCTCGTCAATAAATTGAAAGGTGCTGTTAATCCTGAAGAGCTGGTTACGTTATCCGAGTCACTCTCATTCGAACAAGCAATTCAGCTTCTCAGCAAAGTAAGTGAAAAAAACACCGGTAAAAAAGTAGTCTCTACAACAAATCTCACCATTCCGATTGGAGTTGAAATTGATAAGTGGCCCTACAAAAAAGCTCTCTTTGTAATTGCTCAATATCATAATCTGGTTGTAGAGGAAACTGAATTGACCATTGTAGTGAGGAAGAAGGGAGAATCGGCAAGAGCTGATAGTAGTTTTCTTTCGATAGATGAAAGAGAAGTTAAAATTTCCGCGGCATTGTATGAAGCCAATCTTACAGAACTGAGGGAGAAAGGCATTAACTGGGAATTCCTCTTGTCACAAAAAGGAATAAGTATTGGCGGAAAATTGGTTTCCTATCAAGACGCTTCCAGTTCGGCTACCGGCTCAACACAAACACCCGTTGGTTTTAATCTGAGCAGTTCAACCACATTCAATTTAGGGGCGTGGGATGGAAAAGCTACTACACTTTTTAAATTTTTTGAAACTGAAAATCTTATCCACACAATTTCACGACCGGTTATTAGCGCAGTAAATGGAAAACAGGGAAGGACCCAAGTAGGAAGAGATTTTTCAATTAAGGAGAGAGATTTTGCCGGAAATTTAATTGATAAGTTTTATCAGAGCGGTACCATAATAGAAGTTACTCCTCATGTTTTTACCGGAGAGGGTATTGACTATATGGTTTTAAAAGTGAGAATGGAAAAAAGTACTGTTGAAATCCTGGAAGGTACTACTACGAAACCCAAAACAGAAGTTACTACAAACGTTCTTTTGCTAAACGGAGAAGAGACTGTAATTGGTGGCTTGATTTCTAATCAATCATCAATAAGTCGCGTTGGAGTCCCATTCTTAAAGGATTTGCCATGGTGGTTTTTTGGTCTGAGATATATCTTCGGTTACGATAAGGAATCAACCGAACAGGTTGAAACAATTTTATTAATTAAGGCAGACATTCTTCCTTCCTTAAAAGAGCGATTGTCTAAACCAAAAGAACAAACTGTATTGAAGAATGCTATTGAGAATCAGCAAAATGAGATGGAAAAATTGCAAGAGCAAGCGAAAAAGAAAAAAGAAGAGCAGAAATAATTTTTGAGAGTGTGGATAAAATAAGAGAAAAAATCTGAGCGTCTAATAAATTGCTTTCGTTTCTATAATTATTATTGAAGTGACTACGTTTTTAGAATAAATACGTTTCTTTCCTCTCTTAAATGCTTTGATTCTGGAGACCCTACTTTATATGAAACTTAAATACCGTTTAACTCTGATAGCTTTTCTGATTGTCATTATTATTTCGGTAACATCGACGTTTATCTTCTATTCGCTTGCCGGCAGGCTATTGATGCAGCAGCAATCAAAAAATATTCTCTACTCCACAAATGACTTCGCGTTTGTGCTTCAGAGCGAGCTTAGTAAACCCGACGAAGATTTCAAATTAATTGCCCCTTTTATAAGTAACATTAACAAGATCAATTTAGATTCTACCGCCATCGATTTTTGTTTTACTCTTGTGAATGACTCACTGATCAATCAACGTGAATTCAAACTCAAGACAAAATCGTTTCTGAACATAAGATCTTCCTCATTTCGCCAATTCTTCTCGGATAATCCGAATGTGGTCCTTCGTTACGCACAATTTCAAAATGGTAAAACCGTTTACTATGGCAGCCAAATCACTTCGCATTTTCTTGATCGGATTTCGGGAAAAATAAGGGCGGAAGTAGCACTTGTTATAAATGATGCCCCGGTCGAAACTTCCAACTCAGATAAAAATCAGATTAATTTACCGGGGATTATTAATGCAGCACGTGAGTTAAAATTCAAAAACAGTTTTGATCTTTACTCAAGAGAATTTGAAAATGTCGATTTTGTCGCCTCTTTGTTCATTCCGAAGTTTCTATTAACCCCGGGTGGAAAGATAAATTTTATTGTCTTCAACGTTTTCAAAGAAGGTGTTGAATTCCGCAATACACTTAGAGACGTAATGGTTCTGATTGTTATTGCAGGAAGTGCTCTCACTTTTCTAATTGTTATTGGCTTTACAATAAGACTTAGAAGGCAGATCGAGTTATTGAGTGAAGCGGCAGAAATAACTGGAAAAGGAAATCTTGATCATAGAGTGGAAATTATTACAAATGATGAAATCGGAATGCTGGGCGGAACGTTTAACAGGATGCTTGATGAGCTTTTAAGGAACAAGAAGGCCGAAAAAGAATATTCAGAGTTTATCACACTGATAAATCAAAACCCAACGATGCAGGAAATATCTGACGCTGCGCTTTCAAAAATTATTAAAACAACCGGACTAACTTTTGGTGTACTGTATATTGTTGAACATAAGTCATTGAGGTTAATTTCCTCTTTTGGATTAAGTAAAAAGTTTATTGAACTAACACAAAATGCCGATTTATACAGTAACGCCATTGAGAAAAAAGAAAAAGTAGAATTTAAATTCCACGATAATTATCCCGAGATAAAAACCGGAATTGCTTCAATTAAGATAAAGTATTTAACAATCTACCCTATCATTTATAATAAAGAGACCATTGCGGTATTAGAACTGGCATCCGAATCGATTCCTAACGAAGAAGTTGTAACTTATATTGACAATATACATGAGCAGCTTGCAGTTGGATTAATCAATGCAAAATCATTTGAGCAGCTTGAAAACTTTGTAAATGAATTAAAGACACTGAATGAGGAATACCAGAAGCAGAACGAACAAATAATCAAACAGAACGAACAGCTTAAAGAATTACATTCGCAGATACAGGAAAAAGCCGGTGAACTTGAGAAACAGAGATCGAAAGCAGTAGAACTAACAAGAGTCAAGTCGGATTTCCTTGCAAGTATGTCTCATGAATTGCGCACCCCGCTCATTTCAATACTTGGCTTAACCGAATTGTTGATGAAGGATAACGGTGTTGCCGTAAAAACAAACGATCGCTTAAAAATTGTTCACAGGAATGGAAAAAAACTTCTCAGTCTGATCAATAACATTCTCGAGTTCTCAAAATTCGAGTCGGGTAAAATTGAGATTAAGAAAGAAAGTTTTTTGTTAAGCGATCTGCTTGATGAACTTTATCCTAACATTGAACAGCTTACCACTGAAAAAAATCTCAAATTCGTTTTAAATATTGAGAACGACAAAAATATTTTAATCAGCACAGATAAAGCTAAGCTTGAGCAGATTCTTCTCAACCTATTAGTTAACGCGGTGAAATTTACAGAGCATGGTTCAATTCAACTTGTTGTAAGTATTCATGATGAAAACGAAGCTGAATTTTCAGTTATAGATACAGGGATTGGGCTTTCTGAAGAAAATAAAAAAGTTATTTTCAGCGAATTTCAGCAAGTGGATGGAAGCACCTCTCGCAAATATGGCGGTGCCGGATTGGGTCTTGCTATCTGCAAAAAATATGTTGAATTATTAGGTGGTGTGCTTGTTTTGCAAAGTGAATTAGGAAAAGGATCAAAATTTTCTTTTGCCTTACCCGATTCTGTGCTGGATACATTTGATACCCCTGCGCATCAATTTTTAACTCTTATCGGTGATGGTGGAGATGAGCCACCCATAAAAACCATTCTGATCATTAATGCCAATCAGGATTCACTGAAACTTATAAACGATTACCTCGCTTCATATAATTACAAAATTTTTGCTACGTCGAAAAGAGAGGATGGAATAAGCCTGGCAAAAAAGGAAAAACCGGATGCGATCATTCTCGATCCATTCATTCACGATCAGAATGTGTGGTCAATTATCCTAGAATTACGAAACAATAAAATCACCGCCGATATTCCAATCGTGCTCACCATGATTATCCAAGAAAGTAAAGTTGGATGGGAACCGGAAATATTTGATTTTGTCTCTTTAGAGTTTCCGGAAGTAGTTTATGAAGGGACCATCAGAAAAGTTGAAATTCATTACGAAAGGCAAGTTCGAAAAATTGTTGTGATAGATAAATCAGATTCTGTTTATCAAGTTCTGAGAAATATCTCCGGTACTGAATATGAACTCCAATTAGTCAAAAAAATTGAAGGGGCAGTTAAGAAAATAAGGGAAGAGAATCCGCAGTTAATCTTTGTTGATTGTGCATCATGCTATCAAGATATTTTTCAGCTGAGTATGGAATTATCTCAGAATAGACTGACTAAAAATATCCCGTTGGTTCTGATACTTCCGAGAGAATTTTCTGAAGAGCAGATCAACACACTCAATGCCAAATTGAGAGAAATCACTCTTAAAGTTAAAGCACATCCCCTTGATGTTTTGAAAGTGTTACGAGATCGGCTAAAAATGGATGATGATATAACAAATAAGAAAATTAATTTGATTCAGGAATCTCTTCCTGCCGAAAATGAAAAGTATCCGGTTAAAAGCGGTAAAAAAGAGGATAAGGCCAAACCTACTATTCTAATAGTTGATGACGATAATGACGCGCTTTTTACAATCGGTGAGTTTGTGAAGGAAATGAATTGTGATACAATTTTCGCACACAATGGCATGGAATGTCTGCTCATGCTGAATCATATCGAACCCGATCTTATCTTTTTGGATATAATGATGCCGCAAATGGACGGCTTCGAAACAATCAAACGGATACGCAATGAAAAAAGATTTGCCGGCATTCCTATTATAGCATTAACCGCATATGCTATGCTTGACAACAAAAATATAATTGAAAATAATGGTTTTGATGACCTGGTAACCAAACCGATTAACTCTCAGTTGCTCGCGGCGAAGATGATAAAATTCTTGAAAATAAAAATTGATTGACAATAGATGAAAAAGATTTTGATCATCGATGATTATCCTGATAATGTGTTTCTGCTGCAGGATAGACTTGAGCGTGAGGGTTTTGAAATAATTAAAGCATATCAGGGTGAAACTGGAATACAGAAGGCTGTTGAAGAGAAACCGGATCTGATTCTGCTTGATATTATGATGCCGGATATGTCCGGCTTTGATGTGTGCAAAACATTGACTGCCCATCAGGCAACAAAGCTGATTCCAATAATACTTCTTACAGCACGTACAGAAGCAGACAGCATCAGAGAAGGTTTGCTCGCGGGTGCGTTCGATTATATAAAGAAACCTTTTAACAGGGTAGAACTTATAGCCCGCATCAATTCGGCGCTCCGCTTCAGCGATTCTAATAAACTCCTGTTGGAAATAGAAAAAATTAAAACTTATGCCGCCACAGTTGTAACGGCTAATCATGAAATAAAACAGCCGCTCACTCTAATTAATCTTTCAACAGCCGCAATTCGGCGGGAGCTATCTAAACCGGAGTTTTCTCAGACAGTTATTTTGAAGAGAATCGAATTCATCGAAAATGCTTCTAAAGATATTATCAATGTACTTGATAAACTCGGCTCTATCAAAAAACCTGTTATCACTCCATACGTGAATGATTTGAATATTATTGATTTGAAATCGGGTGAGGGGAATAAACTACCCGATTAATTCACGGACCAGTGAAAGCAATTCTTCGAAGTTGTAAGGTTTATTAATTACTCTGCTTATCTTTAATGAATCAATCAAGTCAACATCCATTTGTGAACCGGTGGCAAAAATAACCGGAATCTTGTAGTTCAATTTCAATGCAGAAATTTCTTCAATACATTCCAGCCCATCCATCTCGGGCATCTTTTGATCAATAATCAGGAGGTCTGGCATTCTGAGTTTTAGTATATCTAAAACTTCGCGGCCGCTGGTAGAAGTAAGGACTGTATAATTGTACGATTGAAGCAGTTCAGTTAGCAGCTCGAGAAGTATTTCTTCATCCTCAGCAATTAAGATTGTCTTCCCATTCTCTGTAGCATGAATATCTGTTGTGGGTTCAGCTTTCAGAATAATTTTGAACTCAGTTCCCTTGCCCGGCTCACTCAAAACAGAAAGAGATCCGCCGCTTTTTTCAACAACATTTTTCACAATTGATAACCCAACTCCTGAAACAGTTTTCTTCTCCTTCGTGGAAAAATTTTCATCGAAAATTAATGGAAGGCTTTCCTTATCAATACCCGAACCATTGTCGGTTATTTTGAATTCGATGTTTGAACCATTATCGATATTATTTGTTGTAAGAGAGATAATTCCGGTTTTCTCGATTGATTCAATAGCGTTCGTGAGTAAGTTCAGTACAACTCTGTAGTAATCGGAGTATTTACCGGAAACAATTTTAAGATCCGGTTCAAGAGAAAGCACAAATTCAATTCTGCCTTTATGCTGAAGTGAGAATGAGCGGATAACATCCGATATAATGGAATTAAGATTAATTCTTCTCTGATTATTATTTCGGGATTTATCTCCGAAATTATCTGTTATCATCTCAGAAGCAAGATAGGTGCCAGCCTCAATATTATTCAGCAGAGGAAGCAGATCTGAAGATGCGGGGACCTTCCTTTTAAGAAGATCTATACTGTTTAGTATTCTGGTAAAAATATTATTCAAGTCGTGTGCAACGTGTTTGGTTGTAGAATCAGGGCTCATTCTATTTCAAATTATACTTAAGAATTTTTGAGTAAAGAGTTTTTTGACTTATATCAAGAGCTCTTGCGGTATTCTCGCGGTTCCAATTGTTCTGGTCAAGAGCCCTTTTGATGTGAATGCGCTCAACTTCTTCCATTGTCATGATTGTTCCGTCATCTTTCACAAAATTGGTAAAATCAAAATCGGCTATCGGAACATTTAAATCTTTTAGAAGGATAGTCTCGTTTTCAGAAAAGATTATGGCTCTTTCAATTATATGCTCGAGTTCTCTAACATTACCCGGAAAGTTGTAGCGTTGCAATTCATTCTTTGCTTCCGGTGAAAGTCTTTTAACCGAACGCACAGGTGATTTTTTCTGCAAAAAATATTCAGAGAGCAGAAGTACATCGCCATTACGCTCGCGAAGCGGGGGAATAGTAAGCGTAATAACATTTAATCTGAATAGAAGATCGCGTCGGAAATTTTTCTTCTCCGCTTCTTCCATCAAATTCTTATTAGTCGCACCAATTACCCTCACGGAGGAAGTAAGATTTGTAATTCCACCTACACGCCGGAACTCTCCATTCTCAAGAAAACGTAGAAGTTTTGGCTGAAGGGCTAAGCTAAGTTCCCCGATTTCATCAAGAAATAATGAACCGCCATTTGCAATTTCAACTAATCCTTGTTTTGAAGCCTTTGCATCTGTGAATGCACCTTTTTCATATCCAAAAAGTTCGCTTTCGATCAATTGATCCGGCAGCGAAGCACAGTTGATTGCAACAAATGGTTTATCTGCACGGTTAGAATTTTTGTGTATAAATTCAGCAAATAGTTCTTTACCTGTCCCGGTTTCACCTTCGAGCAAAATATTTGATTCGGATTTTGCTGCCCGTTCGGCAAGTTTAAGAACATTCTTAACTTTATCGCTTTCCCCAATTATTGTGTTGGGTGGTGTCTGACTGATCTTGGATGAAAGGATTTTATTTTTTATGAGAAGATCTTTGTGTTCCAGTGCACGTTCAATTGTTACACATAGCTGACCAAATTCGTAAGGCTTTGTTATGAAATCATACGCGCCCTGCTTGAGACAGTCGATCGCAGTACGGATGTCGGATTTAGCTGTGAGAACGATTACCTGCAATGCCGGATGATTATCTCTTACATAGGATAAAACTTTTTCTCCATGAATCTCGCGCATCTCAAGATCGAGCAGTAGAACATCATAATACCGTTTTCGCAAATTTTCGATTGCATCCTTGCCATCGTAAACTACATCAACAGAATAACCTTCGTTTACCAGCTCTTCCTTTAGGAGGTAACAGAGGGTTTCGTCGTCATCCGAGATAAGTATTCTTGAATCTTTCATATGTGGTAGAATTTACTTGTGATTAAATATATACAAAATCAGTGAGAAAAATAATTATTGCCATCACATACCCCCTCCTTTGGAAATTAGTTATTAGTGGATTATATTTACCCCTCAAATTTTAATGGTAGGGGCGCGTAGCTCAGTGGTAGAGCAACACCCTTTTAAGGTGAAGGTCGGTGGTTCGAGCCCACCCGTGCTCACAAAAAAGTCCAGTATGCAAATACTGGGCTTTTTACTATATATAGTGAAAAAATCAATTACTGCTGCATATTGTGATAGACCGACTGAACGTCATCATCCTCTTCAAGAGCTTCGATTAATTCATTGACCTCCTTTTTCTGCTCATCCGATAATTCTTTATAATTAACCGGAAGATACTGAAGTTCGGTCGCTGTAATCTCTATATTTCTCTCTTCCAAGGCTTTTTGCATTGATCCGTATTCCTGGAATGGGGCGTAGATATAAAGGTTTTCATCGTCATAGGATAGATCATCAAGTCCAGCATCAATCAATTCCAGTTCCAGAGTCTCTACATCGGCGGCGGCAGATTTTGCAGCTTTGAACAAACCTTTTCTTTCAAACATGAACGCTATTGAGCCGGTTGTTCCTAACGACCCGCCATACTTTTTGAAACTATGACGCACATTTGCAACTGTTCTGGTTGGATTGTCTGTAGCACATTCTACAACTACGCCTATACCATGGGGTCCGTATCCTTCATAAATAATTTCTACATAGCCGGAAGTATCCTTGGATGAAGCCCGTTTAATAGCAGCTTCAACTTTGTCTTTCGGCATGTTAACGCTCTTAGCGTTCTGCATTGCAATTCTAAGTTTTGAGTTTGCTTTATGGTCCGGTCCGCCTGCCTTTACCGCGATCTCAATCTCTTTTCTGACTCTATTAAAAGCCTTGGACATTCTGGCATAACGTGCGAACATTACATGTTTTCTTGTTTCGAAAATTCTTCCCATTATTTTTTACTCATTTTTTGTTAAATAGTTTACAACTCATTTTTCGATGACAAATTTACAAATTCATTTCCAAAACAAATGCTTAATTCGTTCTTTGTAGAAAAGAATCAGGAGTAAATCTACTCCAAATGCTGCGGTGTAATTTGGTGAAGTACAATAACACAATAAAATCATAATAAATGCTGCCGAGTCTTTAATTCATTACCTTAATTTGAAGAAGTCTCTTAACGATTTCTAAATCCGTCTTATTCTTAACATCAATTCTCAATCCTCTACCTTCGGCATATTTTTTTGTGTTTTGAATTTCATCAATGATTTCTTTCGGCAGATCGCTTTTAACAATTTCAACTACAGCTTTATCACCAAAGACCATTCCTATTCGGAAAAATTTATTATATGGTAAAAAGAAGAGGAGATTTCTTTTCTTAAGAAATAATTTCTGCACCCAACCGCTTTTATTACCATAAAATTTCCACTCGGTTATAGTCTCTCCAAAATGAGTTTCAACGAATTTTAGCAGTTCAATCCAAAACTTATAACGGGTAGCTAGAATATTTTTGAGATCATCCTCTTTGGGCTGATTTAACTTATCTGCAAAAATTTTCTCTTCCATTAGAGTATCTCTTCATAATTAAGAAAAGGATTAATCTTGTTAGCAACCATTACATCTACTACTTCAACTTACTTTCCCGGCATAAAACATTCAACAGAAATTTAATTAGAATGGCGGACATTCTAACAATACATTTGCTAAACCAATAGCACCTAGCTAATTTTTGCAACACTAATTTGAATGACGGGAGAATTTTAATGAATGTCGCGCAAATAAATACATTTCTGAAGAAAGTTGAATTGT
The DNA here is from genome assembly GCA_964441505.1 of uncultured Melioribacter sp. Lineage (GTDB taxonomy): Bacteria > Bacteroidota > Ignavibacteria > Ignavibacteriales > Melioribacteraceae > Fen-1258. Next base: position 38,619 of record CAYTUV010000016.1, on the reverse strand, counting down.
TCGGAGATCTAAATGACCAGGAAAGCGAACTGCTTTCTAAGAACTTCGAGGTGAAGACTTACCCTCAGAACGATTTACTTTACATCGAGAATAATCCGAGAAAAAACCTATATATAATTTATGATGGTGAAGTTGAGCTATTTAAAAAAACGCCATTTGGCGAAGAGAAAAGATTGTCAATATTTACTAAACTCGATTTTTTTGGCGAGGGAGCTTTTATTGACGATACACCGCACTCTACTTCAGCACGTGCAACAATAAACACAACCATTCTCCAATTATCTGCCGATAAATTTATTGAACTGGAAAAAATTGAACCCCAGATACCAATAAAAATATTTTCGAGAATGGCAAAGGTGATTTTCCGAAGAATGCAATTTGCCAACACACGCGTTATCAGTCTTAGTGCGCAATACCGTTCCGGCAGAACAAGAAGCGAGCACGATCTGCTTGGCGACAGGGATGTACCGCATGAAGTTTATTACGGAATACAAACGATGCGCGGATTGGAAAATTTCAATATAAGCGGTGTGGCTCTTTCGTTCTATCCGGTTCTTATTGAGGCGCTTGCATTAGTGAAGATGGCTGCCGCAAAAGCAAATTACGATTTAGGACTTCTCTCCAGACCTATCACAGATGCAATCGTTCAGGCATGTCATGAAATCATCAGCGGAAAATATCACGGACACTTTGTGATAGATATGATTCAGGGTGGTGCAGGTACCTCGACCAACATGAATGCGAATGAGGTTATTGCAAACCGCGCACTTGAGATTCTCGGCTATGAAAAAGGTGATTACAAATATTGCCATCCGAATAATCATGTAAACCTTTCCCAATCAACTAACGATGCTTATCCTACCTCGATAAAAATCGCTCTGATCAACAGCAACAAAAAACTTATTAAAGTATTGAAATCATTAATCGAGTCGTTCAGACAGAAGGGGAAAGAATTTTCGCATGTGATTAAGATGGGAAGAACACAGCTACAGGATGCTGTGCCAATGACGTTAGGACAATCATTCGAGGCTTACGCCGTAACACTTGGAGAAGAGATCCAAAGATTAGAACAGAACGCAGAACTTTTTCTTGAAGTGAATATGGGTGCAACGGCAATAGGTACCGGAATTTGTGCTGAGCCGGGATATAGCGAAAAATGTATGAAGCATTTGAGAGAAGTAACCGGATTGAATGTAGTGCTTGCTGCAAACCTTGTTGAAGCTACACAAGACACAGGTGCATTCGTAATGTATTCCTCCGCTGTTAAACGTCTCGCAGTGAAGCTGTCAAAAATCTGCAACGATCTGCGGCTCCTCTCTTCCGGTCCACGTACAGGATTTAATGAGATTAATCTACCGCCGATGCAACCCGGTTCTTCAATTATGCCCGGGAAAGTTAATCCTGTTATTCCGGAGGTTGTAAATCAAATTGCGTTCAAAGTTATTGGCAACGATTTGACTGTAACACTTGCTGCAGAAGCAGGACAACTTGAACTTAATGTTATGGAACCTGTGATTGTCCAGAGTATATTTGAATCTACCGAGATGCTGAAGAATGGAATGAACACTTTGAAATACAAATGCATTGATGGAATTACGGCTAACGAAAAACATTGCCGCGATCTTGTGATGAATAGTATCGGTCTGGTTACAGCATTAAATCCAATTTTAGGCTATGAAGCATCAACTCAGTTAGCTAAAGAAGCACTTGAGACTAACCGGGGTGTTTACGAACTGGTGCTTGAGAAAAAACTTCCTTCCAAAGAAGAACTCGATAGATTTCTTTCTCCCGAGAACATGATCGGGACGCAGTATAAATAGTATAAGATTAATCATATCTTTCCAAAACGAAAAAATGAAAGCCCCACTTCCTACAGAAAGAATCCATAGGAAGTATCTTTGTTTTTAGGAAGAACAAAGAGAAGGGTCTATGACCTTTCCCTATATTAAATGGAAGGGATTTGTATTTATCTTGATAAGTGACGACTTTCGTAATAATAATATTTTACTTATCTGAGGTGGAAATGAAGAACAAAAAAATTTTGTGCATTGTAAGTCTGTTGTTAGCTTTCTTCACTCTTTCGATTACTGCACAATCAATTTATGAACCGCGTGATCTGTCGAAAGTTGAATCATCATTGAAGGATATGGGTAAGATGTGGACCTTCGATGATGTACCCGTGGATGTTTTTAAGAAAGAATACGGATTCCGTCCATCGACAGATTGGCTAAAAGATGTACAGATGTCAGCGCTTTCGTTTGGCGGAGGGTGTTCGGCGGCCTTTGTTTCTGCGGATGGTTTGATAATGACAAATCATCACTGCGGTAGGAATTCATTACCGGCACTTTCTCCGAAAGGTGAAGATTATCTGCGTGATGGGTTCTATGCGAAAACAATGGCTGAAGAGATAAAAGTCTCAAGATTATTTGTCGATCAACTGGTTATGATTGAAGATGTGACCAAAGAAGTACTCAATGCCATGAAAACAGGTAAAGATAATAACGAGAAAGTAAAACTGCGGAATGATAAGATCAAAGAACTTGAGTATAAATATTCTAAAGATTCCGGGCTGTCATGCAGGGTAGTGCAGCTTTACAATGGCGGCAAGTACTCAATGTACGGTTACAAGCGTTATGATGATATCCGCCTTGTCATGGCTCCGGATTTTCAGATTGCTTCCACGGGCTGGGATTGGGACAATTTTACCTATCCCCGATACGAACTTGATTTCATGTTCTTCCGTGCATATGAAAATGATAGACCGGTTAAAGCCGATAATTTTTTCAGATGGAGTAAAGAGGGTGCAAAGGAAGGTGAACCGATTTTCGTAATCGGAAATCCTGGAAGGACACAAAGACTCTACTCTGTTGCCCAGCTGGAATTTTTCCGCGATAAAAATTATAAATACACGCTTCTTCAGCAGAATGAAATTTATAAAGTCTACTTCGAATTGTTTCAAAGTCATCCGGAGAGATACACCGAACTGCTTAATATGGTTATGGGAATCGGCAATGGAAGAAAATCTTATGCTGGCAGATATATGGGCTTGCGTGATGAATACGTTATGGCCAAGAAAATAGATTTTGAAAAGAATCTTCGCGCAAAAGTAAATGCTGATCCTGAACTGAAAGCAAAATATGGTCATGTGTGGGATGCAATTAAAAATAATCTGGATGAATTAAGAAAATATGTTGATGAAGCCACAGCATTTGCATACAATCCGAGAAGCAGTACAGTTTATTATTCGGTTGCAGAAAAGGTTATTGAATATGCAGAGCAGATGAAATTAACCGAAGATAAGCGCGAGGCCGGTTACAAAGCTGATAAACTTGATGAAACTATAAAGAGTATTTACCCATCAACGATTGATGAGGAAATGCAAACCAAATTGGTCAGAGCACAGGCAAATATTATTCGTTCTATTTTGGGTGATACACATCCGGTTGTACAAAGAATGTATGGGATGGCTAAGGGTAACGAAGCAGCCGCGATGGTGATGAATAATTCATTCCTCACATCAAAAGAAAAATTTGATGAACTGATGAAGAAATCGCCTGATGAAATTCTCACCTTGGGAGATCCATTTATCTATTTCTTGCTGAGCACTCAAAGTAAACTGAAAGAGATGCGCGCCAAGATGACTGAAATTAATAATACTCTTACAGTATTGAATCAGCTTCTTGGAGAAGTTTGTTATCAGGTTTATGGTGATGAGCTTTCCCCGGATGCTACCGGAACCCTGCGTATATCAGATGGACGAATTGAAGGATATGAATACAATGGAACGATCGCGCCGGGCAAAACAACTTTTTATGGAATGTATGATCGGTGGAATTCATTTAATAAAAAAGATTATCCATGGGGACTGCATCCACGATTCCAGCGAATTCCAGAGGGATTCGATCTTGCCACAAACGTGGATTTTGCCTCGACCAACGATATTGTGGGGGGTAACTCCGGCAGTTCCGTAATCAACTCAGAAAAGGAAGTAGTGGGATTAGTCTTTGACGGTAATCTTGAGAGTCTTGCCGGTGATTTTATTTTTCTACCCGAGGTCAACCGTACAGTTGCTGTGGATTCGAAAGGGCTGATAGAGGCATTGAAGTATTTTTTCAAAACCGATCGGCTCATCAAGGAGCTTCAAGACGGCAAAATGGAATAGTTTCGGTAATTTCAAAAAGGCGGATTTTATTTCCGCCTTTTTTTCTCCAATTGGAAATTTTTTTTGTAAAAACATCCTTTACACTAGTATGTGATGAAAGTAGATCAAGAAAGGAAATAGATGCTTTCCAATCAAACACAATCTTCCCCCTGCAATAAGCATTGTATTATGGATCCAGTTACTCAGCTATGCAATGGTTGCTTCAGGACGATTGAAGAGATCATACAATGGACTCACTCCTCGAACGAGATAAGAAAGGATATAATGCGAAAGGTAGAGGCAAGAAAATCATCCTCACAAGAAAATAAACAGATGCTTCAATGAAAAAACTTACCAGAGGATTCATCCAAATTTATACCGGTAACGGGAAAGGAAAAACAACTGCAGCGATCGGTCAGGCTGTTAGGGCTGCGGGGGCCGGTTTAAGTACTTACATAATTCAATTCATGAAAGATTTTCCATATAATGAATCAAACAGCCTTAGACAATTGAGTGATTGGATTACGATTGAGAAAGTCGGCAAGGATGATTATGTATTCAAAAGAGAAACACCGCCCCAGGAGGAGATTGATAAAGCGAAGCATGCACTAAAAACTGCAAAAGAAAAAATGCTTAGCGGAAATTATGATCTGATCATTCTTGATGAAATTTGTGTTGCCATCTATTTCGGGCTTTTCACCGTTGAAGATGTTTTACCATTCCTCGAAACTAAACCCCAGAATGTAGAACTGATTCTAACGGGAAGATATTGTCCCGATGTTCTTATAGACCGAGCCGACTTAGTAACCGAAATGAAAGAAGTGAAGCACTATTATCAAAAAGGAATTCTTTCGAGAAACGGAATAGATTCATAAATCTATTAACGGCGTCCATTTGCTTGGCTTTTAGTAGATCCGAATTAAAAAATACTTAATTGATCTTTTTTATGTTTTATAGACTTAACTATCTTATCCTCGACCATCCCGGTGGTTCGAGCAGCAGCACAAACTTCAGCCCAATTAATAAAATAGTTATCAAAATATCCAATTGGATATTTGCTATATTTTTCTACTTCCTCTTTAGTTGGAATATGACCAAGAACTTTGGCAATTTCTTTCACGTCGAGTTGTAAAATTTTCTTGCTAACAATATATTTTTGTTTTTTAAGACGAGGGACATAAGTGTTTTTTGATAGAGGAGTGCCATTCTGTTTGCCAAATGGATCAATCCCACTTCTTAATTCTTCGTGTCTTTTTAATGAAAGAGAATAATAATTTAGTGATTTCTCGATTCCAATAAATTTTCTGTTTAAAATTTCCGCAGATAGTGTAGATGTGCCAGACCCATTGAATGGATCAAGAACAATTTCTTTCTCATTTGTAAATAATGAAATTAAACGAAACATTAATTTGGGTGGTAATTGAGTAGGGTGATCAACTCTTCTAGTGTTGTGCTTAAGTCTATGAATATCCCACCATAAATTTGTAATAGGTGTTTTATCAAGAATATTATTTTTATTTCGATAATTAATACAATTTGAACGCAAACAATAATCTTCACGCAGTGATTTTAGAGAATCTGCTTCTAAATCAGAATAGGCATCGCGGTTAAATGCAGGATAAATGATTGGAGAACCTTTTGAAAATACTAAGATAGAATAATGAGAAGGCATTATCATTCTTACGGGCATACTAAGACTTTCCCATACAATCCAATCAACAAAATGATATTGTTCTTTCAAAATAGAGTAGTAACGCATTGTCCATAAGGGAATATTTAACAAAGCTAAAAATCTACCAGGTTTCAAAACTCTCATTAGTTCATTAATCCACTTAGAACACCAATTAAAATATTCACTGAGTTCTAAGTTATCATCCCAAGAGTCATATTTTTTTGAAAGATTATAAGGAGGATCCGCAAAACAAAAATCAACCGATGAATCGGGTATCTTTTGTAGTGAATTTATACAATCTTCGTTAATCAGCTTGGAATTAATTTTTATTGAAATATCACTTTCATTGTATTTAGGGAAAAATGAAATGTGAGGTTCACTTATGGTGGTATTGGCTATCTTTGTCTTGCGAAGATCATAAACATTTAATCCGGGATGAGTATTTATACCAAATAAATCACATAGTCTTTCAATGATGGAAGTCGGAATTTCATTTTGGCTATATGTAATGTCTCTCCAGACATCTGAAATTAGTGTACCATATTCGTGATATAAATGCTTTTTGCCTCCATAATCTTTTGTAGACTTTTCACAGATAGGACAATAGGTATAACCAATTCGTGTCTTGGTGTGATTTAAACTCTCTTTTTATTTGGCGAGAACTAATAAAGCACAGTATTCTTCAGCTAAATATTCTTTATTTAAAATTTGCTTTCCTATTTTTACTGCATTCCAAAGCTTTAAATGAATATTTTGTGAAATGGAAAAATATCCTTCAGTAACATTTTTAAAAAAGGAACTTCGTCATAATTTAACAAAATCTATTCGCCCGAAAATTCTTAAAGCATTTGTAATTGGAAGTGAAGCAAAAGGAAATGCAAATTCTAAAAGCGATTTGGATATTGCTTTGATTATTCCTAAAATAAAAGGCAAAACATCAATTCAATTTACAGAGAGTTTTCATTCTCATTTTACTTCTGAAAAGCAGAAACCTAAATGGAATAATCGTATCATAGATTTTCAATTCTTTTTTGAAGATGATTTTGAGTTGGAAGTAATTCCTAATTTTGAAATTTATTAATCTTCATCCTTAACAGAGAATATGCACTCCCACTGACTTTTATTTTGCCAAATTTCAGAAACGGATTTATCCCATTCACCTTTGTAATTTTCAGAAGTCATATATTCAACAAGTTTTCTCAAAGGCATCTTGAATTTGATATTTATTCTTGGAAAAAATTTTAAGCCTGATTTCTTTGAAAGTTGTTTAGTTGATTTTACCCAATTCTCTAACTCTTCTAAGAAATCCATTTCTTTAGCCAGTTTTAATTGTACTTTTATAAAAGGCAAAGCTTTTGTCATAACAACAATATTTTCAGGCAGAATTACAAAGTAAATCCAGTAATCCCTCTCAAAAAAAAGTTTATCAATAGCCATAAATCCATTTATTGCAATCCAGTAATCAGATTTTTCCATTGACTTGCACTCAATCTTTCTAACCTCGCCACTATTATAAGTCGATAAGCCATTGAATCCAAAAGTTCTTTTTACTAAACAGATGTTTCCCTTTTTGAAAGTTTCAACTGAACAGATTAAACCCATACCAATTTTTTCTACTGATGCGCCGTGTTGTTTTTCCATTATAAATTAATCTCGAAAAGTTTCGGTAGTTCCTTTTTGAATCGCACAAGTTTTTCACCACCGATGTCAGAAAGAACCATCAAATGTTTTAGAAATAAATTTGCCGGTAAATTTTGTGTGTTATTTAGTGTCTCTTTCCAAGCAGCGGGATTTGCATCGGAAATATTGAGTAGACTGATAAATTTATCTTGTGAATTTATTAGTATGGGTATGATGCTAGAATCTTTCTCGAGTTCAATCAATTCTCTTGACCAAAAATTCACACCCGATTGTTGAAGATTTTGAAAAGTACGCATTTACTCCTCGTATTTTAGTAAATGTAAAATAATGAAATTAATTGAACTTAGTGTTATAAAGTAGAACGGATACTCACCGGAAGATATTGCCCCCAGAGTTTTATCGATCGAGCCGACTTAGTAACCGAAATGAAAGAAGTGAAGCACTATTATAATAAGGGTATTCTCTCCAGAGCCGGCATAGATTCATAATAACACAGTTAATGTTTCAGCGCCAATTGTTTCCGCTGATAAGCAAAATCGACAATCATCTTTAAAGTTTTCTTGTGAGAATATCCTGCCTGTTTTGCCGAGCGTAAAAATCCTGCGCCGGGTGTCAGATCCGGATTAGGATTAACTTCCAAAACATAAAGTTTGTTGTCGTCTTTAGATAGGCGCATATCAACACGGCTGTAATCCCGTGTACCAACCGCATGAACACACTCGAGTGCCATTCTCTCGGCTTCAGCTCGTGTTTCATCGGGTAATATTGAGGGACATATTGGAACTGTTTTATGATATGCCTCGTGCATGGGATCCCACTTTGCCTGATAACTTACAATCGGATGTAAATTATCCGGCATACGTGAAAAATCTATTTCACTGATCGGCAATACGACAGGATCTTTATCTCCAAATACAGCTACATTTAATTCTCTTCCAAGAATGAACTCTTCAACAAGAGCCGGCTGTTTAAATGAATTGAACACATATTCAATTCTTTTCTTTAGAGTATCTACATTATCTACAATCGATTCATTTTCAATTCCAACACTCGCATCTTCCCAGGCAGGTTTTACAATCAGAGGATAACGGAGACCAAGACGGAATGAACGTTCCATATTTTTGATTATTTTATAGCGGGGTGTGCGTATTCCGAGAGAACCTAATATTCTTTTTGTAAGAGTTTTATTCTGACAGGTTCCGAGCGCCATCGGAGGTGCGCCGGTGTAGAAAACATTGAGCAATTCGAGCATGCCGGTGAAACTCATCTCCAGACGGGGCTGATCTTTGTATAACTCAACCAGGTTGAAAACTACATCTGGCTTATTCTTTTCATAGTCCTTAATGAAAATCTGAAGGCTATCCATAATATTAAGGGTATAAGCCTCGTAACCGACTTTTTGCAGGGATTTTGCCATGTCCTCAAACTCTGAGATGGGATCCAGATTTTGGAGGTCAAAAATGGGCTTGAAATCCAAATCCTTAGCCTTTCTTTTAGTCTTCTGGTAGATTTCAGGATTCACCTCGTTATATACGATAGCTACTTTCATTGCTAGCCTATTTTTTTTAGAAAATTAGACAAATTTGTTTAGCATATCAAAAGTTTTGTTATTTTTGTCCCCACACATGAATAGCGAGTAACCATTAAGATGAGCTTTTACCCACAACCAAACAAGTACCAGTGCGGACCTTTTGCCTTAAAGTACGCATTAGTTATGCTTGGTATTTTTAAAGATGAAGATCAGATAGGAATTATTGCAGGCAGTACATGGTGGGCAGGTACAGATGAGATAGGTCTTTCAAGAGCTGCACACAGATTTGGTTGTAAGCTGAAACATTTTCAATCAAGTAATCCCGATGATGCCCGCCGAATGTTAATAAGTGAACTTAAGAAAGGTCATCCTTGCATACTCAGTGTTAAGAATTGGGAACACTGGTATACTGTTGTTAATTATCAGCAGGGAAAATTTGTTGTGATAGACAGCGAGCTTGATAAAGTTGTTTCTATCCAAACTTCCACACAACTTGCACGCAGATGGAAATATATTGAAAAAGGAACCGGCATAAGAAGTTTTGACGGTTATGCTCTTCTACCGCAATTTAAAGTTCAGACCCGTGCAAAGTTTACGCTGGATAACGCTAAAGAAGTAATGTATGATAAAAACGAAGACATAGCTAAAAAGTGGGATCAATACACAAACGATTTAATTACGATCTGCAAGCCGCGTACAAAACTGAGTTACAATATTATCACCTTCTCAGAGTTTCTCCGCCGCAATGAAGAAAATCTGGTAAAGCGTGTTGCTAATTGGCATGGCGAACCAACCTATTCTGAATTGAAAAAGATATTGGCTAATATGAAATTCATCGCAGAGGTTTATGATCTTGTGGTTCCGGAAGATGATGAAAAACGTGCTGCCATTGATCTTGCTTCAATTCTGATGATGTACTCATGCGGAAAATATGGAATGAACCCGATCTATTAATTGAGAATTGAGAATGAAGACTTTAGAATTTCGAAGTATGATTTTTGATTTACGAAAGATAATTTCGAATTGCAATTTTTAATTCACAATACAACTATCAACTAACAATTATGAACCGTCATCCAAAAATTCTGCAAAGAGAAAGAGCGGCACTGTTTATAATAGATATTCAAGAAAGAATTTTGCCGGTGATCTTTGAGTACGAACGTGTTGTTGAAAATGCATTGAAGCTCATAAATGGTTTTAAGATTTTGAAGGTGCCCATCTACTTTACCGAGCAATATCCTAAAGGTCTTGGACCTACAGAAACAAAAATTAAGTTAGCTCTAGGAGAGATAAATACAATTCAAAAGATGACCTTCAGCTGTATTGGTGCTGAGAACATGTTTGATAATCTCAAAAGCAGAGGAATTGGACAGGTAGTTATATGCGGAATTGAATCCCATGTTTGTGTATTACAAACCGTTCTGGATCTGCTTGCGAATGATTTTCAGGTGCATGTTGTTTCAGATGCGGTCTCATCCCGCAGAAAATTTGATTATGAGATGGCATTACGGCGGATGGAAAATAATGGTGCTGAACTAACCTTAACGGAATCTGCCTTGTTCGAACTTCTCAATGTATGCGGAACAGATGAGTTCAAAGCTATTTCGAAACTTGTGAAATGATTATTTAGAATGTTTCTTAGGATAGTCAAATAGAAAAATCTTTCCGCTTTGCCTTTCCACTTCTGCCCATGTATTAAGTTCAAATTTTAGACCAACAATCGAACACGTTGGCATTTCAGGAATAAATTTATCGCCTAGTAAATTTGTGAGTGAAATAAGCCCCGGATTGTGTCCGAAAAGAAGTACTGTCTCAATTCTATTATCAATTTCACGCACTAATGTCATCAGCTCACGAATGCCTGCTTCATAAATTCTATTATCAGTAATGATTTTTTCAGAAGGAAAGAGAAGTTTTTCCATGAATATCTGAGCGGTTGTATACGCACGGTTTGCAGGACTGCTTATCACAAGTCCGGAGGATAAATTAACATTACTTAGTACCTTGGCCATGATAGGGGTATCGTGTTCACCGCGCTTATTGAGCGGGCGTTCAAAATCTGTTTGATTTGTGTCGTCCCAGCTTGACTTTGCATGCCGGATAAGATAAAGCGTTTTCATCTATGTCACTGTTTTTGGGGAAAGTTTGGAGTAAACAAATTTACTTGGACTGATTTAATATCTGTTCCAGCCGAACCTGGAGTAGCCGAAGATTTTCTTTCTTCTGTTCAGAAAAATTATTAATTGCATAATCTGTTACAAAGCGGTGGCGTGTTACAAAATCAATTGTTTTAGTTATCCATTCATATTCCGATAGTATTCGATGCTGATTATTTTGAATCTCAATTTTGTACTTATCATTCCGCTCAAAAAATAATTTCCTGCCAAGATGATTCAGATCGGAATCGCAAAGAATTTTCTCTAATTTATTTTTTGGTTTTTGAGGTACCTTTGTGGCGAGAATGCAGCCTATAACGAGGTCAATATTTTCGGACGGATAATTATTCTCAGTAAGAAAATTACTAGCGTACATTGCACTGATCTGTTCATGTCCTTCAGCTTTCTCAACGTATCCAATATCATGAAACCAGGCGGCAATTTGTATCAACTCTAATTCATCCGGAGTTAAATTTTCCTTCGCACCTATTTCAAGACACGATGCCACTACGTCTTTGGTATGGTCAAGGCTATGATAAACATTTGAAGCAGGGGTTCTTTCGGTAAGAATAGAAAAAACGTATTCTTCAACTTTCTGAAGATATGAAGTATTCATTAAACCTTTCTTTCTGAAAAATTTCAATAGGAATTTAAGAAAATAAAATAAAGAGACGAATGAAAATCATTACGCAGTCTAATAGTGTGATCCATGATAACGAAGACTGACTCCCTAAGATGGCTTTATAACTTATAAATCGTATTTTGTACAATAAGAACAAAAAATATTTTGAAGGTTTATTATAATGGCAGATACCTACTCCAGTCCACAGGAAAGCGAGAAAAAACTCTATTACGAATTATTCCGTCCTGAAATTTTTAATCTCATCCCTAAAACCACCAAGCGTCTGCTCGATGTTGGATGTGCCGAAGGTGTGCTGGCTTATGAGGCAAAGAAAAAGTATAACCTCGAAGCGGCTGTTGGGATTGAGTTCATTGAAAGAGCAGCCGAAATTGCCGGGACAAAATTAGACCGGGTATTATCCGGCGATATTGAACAGATGAAATTTGATTTTTCCGAACGTTATTTTGACTGTATTATATGCGCTGATATTCTGGAACATCTTAAGAATCCGTGGAAGGAACTTATACGATTGAAAGAAATTCTGGATGATAAGGGAGTCATGATAATCAGTCTGCCAAATCTTCGACACATAATTCCAATTTTAAAAATAATCTTCAACCGTTTTGAATATACCGATTCGGAAATATTGGATAGAACTCATCTGAGATTTTTTACGCTTCACACAATGAAGAAGATGTTTGACGATTGCGGATTAAGAATAGAAAATATCAGTTCCAATAGAAGTGTTAGTCTAAAATTCAGATTAGCAAATGTTATAACATTAGGATTGTTCAAACCATTTTCGGTCTATCAATATATTTTCTTACTAAAGAAGAAGTAATGTTGATCTAAATCTTAATGGCAATTTGAAGGTGTTGAAGTTTGTGCCGTCTTAGGAACAAACTTTGGGCTGAGATAAGGGATACCGAGATTTAGTCCCCGCAGAATAAATAATAATGCAAGTACAACTGACAGAACCGGGATTAATTTGTTGATTCGTCTCCTCAAATTGAAATTGATCACTTTACCGAGTACTGCAGTTGCAAACATGATAGGAAATGTGCCGAGTCCAAACAGTGCCATATAAGCCGCTCCATTCAACCACTCTCCGGTTGATATCGCTCCTGCAATCCCCACATAAACTAATCCACAGGGAAGCAAACCATTAAGTAAACCGATTGTGAATAATGAAAAGTTTGATCGTTCCAATATAAGTCGGGAGAAATTCTTTTTAAGAAAAGCTACAATCGTTTTGTAAAAACCAAATTCCGAGATACGTATTTTTATTTTTCTTGGCATCAACACATAGAGCAAAATACCTGCACCGAGCACAATGGATAAATTCTGTTGTAATCCGAACAGGACCATCCTGCTTCCAAATAGTCCGAATAACGCGCCCATCACTGTGTATGTAACAACTCTGCCTAAATTATAAAGTATCCGTCCCATCAAAATTTTGAATTGTGTCTCACCAAAAACCGGAAGCGCAAGTGCTATCGGTCCGCACATTCCCACACAATGTAGGCTACCTAACAAACCGACTGCAAATCCGGTCCAGACATCCATCAGTTCACCATCACAATCTTTTCGTTGAAATAGGATACACCTTTAGCTTTCCAATCAACTTTTATTTTCCACAATCCCTTCTTTAGGTTTTCTGTACCAATGAATTGAGTTCTTGATGAATCTAAGGAAATGTTTGCAATGAAATCCTTTTCTTTGTCGGATGGACGGTAGAAATGAATTGTACCACCAATCTCACGCCAGCTGAATATTTTAGGGAATAAAAATTTTATTTGCGCCGGTTCAACGGCTATATCAAGTTGTACCGTCAAATTTTTTGTGCGGGTCGTTCTATCGATTTCCTCCTGATAAGCAATTTCTTTTGCATAATAATCATCGGTAACCAAACCAACATCCTGACTCATAAAAATAAAAACCACTATGAGCAGTAGAACTACAAAGGTGATGTAAAATGCTGCTATGTTGAAACCCCAGCTTAATTTCATCTAATTTACCTTTCCAAGAAATGATGTTTGAATAATATCTAAAATTTGTTCCTTCGATTTTACAGCGATTACAATTGGCGTCTTAAGATATTGAATTTCCGCTTTGGGAAGGATTACAAAAAATTTTGCTTCTGCTACACCCTGCGATTCAACATTCAATTCTCTCCCGATTATTCTAATTTCAGCCGAGGGAATGTTTTCCACTGTCAATGAGGCGAGCAAGGTGTTGAATGATTTATTAACAATCTTAACATCATATAGATTACTGATTCTATTATCCGGTTGTTCCTGATACAACATACCTGGAGAGCGGAGAATGCTCAGTTCAACTTCCGAGCGGTTGATAAGCAGAAATGAAATAAGACTTATAAGCAGCGTTAGTACAATAGTGTATCCGATTGCCCTTGGTGTAAAGATGGAACGTTTACCATTCTCAATTTCGTTTTTGGATGCATAGCGGATAAGTCCTTTGGGACGTTTAACTTTTGCCATTACATCATCACAAGCATCAATACATGCCGTACAATTGACGCATTCGAGCTGAGTACCGTTGCGAATATCAATTCCTGTAGGACAAACATCCACACATAAGTAGCAATCAATACATTCGCCGAGATTTTCGGAAGATTCTTTTTTGATTTTGCCCCGGGGTTCACCACGCTTATAATCGTAGTGGATAACAATCGAGTTCTGATCCAGCATTACTCCTTGCAGTCTGCCGTACGGACAGACCAATGTACAAGCCTGTTCGCGAAAGAATGCAAACACGAAATAGAAAATTCCAGAAAAAATTAAAATTGCTACAAATATTCCCACATGTTCCATTGGTGTTTCTCTCACGTACTGATATAGCTTATCCACTCCAACGATATAAGAGAGAAACGTATTTGCAATGACGAAAGAAGTAGCAAAGAAAATTATTTGCTTGAAAGTCTTCTTTAAAAATTTTGAACCGTTCATCGGCGCTGCTTTAAAAGCACGCTGTTTACCGGCATCGCCTTCAATCCAATATTCAATCTTCCGGAAAACCATCTCCATAAAAATTGTCTGCGGACAAATCCAACCGCAAAAAATTCTGCCATAAACAACTGTGAATAAAAAAATACCGACAATCACCGCTATCATTGTGAGAGCGAAAAGATGAATGTCATGCGGACCGAAAGGAATGCCAAAAACAATAAATTTTCTTTCAAGAATATTTAAGATAATAAAGGGGTGTCCATTAATTTTAATGAACGGGGCGCCGAAGAGAAACGTGAGCAATAATACACTAACAATCGAGCGTGCATTATAAAATTTACCCGAAGGTTTTTTAGGGAATACCCATTTGCGGTTTTCCTCTTTTGTAACTGTAGCAAGAGAATCCCTGAATTCTTCTTCTTTCTCGATTGTGTTCTGTGTTTGCATAACATCTTTTGATTCTTAGAGAAGCTCCGTGCTGTCCTTAAAGAGAAGTTGTCTCAAAAGTAATTGTTCAAAAAAATAATCTACGAAAATCCGTTTAATCTATGTAATCCGTGGGCTATTCTACGATAAAACATTACTTTTAGGACGACTTCATTAGAGAAACTGTTTTTAAATTTATTGTTGTACTCGTATTGGTTGAGTCTGATTTCGGTTCTTCCCACTTATCACCTTGTGGAGCTTTAGGATTAGCCGGCTTTGTTCCATGCAAAGAGATTATATACGAGGAGACAGCCTGCATTTTTTTAGGATCCAGTTGTGTCTGCCAGCTGATCATTCCTTTGGCGGGTACACCGTATTTAATTGTTTTGAAAATATTTTTTATTCCGCCTCCTGTAATCCAGAAATCATCTGTTAAGTTCGGACCTACTATTCCTCCTCCATCAACGGCGTGACATGTAATGCAATTCTTAGTAAATATTTCTTTTCCCTCGGCAAGTGCTGCGGCATCTTTTAATTCTGTAACACTTTCTTCGTTAAGAAAAACGCCGGACTTGATTAATATCTGTCTTTCCAACGAAGCCTGTTGAATTTCTGTATTGTATTCATTTGTCTGAACCTGTCCATCACTGAAAACATGAAAGACGAGCATATAGATTATTCCCCATACGATTGTACCATAAAAGAGAAAGTGAAACCACGGTGGAATTTTATTGTCAAGTTCCCGTATTCCGTCATACTCATGATGAAGAAGCAACTCCTGTTCGTTCTCCATTGGGCTCAATCTTGTAATATAATTCTTGAAGGCACCTAGCGGTCCTTTAAATATATTTCCATTGTTATCATTCTTCTCCGAATAAACAACGGCAAGCCACATCACGAAAACAATAACAACCAAAGTTATTATCAGCATTACCTTCATAATTTTATCAAGATCAAAACCGCCCTCTGTTGCAGCAATAAGGGGAGACTGATTGAACAGTGAGATCAGCAATATGAGAAACGCAAAGAAATTTTTATTGGTTGACTTCATCTTTCATCTCTGAATTATTATTGTTTTCCGAATTTGATTCGAACGGAAGATTTCCCATCCGAACGATGTATTTTTTATCCAGACGTAGAACCCAAACTATTGTAACTGCAAAAAATAGGAAGAACACAATCAAGGATATGATCGGAAAAACCGAAACACCTTCTATGTTACTTAAATTATTTGATAACATTATTTACCTGCCGCCTGGTTTATTTTTATATCTGTTCCCATTCGCTGGAGATATGCTATCAGTGCGATTATTTCTTTGTCCGGTTCAGCCGGCACACCGTTCTTTTGCAGATCTGCGGTGATGAGATTGGCCTGCTTCATTAAATCGTCATTCGCAAAATTTTCATATCCAATTTCATAAGGAACACCCAGCAAACGCATCGCGTTAATTTTCGCATGTGTGCTGGATGTATCTAATGTTTGTGTTGACAGCCACGGGTAACGGGGCATAATCGAACCCGGCGACATCTGACGCGGATCCTCCATATGAAGATAGTGCCAGAGATTTGAATACTTTCCCCCCTCTCTCATTAAATCAGGTCCGGTTCTTTTCGATCCCCACAGAAACGGATGATCATAAACAAATTCTCCGGCTTTAGAATACTCTCCATACCGTTCCGTTTCAGATCTGAACGGACGAACAAGCTGCGAGTGACATGAAACGCATCCTTCGCGAATGTAAATATCTCTTCCTTGCAGTTCGAGTGGCGAATATGGTTTCACCGCAGTAATAGTTGGAATATTTGATTTGATTAAAAATGTAGGAACCATTTCAACAAGACCACCTATCAAAACAACAACAGCAGAAAGAAGTGCAAACTTGACAGGTCTTTTTTCAAGCCAGCGATGAATCATTCCTCTCTGAATTTTGTCCGATTCACGATCCATTGGCGGGGCTTCTGTCTCTTCATTTTTAATAAACTTACCCTGCTTTGCAGTCATCATTAAATTGTGCACCATCAAAAATAATCCAGCGAAATAGAGTAATCCGCCGAAAGAACGTATTATATACATCGGTATGATTTGAAGAGTAGTCTCTAAGAAATTGGGATATTGAAGAACCCCAAGCGGAGTAAATTGTTTCCACATTAACGCCTGAGCTACACCCGCCCAGTACATCGGTACGGCATAAAAAACTATACCGAGAGTTGAAATCCAAAAATGCAGATTTGCAGATTTCTTCGAATACAAATGAGTGCCCCACATCTTTGGAATCATCCAATATAAAATTCCAAATGATAACATTCCGTTCCATCCCAGAGCGCCTACGTGCACATGCGCTATTGTCCAATCGGTAAAATGTGAAATCGCATTTACATTTTTAAGAGAGAGCATCGGACCTTCAAAAGTTGCCATACCGTAAGCAGTAATAGCGACAACCATAAATTTTAGAATAGGATCTTCACGAACCCGGTCCCAGGCTCCGCGCAATGTTAACAACCCGTTCAACATTCCGCCCCAGGAGGGAGCGATTAGCATAATCGAAAAAACTGTTCCCAGCGATTGAGCCCAGTCCGGCAGAGCAGAATAGAGAAGATGATGCGGACCTGCCCAGATGTAGAGAAATATTAATGCCCAAAAATGAAGTATAGATAATCTATATGAGTAAACCGGGCGGTTAGCAGCTTTTGGAAGGAAGTAATACATCAATCCAAGAAACGGAGTTGTAAGGAAGAATGCCACAGCGTTATGTCCGTACCACCACTGAACGAGCGCATCCTGCACACCGGCATACACCGGATAGCTTTTTAGAAAACTAACAGGAATTTCAATTGAGTTTACAACGTGGAGAACAGTAATAGTTACGAATGTTGCGATATAAAACCAGACAGCAACGTACATATGTTTTTCGCGTCTCTTAATAATTGTTCCGAATAAATTTGCGCCGAAAACCAACCACACAATTGCAATCATGAGATCGATCGGCCATTCGAGCTCTGCGTATTCTTTGCTGGTTGTTATACCAAGAGGGAGGCTGATGGCAGCAGCAAGAATTATAAACTGCCATCCCCAAAAATGGATTTGACTTAGTTTATCACTCCACATTCTTGCTTTTACAACTCTCTGTAGAGAATAATAAATACCGGCGAAAATTATATTTCCAACAAACGCAAAGATCACGGCATTTGTGTGAAGCGGGCGCAGCCGTCCGAATGTCAGCCACGCAATGCCGAGATTTAACTCCGGGACATAAAGCTGTACTGCTATAGTTAAACCGACAAGCATTCCAACGATAGCGAAAACCACTGCCGCTATTACAAACTGTTTGACGACATTATTATCATAACTGAATTTCTCAACCTGCATTAAGAGAACTCCTGATTTAATGATTGATTGTTTTCACCATGTAAGAGGTTAGACGCGAAAAGTCAGAGGTAGAAGATTAGAACTATTTTTTATCCTCTGTTACTTCTTGCTTCTTGCCTTTAGCTTCTCGCTTATTAGAATCTTCAAAAAGAATTCTAACGGACGGCGTATACTTATCCTCATACTGACCGCTCTTAACCGCCCACAAATATGCGATCAAAAAGCCGGTTGCAACTAACAGACTCGCTCCAATTAGAACAATAATTACAGACATTATAATAAACCTTTACGCTTTGCCATTACATTTATCGAAATCGAAGTAAATAAAACTGCCGAGATTGAACTGACCGGCATGAGAATCGCTGCTATGAGCGGGGAAAGCGTTCCCTGAAACGCAAATCCCAATCCGAAAATATTGTAAATCAAGGATAAGACAAAACTGTAAATAATAATTTTTTTACTGGTCTTCGAGAATGAGATAAAATCTTTCAAACGGCTGAATGATGCCGAATCCAGAATACCATCACATGCCGGAGAAAAATTATTTGTGTTATCCGAAATAGAAATTCCGACATCACTTTGTTTCAGAGCACCTGCGTCATTTAGTCCGTCCCCTATCATTAAAACTTTTTTTCCTTTTTTCCGAAGAGCATTTACGAAATCCAGTTTATCCTGCGGCGACTGAAGAAAATGAAGCTCATTTACATTGCCAAAAAATTTCCGAAGAGTTTCCAGTTCGCCGGTGTTATCACCTGAAAGGAGTGAGAGTTCATAGTTTTTCTCTAGCTCGGTTATACTCTCGGATAATCCTTCACGATACTTGTTGGCAATTTTAAAATAACCCCGCACTTTTCCGTTTAATGAAAGAAAGACTTTTGTTGCTTTGTTATTTGAGTCTGCTTCATTCTGAATATTCAGGAAAATGTGCGAACCAATCCTTACATCAATCCCTTCTACATTTGCATGAATTCCCCGGCCTGTTTGCTCGACGAAATCCTCTACAGGTTTAATGACCCCGGAATCGATTGAATTGAATATTGCCGTGCTAAGCGGATGGGCTGAATTCCGGACGATTGATTTGACTATATTTTTTTCAGTTTCACTCAAGACAGATCCTTCGAACTGAGCTGATGAAACGCTGTTCTCCGTAATTGTGCCGGTTTTATCAAAAACAATTGAATCAACTGCAGCAAGTTTTTCGATGATGAATGTGTTCTTCAGATAAAATTTGTTTTTTCCAAAAACCCGGAGTGTATTTCCGAGAGCGAATGGTGTTGATAGTGCAAGCGCACACGGACATGCAACAATTAAAACAGCCGTAAAAGCGTTGAACGCGAGAATCGTATCGGGCAGCCATATAACTGCGGCAGCCACCGCAAGTGCGATTACGGCAAACGTAAAATATTTACTCACAACATTTGCAAAAGAAATAATTTTTGAATCCTGCTCACGATCTTCCTTTCGGAATGCTCTATTATTCCAGAGCTGGGTTAAATAACTTTGCGACACATCTTTTATCGTTTCAACTTCCAATGCTCCGCCAATCTGCTTTCCGCCGGCATAAAGCATTTCTCCGTTTAATTTTTGTACCGGAATTGATTCACCCGTAACAAAACTATAGTCAATATTGGCGGTTCCTTTTATCAGAATTGAATCAGCTGGAATCAATTCATTGTTGCGGATTATAAGTCTGTCACCTATTGATAATTTCTCAACAGGAATTGTAGTTTCATTTTCATCTTTTCTGATTGTAATTGATATGGGGAAATATGATTTATAGTCCCGCTCGAAATTAATTGTATCATAAGTTTTGTTCTGAAATAGTTTTCCGGCTAGAAGAAATAATACTAATCCGGAAAGTGAATCCAGATAACCGGCACCATTCAAAAAGATAATTTCAACCAGACTTCTTATAAATAAGACTGCAAGGCCAAGCGCAAGAGGAACATCTATGTTGACAATCTTTTTCTTCAATCCTTTCCAGGCAGAAATAAAGTAACCGTTAGCGCTGTAAAAGAAAACGGGGAGTGAAAGAATAAGATTGAGGTATGCGAAAATATGTTTAAGCTGATCCTGCCCGGAGATGTTTATTGAAAGATATTCCGGAAAACTCAGAAGCATTATATTGCCAAAACAAAATCCTGCTACACCAACTTTATAGTAAAGATCTTTATACTCGCTTTTAGATTTCTCCTCTTTTTTCCCGGCAAGATTGAGCTGTGGTTCGTAACCGAGCGAATCAAGCAACTGAACAATTTCTTTTAATGAGGTTGACTCTTCTGAAAAAGCAATAAAAATTTTTTTTTGAAGAAAATTGACTTTAGATGATCTTATGCCGGCATTGAGATTGTATAGATTTTCAAGTATCCAAATGCATGAACTGCAGTGCATCTGAGGAATATCAAATGTCACCCTTGATAACTTTCCGTCGGTAAAATCGACTAATTTTTGTTTCAGCTCCTGATCGTCGAGAAATTCGTAGTTGCGTTCAATGTAATGTTTTCGTGTTAACCCCGGATTCCGGTCTATGGAGTAGTAATCGCAAAGGTTGCTTCCTTCAAGCAGTTCAAATACAGTTTTACATCCGTTGCAGCAAAATATTTTTCCGGCAATACTTATAGATTCATCCGGACATTCATCACCGCAGTGATAACAACTGATAATTGTAGTTCTATCTTTATCTAAAATGTCTGTCTGTTCCAATTGTACTTCTGAGTTATTAAGCGGTTTGAAAAGCAAGTTCAAGATAAAAAACTGCGGACAGTTTGTCGAATTAGAAATGAAATGAAATTGTACTAAATTTGGAGCGAAAATTTTGAAAATCCTTTGAGGAGTTTATGAAATCAGTAAAGGGAAAATTTGTTTTTATTACGGGGGCAACATCTGGTATTGGCAAAGCATCAGCTTATGCGTTTGCCGAACAAGGCGCCAATCTTATCATTAGTGCCCGTCGCTTAAATTTAGTGAATGAAATTGCCGAAGATATCCGCATAAAATTTGGTGTAAAAGTATTTGCTTTTAAATTGGATGTAACTAAACGTGATGAAGTAGGAAAGGCTATTGCATCGCTGCCGGAAGAATTTAAGAAGATCGATATACTGATCAACAATGCCGGACTTGGACGTGGCTTAAATAAATTTTATGAAGATAATCCTGATGGCTGGGAAGAGATGATCGATACAAACGTTAAAGGATTATTATACGTTACGCATTTTATTTTACC
This sequence comes from uncultured Melioribacter sp., assembly GCA_964441505.1. Lineage (GTDB taxonomy): Bacteria > Bacteroidota > Ignavibacteria > Ignavibacteriales > Melioribacteraceae > Fen-1258. Next base: position 16,871 of record CAYTUV010000016.1, on the reverse strand, counting down.
CGGTATGATAGAGCGAAAGAGTGGACATATAATTAACATCGGTTCGATTGCCGGTCATGAGGCATATCCCAAAGGCGCGGTATACTGTGCCTCTAAACATGCGGTTGATGCAATTACAAGATCTTTGAGAATGGACACCATCGATAAAAATATTCTTGTAAGCACAATTGATTCCGGCCTGGTTGAGACTGAATTCAGTAAAATTCGTTTTTACGGTGATGAAGAGAAAGCTAAAAATGTTTATAAAGGATTGACTCCTCTTACGGGTGAAGATGTTGCAGATGCTGTTGTGTTTTGTGCTACACGCCCTGCGCATGTTAATATCGCAGAGATTACACTTCTTGCAGCAAGGCAGGCCAGTGCAACAGTAGTTTACAGAGAAGATAATTCAAATTGATCTTGCCTGTTGTGTGGACAATGAATTTTAGATGTATTGCTTTTAGTGCGGTCGGAATAAATTTTGGGTTGAACTCAATTCGACACAAACCGCATTTTTCCATTCATCCCTTACATGTCAATTTTGAATAACCCCATTATTCAACCATAAAAACTGGAATTATAATTTTAGTTACTTCTACCTCTCAATTTCTTATATTTACACAGAGAATATTTTATTCTTCTCACATTTCATAATTTCTCTCGCATACAGTTTAATTATATAGGAGGTACAAATGAGCGTACTGACTATATCCGACTCAGGCGCAAAATCTAAATGGCCGGCAATTCCGGGACGTGTTCAAAGAAGCAGAGAGCAAGGTAATCCCCAAGATAGGAACACGCTGACTTTTATTTCTGACTTTACCTCACCTGCTGATGAAATTACAAAAAATCAGCCGCCAAAATCAGAGTCACAAAAGCCGGAAAAAAGAAGTAGACCATTCTCTCACACATCTGAGAATTGGATTGGATAATCGAAAGCATGAAAATTTTCTGAACAGCCGCTCTTCTTAAAGAGAAAATCCCTGAATGTAGGATCCCGCAGAACTGTATCTTATTCGCTCCCAAAAATTTATTATCTGAAAAGTCAATCATTAGAGAAACATACTAACATCACCGGCACCTTCCCGCAATATTTCCGGTTCATCACTGCTCAGATCAATAATACTTGATGGTTTACCTTCCAGCGCTCCGGATGAGAGCATCAGCTCAACATGTGAATTAAAGATTGCCTGTATTTCAAGCGGATCGAATAAAATTTCTCCTTTACGATTTGTGACACTCGTGCTGATAATCGGATTGCCCATTTCTTTGGCAAGTGTCAATGCGATGTTATTATTCGGTATTCGTATTCCCACTGTTTTTCTTTTTGTCCACAATTTTTTTGGAACTTCGCGCGCCGCAGGTAAGACAAAAGTGTAAGGGCCGGGCAGCAACTTTTTCATACTCTTGTATGCGTAATCGGATACTTTAGCATAACGGGCAATGTCTTTTAAATCGTGGCAGATAAAACTGAACAACTTTGTTCCCGCATCTAATTTTATCGAATAAATTCGTTCAAGCGCTTCTTTATTAAATATATCACAGCCAAACCCATAAACGGTATCAGTCGGATAAATTATAACTCCACCGTTTTTCAAGACTTCCACGGCCTTGTTTATAAATCGCATTTGGGGCGTCACCGGATGTAATTCGTAAAATTCCATACTGTCTCCTTAGTTAATACTATCGTATCAAATATGATGTAAGGGTAGTTCTAAAAACCTCAATATCCTTTGCGAACTTTGCTTTTTCTTTGCGTTCTCTGCGTTAAATATTTACAAAAGATAGTTTTTAGAAGTACCCGTAATTTAACCGTTGCCAATAAAATTCCTATGTGGCAAATAAAACATAGTGTAAAATAATGAATATAAACTGTTAGAAATATTATATTCCTGTGAGAATATTCACTTTACAGAATTCACAAATATGAAATTTAAAAACATCACACGACCGGTTGTTATTCTTGGATTGATCAGCTTCTTCACTGATATTGCAAGCGAGATGCTCTATCCCGTCACACCAATTTTTCTTACATCCATTCTTGGGGCCTCGATGTCGCTTGTTGGAGTAATTGAAGGGATAGCCGAAGTAACAGCCGGTTTACTCAAAGGATATTTTGGCGCTCTCTCAGATAAAACCGGCAAGCGTTCCATTTTTATTGTTATTGGTTACGGTCTATCCGGATTGATGAAATCATTGCCCGGTTTGATTGTTACAGTTCCGGCAGTGATTTTTGCAAGGGTCGCAGATAGAATAGGAAAAGGTATCCGTACAGCCCCTCGCGATGCGTTGCTGGCAAGTTATGCAAATGGAAATACCGGAGCTGTTTTCGGATTTCACAGAAGCATGGATACTTTTGGTGCTGTAGCTGGACCAATCATAGCAATTACGCTTCTCTACTTTTTCCCGGGAAAATATTCCTGGATCTATCTCTTTGCTCTTATTCCATCAGCATTTGCAATTGGTTTTACATTCGTAGTGAAAGACAATAAGGCAATAGCAAAATCCTCGAAGAAAAAAAAATATGCTGGTTTTTGGAAAACAGCCCCTCGTGAGTATAAAATTCTTCTCATCTTTCTTACAATTTTTTCACTGGTAAATAGCAGCGATGTATTTCTAATTTTGAAATCAAAACAGGTTGCAGACTCTGACACTATAGCTATTCTGGGCTATGTCTTTTATAATTTAATTTATGCATTCGCGTCTTATCCGGTTGGAATTCTTGCAGATAAATTTGGAAAGAAGAATACATTTATAATTGGTTTAATAATTTTCTCAGTTGTTTATCTCGGTTTTGCAATGAATCAGAATTTTTACATGGTTTGGTTGCTCTTTGCGCTTTACGGAATTTATGCCGCATCAACAGAAGGAGTTTCGAAAGCGTGGGTCTCAGATCTTGTACCGGATGAATTTCGCGGAACTGCAATTGGTCTGCTAACAATGCTTTCAAGTTTTGCTGTGATGATAGGGTCCGTTCTTGCCGGATTTTTGTGGGATAGTTTCGGCGCACAAGTGCCGTTTCTACTTTCATCAGTTGTGAGTTTGATTATTGCATTCTTTCTTTTCTCTTTCGAAAGAACATCTCCATTATTAAAAAGAAAATAGAACGCAGATCGAACTGATTAAACAGATTGAAACTGATCAGTTAAAATCCGTCCGATCTGTTAAATCTGTGTGCCATTATTTATTCAACTTTTCATTATCAGATTCCAATTTGCTATTTTCCGATAGCAATTAATCAGAATAATAATGACCAAAGATAAATTAGCCGTAGTTGCCTTAAGCGGTGGAATGGATAGCTGTGTTACCGCTGCTATTGCAAATCAAACTCACCGGCTTGCCATGATTCATATCAACTACGGACAGCGAACAGAGAATCGTGAGTTGAAAGCTTTTCACGATGTTGCAGATTTCTACAATGCAGAAAAAAGAATGATAATTGACTTCGGACATTTTACAAAGATCGGCGGGTCATCCCTCACAGATAAGACGATTGAAGTTGCAAAAGCGGATCTTGACAACAAAGAAATTCCGAGTTCTTACGTACCTTTCCGAAATGCGAACATTCTAAGTGCCTGCGTTAGTTACGCAGAAGTTATTGGTGCAGATGCCGTTTTTATCGGTGCCGTTTACGAAGACGCAAGCGGTTACCCTGATTGCCGTCCGGATTTTTTTGAAGCATACGAAAAAATGGTAGATCTTGGTACCAAACCGGAAACAAAAATAAAGATTGAAACACCCATCATTCACTTTTCGAAAACCGAGATTGTTAAAAAAGGGATTGAACTTGGTGCACCGCTTCAATTAACTTGGTCTTGTTATCAATGTGAGGATAAGGCATGCGGCGTGTGCGATAGCTGTGCTTTTCGTCTGCGCGGGTTTAAACAGGCGGGTGTGGAAGATCCGATCCCTTATAAAGTTAGACCGAAATATGATTAATAAGAACAAAGAGTGTAGAACGTAGAATGCAGAGTGAAACTGATTTTTAATTTAATGTTATGGAGAAATTATGAGTGATTATATAACAGAAAAAATGAATGTGGATGAATTAGTATATGCAATAAATGCTTGGGATGTGCAAGAATTGGCTAAAGAGAGAATAGGAAGAGAACTTAATTTTTATGAAATGCATTCAGTCAAAAAGGGAATAGAATGGGGATTCTTTGACTGGGATGAAGTTGTTAAAGTTGCGATAGATAGTGCGGTTGAACAGAATAAAAACATAAATGAAACCGAACGATTTTGATGTATAAAAAAACAAAAATATATCTTGGTGATGCCAAAACAGTACTAAAAGATTTTGATACTAATTCTGTTGGTCTAATATTCACCTCACCACCTTATGCAGATAGTAGAAAAAACACTTATGGCGGAATCCATCCGAATAAATATGTAGAGTGGTTCTTACCTTTTTCCAAAGAATTACTTCGTGTACTAAAACCTACTGGGACATTCATTCTTAATATAAAGGAAAAAGTTGTAGATGGGGAAAGACATACATATGTAATCGATTTAATTCATGAAATGAGGAAACAAGGTTGGTTGTGGACGGAAGAATTTATTTGGCATAAGAAAAATTCATATCCCGGTAAATGGCCTAATCGTTTTCGCGACTCATGGGAAAGACTTATACAGTTCAACAAATCAAAGCAATTCAATATGTATCAAGAAGAAGTTATGGTTCCAGTTGGCGATTGGGCAAAGTCAAGACTAAAAAATCTTAGTCAGATAGATAAAACAAGAGATAATGCAAAAAATGGAAGCGGATTTGGAAAAAATGTATCGAACTGGATAGGACGTGAACTTGTTTATCCGACTAATGTTTTGCACCTTGCGACTGAGTGTAATAACAAAGAACATAGCGCAGCATTCCCTGATGAATTACCTGAATGGTTTATAAAACTATTTACAAAAGAAAGTGATGTTGTGCTTGATCCTTTCATGGGTTCTGGTACGACTGTAAACGTTGCAAACAAAATGGGTAGAATTGGATTGGGAATTGAGATAGTGAAGGAGTACTACAAATTAGCTGAAGATCAATTAAGTCAAAATATATTTGCAGCAGAACCTAAGGTAAAATATGGCAAAACTAAATCTAGAAAGTGTAAGAAAATATATTGAAGAAAACATCGGTTCATTTCATGAAGCGAGGGATAAAGGACTAAAAGAATTAAAACTCTCTAAAATTCTTTTGAAGAAAAATCCTTATCTCTTCAAAGCTAAAAATATTCTCACTTCTGAAAAATTAGTTGAGAACTTAGTGAATGCATATCTCTCTTCACAAGAAGAAACAATGTTCGGAGCGTTTTTAGAAATGCTTGCTATTTTTGTATGCAAAAAGGTTTATGGTGGTAAGAAATCTTCAGCTGAAGGATTGGACCTCGAATTTGAAAAGGATGGAATTATTTATGTAGTTGCAGTTAAATCTGGAACTAATTGGGGGAATGCTTCACAGATTGCAAAAATGAAAGAAAACTTTAGAAAAGCGAAACAACGACTTAGGACTAATGCTAAGAAGTATCCAGTTGAAGCAATTAATGGTTGTTGCTATGGAAGAGTTGCAAAAATTGATAAAGGCGAATATCAAAAAATTGCTGGCCAAAGATTCTGGAAGTTCGTTTCTAATAATTCAGAATTATATACAGAAATAATCGAACCACTTGGTCATAAAGCTAAAGAGAGAAATAAAGAGTTTGATGAGTATTATGCACAAATGCTTAATATATTCACATCTCAATTTACTAACGAGTTTTGTATCAATGGCATTATAAATTGGAATAAACTTGTTAAGTATAATTCTGGTATTGAGAAAGTGAAGGTGAATTTATGATAACCAAACTCAAACTCCTTGTAACATTCCCAAATTCAAAACAAACACTATAAAATTTATGGCACCGGTTTATGATATGTTTGTTAACAAGTGGACTGAAGAAGAGTTAAATATTCTTAAGGAACATTACACTACTAAGGGTGCAAAATATATTGCGGAATTGGTAAAGCGCACTCATAACGCTATACAGGCAAAAGCTGCAAAGCTCGGTCTTCGCGTTCCGCCTGTATGGAGGGAGGATGAAATATTGTTCTTAAGAAAAAATTACAAAAAGAAAGGGGCACAATACGTCGCAAAAAAATTGGGTAAAAATCCAGATGCTGTTATTGCAAAAGCAGCGGGCTTGGAAATTCGTTATGAAGGCGTTCGTACTTGGGCACGATGGGAAGATAATTATTTACGCAGGCATTATGACGACAGAAAAAAAGCTTCGATAGCCCGCACACTTAAAAGAACTATACCATCTGTTCTTGGAAGAGCTAAACTTTTAAAACTAAGAGGGCAACGGGCTAAAGAATGGTCGGAAAAAGAAAAAACTATCCTTCGGGAATTATACCCTGACAGAAAAAATTCAATTGAAGAAATCTGTAATGTGTTGCAAAGAACGCGATATGCAGTGTTTCTGCAAGCCCAGTATTTAGATATAAATAGACCGCAACACGACCATCAGTGGACAAAGAAAGAAAATAACTATCTTATCAAGTATTTCGAAAAAAAGAGCTATAAAGAAATAGCAAAAGATCTCGGCTTAACACAAAGTGCGGTTTCGCACCAGGCGAACAGATTAGGATTAAAACTTCGCGAGAAAGGACGCACCTGGGCAGACGAAGAAAGAGAATTTATTAAACAGAATTATAAAAAAATGCCGACTAAAGAAATTGCACAACGGCTGAACAGAAGTGTTAATTCTATTATTAATAGCGCAGGTCCGCTTGGTATTAGTGCCGGTCGTCCCCGTCTATGGAGTATGGAAGATAAAGAATACTTGAAAAAAAGTTATTCACATATTCCGCTGGAAAAAATATCCGCGGCTTTAGGACGAGGCAACCAGGCAGTAACTGCAATGGCTGCAAAATTAAAACTGACTAAGAAAAGAAAAATTCTCTCTGAAAAAGAAAGTGGTAATACTTCTATTGAAATAAATTTATCATAAATTTTGTATACAATTAGACAAACTTTATAACAAGAGAATCCTTCTCTTAGAAATTGTCAATTAATAAAATAATAACAAGTTATGAACTCCAAACAAAAACTTTTAGTAACATTTCCCAATCCCAATCCGGAGAGGGACTACACAATTATACATACCGCACCGGAGTTTACTTCTGTGTGCCCGGTAACCGGTCAACCGGATTTTGCAACTATCATTCTGGAATACATTCCCGAAAAAATTTGTGTTGAACTGAAGAGCTATAAATTTTATCTGCAATCCTTCCGCAATGATGGAATCTATTTCGAAGCAGTTACGAATAAAATTTTAAATGACCTGGTCAAAATTTGCAAACCGCGTTATATGAAGATCACTGCAAAGTTCAACACTCGCGGCGGCATCTCGTCGGAAATAATCGCAGAACAGAGGAGAAAAAAGCTTAAGAAAAAATTCGTTTGAAGGCCCATGCTTTGAAAATTTGATTACAACTAAAAATTGAACAATAATTGAAATTGGAGAAACAATGGCTGTGAAGAAAGGAATTAAAAAAAGCTGGGCAGAACCATATAAAATTAAAATGGTAGAGCCGATCAAAATGACGACCCGTGCCTATAGAGAGACAGCGGCAAAGACAGCAGGTTATAATACTTTTCTGCTCAAGAGCGAAGATGTGTATATCGATCTGTTAACCGATAGCGGTACCAATGCAATGAGCGATTATCAATGGGCAGGAATGATGCTGGGTGATGAAGCATACGCGGGCAGCAGAAATTTTTATTACTTGTGGGATAACGTTACGAAATATTACGGAATGCCTTACTTTGTTCCAACACATCAGGGGCGCGCTGCCGAACACATGATTTCCAAAATCATGATAAAGCCGGGAGATTTTATTCCAGGCAATATGTATTTCACAACTACCCGTGTTCATCAGGAACTTGCAGGCGGAACATTTGTTGATGTTATTATTGATGAAGCACATGATGCACAGAATACATTCCCGTTCAAAGGGAATATCGATCCGCAGAAACTCGAAACACTTATTAAAAAAGTCGGCGCCGAAAAAATTCCATACGTCAGCATGGCTGGTCCTGTTAATATGGCAGGCGGTCAACCGTTTTCTATGGCAAACCTGAAAGAGATCTCTAAACTTACACAGAAGTACGGTGTTAAACTTTGGTTTGATGCAACACGCGCTACCGAGAACGCATACTTCATTAAGATAAAAGAAAAAGGTTACGAGAAAAAATCAATTGAACAAATTCTTTTTGAGATGTGCTCTTACTTTGATGGATTGTGGGTTAGTGCAAAAAAAGATTTGATGGTAAACATCGGTGGTTTCCTAGCAACACGAAATAAAAAAGTATTTGAAGAAGCACGTAACATGGTTGTTATCTATGAAGGACTCCACAGCTACGGAGGTTTAGCCGGACGTGATATGGAAGCAATGGCACGTGGTCTCGAAGAGATGGTCCAGTTCGATAATATAAGCATGAGAGTTCGTCAGGTTGAATATTGTGGTGCTGAATTGGAAAGATTTGGTATTCCGCTTGTCTATCCTTTTGGAGGACACGCTATATTCCTCGATGCAAAAAGATTTTTACCACACCTGAAACAGGATCTATTCCCGGCTCAAACACTTGCCGCAGAAATTTATGTTGACAGTGGTGTACGCGGAATGGAACGTGGCCTTGTTTCTTCCGGTCGTGATGCGAAAACAGGGGAGAATCGTTATCCGAAACTTGAATTAGTTCGTTTAACTTTCCCGCGTCGTGTTTATACTCAATCTCATATTGATGTTATGGTTGAATCAATTGCAGAAGTTTTTGATAAACGGAAGAGTATGAAAGGATTGAAGATGGTGTATGAACCTAAGTATCTCCGATTCTTCCAGGCAAGATTTAAAAAACTGTAATTTTCATTTGTAGCGCAGATTTCAAATCTGCGTTTTTTAAATAACTAACTGAAGTTACGCACTGAGAAAAATGCCTCAAAAAGTAATGATGTCATGCCTGAATGCTTTAATCGGGCATCCATTTTATAGATTCCCATTAAAAACATGCGGGAATGACAATTGGATTCTTCTCTTTAACGTAACTACAGTAATTAACTTATTACACAGATTATAAATCTGTGTTACTTTTTATATGGATCCACTGAAACTAAAAGAAAAATTTTTTGAGGACCGTGATCGGATTTTCAATAATGAAGAACTCCTAAAAGATCCCTTCAAGTTCAGCGTTAAATGGAGTGTTCTTGTTGAAGAGTATATTCTAAAAGTTCTGAAAGGAATTAAACTCGATTGCGCTCTTGCATCCGTTGGAAGTTTCAGTCGGCGTGAACTTTCACCCTACTCAGATATTGATATAATGTTCATCTTCGATAAAGTTGATGGGCATGATCAGTTAATCAAAAATTGTGTAACACTCTTGTGGGATGCGGGTATTGAAGTTTCCTCCACTGTCCGCGATTTCACCGATATTAAAAAATATTTAGAAGAAGATCTGCACGGCTTCACTCAGTTCTTTGAGACCAGATATATCCTCGGTAATGAAAAATTGTATTTCAAATGGAATCAAAAAGTATTTGAAGCAATAACCGCAGAGTCTAAATACAAACTCATCGTGGAATATATCGCAGATGTCAAACTGCGATATGATAAATATGGAGATTCTGCAAAGGCGCTTGAGCCGAATGTGAAATATACAGCCGGTGGGCTTCGGGATCTTCAAGTAGTTGAATGGATCTATACACTTCAAAACAATCTAATGCTGACGTCTCAGGAAGAAATTACTCAAACGCAATACTTCCTAAGCATCATCAAAAAAAATAAAATATTAATTCCCCGTGCTGTTGCACGGCTTTTGGAAAGTTACCGCCACATTCTTAACACACGTAATCATCTTCATCTTCTTAGCGGCCGAAAAAACGACCGGCTTGAATTTATTTATCAGGAAAAAATCTCCAATGTACTCGGCTATTCAGGTGATGGTTGGCATACATACATGCGGAAGTATTTTGAAGCAGCAAATATTGTGAAGAGATTTTCAGTCACGATGATGAAGCGCTTTGAGGAAGAATTTACTCCTCCTCTTAGTAATTATCTTTCCATTCAGCTTGATGATGATTTCTCTCTTAAAGGGGAAAATATTTTTATCGCTGAGGGAAAGAAAATAACTCTTTCAACAATTTTGCGCGCTTTTTATTATCGAGGTCTTCACGACGCCCGCTTTGAAGAAAATTTAAGATCACAAATTATTGAAGCGGTAATCGATCATGAAGAAACACAGATGTTCGAACCGCAATCTTCAGTGTTCTTTAGAGAAATATTAAAATTACCAAAGAATGTTGGTATAACATTAACGGCAATGAACGAACTTGGAGTCCTGGGCGCATTCATGCCGGAGTTTAAAGAGCTGGTTGGATATTTCCAGCCGGGGGTCTATCACTGTTATACTGCAGACGAGCATACTTTAATTGCATTGAACAATGTTGAGAAATTATCGGATGGAATCTCAGTGCTTGGCAAATTATTCCAGGGGTTGAAAGATAAAGACATTTTATTCCTGGCAATTCTCTTTCATGATATTGCGAAGCCTATAAGCATATCCGGGCATGAGATTATAGGTGCTGAAATTGCCAATTCAATTATGGAGAGACTTGGTTACGGTTCTGAAGAGATTGAAACTGTTCAGTTTCTTGTTCATCATCATTTAACAATGGAACAGGTTGCATTTCGCCGTAATCTGAATGATTCATCAACACTTAACAATTTTGCAATCTTATTTTCAAATTCAGAATTACTCGATTTACTTTATCTTGTTACATATGCAGATCTGTCTGCTGTGTCGCAGGTTGTGTGGACACAATGGAAGAGCGATCTGCTGAACGAGCTTTATCGTAAAACAAAAATAATGCTCGATGAACGAATTACCGGTCACGATTTACTCGCCTACAATTTGCAGGAAATCATAAGCGGTTCGGATATGTATGCCGATGATTCTTTCAAAGATCACATCGAATCAATAAACGATTTGAGTTATCTGCATCATTTTTCCACGGAAGAAATTAATCAGCATATAGAAGAGATCGAAAAAGGGTCTCCAGTCTCGGTTTTCTTTAAGAAGGACGAAGCTTTTACTGTCGTTACTATAATTACACGCGATTCCGAAGCATTGCTCTCCAGAATGTGCGGTGCGCTTTCAATCAACGATCTCAATATTCACGATGCGAAAATCTTCACGCGCAAAGATGGAATTGTAATAGACAGTTTTAATGTTTCCGATTTCAGAACAAATGGAATAGTGGATGAAAATCGATACGAGAAAATCACAAACGATCTATATCTGGCGGTCGAAAATGAATTGCAAATCACGAAGGAATTCAGTCAGATAAAATCCAAGTGGTGGAGAATTGAGAACAAACTATTTAAACGGAAGGGAAAAATCAAAATAGTGTATGAGAAACATGACAAATACACAATTATAGATGTTTATTCACCGGACCGGCTTGGTCTTCTTTATCAGATAACAAAAAAGATGAACGAACTAGGTCTTTCAATTTACTTTGCAAAAATTTCTACAAAAGCTGATGATGTTGTAGATTCATTTTACATTCTCGACAGAAATAGGAAAAAAATCTCTGTTGATTCTTACGAGCTCATCACTCACGAACTAACTGAAACAATTGAAGAAATGTTATAGGTGATAAATTGAATTTCATGAACAGAACAAATCCCATTGGAATATTTGATTCTGGCATCGGCGGCTTAACGGTAGTAAAATCAGTATTACGAATTATGCCGAATGAAAATATTGTTTACTTCGGAGATACCGCACGAGTACCATATGGTTCTAAGTCGAACGAAACAGTTGTAGAGTATTCAATTCAGGCGGCGAATTTTCTGTTGAGAAAGAATATTAAACTGCTGGTAGTCGCTTGCAATACTGCATCAGCAGTCGCACTCAAAGAACTAAGAAAATTTTTAACAATCCCTGTTATTGGTATGATCGAGCCCGGTGCAAAGATGGCGTTGCAGGAATCGAGAACCGGAATTGTAGGTGTAATAGGAACAAGGGCAACAATTAACAACAAGGCATACGCTCACGAGTTGAAGAAACTTAATCCGAAAGCGAAAGTTTATGAGCAGGCTTGCCCTTTATTTGTTCCGCTCGCAGAAGAAGGATGGCTGGATCACAAGGTGACAGAGCTTGTTGCCAAAGAATATCTTGGTGAACTTCACAAAAAGAAAATTGACAGCCTGATTCTCGGCTGCACACACTATCCAATTCTCACCGATATTATTCAAAAGGTGGTTGGGAAGAATGTTAAATTGATTGATTCCGGTACTCCTGCGGCAAGATTGGTTGAAGATTATCTGAATGGAAGACAATTGCGCAACCAGTCTGTTCATCAGGGGCTGAGCGAATTTTATGTGAGCGATGTACCGACAAAATTCCGTGAAGTTGCCGAAAGATTTCTGGGTAAGAAAATAACTCATCTTCATAAAGTCGAGCTGGATGAATTGACGAATGAATGAATTTATGATTTCATTTGATAGATTAATACTTGTTCTTATTTTGGTGTAAAAGTTTATTCCAAAAGAGAGATCAGCGACATGAAACGATTGCTTATTCTTTCTATTTACTTTATTAATTTTCTTTCTTTCAGTTGTTCAAACAAGGAAGATATTGTTGATAGCATTCCAATTGACTCTGAGGATGATTATGCCTTAGCAAGTCCTCCCGGTGTAAATATCAAAGTTGATCCGCGCGTGGAATTGCTTGCGGTCGTTCAACATTTTACTACCTGGGCAGATACAAGGCACGCAAAATTTGATTTCGGTTATAAACACGATATTGATAATTACTTCTCTAAATATTCAGGTCATTCGGCTGTACAAACTTCTCAATCACTAACAAATAGTGGTTTTACATATGACGCTCCCGTGGCGTTTGTGCTATACCACAGCAATCCTCCCGAATTTGCGCAAACCACACCATATTCAGATTATCTTATTACTCGCGCAGGCGGGGAAGCGAACTTGAAAAATTTTGCGGATAAGCTAAGAGCGTTTGCAACTGAAACTGGTTTCATGAAGTTCTTTCTGAGCAGACAGAAATTTTACAATCATATACAAAACGTTTTTATCAAAACCATCGGCGATACAAATTATATCAAATATTTAGAAGATTATTACGGTGAAAAAAAACATAGTTATAACATTATTCCCACACCACTATTTCATTCCGGCGGATATGGCACTCAAGTTCAAAATTCAGATCTCATAGATATCTATAATATTCCCGGACCAAATTCGTATGCGAATGGAGAATTGTCTTTCGGCGATAAGAACAGTATTCTTTATATACTTCTGCATGAGTTCAGTCATTCTTTTGTTAATCCGGTAACTGAAAAAAATTCTACTCTAATCAATAATTCAAAGGCTCTGTTTGAACCGATAAAATCGCAGATGCAGCAACAAGCCTACACTACGTGGTCAACTTGTGTAAATGAGCATCTGGTAAGAACAATTGTTGCCCGTATTCAACTAAATTTAAGAGGCGTGGTGTATAAGAATTTGATCATCAATTCGGAGGTGAGTAAAGGATTTATTTATATTCCTCGGTTAGACAGTTTATTGGAAGAGTATGAGAAGAACCGGAATCTATATCCTACATTTGAAAGTTTTTTCCCAAAAATAATCGATCTTTTTAATTCGCTGCTTTGATCTCTCTTTTATAACTACAATTTGTCGTTCATCAATCTCAAATAATGAATTCCGCAAATCGTTTTGGCGTCGACAATTTCTCCGTTCCGAATTTTTTCTTCCACTTCGGCAAGAGTCAATTCAACTATCTCCATTCCTTCCTCTCCCTCTTCTCTTGCATGATCACCCGGAATCAGATCTTCTGCAAGATAGATGTGCAAAACTTCATCACAGAAACCGGGAGTTGTGAAAATTTTTCCAAGTTTAGAAATTTTATTTGATGTGTAACCAGTTTCTTCTATAAGCTCTCGTGATGCGCATAAAAAAGGATCTTCACCCTTTTCAAGTTTACCTGCCGGGAGTTCAAGAAGAACTTCATTGTGCGGGTAACGGTATTGAGTTATCAATACAATTTTGCCATCAGTTTTGAGAGGAAGTACAACTGCACCTCCGGGATGAACAGCCACCTGTCTTGATGCCTTATTGCCGTTGTATTCTATATCGTCAACTTTCACATCAAAAACTCGTCCGTGAAAAATGATATTACTTTTGGTGATTGAAAAATTCATTCTTATCCTTTGATTAATTACATTTTAGTGTAGAACGTAGAGTGATGAGTGTAGAGATATGATTAGAATCTACGTTCTTTACTCTACACTCTTCGTTCAATCATAATACGGTACTATCTCACTTCCTAAATATTTAATTGCTGTTACAATCACTCCAAGATCGTCCAGATAACCAAAGAAGGGTGCAAAATCAGGTAACGCATCAATCGGACTTATGAAATAGATTAATGCAGCAACAACAATTGTTTTGCGGTACCACGGAACAGCACCATCCCTCATGTAACGGTATAATGCTTTTACATCTTTTGCAAAACGAATTTTACTTCCGGAGCGCTCAACTTTATTCCAAAGCCGTTCTTCAACATATTCGCTGCTGCGCATAACCTCTTCTTCAGTATCGAATCGCTTCTCTTCCAAAGATGGTGAATCCCAATATTCTCTCTCTTCGTAATTCATTTTTACCCCAAATTATTTTTTGTGTTGATTGAACCAGTCAAATACAGTATTCCACCAGAGACGTGCATTTTGCGCTTTCTGAACAAAGTGGGTTTCATCCGGGAAATACAAGAATTTACTTTCGACATTCATTAACTGCAGAGCAGTAAATAACTCCATCGCCTGACCTTCCGGAACACGGAAATCATTTCCGCCATGAACAATGAGCATTGGAGTCTTGAAATTTTTAACAAAACGATGCGGCGAAAATTTTTCATAATCTGTTCTGTCCTTCCAGTATGGAGCGCCATATTCCCAAAGAGGGAACCATAATTCTTCTGTTGTGCCTGTCATGCTTTCAAGATTAAATACGCCGTCATGACTAACGAGTGCATTGAATCTGGAGTTATGTCCTTCGATCCAATTAATCATATAACCGCCATAAGATGCACCGGCTGCGAATGTATTCTTTGGATCGATAAATTTGTAATTCTTTATTGCATAATCACACGCGTTCATAAGATCGGTATAAACTTTTCCACCCCAATCCCGTGAAATTTCATCGCAGAATTTCTGTCCATAACCCTGACTGCCGCGAGGATTTGGTGCTACTACAACGTAACCTCTTGATGCGAACAATTGTGTGTTCCATCTGAAATGGAAATCATCCAGCCAATGACCTTGCGGTCCGCCGTGGATTAAAAATATTAACGGATATTTTTTATTAGGATCGAAGAAAGGAGGTTTTACTAAAATTGACTGAACCTTTGCGCCTTTAGCTCCTTCGCTCCAGAAAATTTCAATTGGATTCATCTCTAACTCTGAAAGTAAATCTTTATTAACGGATGTTATTTGTTTTGCTTCTCCTCCATTTGTACTCGCAGAAAAAATCTCGTAAGGCATTGTTGATTTTTGCTTTTTAAAATATAGAGTTTGTCCGTCAGGTGAAATTGCCAATCCGGTATTTCCATTCTCCTTAACAATAATTTCATGTTTTGCCGTAGCAACGTTAATCTTATAGATTGAGTTGTTAACTTCATTAGGCGCATCGAAGTAGATAAATTTAGAATCCGGCGACCAGATAATTTCTCCGGCAGTCAGATCGATCTTCTCGGTAAGATTTTTTAATTGACCACTTGCCCGATCATAAAGCATTATCGATTTTTTATCAGCTTCAAATCCTGCACGGGCCATTGAGGTGAAAGCGATGTACTTGCCATCAGGTGAATAAACGGGTTGAGAATCGCTTCCTTTGCTTTTTGAAATTAACTTATAAGGTACAGCACCGTTTTCCTGAATAATAAAAATATCGTTGTTTGTACTCGTAGCTACAACTTTATCTGTGTTCATTGTAAAGGCAATTTCATCTCCATCAGGTGAAAATGAATAATCATTTGCCGATCCCAGATCAACCGGCGGAACATCAGAACGGCTGTCTTTGGTCAAATCCATAAATTCTTTTGAAGCTACATTAAACAGAAAAAGATGACTGCGTTTATCTCCGCGCCAATGGTCAAAATTTCTGTACATCAATTCTGTTATGATTTTGGCTTTGACCGGACTTTTATCAGCGGCTTCATCTTTTTCTTTGTTACAATCTTGTGTTGGGCAATCTGGATAGACATCAGAGACGAAAAGAATAGCCTTGCCATTGTTCGACCAAACCATTCCGGAGGCGCCGGTGTAAATATCTGTTAACATCTGATCATCCGAACCATCTATGTTGCTGATCCAGATATGCCCTTTCTTTGAGTAGGCAATCTTTTTCCCGTCCGGGGAAAATTTTGGTGCGCTTTCACTTACTTCTGAATTTTTGAATGAGCGAACATTTTTCCCATCGGCATCAATCAGCCAGATATCTGAATTTGATTTGTTCGTTTCCATGCTATATGAAGTAGCCGCAAACGCAATTGTTTTTTCGTCGGGTGAAACATCGTACGCGCCGATACGTTTCATTTTCCACATATCTTCAACCGTCATAGCACGTTTTTGCTGTGCGTTAATTGATGTTAAGGTGAGAATCAAAATTATTAAGTGTACTAAGTACTTCATTGCTGCCTCGGATGGTTATTATTCTGAATGCAAATTATGAAAAGAGAAGGGAAAACTAAATAGATGAAAATATCAAAATGGTAACTGCTTTATTCTAATCGCTACGGGGTAAGTTCCCCGCCGCTTGCGGCGTAGAAACATTATCTT
>CAYTUV010000015.1:0-88141 GCA_964441505.1 uncultured Melioribacter sp. | reverse complement strand
GATTTATCCTTATGGTTTTTCCCTTGTCTTTTATTTTTTATCGGACACTACTGATTATTAATTAAAAAAATTTTAAAACCGTTTACCCAAAAACAGTAGAGATATAATAGAACAATGCGACCAAAACAAGTAACACTGAACGATATTGCACTAAAATTGGGTGTTTCGATAATTACAGTCTCTAAAGCTTTACGCGGACATCCTGATATATCGCACAATACTGCCGAATTGGTCAAGAAAACCGCTGATGAGATGGGTTACTCTCCAAATTTCATAGCCAGGAATCTTGCCGCAAGAAAATCGAACACGATTGGTGTTGTCCTACCTCAAATTGCACACCATTTTTTTAGTTCTATTATCGATCACATCTATAATTACGCATTTATGAACAACTATGAAGTCTTTCTCACTGTCTCACAAGAAAATGTTGATATGCAGAAGAAGCAGATTCAGACACTTCTTTCAATGAGGGTAGATGGAATTATCATTTCAATCTCGCAGGACACTGACAACTTTGAAATATTTGAAACAGCAAAGAACAGACAGGTTCCGCTGGTATTTATGGACCGAATTCCGGATTTAACAAACTGCAATACTGTAACAGTTGATGACAGAGGCGGAGCGTATAAAGCGATCGATCATGCAATAAGGCTTGGATATAGAAAGATCGGTCATTTTGCAGGTTTGACAAGTATTAACATTGGAAGAGATAGAATGAATGGATTTACACAAGCGATGAATGATCACGGACTTGAGGTAAATCATGATTGGATTTTGGAAGGGGATTATGTAGAGAAAAGCGGTTATGATTCTTTTATGAAATTATACCACGAGAAGAATCTTCCCGATCTGATACTTGCTGTTACATACCCTGTGGCTATAGGAATTTATATGGCTGCACAGGAAGTTGGGATGAAAATCCCCGATGATATCGATTTGATCTGCTTTGGAAATTCCCAGGTTCAGAATTTCTTATCGCCTCCTCTGAGTTGCATTAATCAACCAACAGAACAACTGGCAGCTAAATCAATGGACCTGCTTATTGAGAACATTGTCAATATCGAAGCTTTCGAGCACAAACACATTGTGATTGACACCGATTTAATTTTACGGGGGACTTGTATTAAATATAACAGAGCCTGAGTTGTAATCTTATCTTGGTTTTGACCTGATTGACCAGCCAGTTTACACAAATGCGAAAATTGTTGATTGGATTGCTTCGCATCTTCCATACATATTTTTTATCTTCGCACATTATTTATCATATTTTTCTTCTCTTTCACTTATCTGTTCAGGAAAAACAATAATCAAATGACTCTTGAGGATAAAGCAAAACATCAGATTGAATCAATGTCAAAGAGATGTTCGAGGACAGGATTGATGGTTTCAGAGATAGTTAGAAAAGATTACAATTTTGAATTCAATGCTCAAAGCGGTAAAGATAAAGTCAAGATTCAGGTTTACTTTGGAAAGAAAGGTATAAAAACTATTCTTCAGGGAGATTTGAATTCCAACCTATACAGAACTTTGAATAATCTTTTAGTGGACGATCCAAAACTTGCTTTTTCTGAACCAAAAATTAGTGAGCCAGACGAATATATCGGAACCGATGAATGCGGGAAAGGAGATTTTTTTGGACCGTTAGTGGTTGCCGCGGTTTTTGTGAATGAAAAAACAAGAAAGTCGCTTGCTGGAATTGGAGTACGCGACAGCAAGGATTTAAGCGATTATCAGATAACATCAATTGCGGATGGAATAAAGAAAATTATTGGTAATAAGTATCAGATTGTCAGAATCTCCCCACAAAAGTATAACGAACTGTATGAACAATTTGCGAACCTGAACAAATTATTAAATTGGGCTCATTCTAAAGCAATTGATAATTTGCTCGATAATACTTCATGCAAATATGTAATAACTGACAAATTCAGCAAAAAAGAATTGGATGTGGTTACCTTATCAAAACATTCCGATGTTGAATTTGTACAAGAGACAAAGGCTGAAAAGTATATCGGTGTAGCCGCAGCCTCAATTCTTGCGAGAGATAATTTCGTGGAGTGGTTTGAATCTTCAAGTCGGAAGAAATTGAATTTGCCTAAAGGTTCATCATTAGAAACAGAAAAATTTGCTAAACAATTATATCAGAAGATCGGTAAAGAAAAACTTAGTGAATATGCAAAATTACATTTCAAAACTTTTACAAAGATTAAAACTGGTTGATGATCATAATCCAACCCTATAGATGGAATACTCGAATGAATAGATTTTTTTATAAATGGCAGGAGAAATAATGGCTAAATCAAAAGTAAAACGGATTGCGATATTAACCGGCGGCGGCGATTGTCCTGGCCTTAATGCTGTAATTAGAGGTGTTACAAAACCTGCACACGATATGGGATTAACTGTACTTGGAATTCTTGACGGTTTTGAAGGATTAGTTGAAGGAAAAGCTCATGAACTATACAACAAAGATGTATCGGGCATATTAGCCACAGGCGGAACGATCCTCGGTTCATCAAATAAAGGAGACCCTTTTCACTGGCCTGAAGAGATCAACGGTAAAATTAAAATTGTCGACCGGTCTAAAGACGCAATGAAAAATTATCTTGCCTGGAATATTGATGCGATGATTGCAATTGGCGGAGACGGCACAATGCACATCTCACATAAACTTAGTCAGATGGGAATGAATATTGTCGGCGTTCCCAAAACAATTGATAATGATCTTGAAGCCACCGATCAAACATTCGGGCATGATTCTGCTTTACAAGTTGTTTCTGAAGCTTTGGATCGTTTACATACAACAGCTTCAGCACATCATCGCGTTATGGTCATAGAAGTGATGGGAAGATACGCCGGATGGATTGCTTTGAATGGCGGTCTAAGCGGTGGTGCAGATATAATTTTAATTCCTGAAATTCCTTTCGAATGGAAGGTGATTTATGAAAGAGTTCTTCAAAGAAATATGGGCGGAAAAAGATTCAGTATTGTTTGTGTTGCTGAAGGGGCAAAGGCTAAAGATGAGGCTTTGGTAACAAAAGCAAAGGATATAAAACGAACCGACCCTGTTCAACTTGGCGGCATTGGAGAATATGTTGCCAAGATGATCTCGGATAATACCGGATTGGAAACACGATATACCGTTCTTGGACATTTACAAAGAGGTGGAAGTCCATCACCTTTTGACAGGATACTTTCTACAAAATTTGGAACAAACGCAATTCAGCTTGCGGTCAAAAAACAGTTTGGATATATGGTTGCCTTGAAAGGGGCAGAGATAAAAAGTGTAAGAATTGTCGATGCAATTGCACGCCAAAAACTAGTTAAACCGAAAGATCAGGCTGTATTGGCGGCACATGCTGTTGGTGTAAGTTTTGGTACTGAAAAATTATAATTTCTTGCTTTGGATGTAATTTAATTGTTATTTTTGTCCGCCGTAAAAAATGGCATTTTCTTTTAATGGGGTCGTAGTTCAGTTGGTTAGAACGCCTGCCTGTCACGCAGGAGGTCGCGAGTTCGAGTCTCGTCGGCCCCGCAAAAGATAAAAGCCTGTAAATTAAACACTTACAGGCTTTCTTCATTTTAAATGGTTTTTTGTTCGCTAAGGAATGGCTAAGAATAATCATTATTGAAGCATTTGGAGATATAATTGAGTCGTTTTTAATTGGCTATGACCCAATTTTACCATTACTTCAAATAGAGGAATATTCTGTTTTGATAAGCGACTAGCGTATCTATGGCGTAAAGAATGCCAGCCCCAAACTTTCATTTCATTAGCTCTTAGAGCCTTATCTAAAAACTTGGGCGTTTCTGTCCACTCATAGAATACTCTTCCCTCTCCGGTTAAGCCTTTAATACAATTTGGAATATCTGCTTTTCTAGGAACTCTGTCGCTGTTCTTAGATTTCCTTGTATAGAGTATTAGATAGGTTTCTTTTACATCCTCAAAGGTAAGATTAAGAGCTTCATTAATCCGGCAGCCAGTTTCAAAAACAAAATCAAATAGAAGTTTCTGCCTGTCATTAAAGAATCCTCTTACCTTTTCTATCTCGCTGTCAGGGGGAATATATTTCAACCTCTTATTGACTGAATAAGGTTTAATCTTTTGAGCCGGATTTTTAATTACTAAATCATAGCTATCTATAATATAGTTGAAAAGAGATTTGATAGTTTTGAGAGAGGCGTTTACTTGGTAGTTATCTACACCACTATTTTTAAGTTGGTTGGAATAATCCAGTAAAAAATCCTCAACTTCCTTTCTGCTGATCTCCCTTATTTCTTTATCCCCTATAAAGTCCAAAAAAAGATTAAGATAATATTCGCTGTCCTGCTTGTGCTTCTCGCTATACTTCACCTTTAAGAACTTAAGCCTGTCATCAATTACTGATTTTAAGAGTAGAGGTTTATCCTGCTTCCCAAATCTGCGTTCTTCATCTAATTGATTAAAACGTTCTCGCTCTGCTTGTTGGGCTTCACGTTTGCTGTGATAAATACAGCGTGAGAAGTAGACTTTATTATTAAATGAGAAGTTGTAAAAAAATCTAATCCCCTTACTAAGTTTACGACTGAAAACTGGCATTGATTTATCTCCTTTTGATTGTTAAATTCTTTTGTGGAAAAAATAATGGTCGAAGTTTGTGGTGGTGGTAAGCTGACTTAAAATAAAATAGGTGGTTTGGGGAATGGAGTTATTATGTCCACCCAACCACTCACTATTAAAATTAAAGAAGTTGCCCAACTGTTGGGAATGTCTGAAAAATGGGTTTATCAAAATCAAACCCAAATTGCCGGATATCTGAAAATAGGAAAAGCAATTCTTTTTAATAGGGAGATATTTTTGGAGTCGCTTAAACCAAAAGCAACTAAAACTGTTAGAAGCCGATAGGCTGTAATGGCTTAAAGGTTTAGACACCCCCCTCCGGTGTAATGCCGGAGGGAAGTATTTCGCAGGCACATCTTGGTTGCGCCGCATTAAATCCAGCCCTTACTCTTGGCTCTTAGTTTGGATATCTCATAAGCTTTTTTGTTTTCAAACGCTGCCTGTTTGAGTTTATAAAGCTCTCTTTCATAGTCTTTATCTCTAGGCTTTCGGTCGTCTGAACGCTTATGTTTTTTAGGGGTGTAAAAAATCTGATGGGCGATTTCTTGAAGTAATGTTCTAGGCATTTTAACCTCTGTGATTGTTATTAATTACAAAGGCTAATCTATTTTATGAGTTGTTAAAGGGCATTGGAAACGATTGGTAATGATTGGAAGATTGTCTAAAGATTGTCTAATATTTCTTGAAGCTCGTCAACCTTATCTTTATAGTAACC
Source organism: uncultured Melioribacter sp. (assembly GCA_964441505.1). Classification (GTDB taxonomy): domain Bacteria; phylum Bacteroidota; class Ignavibacteria; order Ignavibacteriales; family Melioribacteraceae; genus Fen-1258. The sequence continues at coordinate 82,826 of CAYTUV010000015.1, read as the reverse complement.
GATTGTATCACATTTAACGAATTGTTTTTTTTCTTCTCTTAGGGCGTTGAGCCAATCAGCCCCTTTAATAAAGTTAATAGCGTTTTGTATTTCGGGAAATCCGTTGTGGTGGCGAAAGTGGCAACCTTGACAAATCGGAATAGCGTTTTCAAAATTATAACGGAGATTACCGGCGGAGCTTTTAGGGAAGTAATGATGAAGGCAAGAAACGGGGTTAGAACAAACTAAACACTTGTCGTATTTAATTCTTCCTATTTCTTGAAAGAGTCTATCGCATTTGTTACGATAGTAGGCTTTAGATTTTGACATAAAAAAAGCGTGATATATATTATTATACCACGCCTGTTAGAAAAGTCAATTAAAACTATATCTCTATTTTAGTTTCATATAAATTAGGTAAACAATTCTGTCTCATCCTAAATTTTGTTCCGTGGTTATGTCCGGTGCGAGCGTCAAAGTCTACTAGAATATTATTATCCTCTAAAGCTTTTAAAAACTTTTCGATACTGAACTTCTGTAATTGTAAAATTTTGTTATAAGAAAAATATTCTATTCCATCTTCTCGTTTGCTATCTGCCTGAACATAAAAACAATTAATTAGTTTCGTTCCAGCTTTATGAAATAAATCATCAAATCCCCAATAAGGTTGTGGGTCTAATTCTCCCAATCCTATTCTTTCTTCTACCGACTTAAGCCATAATGAATGACGTTCTGACACGACTTTAGAATTAAAAGAAATCAAAACCTTTTTATTAACTCTATCAATTACCACCTTGAAACCTCTATCGCTATAATCCTTTCCGGAAATAGTTTGTCTAAAACTCATTTCAGCAGCGTGATATTTAGCTCCAGCTTCTTGATGAGGCCAACCATATTTTAAAAGCAAAGTAGTAGGAACTAATTTTAAAGCTCTAGGTGATGGCTCCATATGAAGTAAGGTCGTTAACGATGTGGTATTACTACGTTGTGCTTTTAATTCCCATTCTGCTGCGTTTGGAATAGGTAAATTATTTTCTTGAATACCTAATAAATCTTCAAGTGTATTTCCAACCCCTCCAACATTACCAGGTCTAGCGTTTTTAACCCAACCCATATTTTTAAGAGATATAAGTTTTTCAATAAGTTCTTGCTTAGTAATTGTCTCCATTATTTACCTTTAGTTGGTGGCTTCCAAAAATCCAGTAAGTATTCAAAAGTTGTTCCCATTGTTATATAATTACTAGGCCAACCGAATATTCCGATATTATTTACAATATTAGTTCTATCCCATATAATAGTATTTCTTAGTTCGTATCCTCTCTTACGCAATTCTTGGATAATAGAAAGATGTAAAGTTATTCTTTGGTTCTCCCACCAAAAATCAGGAACATTAATTACACAATGCCCCTTCTCTTTTAAGAATGGCAAAAGGTCTTCGTAAATATCGCCCATTGCTTTCGCATAATCTTCTAATTCATATGTTCCTAAATCTCTTTCATCTTGAGAATATTGCTCTACCTTATCTAACTGTGCGTTATCCCTATCCCGTCGTGATTTATTTTTTCTTTTCCTATTAAGTAAATTTCCATAAGGTGGCGAAGTCCAGATAAGACCTAATGTGTCCGGCTTTAAATATTTTTTAATATTCCTAGCGTCGTCTTGGATTGCAATTTGATTAGTATTACAAAAAGCGTCTTTACTGTCTAATCTTGACTCACTTAATTTTACATATTCTTTTTTAAGGTCAAACCCAATAGCGTTTCTATTGCAATCTTGAGCGGATAATAAAGTTGTTCCACTTCCAACAAAAGGATCTAAAACTAGTTCTCCCTCGTGGGTAAAAAGTTTAATAATCTTACTAGACAGAGAAAGCGGAAAAGTAGCCGGGTGCTTCTCTTTATCTCTTATATCACGCTTTTCATAGGTAAATTGCCAAACTCCTAACTGGCATTTAAGCCATTCTTTAGCTTCAAGACAGTTTATATTATTTCCAGTGCATTTACAGGTCTTTTCGTAACCAATATCAATAATTTTCGTTTTTGCCATCAATTTTCCGATTTTAATTAAGAAATATAACTCTTAGTCAAAAGAATAACTACTTAAAACTTCAATTTATTGACAAATTTCAAAGGTTTGCTAAGATATATGAGTAGTCTTCGGTCTAGGAAGCAGGGTAAGCCTAATCTCGGATATCTGACTACTTGACATATTAAATAGATATGATAAAATGAAGATGTTTTGATAAATCACTATGCTAGATAATTTCACGACCAAAATTTTTAAAAATAGAAAATCCTTAATTACCCAAAAGGTCTGGCACTTGGTCGTGTTGCCTTACGGGTGGTTGAGGGTTTTTTGTTTTTAATTATGAGTAATGGTTATATCAAACTTCATAGGAAATTATTAGATAACCCAATTACTAAAAGACCGGCGTGGGCTTGGCTATGGGTTGTTTTGTTAATGAAAGCGAATCACGAAGATAAAAGAATGATATGGAATAATGAGGATATTATTATAAAAAAGGGTTCATTTATAACTGGAAGAAAACAATTATCACAAGAAAGTCATATACCAAAAAGCACGGTTGAGGACATTTTAACCTACCTTGAAAAGTCGTCTCAAATCCGACAACAAAAAAATAATAAATTTAGGCTAATTACAATAGAAAAATGGGTAGAATACCAAGTAAACCCGACATCTACCCGACATCTAGCCGACACAAACAAGAATGATAAGAATGATAAGAATATAATATTAGCGACTAACGTCGCCAAACCTATAATAAATTATGACTTAATAGAAAATATTAAATCTGTCAATACATATAAAGGGAAAGCTCAATGGCAAGATGAGGGAGTTAATGCTTCTAAATATTTTATTGATGGAAAAGAAAAATTAAGTAGTATTCTAAAATGCTATAGAGATAATTTACATAAATCAAGAATTGCTTTTAGTGATTGTAAGGAATTAGAAAAAAGAAGTGCTTTGTATTTTTTTAAAGTTTATAATAATCTAAACAAATAGTTATGATCTGCTCTCTACTATTTTCTTCATTCCTTTGTTTTCAAATATCAACAGTCTGCCCAATCGCTAGAATAACTTGTTATAACGATTACGGGGCAACCGCTAGTGGGTTAACCACAAGAAAAGGAATAGTCGCAACTTCTGACCGGACTATCCCAATGGGAACGGAAGTATTAATACAGGGATATGGGAAAATGTTAATAGCTGATAAGACTGCTAAATGGGTTCACGAAAAAAAAGGATTCACTTTAGATATCTACGATCCTAACTGTGATAAAAATTTTGGGGTAAAGTATAGGACTTACAAACTATTAAAATAATATGCTTTTGTTCGGCTCAACTAAGCATCAGGAGTTAGCTACTCTCCATAAAAAATTAAGAACCGCTAAATCTGCTGATAGTAAAAAAAAAATACAGAAACAGATTGATTTTTTACAAGCAGAAATTAAAAAGGAAGAAAAAGAAGCGGAAGATTATTTTGGAAAGATGTAACTAGATATCGCACCAATATATTTTGTTTATTGAATATATTTTATAACCCCATCAATATCTGTATTATCATCATAATCATAAACAATTCCTACACTATACCTGGCTCTTGTTATAGCAACATAAAATTTAGCAATATCAAAAGCGTCTTCCATTACATCGGGGTCTGTTTTTTTCCTTTTCTTAGCTAACACTTTTAATGTACCATTAACTAGATAATCATTTATAGCTTTTGTTGGATAGATTAATACTCTATCAAATGACAGGCCTTTGGATATTCCAAAATTCATAACAGGGTAATTATGATTAATCCCCTTAGTCATTATATTAAATCGTAATTGCATTGGTTTATAGGTATCCAAATAATTATTGACATCGGAACTTTTTACTAAATATACACCATCGTGAGTTGTTGTTGTGGTTTGACTTGAATTACAAGGCGGGTAATTAGGGTATAGTTTAGAAGAAAATTTACAAATCATTTCATTATTTCTATGCGACGTATTTAATGTAGTGTCATCTATTTTATAATTAATGCCCCCACATTCATTAACTACAAATTCCTTAATTAACCCATATTTATATTGAAGATATTTTCTCTCGTGATGAGTAAGGTATGTAACTTGTCTTGGGTCACCAACAAGAATAATATTAGATGTACTTCTAAATAATAATTTAATAATCTCAAGATCATAACCGGCTAAATCTTGGACTTCATCAATAAAGATATGTTTGTAAACCCTTGCTAAGCGATTAATTACAGCTCCATTACTTTTTTCATTACATCTGATTGCAAGTTTAGAAAGTTTATCAGAATATATTTTATTTGTTTTAGTAAAGTAATATTCATTAAAATTATTCTCCTCACCAAAATAAAGTGGATTACCTTTATACATACATCTAAAACCGGATTGATTACTCACTAATATCATTCCAGTTATTTCTTTATTAAAAGCACTTCCTTGATATGGTTTAACTCCGTGCTGTATTAAAAAAGAAAACCAAGTCTGTATGGTAATATTATTTGGAATATATTGATTAATCTCAATTATCTTTTTCTTTATTTCCTCTTCATTTGCTTGTGTATATGTGGTAATGATAACCCTATCATCTTTTACCTTAAGAGCCTCATTTATAATAAACGTGGTTTTTCCTGAACCGGCGGCAGCTATAATTAACTTATTCTTACACATAAGCTAGCTAAATGAATCAAGAATATATTGTGGGTAGTTAATTGTTTCTGTCGTTTCAAATATTTTTAAAGCACACTCCGTTTTATTGGCTTTCATATATTTATGCATATCATCATCTGAAGTGTGGGTTGTCCCTAATATGGTATTCAGGGTAGTGAGATTATTGGCTTTTAATATTTTTGGCTCAAGCGTGTTATAATTTAATTTCTTTCCTTTTATTACAAGGGCTCCGTCATCAATAACCTCGTCAAAACAAATCTTAATATAGTCTTTAGCGTTTGGAGCTAGATAATTTTCATACTTCTTATTAAGAGCATCAATATCTCCATCATTATCAGTAACCACTGCAACTGGTTTTTTTATTTTATCAGCAACTTCTAAAAATCTTAAGAAAGCAGTTCCAACAGATATAACATCAATTCCTTTTTCAATAGGTAACTTACCATCATTTTTTATTTTGAAAGCTTTTTGAACTACTAATTCATCTGAATCACCCTCTACTAGTATTGCCTTTGTGCAGAGTATTAATCTTAGCGTGTCATAGCCTGATAATTTTTCAAAAAATTCTTTAGTGTCAGGACTAATGTCATTCAATCTTACCGTTTTTTTATCATTTAGAATAATTAAGTTTTCCAATCCAAGTTTATTAGCAACAAAACTACTATGAGTTGAGATAATAATTTGTTTTCCTTCGCAATTATCTTTGATACTACTTATTAATTGATTCATTTTAGAATGCGATAGATGATTCTCAGGCTCTTCAAGTAAAATAACATTAGCTTCTTTTGATTTTTTATAATCTAGAGCTAGATTAGTTTTTATTATACATTGCTCGCCTTTACCAATATTATGAAAAGGTACGTCGTCTAAATAAGTCATTAAACTAGATTCCCAAGCATTTTTTGATGAAAGGTCAACTGAAAGTTTAACGTCTTTATCAGATATTTTAGTAGCAGTTTTTATTTTAGCATTAATAGCTTTAATCGCTGCTTCTTCCATAAATATTTCTTTCATTTTTCTATAAGCTTGAGAAATATCAACAATTTCCTTATCCTCTAAATGGTCGCGAATAATTCTTGAGATATAAATATCAGATCCATTCTGATATCTACTATTTGACGAATCTATTAACGCTGATTTAATTGGGATACTTCTTGCAGTTATACTTTCTCTCGCACACGATGTCCAAGAAATATCATAATACTCGATTGGAATTGTTTTTATGTTTTTGGTTTTAACAAGTTCTTCATATTCCGATTTATTTTTATCGTCAAAAGAAATTTTATAAGATATACCACATTCTTTTTTCTTTTCACTGTTCCCATCACCTTCAAATAATGGAAGGTCATCACCGGAAATATATACTTCAATCAGAACGTAAGGAGGGACTGCCGCCCTCCCTTCTGAAATATTTTTAACATATTCATCAACTACATCATTATTGAAAATATATTGTGTCAGTTCATTCCTTAAATATCTTCCGTTAAGAACGCCGGTTAATGCTAAATGGATTGCTTCAAGAATAGTTGACTTACCAGCCTCATTATCACCGACTATAATATTTAGACCTTTGTTTAATTCAAGACAAAATTTTCCTTTGAAGCATTTATAATTCTCAATAACTACTTTACTTAAGTTCATTTAACATCTCCTATAACAAATCAAAATTCTTCAACCAAATAAAAATTGTAAACAGTAAAAGGACAGTAATGATTATAACGACAAACCACCTTCGTCTTATATAATCAATTAAATTTTTGAGGGTTGGCATACTTCCTCCCTTAATAATATTTGACGCTTTTTATAATTTAAGAAAAAAATAGAATACTTATGTCGTTTTTAGCCAGGAATAAAAAGAACGCCTATTAATACATATTTTGGCATTCCGAACGAATTTGGGGCTGTTTTGAGGCTCTGGTGAAGCGTTAGATGGGTAGCAAAACTATCAGAAATGAATATTAATGTATTGACAAAAACTAAAAGATATGTAATAATACTAAATAATAAAAAGAGGGTGTTCAACCCTATAATAATAAATTTATGTTTTGGAAAGTATTTTGGGCAACCTTGTTAGCTCACTTTGTTTGGAGCTTATTAAACAATTAAAAAAGAACCGCCTTAATTGGCGGTCTTTTTATTTTCATTTATAAGGCTTTTTATTATTGCTGCCCTTGCTGTTGGAGATGTATTTTTGATTATTGATTTTATAATACTCTCTCCGACCCCTGAATAAATAGCTATATTTTTAACCATACTAGGAGTTACAATAGAGCTTGTAATTTGTTGTGTTATTTCTCCTATACTTAATCCCTTAGTGTTAGCTCCTGTCGCTTTGGTTGCTATATTTCTAACCGCTTCTGATGTCTTAAATTTTGATGGACTACTACCAATTCTAGTTAAGAAATTATCAACAGTTTTTGGGTCTAATCCTTTTTGAGAAAATAATCCCTCAAGTTTTTTTGCTACTCTATTAAGTTCTGTGGTGTTCTTAAAATTAACTTTACCAAATATATTTTGGACTCCTTCCGCTAGAGACATTTCTTTAGAATATTTAGAATCTATTTCTTTGAGTTTATCGGTAGATTCATTAATAGATTTTTTTAATCCAGTAGTTATATCACTAATAAGATTATTAAATGCTTTTCTATCTGGGTCTAATGAAGACTTAAATTTAGAGGACTGTAATTTGTCCATAAAAGTTCTAATATCTTTACCACTTGCGCCAACTTTATCATTCAATTCTAAAATTAAGTTCTTAGCTCTTTGTTGTATGGGGCTGCTTAATATTTCAGATCCTGATAAATCAAGACCATTCTCGGTGGCGATTATTCCATTTTTATTTAATAGACTTGATAAATTATTTTTTAATACCTCTGGTTTAATATCTGTTTTAGATAATGTTTCTATTCCCTTTCCATACATATTGCGTGCTTCTTTTCTTATTTTAGAAACACCCTCTAATATTGTTTTAGCGTTAGATTCTAATATGCTTTCTTGACCTTCATTTAGTATTTTTTTAGAAATATCTTGTGCGACTTTTGGATTATCATAAATTGTTTTTAATGTATTAGAAGATACTCCGGATAAACCAGAACCTAATCCAGTAAACAATCTACTTATAATTTGAGTCGCTGGCTTTATTGCCTTTCCAATAACTGGCAATGCTAATTCCGTTCCGGCGGCAATAGCAGAACCTTTTCCTATTTTACCTTCTTGTACTGAAGCAACAGCTCCTGATGTAACTGCTCTTGATAATAGTTTTGTTCCAAGAGATAATCCTTTTTCTGCTTTTGCTAATTTAGTGGCGGGAACAGCAAACTCAGCAACTTGCTCTCCAAAAAAACCGGCCTTTTGATAATTATTAGTTGGTGTAGATATTCCGGTATCTTTTATATAATCAGCAGATGTTTTTGTATTACTATCTCCCAAGGCTTTAGATGGCATTAATGTTTGTAATGCTTTTGAACCTAAACTAGACACACCGAGAGCAGTATTTAATACGCCTTTACCTGCTCCTAATAAAACATTACCAAGTTTTTGGCTAGTATTAAGTTTAACATCAGTATTAGGTTTTTCTCCACTTTCAAATTTAACAATCTGTTCAACTGATAAACCCTTGGCTCTTAACGATTGAAATTGTTCTCTTGTTAATGCCATATTATTTTTTAGAAGTTATTTTTAAGTATTCTTGATAAGCATTATCATCTGAAATACTAGAAGTATTATTACTAGGATACATTCCACCGGACAATCTCATTCCATCAACAGCGGTCTGACGATTTAATCTTTTTTGTGCTAACACCGATTCAGTATCTCCCGCTTGAGGAAAATATTGAGATTTAGCACTTTCAAATTCTGAGTCAGAAATTGCTGCCCCTGATTCTTTACGTAAAACAGCATTAACAAAATTTCTTTCAGCCTGTTCTATTTTTTTTCTATCCTCACTTTTAGCAAATTCAGGAATAAGCCAATTTAGCTTTTCCCATTGTCCGGTAAAGTTTTTTTCTAAATCATTTATAATATTATTAGAATCTTCTAATCTATTAGCATAGGTTTGAGATACTCTCTCTGTTTCCGATAATGGTTTTTTTGTAACTGAAGAAATATTAGGATTATTACCATTGACTAATACACCGCTACCGCCTTCTTGTTTATACATTTGAGCAATAGTATTTTTCTTTTGTTCAGGAGTCATTGCTAACCACTGCTTGTCTGATAATCCTATATAATTCCAACGCTGTTGACCGCTTTGGGTAAAGAACGCTTGTTTGTTTGGGTCATTAGCAGCAGTATTAAGGGCTTTAATGGTTGTATCTATTGGATTACCTAATAACTTAGCAGTATAAAGATTTGAGTCGCCTGGAAATTTATCACCTACCACATAATCAACTCCCTCAACTAATCCTAAAGACTTCGCTACATCAGTAGTCATAGCTGTCGGGTTGTTATTTCTATCAGTTCTCATTTGTCCATCAGATACATTGCCAGAAGCGGAATCAAATACAACACTGTTTCCATTTATATCTGTGGTTAGAGTAAATTTACCGGAGTTTTCTTTTTCAAAAATCTTACTCATTTGTATCTTACTCTTAACAGTTTCAATCGGATCATTAAGAGTTATGCCGGCATCATAATATTTTTCCATTGCTTTCTTAATGAAGGCTTGGTTATCAGGAGTGTATTGAGGATACTTAACATACAAGTCATTAAGCTTTTTAGTTGACTGTTCTGGTGTATCCGTTAACGATAGACCGGCCTTATAAGCAATTATTGGATTTGTTTTAAATAATTCAGTAATAGTGTCCTTATTCTTTTGAAGGTTATCAATCTTTTTCTGTCCGTCTTCCTTAGCTTTATCTAATAAATCTTTTTGTGCGGTAGTAAGAGAAAGTATTTTATTTCTTGAGTCTGTTTCTTTACTGCTGAATAATGATTGAACAGTATTAATAAAGTTTATTCTGTCAGTCGTTAAGTTCTGAATCGCATTAGCCCCCTTATCCATTATGTCAAACGCTAGATTAAAGTTACCATCAATAGCAGAAGAAGCCGCTTGAGCGACTGCGATTTTAGAAGTGTAGTTTTCTTTAATAGCGTTAGCTCTGCCGGTAGATACAGAAGCTAAACCAGGATTAGAAGCACTAGCATCTAATTCCTCTTTCATCATCTTGGAATAACTGACAATATCGTTAGTTAATTCTAATTTTGTTTTTGTCAGGTCTGAATAGTTAGTATCCTTAATAGAATTGAGCATTGAGTCATAAATTCCAACTGCTTTATCCTTCAATGGGTTCATTTGAGTATCGTATCCGGCAATCTGATTGTCTTTTTGAGATTGAATGGTTTTTAGATTTGCTTGTTCTGCTTCCTGTTGAGATTTATTATCTGCAATTCTTTGCGCGTTAAACTTATCTAGGTTGGTTTGTAGTTCTGATTGAAGTTTTGTTGAGTCAGTTAAACTGTTATCAGCGTAAAGTTTCATCGCACTATCATTTGATGTAGGAAGACTTGAGGCAACGTTAGAATTATTTATTCCGGTGCTGATAGTATTAGAAGTCGGGTTAGTAGGAATAGGGGCGGGATTAGCTACGGTCTTAATGGCCTGTTGTGCTTGCTGTCCGCTAGCAGTTCCGCCAGTCCACAAACTAAAACCTGTCGGAATAGCCTCTCCGACATTTATAACTTTTTTTTCTGCTGTGTTTGGATTCCAAATTGTTGCCTTACTCATATATTTTATTATAGCATAATTGAACCTAAGAATAGAAATAGATGTTAGTTATTTCAGATAAGTTTTCAACATCAATGTAGTTAGACCCCCAAGTAAAGTTCCACCACTTACCGGATACTACAACATAATTACCAAAGTTAAAGGTATCTAATCCGTCATTATCCCTGTAAACATCAACATAGAAAGATTGACTGCTTGCGACATTAAAATAAACTCTTGCGAACCTTGCGTCTGAGGGAGCGTAAAATCTTTTTACTCCAGTAGATGAAATAGCTGTATAAAGTTTTTCTATTAATAACCCTCTGTCTTGGATATCTAGTAAACATTCATCATCGGCGATAATTTTACCAAGGGTTATCATTCGTTCTAAACTATTACTAGAGGTAACAACCCCTCCGGCGGTGTTTGCTAAATAAACCTTTCCGGCTGTTTCGGAGCTTAGATTAAGATTAGTAACTCTGCCTTTATATTGAATAGATAAATTCTCGGAAATATTTTTACTAGCTTGTGCTATGCCGACAATACACCTAGAAAGAAAATAGCTATTACAGTTTGCTTTAAATACTCCGGTTTCTGCGACATTGGATTTATAAATTCTTAGTCTTGGTTTATATGTTGTGCCTAGTGTAGTTTCGGAGCTGTCTAAATCGTATTCTGTGCTTGCCCCGTTAGAACCGAATATATTAATGCCATAGTTATTTATAGCCCCTCCTTTCCATTGTCTGACAAGCTGAGTAATATCTAAAGTTTTTGTTCCTATCGCTGAAGTAACATAAGATTTCTGCATTCCAAATTGTGTAGCGATATCATCCGTTAAAGAAGGCTTGTTATTAAAAGTAATTGTTCCTTCCGCCCAATCCGCGCTGGTTACTCTCTGGACATTTATAGTCGCTGATCCGCCGGTATAAACTCTTTCACTAATAATTAGCTCGGCTTTTAATATGATTTCTGGTGCTGGTAATGAGGCCATATTCCATTTTAACCATGCCTCATAAACATTTCCGCTTCCGTCTTGACCTATGCGTAATGTTTCCTCATTTCCATAATTAGAGTTGCCCGAACCTTGATAAGTATAAGCGTCATCAGAGGCTATAAAATCCTCATAGGCCGGTTTAATACAAACAGCATTTCCGTTTGTAATACTTTCACCAGTTACTAAGGTTGTTAAGTCGGTATTTTTACTGTCAACATAAGTCTTGACTGCTTTTTGTGAAGGATATTTTGTGTCACTATTGGCCGCAAGTGTTCCGTCTGTATCCTTGTTAGCTAGTAACTCTCTTAAATCTACATACGTCTTAATGGCTTTCTGTGAGGGGTATTTAGTGTCGCTGTTAGCGGCTAAAGTTCCGTCTGTGTCTTTATTCGCTACGTTCTCAGCGGTATATCCTAAACTGCCAATATTAATCCAAGTGCTTGTCTTGTAATTAAAAATGTAAACATTACCACTATATATTTTTACGCTGTCATAAAAGTTTTTCGGCGTGAAAGAGGGAACTGCGTCAACAACTTCAAACATCCCCTCTAATACTTTAATGTTAGTAGGGGTTACTAATTTATTATCTTCAATATTCTGTGTAGTGTCTAGTTGTCCGTTATCTTCCAACATTTTGTTCTGATGGTTCGTAATAAATATGAATAAAACGAAGTGGGGAATTTGCGGCGTTGCTAAAAGTAATCTGTAATTGAGCTAAGCTCAATTTGATATTAAGATTATTCCTGACGACTAAAGTTTTAGCTCCGTCTAAGGACTTAGAAATTGTATTAGTATAAATAGGGGCGGTTGTTTCGTCTAGTATATTAATTGAGTAAGATGAATTAGTCGCTAGGACACTTGAAAACCCATAGACTATTTTTCTAATCCTAGAATTAGTAAGGTCATACCAATTAGAAATAAAGGTAGAACCGGCGTATGAGTTAGTCGTTCCACGATACATCTTAGCTGTGTCTGTGAATATATCTATATAATCCAGGTAACAAATACCAATAGCTAGAATTGTATTAGCGTAATAAAGCGGGTGAGTATAAATCTTTAAGCGTGTGTTATATGAAGCGACTCCATTAGAAGCGACAAAGTAAACATTACCCCCAAAAGTTTCTACTTGGTTAAAGTTAGGGGAACTCTCAACATATCTAATCCATTGATAATTGTAACCGTCAAAGAAATACATATCTCGGCTTGCCCAAAAGATAAATCCTTGATCAGCCTTTACTATGGCTGAAATAGCCGGGGTAAATACATTAACCTCTCTATCCCAAGTAATAGTTGAGAAGCTATTCCATACAATGATTTTTGTTTCACTAAACCACGCATAGTCATTTACATTCTTAGTAATGGTTAGATAGATTTTATCGTTATCAATAGCGGCGTCTGTAATAATCCAGCCGGTCGGTAAAGTAAGAGCTGCGTCTACTGCGGTTGTTCCATCCCAAGAGGCTATTTTATTTCCGTTTAGGATAAACATCTTGCCATTGAAATCAAAAAGTTTGTGAGGCACTCCGGCGGTTAATGCGGTTTTGTTTTTTGTAACTGTCCACCAAGTTTTATCTTTTACTCCGAAAGTAAAATCATCACGATAAATATCGTCGGTGGAAGTAATAAATAATTCATTCAAAAAAACTAAAGCCGAAGAAATGCCGGCTGTGAATGTTTTGCCTGTAATAGTGTCTTTAAGCGTATGGGCGGCTGTGGTCGCAATTGTTTCAAAAACTTTTCCGGTGCTTGATATTGAGTAGTAACTAAAAGACCCGCCCGAAGTTTTATACTTAGTTTTAGCAATAATATTTCCGCTAAGATTAGTTGAATATTCTGTTAATGCTCTAGCCGGTGTTAAGAGTCCAAGGCTTGAACGCCTGTCAACTTCAAATCCTTTACTCAAAGGAGAAAAACCTTTATCGCCCGAATAGTCTGATAAAGACATTCCTTTAAGAAAATTTGATTGGTCTATTTTTAGGATTTTCATACTTGACAAATTAATTTATGTGTGCTAAGATGTTTACATGACGCTATCTATTTCTACAATTATTTTAACTCTCGGTTTACAGGTTATCTTTACTGATACGCCCAAACTTGGTGTGTGTGGCACTTACTATTCATCTAAAAAAGTAATCTCGCTGACTTTATCTGATTGGTGCGATCCGAATATTTCTCTTTATCACGAAACCGGACACGCTTTATTTATGAAGGACAAGGAAGTGAAAGAATTAATTGCGAAATATCCCTCTCCTAAATTTTATTATTCAACTGATTATCCGACTGACGAATTAAAACTTCAAGAAAGTGTTGCTGATTATTTTGTCCAATATGTAACTGATAAGAATTTCGGTAAGAAGTTTCCAAAGATTAAAGAACTGTTTGACTTAAAGCTATCTCAACTGAATAAATAGTTACGTTCTATTTACGCCACTCGCAAGGGTGGTGTTTTTTATGGTTTTGTTCTGTTAGTCCAAATAGTGGTGGGCTTTACCCTGTTAGAATATGCGGTTGTCGGCTTTGTTCTTAAGGTGTATGAAGTGGTGGGTTTTGTCCGGCGTAACCAAGTCCAATCTCCTCGTCCGCTAAATGATATAGAATATCCAGACAATACATAATTGCTTACTGCTACCGCAAAATTTCTAATCGGTCTTAATAATAAAACATCTATTCCTGTTAAAGTAAATACAACCGACTCAATAAATATTTTTCTACTCACTGTAAACGCGGTATTTATCCCTGTTAAAGTAAACTCTCCAACAGCTAGAATAAAAATAAATGCTTTAACAAATATTGCCGGTATCATTGTTAAGGTATAATCAACAACCTCCGTAATAATATTAAGTGATTTTATTAGCAGGGCGTTAATTCCGGTCAGAATATAATTAGTGGCTTCGGTAATTAATTTTATTCCTCTAGTAAATATTGTGTCTATTCCGGTCAAAGTGAAGTTAGAAACTTCCGCAAATATCCCCGTGCCTTTATATAGACCTATACTTATTCCGGTTAGAGTGTAATCAACTACACTGGTCACCAAATTTATAATTGGTCTAAGGACATTTATATTTATGCCGGTTAAAGTGTAACTAGCGACTCCAGTTAATATATTAATTACTTTATGAAGTGAAATATTAATATCTGTTAGGGTAAAATCACTAACACTTGTAATTAGTTTCCAGCCCTTAGCAAGTAATAAATTTATCCCTGTTAAAGCATACGATACCGCTGAAGTTACGATTGAATAGGCTATAGGGAAAGGATAAGTAAGACCGGAACCGGAATTATATAACTCGGCCACTTCGCTACTAGAGATTGCTCTTGACCAATAACCAACTTCATCTAGTAAGCCAGTAAATCTTTGGTCGTGAGCTCCTCTATTTCCTAGCGCAAATGTGGTGGTCGATAAATCTGTTAATGTTAAACCAGTTTTAGTATCTACTGGAGTTGTATTTCCATTTAGGTATAAATAAGCAGTTCCGCTATCAAATGTCCAAACAAAATGATACCAAGTGCCTGTGGTCGGAGTCCACGCATACGTCCAGTTAGTTCCGTTCATTGTTAATAATAATCCACTCCAAGCAGTCCCTCCCCAGAAGCGATAACCGCTAGCACCGGCAAGATGGTCAATAATAGCATTGACAGAATTCCAAGTAGATACATTAATCCAGAAACTTAAGGAAAAAGAAGTTACTCCTGTTAAATTTGTTTTTTCTAAATAAGTAGTGATAGCACCGTCAAAAACAGCGCCATTATTTATTTTAGCGGAAGCGAATGTCACTCCAGTATTTGTTAATGTATTACTTCCAACACTATCGGAGGCATTACCTGACGACTCGTCTAGTTTCCACCAAGAGATTAGATTGTCAGATAAGGCCATATTTTAATTTCTATTACTAAAACTAAGCAACAGTTAATACTCCATTGCTTGCGTCAAAATCAATAGTGAAAGTATCGCCCGACGCTAAAGTTACACTGCTACCGTAATCATAAAAACCAATAATCTCGTCATTCGTTGCGGTGTCAGAATAAAGAACAATATACCGGAATGGTCCGACAGCTCCGGTTGCTGTTAGGGTTAAATCAGCTAAAATTAATTTAGCAGTTCCACTTGTTTGGGTATAACTCGTTGTGGTTATATTAAACGGAGTTGCCCCTGAAAGATTAGTTGTCGCTAAAGGACTGGTTAAATCAGAATACTGATTAACAGTTGAAGCGGTTGGGGCTGTGTTAGTTAAAGCTACCTTTAGTTGGTCGGAGGCAAGATTGAAAATTTTGCTTCCTAAGTTCAGAACGAACTTATCTACCTTGGTCATTGCTACTGACATAATTTTATAAATTAGTTATTAAATATAATTTTCTTCTGCTGAGATTATTCGCACTTCTCTAGCAGTTGATTTAGTTGAATAATATTCTTTTAATTTGACTTCCATTTCATCTAACAAAACTTTTAGACTTTTAGCTTTGGAATTTTCCTCATTAGCAATACAATAATCTAAAGCGGCTCCGATTGAAATTCCTCTCTTGAAAGGTTCGGATAAATTAGGTGCTAGAGTTCCTGATAATTCTGTCAAATCTTTTTGATAGACTAATTTTAATCCGTCTGTAACTGCTCCGATTGCGTCTTCCGGTGTATAGATGAAAAGAGAATTATCTAAAACATCAAATTCCGGCGTGGCCGGTTTATAGTCCTCATTGTATTGTAATGCCGATAAATCTCGTTGTGTTGCCTTTAAATAATCACCTGTGCTTGTTGACTTAATATAAACCTCATTCAGTTTTAATAAGTCAGTCGGTAAAATATATTCTCTTTGTAAAGCGACTATTGAAGTAGTGGCATAATCTCCATTGACCTGCCAATCTCCGTTAGCAGACAAAATCCAAGAAAGGATAGTGTTATACCACCTATTAATATTGCGGTCTAAATCAGTATCGGCGTATTCAGTATTAGTGCTATTTCCGAAAACTAGATATCTAGCGTCCGACCTAAGATTTACTAAATTAAAGCTCATATATGTCTATTTATGCGTTTTTAAGCCTATCGTGCGAATTTGAGGCCTTTTTGAGGCTCTACGTTAAGAATAATCTGGGGCTACTGGTGACATTTTACCTCTCCAAGCCCCTTTAGTTTTATCAGTCCACTTAACGAACAATGAAGCCCCTGTAATATTTCCGTAAGTCTTTAATACTTCGCAAGTCTTTCCAGTCCAAGGGTCAATGGCTAAAATATCATCATCATAAGTAGGCCATAAAGCTAAAACCCAATGAGAACGATTTGCGACTTCTAGCATAACAGCTCTATCCTCAGTATTCTTTTTGTTTGACTCTCCGGCCATATAAGATTTTAACATTTCCATATCAATCTTATTTTCGGCGTTATTCCATAAACTCCCTTCTCTCCACCTAAAAGAAAACTTTGGGAAGTTTAATTGTATCCATACAATACTGTCATCTTCAAAATTTTTAGCGTTCTTAGCTATTTCATCGGGTAATTGATAACAACCAAAAAATTGGGAAATCATTGATAGGCAAGTAATGGCACAACCATATCTTCCAATAGTAGTATTACTATTTCCAATTTTAGTGTTAGCCCAACGTGGATCTCTTTGACTTAGATAGGTAAGATTATTAATACCGGTCATAAAAATTGATAATATAATTTACTACGATAACAACAACTAAATAAGCACAACCGCTAATCATTAGTGCTAATCCAAAAGCGTAGTTATTTATTATCGCTTGGACAAAAGAAATTAGGAAAGCGATAAATCCGATAAATTCTGCTATTGTGTTGTTATTATTTAGTGACATACTAGACTTTGTAATATTTCATATCCATTCGTTCTGCCATTTTACCTGGGTTCATTCTATGTCTTGGAACTAACCAACCACAAACTCTACTGTATATCTGGCATTCTTGTCTTTTAGAATTGTCATTGGTCATATCTTTATTTTTAATTTGTAAGACGGAGCGTTTAAGCTCCGGGTGTGAGGCTGTTAGGCGGGTTCTAAAGTAGTTAAAATCTGTCTAAAGTTTTCTAGCCTTGATTGATTAATACAATCTTTCGGCTGTGCGTTTAGTTTTTCTATTCTCTCGCAAATATCTCCACAAGTTGAACAAAAAAACTTTTCCTTTAATCCCTCATTACTGCCTATTAAACTAACGGCAATCCATTTAGGATTTTTATTTCTCACTTTATACCTCCTTGTAAAGAACTATTTTTTTATTAATTCAAATACTGCGTAAAATACTGCTAGAAATACAGCCCCTAGAAATCCATATACAGCTTTCTCAACGTTTTTAGAAGCGTATCTTGAATCGGTCTTTTCTAAAATCTTTTCAGGTAAACTAGCAACGTCTAAAGCTAATTGGTTTAGCTTATCGTTTATGTTTTTTACTTCTTCCATAAACTTTGATTCTAGTTCTTTAATGGTTGACATAAATTAGGCTGGACTTTGAGTATTCCCTCTATCCCTAGTGAAATAATAAGTGAAAGCCATTAGGGCTAATGAAATAAAATCTTTTGCCTCAACAACGCCTAGTGATGTTAAAGTAATAACAGCAATGGCCATTAAGACAAAGACTAATTTTGATGCGGAGTTTAGAATATTCATATTAGTTTTCGGTTGATACTAAGACAGCGTCAACTTTCATTAATGAATTAGTCATTGTTCCTGTACCTTTAACAGATACTTTCATATAGCGATCAGCGATAATAAGCGGGATACGATATTTACCAGTCGCACCAATCTGATGGACAGCTAGGGTTTCGGTTATTGTTCCCGTGGTGGTAGAACTGGCGACTTCTTGATACCAGTTAGTATTATCAGGAGAATACTCAATTTTAATTTCAGAAGTAGTTAAACTCCCAACAGTAAAATCAAGTAATAAAACTGCTCTGTTATATTTAGCGGCTAAGTCTAATACAGTTCCGGCTACATAAGAGTCGGTTAAAACTAAACTCGCTCTAATAGCTTTTAAGATATAATCTTGCATATTATTTTTTGTTAGATTTTTTAGTCTTAGGCTTTAAGGTTGGTTTCACTTCTTCTGGCGGCTCTAGTTCGTCTTTCACTTCTTCGGATGGATTTACTTCTTTAACTTTTTCTTCTTCCTTTACCTCAACTGGATTTAAGAGTTTTTGATATTGCTCTAAGGTGTACCAGCGACCTCTGTAATTAAATAATTGTGGCATATTAGTTTATTAACTCTAATGCTTGACCGGCAAATAACACTCCGTGCTTTTTACAGATAAAGCGTTTTAATAATTTCTTTTCTTTATATGTTAATTCTACTTCTTCTTTTCCGTAAATCTTTCTAAACAACTGATAGCGAGGTAAAATATCATCATCTTTTTCATCATCATAAGAACCTAGTAAGGCCAAACGGGTTAAATCCTCTAGCGTAGTTTCTCGGTTAACTGTTCCGTCAACTTGTTTCCCTCTTACAATCTTTTTCGTGTTCCAATTTTGTTTAACTACTTCTCCGCTTTCATCTGTAATAGGTGTTTTGAAATTAATCATAATTTTATGTTTAATATTTATTATAAGGCTCTCTTAAAAAGAGAACCCTAAATAGCTACTAAGCAGCAGCTCTTAAAACGATAACCCAATCAGTATCAGCTGGGTCAGCCGGTAAGGTGTCTGTAGTTCCACAAAGGGCAACCACAACCGTACCCGCCGCTTCAAATCTGATAACAATATCTCCAACAACTAAACCTGCTAAAGCTGTAGTAGTAATTGTACTACCTAGCTTAGCAAATTTGACTACGTGAGATGGTGTAATACCGGCAGCTAATTTGGCTAAAGTAACATTGGCGGCTAATATTTTAGTAGTAGTGATTTTATCGCTACCAATAGTTAAAGCACCAGTATTAGCTAAAGTAGCATCACCGGAAACTGAAACACTAGTTGCGGTTGTTCCGTTGCCAACCAGTATTTTTCCGTCACCCTTAACAGATAGTTCAGAGGTAATACCAGAAGCATCACCGATATAAACAGAACCTTGAGCTAATGATTCTTTAATATCACCCTTGATTAAACCCGCTTGAGTAATAACCTGAGTAACAGTTTCTCCGTTCTTGACGGAAAATCCATTACCAGTTGAGATGTGTTCGTATTTATGAGACATATATTTCTTATGAGTCTAGGAATTTCGCCTAGGCAGTATTAATTAATAAATCTATTAACGATGGTTTTACATCTGTCAATAAATTCGTTTTGTGTTTGAGTATTTTTCATCTTGTTACAAGTTGAGCAACAAGGAATACAATTTTTAATTTCGTAACCGATTGAGCTGTCAATTCTATCTATTCCTATTCCATTTATTTTCTCTCCGCAATAATGGCAAGTGCCATTCCAGAAAGTCATAAATTGTTCAAAGGAAAGTAGAAAGGAATGTTTGCGGATATTGGCTTGGTATTTTATTTCGTAGAATCTTCTAGACGGAACAAGTTTATGTTTATCATCTTGTTTCTTTTGAGATATTTTATTTTTCTCTTTACCAGATATTTTACGCCAATATTTTCTTCCACATATACGAGAACAATACTTTTGTTCTTGACCTTCATTCTTTTTAATAAAATCTTTATGACAATAAAGACATTGTTTTGTTTCCCCCATAATTAGTGATATTAATTATTAAGATTGGGCTAGGGGGCAGATATCACCTACCCCCTAATTACTTCCGCTAAGAACCCATTTATATTTTATCAGAAAAGAATTGAATTGTTAAGGACTAGGCAGCACCAGTTGAACAATAAATGCTGTAAGGCATATTCACGATCCCGGCTTTCCAAAAGCCCGTGCAGTTAGTGCGAATAGCTTCGTTATTCTGCTTAATCGGTTCTCTTAAAGTCGGATATTCACCGATACCCATTTTCAACGGATTACCATTCGGGTCTTTAGAAGCGATAGCAAACCAATAATTCTTATTAGCAGTGGTGATATAAGGAGTAGATACAATAGTCTTTGAACCCTCGTAAATATTTATATCAGCAACAGCAGTCGGTTTGATACCATAAGCAAAAAGCTTTAATGCTTCTCTCTCATTAGCAGAGCCTTTCTTAACAACGATAGTGTCAAAGTCTAAAGGCATTGGAACACCAGAACTATCAACCATAGCACCACCGTATTCCTCTAAGGTATCAATAGCAGTCTGAGAAATCTTAGAAGTTACATTGTTAGCGAAAGTAGTACCGGACTTCCAAGTGTGAGTCGCACATAAAGCGGCGGCATCAGGAGCAGCATAATAAGTAGTCGCAAAGGCATAATTCAAAAACTTGAACATTTCCTCTAAGAAATAATTTTTAGCTGCAATCATTAATTTATTTCTCTTGCGGATTAAGGCAGTCTGAACTTTAGTAGAACTGTCGTTAGCTTCTCTGCGATATTCTTCTTCGTCTAATTCGATAGCTCCACCAAATCTTTTTTCAGTGATCTGGACTGAGTAGCCATCTTGTAAGGTAAGAACCGGAGGAGTTTCGGAATTAGATAATTCCTTAACACCGGACATACCTTCGGTGGAAGTATATATTTCAAATACTTCCGTGGTAGGGTAAAGGTCAACAATGCGGTTATCCCGATACTGGTCAATGGCGTTAGCCATAGCATTGTCAAAGGATTTCTTAATCCCCTTGACCTTTTGTAATGCGTATTCGTAAGTCATACGAGTAAAAAAGTTAAATTAATTATTTAGAACAAAGGTTTGTTGATCTTAACAGTGATATTAGCAGTAGAACCGACAACGCCGGTGTCTTTGTCAATACCAAACTTTAAGACCTTATAAGTAGTACCACCAGTAACATCAATTACTAAATTAGTAGTACCGGCTAAATCAACCTCTGTGCCTTTGTAAGCATCAGCAAAATTACCATCACCAGTACCAAGTAATGAGAAGTCGTTACCAACAGTAACGTCAACTTCTGTTTCGCCGTCAGCACCACCATTTGGACACCACGCAATAGCGGCGGCGGTAGCGGTAGCTTTGATTATTAAGCCAGAACTTAGTTCAACTAAATCTCCGGCCTCAAGAACAGTCCCCGAAGCTTTTAAGGCTTTTACGGTGCGGACTTTCTCTCCGTCTTTTAATCTGAAATCCATAAATTTATTAGTTAGTTTTTCTTAGATGAGAATCCGACAGGTAAATCCCTATCAAATTCTTTAGATGCTTTGTCGTCCTCATTTTCAGATTTTCTAAATCTGCTTGAGGGCGCTCCAGTCGCTCCGGCTATTCGGGAATTAATATCAATGTTTTCAAAATGTTCTTTGACAATAGGATTGTCTAAAGCTTTCTTGAAATCAATGTTATTTCCCTTAGCAAAAGCTTCCACGAAATTGAACTCATCATCGGTCATAAAAGAATTTGTTTGTCTAAGTTGTGTTCTTGCGAACTCATCTTTTGTAACAAATTTACTTTCGTCAACCTGATTGTTTAATTTCTTTTCTTCCTCCAGAGGTTTACCCGTCTTTGGGTCAAGCTTCGCATCTTCTAAGACCTTCTTATAAAAATCTTTTCCATCTCTGATTTTTATTTTCTGTCCAATAGCGGTGCTAATCTTCTTCTGGGTTTCTAATCGCTCGGAAGTCAACTTATCAATAAATGGTTTATTAGCTTCTTCATTAGCATCTAAACCATAATCTTTAATAACTTCTTCACGAATTTCGCCTTCATTTTTTAACTTAGGCTCTTTAATGTCCTTTGACATAGTTGTGTACAGTTAACAAAACATTTGTCTTGCTGACTGTTATATTAAATAACTTAAACACTTTTTAAGATACTCCTTCGTTGCCTTAATTGATTTGTAATTAATACCAATTTCTTCTGCGGTCTTTTCTTCATCAATGCTATCAAGATTAATTTTTCCTAATTCCGCTTTGAGGAAATCAACAATAATCTTTCCGGCCTTAGAGTAAGCAGCTTCTTTCAACTCGTCCAGATATTCTAAATTATTAAGGTCGTATTTCATATTTATATTATACCATACTAGCATTTACGCCTTGAGTGTTGACAGCCGATTTTTCTATCATTGGCATATCATTCGTATTTGGTAATTGGGTATTTGGCATTTGTGGTGCGGGATTTCCTTTTCTAACCTTGAGACCTAACATTTGACGGGCTTCATTCAAATCATCTTGTCTATTCTGTGGATCAGTTTCATACTCAACCATTTTTAAGATGTTAGTAAGTTTATTCTGCTTATTAAATCCTTCTCCGGTTACATTAATACCAACAAATAATTCAATACCCCTAAAGAAATCTTTTAGAATAGTTGCGAATAGTTTTGTCTGCTTCATTAGTTCCTGTTTCTTCTGCTCAACTAATAAATCAAATGCTTCTTTATACATTGTTCCACCTGATAGGGCAAGCTGTAACATTTCATTTCCTATAATCAAGCCCTTAACGTGGGCGGTAATTATATCATCTATGAAAGATATATCACCGACTAACTCAACAACTTCTTCTTCATCTAATCCTTTTAATAAATCCGGTAATACCCAACGCTTGTAAACAATGGATAGAAATAATCCAAAGCGTTCTCTCTTTAAGTCAAAGTATTTTCCTATCGCTTGAGTCTGGGCTACAACTGCGGTGGCTGATGTGCTTGATGGTAATGATTCTCCCGATGCCGCTTCAAAAGCTTTTAAGGCTTTTTGACATTCGTTTATATTACGATTCCATTCTTCGGCAAATAAAGAAAGGTTGGGGAATACATTGTTAAGAAGGTTTAAATCTTTTGCTTGTAATATCTGTCCGTTCTTAATAGATGATAATATATTCTTTCCGGCTATTGTTGTATCTGAAGACCAGAATACCATCTTAGAAGCAAGCTTCATTACATCTCTAATCTGATTGCCTAATTCATTCGCTCTGTTCTGATATGGTCTGCCAATTTCTCTATAACCCTCTCCCCAAAACCTTCCGTTAAACTTACCAAGTCTTACAGACTCATAAGGCTTATAGCGTTTTATCTTTATTCTCTTAGTGACCTTGATAGTCTGCGGTTTTAATTCTTCGGCGAATAACACAAATCCGGGTATTTCTTTTCCTTCTTCATTTCTAACTCCATCTTTAGCTCTAGCAATTACAACGACAGCTTGAACATAATTATTGTTATCTCCTTTAGTGTATTTATACTTAGTACCGTGAACTTCTTTCTTAAGATTACCTAATCGTTTCTTAGATAAGTCACCATAGAAATAAAATATCTCGTAATACGGAATTAAATCAGTTTCACTTAGATCACAATAATTAAATAATAAGTCAGTATTCTCCCAACCCTTCACTCCTCTAACTTCTGACTGGTTCATTGTATTGCGTTCGATAACTGCGGAATCTTCTAATGTTCTTGCGGAAGGGTCAACAACGATTAAGTTCTGCGGTAATACTGGTCTGTATATTTCTCCTTCACCGTCAACTCGTCTAACAATAATATTGCCATCATCAAAAAACTGATAAACCATTTCATTGAGAACAACACCTTGATTAGTCTGTCTGTTGTATCTCTTTATAAGAACATTTGACAATAATTCTTGTGCTTGATAATCTGGGTCATCTGTGTAAGTATCAATGTTACTTGTATCTAAATCAGTATTACTCACTCCGGTTTCAATCATTGGAGAAATAATGTCATAAGATTCTCTGTCATCAGCTTGACCTGGGGCAAGTTCAGTAAGAAAACCTTTATTCTGATGAGTAATGTTTTCTTGAATTGTTTCGTATTGGTTAAATGTTTTTCTATCTGACAAATCTATTGTTCTTGTTTTAAAGGCATTAACCTCATTCAAGATTAAATATACCATCTTTTGTGAGTTCGGCTGAGTTATGATATTCATATTATTTATGAGGAGTTGGATTATATTCCTCCTCGTTTTTTCTCATTATTTCTTGGAATTTTTTATTATCATCTTTTTTTTCTAAAACAAACCACATTCTCATTATAAGGTTGTCTAAATCATCGGGGCTTCTTCCAATATTTTCTTTTATTATATCTTTAGGAACTAATCGTTTTTTACCATCTTCATCCGGAGTTAAGTCTTTTAGCTCTCCAATTTCTTCAGATATTCTATCTTTCTCTGATTCATCATCTATATCTAGTTTCATTTCGTGAGAATTAACTTTTTCAGCTAAGAGATAACCGCATTGGTCTTTAAGAGTAGCAAAATTTTCCCTTGGAACAATATCAACTTCTTTACCATTTCTAATTACTTTAACAGGAATAGCATTGGGATTTTCAAGCGGTCTTGAGTTAGCTATAAAACCATTTATCCCTCTTAACTTATCAATCACACCACCACCAACACCAACTTCATCAGCAATAACGTGACTGAATGGGATTCTTTCTTCTGCTAATACTTCTTTAACTTTTGTAGCGGTAATTTCGGTGTCTTGATAATGCCAAGTAATACGTTTATAATTTTTAAAACCTTTCCACAAATAAAGCTTAGTTGTGTCTTTACCAAATCTAGCAATATCAAGAGTGGCATATTTTTCCCCATCATCAACCGTATTAGTATAAATATCTTTAGCCGCATTAGAATTAATCAAACAAGCCTTATCATCATCATAATCCCAATTACCATCTCTTAATCTATCTCTTGTCGCCTTGTCAGATATTTCATTTAATTGTTCTCCATAAATATCAGAGGTATAAAGATTATCCGAATAAAGAGAACGTATAAACGCATAAGTTGGTTTAAGGGTTCCGGCTAAAAACGGTAAATAGAATAATCTTTTTAACCAGTTCTTTTTAGGATTAGCGGTTATTAAAAGTTTAGGGTGTAATCCATATTCCTTATTTAAGTGTCTGCCGACTCTAGTTTTTAAAACATCAAAAGCTTTGAAATCTATTTCTCCAGCTTCTTCAAGCCAACCTCCAGTATATTCTAACGAACCAAACCTTTCAAACATTGGGTCTTTCGGCTCAAAGTTAACGTCTAACAAATCTATCTTAGATCCGTTAATAAACTCTATGTAGTTATACTGACCGTTTAATTTCCAGTCGCTGTCGGGTATTTTATGAAATGAACAGACCTTTTTAAATGTTTCGTAACTACTAGCCATTAAGCGTTTTAGTTCTTTACGACCAATGAACCATTTAGTCTTAGGATATTGATAACACATTACCAACAACCATTCACAGCCTAACCAAGATTTACCTCCTCCAGCTCCACCACCAAAAAGGATATATTTAGTTATTGTATCTAAAAGTTTCTGCCACGCTAGGTGTTGCTTAGGAAGCGGTTTTATTGTTGGAGTTATCGTTGTCATTTGGAACTATATAATTAAAGCCACCAACCTTCTCCCCTTTAGTAGTAATATCTGTTTCTGTTTTATCTTTCCAGTCAAAATTCTTTAACGCAAAAATTGTTCCTGTTCTGCCGTGTTTTTTCAAATCAATTTCATATCCGTTCTCAACTTTTAGCTTAGCCTTTTTTATCGTGTTGGAAAAATCTTTATCGTCTTCGTCATATTTTCCCGAACCATAGTCAATTAAAACACTTCTATAAGTATCTAAAGCAATCGCTAATCCAGTTATTGTCCATTCATCTTTTGGGGTTAATTCAAAGTATTCCTCAATTTTATTTTGAAGTTCTTTTACTGATTTGAATTTTAGTGGGCGTCCTACTTCTGGCATATTATTTATATATCTCATCAGCAAGGTTATATTTCAAACATTGCTTTGCTGTTAACCATACATCACTATCACATAACAATTCTTTCTCAATAGTTTTTCTTGATAGTTTGGTGTATTTCAAATAATGATTAATCATTCTATCCTTAGTATTTTCCTCCTCAACCCTACAAGCTTTTAATTCGTGATATTTTCCTTCGCTATTCCAAGAATACTGATGCGATAATATTGAAGCATTTTTACCAATAAGCCTTTTATGACCAGACATTAAGATTAATAAACCACAAGATTGTATAGCCCCTAAACCTATTATTGTAATTTTAGATTTAGACTGGTTAATAACATCTATTAAAGCAAATGCGTCGTCTGCTCTACCTCCTATTGAATTTAGATACAGGGTTATCTCCTTAACGCCAAATTTATTAAGTGCGATTATTTTTTTTATAGTTTCCAATATTTCTTCTTCTTCTATTTCTCCAAAAAGAGTAATGATACCGTTCTTAAGTAATATTTGACCAATGTTTATTTCTTTATCATCTTTTAATTCTGACATAAAGAGAAAAGCACAATAAGGGGGTAGTGCCTCCTTTGGTTGTGCTAAATATTACTTAATGAAATGTTCGCCATATCTTCAGCTTGTAGCCGAATAGGGCTGACGCCCCATAAGGTGAAACTATTTCCTAACTCTAATTATATTATACCATATTCGCCATTACAGCCTCGGTTATCAGTTCTTTTAGATACATATATTCTTTTTGTTGTTTTAACATTCTAATCTTATCGTCTATTTCTTTAGTGGTTAGGTTAGTTGTTTTGGATACATACCCTCTAGGGAGTTTTAAAACCATACTACATATAAAAATGCGAAATTCTTTATCATCTAAGTCTTGAATATAAGACAGGTATTTGTCCATAATATGATTTCTCAACACACCCCCTGGGGGTATCTACTATCATCTTAGCACATCATAAAAGTTTGTCAAGTATAATCGTGAAATATTAAAGATTAGAATAAGATTTCACGTTATTACAGTTAAAAGAGTAAATCATAATAAAAAAGCCCCTTTTAATCGGGGCGATTTACGTACAATTGTACAGATATTATGTACAAACAACTTTAACAAATACTGACTTCGCAATCCTCGCAACAATGTTATCCGGTTCGGGGTGGACAAGGCTTACACGGGTGAACTTGGATAACTGCTCGGCTTGAATGTCGGTCATTGTTTTTCCAATCAAAGCTACGCAAGGCGTTCCTTCCTGAATTCGGCTAACACAAGAGAAAATATTTACTGTTAAGGTTATTTCTCCTTCTGTTAATCTAAGCGGATTATACAGAGTGCGCTTAAACCCTTTAGGAAAAAACCATTCGTCTTTCTGAAAGTTATACCCGACATAACCGGAATGCTGACCGCTTTCGTCATAAGTCTTAAAAACTATCCTACCGGCCATTATTGAATGCTGTTTAACTAAACCGATTTCAAGTTGCTTGGCTGATTCTTCGGAGATCCCTTTATCCTCTAGGAATTTACAGTAATGTAATTCTAGGTTAGGGATTTCTCGCTTTGGTTCTTTAGCTTCTGTCAAGAATTGTTTTTTAAGCTCTAAGGCTGCGCTTCTCAAATCTAGTCCTTTCTGCTTTGAAAGAAAGTTAATAACACTTCCTTTATCCTGACCGTTAGGATTGAAGTATAAATTTTTAGCGGTGGTTACTATAAATCCCTCGCCTTTTAACTCCCCCTGCTGCGTGGCGGTATATGGTATGTTAAGCCAATCCAATACTGATTGAAAAGATATTTTCTGGCTTACTTCGGAAAAATTAATAAATTCACTCATTGCTTACTCCTATGATTTAATGAACGATATACTCTCATTATACCATAGGTGTATAAAAAAAACAGGTTTCCCTGGCTCGTTAATTCCCTAAAAACTGCGGTCAACTTAATGTTAGTTTTTAAATTAAATTAATTAAGCACCTAAGATTTCCTTATTAGACATTGTTTGTGGTAACTCTGATACATTATCTGGAAGAGTGGGGTAACCAGACATATCTAATAAATCATCAGCAGTTTCTTGAAACATACCAACAAACTCTTTTCTTATTAAATCTTTAACACATTTACTCTGCTTACCTTCTGGCATAGAAGCGTCAATAATAGTAAGGACTTTTCCAGTAAGGCTTTTAAATTTTTCTTGAATATAACTATATGACGCTAATTTATTTCCTTTATTATAAGGGAATCCATCCCCATCATCTTTAATATTAAGAATAGAATACACAGTAAAATCTTTATTACTGGTATCACTAATCGTTACATATTTTTCGTACTTTGACATAACATTGACTTGACTAAACATAACTTGACCACAGATTTTAAGGAACTCCTGATTATATTATATCACAACAAGGGGAAAGTAAAAGACCCGGTTTCCCGGGCCTCTTATCTAAGTGCTTTGCCAAAAATAATATTCAAAAAGCCTTGTCCTCAACTTTCTGACTTATCATAACCGAACCGCTGGACATTCCCAATCAGACTAGGGTCTTATCAACCGGTTAGCCTTGCGGTATGTCTGTTGGTCTATTGGCACTTGGTGTGCAAGTTCAGTTCATTTAAGGTCTTCCCAGAAATGTTTGGCTCTTAAATTATACCACAATCCAATCGTTAGATAAAAAATTATAGACCGGCTCCTGGGTTTGTTCTTCATGCGGTGGTTGAAATGTATTTTGTAGTGGTGGAAATGTTTTTATTAAGCTGTTACTAGTTCCTAATCTTAAATAAGCGTGGTAATCCGGCAAGTCCATTAAATCAGATTTCTTTGCTCTTACTACTGCTGATAATCTTTCGGCTTCGGTATCTCCGCAATTAAAAACAACAAACGAACTGACAATACCAAATATGGAGCTTAAGACTTTAGGATTGATTTCTAAAAAATCGTGGTGTGATAAAGTAAACCCAACTTGGCAGCTTCTTGCGAATTGAAGTAATGAAGGAAAACTAGAATTAACGCTTGTCTGAAATTCATCTATGTAAACCATTAAAGGTTTTTTAACATCATTGTCTTTGATATACGAAAATATAGAGTAAAGGATTAACGCTGAAAGAAAACGCTGGTTATCTTCATCGCTCGTGTTAGTGTTTATGAGTAGTGATTGTCCTTGTTCTATGATTGAAAATATATCAAATTCGTTTTCCCCCTCAGTTATAAATTGATTCATCTCATCATTATCTAAGAACTGGGAAAGACGGCTTGAGATAGACGACATTGTATTTATATAATCACTCGCTTTCTTAAATCCGCTTTTCTTTGTGTCTTCAATTTCGTTGAACCATTTCCTTGTCTGCGGATCGCTGAAATTATAAGCCTTGCGAACATCTTGAAAACTTAAAAACTCATTAAGGAATTTTAGATTTCTGTCTTCTTCCTTAAATCCTTTAATCGCTTTTGATAAAATCTCTTTCATTCTAACAGAAGCTTCGGGATTAATTGAAGTGGCGGTAATCATAATATCCATAACATCAGTAAACTCTCTAATCAGGGTATCAACTTTATAACCTTTTCTTCTTAGAGGATTAATCTTGACCGGGTGTTTGAATGAAATGTATTGATAATTTTTATTGTCGGTTAGTTTGTTGACACTATCGCCTTTAGGGTCTATGAAAATAACTGACAAACCAAACTTCATATCGTAGTCAGCCATTCGTTCCATTAAGACAGACTTACCCATACCGGACTTACCAATTACGTAGGTATGATTAAACCGCTTCTTTAGCTTAGTGATATAAGGAAGTTCACTATCAAGCTCTTGTAGTATTCCAAGTTTAAGTTTATAATCCGGCATCTTTCTTTGCTTGTTCGTTTTTCCATTTCCTAAACTCGGCGGAGTTCATAAAATCCTCTACTTCTACTTGAGCTTTTTTCGCTTTAGTTTCTTCCATATTTATATAAACTTCTTTTAGCTTCTCTTTAATATCTAGGTCAGTAAATGCGTCAGCATTAAATCCGGATAAAACAGAAATAAGATAAGTAAGATGAACTGGTGGGAAATTATCAAAATTAATTTTACTGATAACTAATCCATATAATTCATTTTTATTTCTAATACTCTCTGCTTCTGCTTTTAATTTATCAGCTTGAGCATACTTAATAAGGTTATCTGCTCTTGTTGCTTCCGCCTCTGCTTTTAATTTTTCGTTCTCCGCAATCTTTCTGTCTTTTTCTATCTTATCGTGGTCAACTAATGAATTGGTTAAATCAATATCAACTTTCATTTTTGTTAATTCAACTCTATGAGAGGCGACGGCCTTTTCAAAATAGTGTTCTGCCTCCATTCTTTTATTAGCGACAAGATTTCTTATAAACTCGCCTGAAAATATTTCGTCTGCTTGTAAGCGATTATATTCATCAGAAATAGCTCTGAGATTTCTAATCTTCTCAAGAATTAAAAGTTGATATTCGTTATCAAGTCTAATCTTATTATTTTGTCTTTCCTTAGACCATAAAAACATTGGAGATTTTTTATTTACTGATTCCTGTAATTGATTGTGAAAATTTCCAATACTCCTATTAGACAAATCAATTACATCACTATCTTTTATAAATGACTCTATAACACTATTATTTTTAGTAGCAATACTATTTTCTTGTTTTATAGGAACACCATAATTTAATCCACCAGATTTAGCCATTTCTTTTTTCCTCTAATTCTTTATGATTATAAGGAGCATCAATATCTATATCGCTACCACATTTTGGACAAGCAAAATATTTAATCTTAGAAAAACATTTAGGGCACGCTAAATAAAACGCAAATTTTGAATCAGTTGTTTCTTCGCAATGTGGGCAAGTAATATGATTAATTTTTTCCATTAAAATAGATTTCAAACAATGGGGACAAATAAAAGATTTGATAAATGGATTAACTACATACCCCCTAATACCACTTTTGCCAGAAAAAACATTTTTATCAATATCATCTAATACTTCTGATAATTTCGGTCCTTTAGGAATAGCCTTAAATGAAACTATGGCGAAGTAAATAATTGAAACAAACATTAAAATAATTGACGGGGTAAATATTAAATAGCTATCCTTTCCAATTTTCCCAGTTTTTTCATCTATAGATAATACTAGGCCTATAATTGATACGACAAATAATATAAAACTAGTTGAGCAACCTATTTTCTTACTAAACATTTAACTCCTCCTTAAAATTAAATCCTTCACCAAAATTATTATTTACTTTACCAATTATACTAACTGAAAAACAAAACTTATTAATATCAGGAACTGGTAAGTCAAGTAATTTACATTGCGATACCCAATAAGAAAAAGGCCGTTTCTCTCCGGCTAGTCTCAAGTAGTTAATTCTCTTATTCTCCAGCCAATCATTCCAATTTGATTTACTAGCTTCCACTTCTAAGAACTCTAATTTATACTTTTCCTTAGTTCCTCTGATAAGTAATGCGTCTGGTCTTATGTATTCAAAATTAGGATATAGCAGGGCTATGAAGTCCGGCAATTTAAGAGCTTGGATAAAAACCTCAGTGTTATTAATTTCATTAACATCACCCTTCCCTTTATTATAATCTGGTAATGTTTGGGTTGGATATTTTAACTGCTTGATAAGGCATAATGATTTGTAAGTAGATTTATAAATATCTTCTTGCGTGTTCTCTAATAGTCCTAATTTAACAAATTGGCTAAGCTTCTCTTCAGAACAAATCTTATCAAATCGTTTCTTAATTTTAACTAATTGAGATTGGCGGACATATTTCAAAAGACGGATATGATATAGCATATCCCATAGGAGTTTGAAGCTCCCCCCTTCATTTAACGGAATAACCTCTCTGAGACTATTCTTTAACTCTCTAACATCAATTTCATCTTTCAATAAAAACCTGTAAAAATGGCTGTAAAAACCTATAAATAAAACTTAGCTAAAATTTACAGGAATTGAAAGCTAACTTGTTGATTTATTGCGCTTTATAGACGGATTTACAGGCTCATATATTAAGGCGTAAGACTTAAAGGCTTGAGGTCTGACTCTCCGTTTCGTGCGGAGGGGAAGAAAACGATAGCATTGAAGTCTAGGGATCGGCATCGGGTTAATAACAAAAAACAGGCTTTCGCCCGTTCTCTGCTATTCAATCTATCTAATTAATCCACTTAATAATCGGGTCGCCCTTAAACCCTTTCTCCCAAACATACCAGCAATACGCTCTCGCTGAATTAAACTTATACTTTCCGAAATCTCCATTCATAGCACAATTCAATCGTGAACTTGAAACATATACCGTCTTCGGTGGAAACTCCTTAAATAACTTCTTTCTTTTCTTTCCCTCTAAGAACTGAATACCCATAAACATAGCAACTTTATTTCCCTCAAATACATTCATTAATGACATTCTAACAAATTCTTCCGCATACTTATAAGGTGGATTAGTAATAATATCACCTCGCCAAGGAATTAAATTTTGTAAAAAATCATTACTCTCAGACTCTCCATAACCTCTGTAAATAAGGTCTGACGCTTTTCCTAAAATACCTTTTTCCTCTAACACCTTAGCTAAATGTCCAGCTCCACAAGCACACTCCCAAACATTAGTAAATTGTTCTTGCTCTAATAATAACTCTAACGCTCTCGGTTCGGTCGCATAATAATCATTGACTTCTCTTTCTTTGTCTGTATGATTACTAGCTCCTAAAGTTTTGAAGACACTATTTTTGTCTCCAATCCAATCTTTTTGTCCCTCCATATTTTTAATTAATTATTTTATTAAAATCTTCTTCCTCATACTGTCGGCCACACTTAGCGCAACTCAATTCTTCTATCCATATGTCTGATTTCACACAAATTAAATTGCCCTCTTCATTTACAATCGCGTCACAAGTGAAAGCTTTCTTTAGATAAAATAAATTTGACCCGCACTCACAATTTTTGATTACCATACTTTTAATATTTGTGATGAGTTATTTCTCATCTATGCCTGAAAGAAAGCAAGCGGGTTCCCTGACTAAGTCATAGAGTGGAGATATACGGAGTGTATACGGAGTATATACTACTCTTGACTTGTTAGGGTGGTTGCTAAAATTTATGGCAGGTGAGAAATTATAAATACTTTTCTTCTAAATTATTTTTCATGCTAGAACCAAAACCTGATAGAGTCCAACCCCTTCCATAATAACCACCTTCTTCACCCACTAAACTCCCAACGAAAATAAGTTTTAAGTCTTTAAGTTTTTTTATTATTTTTTTCAATTCAGATTTTTTCAAACCAGTTTCTTCTTCTAAATCTCTATAATATGTCCCTCTTTCCCAATCCATTTGTCCTAAAACTCTTTTTTCATTTTCTGTCATTTCGGTTATAATTTTTGGAGTGTCCATATGTTTTATTGAAAAGCTATCGTGATAGCTACATTAGTATTTATTAAAAATGGTTATCTATTTCTTTATGTAATTCTTCTGATAAGAAATTTATAAGCATTCTTTTAGTCCAACCAGCTCTTATTAATGCCTTAATAGCTTCAACCTGGTGTATAAATTCTATTCTTATTGGTTTTTTAATTTGTTTTTTTGGCTTTTCAAATAATTCCCAACTCATATAATTAAATTAATTTCCCTTGCCCTGAATTATACATTTCGTATTCTGGCATTTCTGTTAGAGGAATAAGCGAATTCATTTTATCTTTATCAAACCACTTTCCAAATTTAGGGCAATCATCTAATTTAGTTTCCGGCGGTAATAACTGATAATAAGTAAGCGACTTAATCTTATCGTCTTTGAAATTTATTATTCTAACCCCGTATTTCTTTCTAAGGTCTGTAACTCTCCCATGAATATTGGCGTAACCTTTAAAATCTAATCCATAAACTTTATCAAGAATTTCTGAGGTGCTATGGGGATTTCCGTCTAAGAGAAGGTCGTAAAGCTTACTTGCCTGCGTTGGTCTTTTCTCTTTTGTTGACATAAGTAGAATTATACTTAAAGATAAATTTTCTCAAAACTTCTGACGGAGTGGTGTCTTGATTTCTTGTTGCTTCAAAGAATAGATTTTTAGTTTCTCTCGGAATATCAAACTTGATTGGCTTGATATCATTCTTTTCTAAATAGTGTTTATTTTTTAGAGTGTTTTTATTAGGCATATTAAAGTTTATTAATTATTCTCTCTATCCTCTAATTCACTTTGTAAAGAAAAATATCTACTATCATAACTTTTTGAATCTTTCATTTCTTCATATAATTCTTTATCTGACATTTTGACAATTTCTCCTATCATATAATTAAATACTCTTAAGACACATAATGTTGTGCCTAGAAAAATTAGTTATAAGATGAGTTTCGGAAGCAGCGAATACTTTTACTCGGATCCTTAATTCGTCTTTGGTTTCGGGTCGCATTTTGTTGAATTGCTTGCGGGCGTTCTTAGTAATCATAGGTTTATAAATTAATATTGATTTCTAGCTTCATTATTTCTGACTTCTAACATTGTGCGGATCGCTGATAATTTATGCTCAAGGCTCCGCATTTTTTCTCTTATCTCCATTAATTCTAATCCGTCATTAGTAGTCTCCCATTTCCTTTCAAGAGCTGCGTCTGACTTTACTTCTTCCCGATAGGTTTCATAATACAAGGCTCTTAATCTCATAAGCTGAACTTTCCTCTCTCCGGCTTTAGAATAATAATCAGATATTTCTAAGCGGTGTTGAGCTAGTTGGCTCGGTGTCATCTCGGTTAGATTTTTTGGCATAATGTTATAAATAATTTACTCTATAAATGGGCTGGGATTCTGATACAGCCCATCTAAGATTAAACTACCTTATTCCCCTGGCTCTTCTGGAATATCAATTGACTCGCTTTCTTTCATCTCTCCTTGTGGTTTCCAATCGTTTAACTTCGCATAAAGATTTCCGTCTTGGCTAACTAATAAATCAATGTTGACATAACCTTTAGCGTTAGCTTTTGATTTTAGATAAGGGATAAACTTATCAACTAGAATTGATAAACTTCCCTTAACAAACTCCGGGGCGTTTTCTCGTGGGTTCTTGACGAATAATCCGTCAACAAATTCTTTTTTGTTTTCCATAATATTATTGTTAATTAATTAAAATTCTTCACTTCCCATTAATTCTTTTACCTTATTTTCTTTATCAACTTTAATCTGATTATACTGGTCTTGTGTCTGCTCTTTATACTCTACCTCGGTTAAGGTTTTTGATAATTCTCCAGAAATAAATTGTTTAGCTTTTTGATTAGCTTCAATTAGTTTTTGAAGTTCAACTTTTTTTTCTTCTATTTTATCATCAACAGATTCAACGGCTCTTGAAAAATATTCTTCAACCTCGTCCTTAGTCGTTGGGAATAACGATAAATCATCACTTCCTTTATAGGTTTTAATTTCCGCCTTAATCTCACTGTAACTAACATTGTATTGTAAAAGCTGAATAAAAGTATTTTCTCCGTCGTTTAATAAATCAATAATTACCGCATATTTAGTTTCTATAGAAGAATAAGTTTTATCCAACATCTTTACAACATCGCCTTTTTTAAGACTTGTAATTTTAATTACATTGGCGACGGTCTGAATAATGTTTTTTGTTAACATAAATTTATTTTAATGAATTAATTATATCTTGATAGTGACCTTTTAATAACGGAAAACCAGTAATATCATAGCAGGCGTTTTTATAATCATCTAACGACTTTAATTCAGGATTATTCTTTTTAAGAGCTAGACAGATTTTTTGATAATCTGATAAAGGTTTAGCCGCTTCTTTCTTTACTTCCTTATTTTGTGTTGCCATATTTCCGTCATCATCTTCTGCCTGTAAGAATAACAAAGATTGAATAGCGTATCTGCGGTAATAGGTTATAATACTTCCTATTTTTTGAGGGTCGGGGTTTTCAGGTAAAGGAATTGTTGAGTCCATTATATAAGCTAGAGCCATATCCTTAGCTTCTGGGTCACAAACAATAGTCCTTAAGGCCGGTTTTCCGTTTAGATTTTCAAGTGGTTGTAATAGGACTAAGCCAACTTCATTAAGTATCGGCTTAATTACCTCAATCAATTTATTGATGTCAAAGTAATTTGATTTATAAAAAGGATTTGTGCTGTCTTTTGTGATTGCCCCAACTTTCTTTTGAAATTCTAATAACTTGTTCATATTGTTTAGTTAATTAATTAGCTTGTTTATGTTCTAATCCAATCTGGTCTAAAATCTGCTTGGCTTTGAAATACTTTTTACTAAAGATTAGATGTAATAAATATTTATACTGCTTCAACGACATTTTTTCTTCTAGGGTAGAAAAGGCTTTATCAAGATTATATATTCCAAAATGTTCGGGAGTATTTTTTAGCATGAGAACAAAATTTGATATTTGAGATAGGGTTGGTTTTTCCATATTAATTTAATTTAGGTAGCTTTACTTTCGGCCAACTGTCAGCAATATTCGTCATCATCTTACTAAATGGGTTATTAACTTTTCTTTGTTCGTCATCGGATAGTAACCAATCATAAAATATTTTTTCTGATGTCTTCATAAGATTACAGCTATCCAAATAAATATTACTAACCATAATGCCCCTACTCCGAAAACCAAACTTTTTGTTGAGAATTCTTTTTTATTGTTCTTTCTCCAAAAATTGTTTGAATAGATTTTCATATTAGCGTGATTATTTATTAGAGATTACCGATAGAGGGGCTAGAGTTTATCGCTTTTGCTTTCGCATGGGCTTAATTCCGTCCGCCTCTATCAGTAATGTTATTAATATCATTTTAGCATACCTATTAGAATTGTCAATACCCTATAAACATTGGGCTAAATCATTTATCCACAAGTAATAAAAAACCGCTTTGTTAAAAGCGGTTGGGAGATTAGATTAATCTTCTCTCCACGAATGAAGTAAATCTATCTTCGGCAAAAATGAGGTGGTCAAATATTGTTATGCCGATAATCTTTCCGGCTTCCACTAGAGTTTTAGTTAATGAAATATCTTCGTTGCTTGGTTCTAAATTTCCGCTAGGGTGGTTATGAGCTAAAATGATATTAGCACAATTAGCAACAATCGCACTTCTAAATACTCCTCTTGGGTCAACAACTGAAGCATTAAGACTTCCGATTGATACTATGTCATAGCCAACAACTCTATTGTAAGTGCTTAGTAGAATAACAATAAATCGCTCGGTGGGTTCTTCCTTAAACAGGGGGCTGAATAAATCGAAAGCATCGCAAGGGGCAGTAATCTTTTTTTTAGGGATTTCCGAAAGGTCGGGATAAACTAATGTCGTTTCCTTAAACTTCCAGACCAATGTTTTGAAACGGACTTTTTCCATTTTTTCCTCCTAAGCGTTTCCGCTAGCGTAAATCTTTATTTTGATTTTAGATGAGCCATCAAAACGATTAGCGATTTCTAAAAGCTCTTTAGTTATTAACTGCGATACTCTTTTCTTTTCAAAGTCCGGGATAGGTTTATAATCAAGAGGCTTCTTTACAATTATTTTAACTTGCTTAAATGATTTCATTTTTCCTCCAATGAAAAAAAGAATTGTTTTATTTCGGGGAGTTTTTGAAAGCAGAACGGACAATTAATATAATCCTCAATAAAGGCTCTTCCTTCTCCTTTAATTTCTTGAAGGGAAACCTTTATTAAATAGAAATCAGCATTGAGAATATTTCTTAGGTTATCAAACATTAAGTGAGTTCTTTTTATTTCTTCTTCCCCTTCATTACGACACACTACACAACTCATGTTCCTCCTCCTTTAATAAGAATTTTAGAATTTTCTCGGTGCGGGATAGAACTTTGAGAACGGCTCCATAAGGTGTAAGCTCTAACTTCTTCGCATAGTTTTCTATGTAGCGATAGTGATTTCCGAAATGTTTGCTGCCATCAATTCCAGCTATCTGACAGAGTGCTAAAGCTCCCAACTCGGCTACTATTTCCTGGATAGGGTCTTGGCCGTTCTTGATTCCGGTAATCTTATCATCTGCTAAGTGAGTAAGCTCATGAAAAAAAACGCATTCTTCCGGACTGGCTAAGGCAATAACCTTTTTTGTTTGGGAGTAATATCCAAAATGATTATAACTGCCCGGAATAGCTGCGACATTTACACCTAACTCTTTAGCTCTTTCTATCAGAGGGAAAGGTGGAATTTCCAGTTTATGATAATCTAACTGTTCGCCGTCTGTTTGCTCAACTGCGAATACTGAAGCTGTGATAAAACCCGCTAAGAAAGATTTGTCTTCTTTCTCCTCATCTTTTTTAATCCAGGGAACTAAAATGTGAGTAGCCTTCTCTCCCTTTTTGACAAAGCGTTTAACTTCAAGCCATTGCTTATAGCCTCTGAAATCTGTTAAGCCGGTTATGTAGCAAAGAAGTTGATTAAGTAAAGACCATTTGTTCATTGGGAGAATAGAAACCGGATAGCTAGAGAGTGCGACTAGTTCGGGGATATTTCCGTTTTGGAATTGATCAAGGATTGTGTCTAAAACTGCTTTTACTTTAGAGTTCATTTCATACCTCATTGGTTGTTAGTGATAATGTTTTAGGAAGAGACAAGCTGCCTTTCAGGGTATGGTTAAGTATCCACACTTCAATACTTGGACTTACACTTATCCTTCCCCCAAAACACTACCACTTGAGATATGATTTGTTAAAGGACAAATTTGTGAGCGAAGTAGGAGTCGCGCCTACGGAGAGGATGCCCTCAACTGGTTTACAGCCAGTCCCGACCCTCTATCGGAATATCCGCCCTAATAAAGGCTACCTGATAGATAGCCTCTAAAAGAAAATTATTTATTATACATAAAAAGGATTATAGTCTACAGCTACCACCTTACGCATATCTATTTCCGATACATACTCTCCATTTATTTTAACTAATTCATTAAACTCTACTTCAGAGAAAAGAAACTCATTATTTTCCCAAGATTTTTTAACTCTTTCTATCACATAATCATCAGCATCTTTTTCTAATTCATAATTAATAACTGCTTTTAATCCTTTATCAAAAAAGAATACAATAGAATGTTTTTCTTTTTCAATTTTGACATCTTTATTGAACATACTTTTATAATTACACGCACTTAGTTATGCGATTTATTCTATAATCTTAATCTTAATACCGCTTGGCATTCTCCATATAGGCTGGTTAATCTTGGTAAACTCTAAGAAAGGAATAAACCGGAAATGCTTGTCATCTAAATCTTGGACTAATCCCATTAAGTTTTCAAACTGCTTATAGGAAAGGGATATGTTATTAAGATATTCTTTTTCCTTATACTCTTGCGGTCTGATAAAGGTTGAAAGGTGGGAATGAGAACAAACAAATAACACCTTAGTTCTTTCCGATAATCCGTTGTTCTTTAGTAGCCCGTTTTTAATAGCCTTATCGTAAGGCTTAACCTTATCATTAAAAGTCTGTC
The DNA here is from genome assembly GCA_964441505.1 of uncultured Melioribacter sp. Lineage (GTDB taxonomy): Bacteria > Bacteroidota > Ignavibacteria > Ignavibacteriales > Melioribacteraceae > Fen-1258. The sequence goes on along the minus strand of CAYTUV010000015.1, from coordinate 43,390 downwards.
TTAAGTCATCTTTATGTTCGGTTTCGATTATAAAGTCATACTCCTTAGTTCCGTCTTTCTTTGTGGCCTTAATAAATATATCTGCCCTAATTCCTTTTTCCTTTGTCTTAAATGTTTTCTCGTATTCTATTTTAATATTGTAATCAGGGAACAGGCGAACGAATGAAAGGGCGACATCATACTTCATTGATTCGTGGTTAATAGCGTTATATGATTGCTGGTCTTTGTTTCTATATTCGCTTTCTCGGCCTATGAGTTTACAGCCTTTCTTAGTGGCTTGATAAAGATATTGTCGGCGTGAATGAGTGGGGCGAATATTAAAAGGTATCTGACGGACTAAACCTTGTTTAATATATTCTTTAATCTTTTGGTCAACATAAAGGACTGAGCCTTTATAAGATTTAGCTTTGTAAGAAAAAAAGGTGTTAATACTTCCGGATTGGATTGAAGTTAGTTCTTCAAGTAATTGGTGTTGTTTGGTCATATTAAATAAATTCGTGTCCTTGATAAAATGCTTTCCCTCCTACGAAAGGGATAAACTCTAAAAAGTATCTTTCTGAATTAGTTTTAAAATATCCTACACCCCAACCAGTCTGCCAATTTGGGGTTTCTCCCTCCATATATTCTGCGTCTAACCGACATAAGCAACCGCACTCCATCCATATATAATTACCAGAAGCGTTATTGTGGTAATATGTGGCCGCTCGGTGGGTGTGTCCGCTAACTCCTGACATACCAGATTTTTCAAACTCACCTTTAGCGGAATATCCGGCAAACTTTCTAACTACATCTCCGTGCTTAAATATTACTCCTCTATGTTTTAAGCGACCAGTGCTTTCGTATTTAATGTTAAGTGACTTTAGATTAAGCAGGTTTTCAACTGTTAAATCTCTTAGGCTGGATAATTCCTTAGCTTCACTCCATAAATATTTCTGTAATCGGTATTCGTGGTTTCCTCTAATAAGAACTATCGGTGTGTTAGGATTAGCATTTCTGATTTGTTTAAGTGTTTCGTAAGCAACGTCTATTTCATCTTGTAATTTTAAGGCTCTTTCAGGGTCTTTAGTAAAACGTGAAATAGCATAGAAGTCTACTAGATCGCCCATTATAAATATCTTGTCAGGCTTCCACCATTTAGAGAAAGATATTAAAGATGAAAGAGCGGCGTCATTTTGATAGGGGGCGTGAATGTCCGGAATGAGCAAGCATTTCTCATAAGACATATTTTAAAAGTTAGTCTTTATCCTCCTCCGTTACGGAATAGAGGGTATTATTATTAATTTGGTCTTTAAGTGTAAAGAGGTAAAATAGCAGATCAATAACTTCTTCTATGGATTTGTCGATAAGGTCTTTCTTAAGCCAAAGTTTTCCTCCGTGTTGTTCGTTGCCTTTAGTGTATTTCTTAATTGCTTGGTCGTTAAATCTATCTAAGATGCCTATTAAATGTTCGTTGTGTTCTTTGGTCATATTATTTTAATTTAATTAGCACTTTCTGTATCAACAACTCCCTTATCTAGTTGATCCGTTTCATATTCCATAAACCGGAATGACTTTAACTTGTAAGCATCAAAGGAAAAAGCTGATTCTTTTCTTAAGACTATTCCTTCTTCTGGAACTACGTTATTACACATAAAGCAATCTCTATCATTATACTCCTTTTCAAGTTGTCTAATAAATTCTTCGTTCCAATGATTTTTAGTATCAAGTTCGGGGTAGACGTTTTTAGCAAGTCCTTTATAGAATAGAAATACTGTTTCAAGCCCAACTCTTTCGCAAAACTCTGTAATCTGTGAAGGTGAAAGCTCAATAACAAATCCGTCTGGGTTGGTTACTGTAATCCGGTAAACCTGTAATTTATGTTTACCCTGGTCGCAACCATAATCATAATCTTGCTGGATATGTTTACCCTCTTTAGTGTAACCAAGTATTTCTCCGTAAATCGTATATCCTTTAGGAATTACATTTTTGATTTCATCTTTAACTTGACCCCAAATATCAGAAGAGTAAAAACCAGCCTTATCCTTAGTTTCATATTCGTTCTTTACAACCTTACGACTAGAATAAACAACGTCATATTCTTCCTTAGTGATATTCAATATTTTGCTAAGTAATTTCTCAACTAATGACAGTTTACGTTTAACAAGAATGTTAGCAAAGACAGTAGACGTTCCGTGAACCTTATAGGTAATTGAGATATTATCTTCCGGATTTATTAGAAAGGCGTTCTTTCTTAGATTCTCAGTTTCAATGTGAAAATGGAATTGCCCCTCAACTAATCTTGATATTCTTTTTTCTAATTTTCCATTTTTTGTTCTTGGCTCTGGTTTGTATACTTCATACTTCCTAACAAACTCGGTATCACCAAGCATATTAAATTCTGTTCCAACTTCTGCCTTAATATCCTTACCGACAAATTGATTTAACTGTTCAATAGGAACAATAAATCCCATTGACTTCTCGCCTCTGAGTTTAACAGCTCTAACTCTACCCTTACTCTCAAAAAATCCTGCTGCTTCCTTATCCTTGTTTAATGTTTTATCTCTAAAGGCGTTTATAAAAGAAAGAAACTCGATATGAATTTGGCTCTCGACTGGAAAGAATACGCAAACATCTCCGTCTTTCTGGTCTAACCCGACTATTACATTTTGGAAATCAATAGTAGCTACTTGTAAGCGATCTGCGTTTTCGTGTTTTCTTAGATTTTTTAACTGGACTATCTTAGCTAAGTAATTGTGATTAGCATTGTCAGAAATTGATAGCATATTAGTAATCTATAAGCATTAACGAATCTTTGTGAAGTATGCTCACAATATTATCGTCAAGTGCTTTGTAATTAAATGGCTTAGTGATAATATGGTAACCGTTTTTAGTGGGATAGTAAACAATAATCTCGGTAAGTTTTTCTAAGATATTATAAATAGAATGAAAAGACCTATCGTCACACTCATCTAAATCAAACAGGAAGTTTTTAGATATCTTACAATTATTATTCATTAAACAACCAATGAAATTATTTTTAGTATTCAGATAAAACTTATTTCGTAATTCTTCGCTATCATAATCTCGTTCAATTTGAAGGTGTTTATACATTCTGATAGCTTTTCCGAAATCACGATTATTAAGAGAGGAATATATTCTAAGTGGTCTTCCGTCTTGCTTTATAAATTCTTGGAACTCTAGGATAGTCTCAAAAAACTCTTGGCTATTATTAGTTATAATCTTTTTAAGGTGTCTTTTATGGGTGTTATTAAATCCCCCTTCTTTACTCCGGTGAATTAAAAGAACTATTCTAACTCCGTCAGACAAATCTTTGAATATTTCTTTTATTGCTTCAATACTCCTCATATTAAAAATCAATGCGTGGGTCTTGTCTGTTACAGTCTAGAACAAACAACCCTAATTCTTTCCACATTCTAATTACTTTTGGCCGGTCGTCAAATACTGCTATGACATTATATTTTCCTTTTATATGTTCTTCGTAAAATTCCTTTTTAACTACTTCATCAGGCCGGTCATCATCTTCGGATTTTCTCATTACTAATTGAGAATATTCAACTCTGTTTTCATATAACCAAGTTCCTGTTTCAACTCGGCAGCTTGGTTTTCTTCCGGTAAATATGAATAATGGTATGTCTTTGAATTGGCTTAATATTCTAGTAAGGTTTGTGTTAGGTAGATCTGTTGAAACTTTAGAATAATCATAAGGGCTTCTTCCGTTCATATAGGCTAGAGTTCCGTCTATGTCGCAAATAATACAAGAGAGTAATTCGGGATTGTATTTGGTAACTGGTGGCTTCCTTAGATATTGATTATACATATTAAGGATAACTTTTTTACCGACAGGTTTTTCTCGCTTAGAATCTCTTTCAATACATTCGTATAGAGGGGTGTCAATAAATTTAACTTCTACTTCTGGGCTAGGTTCTATACTATTAGCGATACCGGTTAAACATTTAATATGGTCTTGACTGAAATTAGTATCATCAACAACTACATTATGCCCTTGAAGTAGCCAAGTCCAAACTTGATTATCACGAATAGATATTATTTCTTTCTCATTATCTTTACTCCATTTCCCGTTATCAATCATTGTTCTCAAATCGTCTTTATTAATTCTTTTATACCCTTGATCGTCTACAAGTTTTTTAGCGTAAGTTGATTTTCCTGACGCTGGAAGTCCTTGAAGGATTAATAGCTTTGACATATTTATTAATTATTTATTTTATAAGCCGACACTCGTTCGTAAGAACGGCAACACCGACTATCTTATACGAATTATGCTTTTTATTGTGAGTTAAGTAGGTGGTGTTGCTGTTCTTTTTAAACGTGGCATATTGCCCGATTAAAAGAACGTGGTGTCGGCACAATTACCATTCGTTTTTCCCTACTTACAGGGATAAAATGAAAAGCGGTGGGGGTAAATTGGTTTTATAATACTTGGTATAATCTCAGGTATGTATCTAATTCTATTTTACAGCATACTAAAATATTTGTCAATCCCTCGCTAAGAAACCGCTAAGAATTATGTTCTAAGCATTAGAAAATTGTCTAAAATTGTACTATGTTTAGACGAGCAAATTATTTAAAATAAATGATTTAGCTTTAATAGTGGGTCTGACTAGAATAGTCCAAAGTGGCTGTCACGCAGGAGGTCGCGAGTTCGAGTCTCGTCGGCCCCGCAAAGCTCATTTTCTAATGAGCTTTTGCATTTTAAACAAGAAGTCATTTTTTACACTATAATAACGCTAAATCTGCTCTTCTGTGGAAGACTATACTTGATTATATGCTGTTTATCAAGATTCTGCCATTTCCGGTAAATTATATTATTCAATAATATTTGTGTAATGGCCTTTTTTAGCTTAATTTTTACCAGCAAATAATTTGATGGGACTTTAAGAGGCATTTTTACTCTAATAATCACTTCTTGTAATCTGGTTTTTTTAGTGCCCCTGTAATTTTGAATTAATAAATTTTTGTCAGCTTTTACTGTACTCGACTTTTTAATAAAAAATAAATAATTCTGTTTTCACCAGGAATTCGTTCTTAAATTTTAACTCTGAGCAACATTTTATTTAGCGATTCTAAATTAGATGGAAGAGAATTCTCTCCTCAAATTAATTTCTCCTTATCCAATTTAATCTCCGCCATAATCGTTTTCAATTTCAATTCGTTTTGAGCCGGATTGCTAATCTGTTAATTAATTTCTTGTCAGGGAAATAAAAACAACAAAAGGAGTAAGTGATGAACATCTACGTAGGTAATTTATCCCAGCAAGCAACCGAACAAGACTTAGAAGAACTCTTCAAAGAATTTGGCGCAGTATCGAGTGTAAAAATTATACGCGATATGTTTAGCGGTGAATCTAAAGGATTTGCATTCGTTGAAATGAATGACAAAGCTGCTGGAACAAAAGCAATTGAGGCTCTTAACACTAAAGAAGTTAAAGGCAAAAAAATTGTTGTAAACGAAGCTCGCCCAAAAACTGACACCAGACGCAGCGGTGGTGGTGGCGGAAACCGTGGCAGCGGAAGCGGCGGCGGCGGTGGAAGACGCTGGTAATCTTTTCTTTTATTAGCAATTATTTTATATTCCCTCTGTAGTTAAGACATATTAATAATAATAGGGATACTTATCCCACTACTTGCATCCCGCCTTTCGGCGGGATTTTTTTTGCCCACTATATTAGTTTGAAATTTTACCTCGCAAGCTATATTTGAATCCGATAGGCTAGTTTCAATCTACCGACAAATTTTATATGTTTATTTCAAAAGTATTAAGATTCATGTTAAACAATAAAACAGATTACAACAGAATATCCTCCAACTACGACCTGAGATATAAAGTCCATACGATGCTGGGAGTAAATAATACACTTCAGAATATTGTTAAGGCTTCAAAACCGGAAAAAATTTTGGAAGTAGGGTGCGGTACCGGACAGTGGCTTTCAGAATTAGAGTACTATGACAGCATGAAAGTGGGCGTTGATTCATCATTCGGTATGCTGAGGCAAGTTAGAAAAAACGGAAGTAAAATAAATTTGATTTGTGCCGATGCAAATACTCTCCCCTTCTGTCGCGGACTTTTTGATATGATTTATTGTGTTAATGCTCTTCATCATTTCAAGGATAAGGCGGGATTTATACGTGGAACAGCCAATCTATTAAAGCCAGATGGAACACTCTCAATTGTAGGGGTATCTCCTATTAATGAAAATGATAAATGGTATGTATACGATTATTTCGCGAATGTTTATGACAATGATTTATTAAGATTTCCCTCATTCGATGGAGTGACAAAGTGGATGGAAGATGCCGGCTTAAGAAGAATTACGAAATATGATGCGGAGCGTGTAGAAAAGGATATGATTGGAGAAGAAGTATTCAGTGATAATTTTCTACATAAAGACCAGTCATCACAACTGGCAAACTTAAGCGACAACGAATACGCAGATGGAATCAACAAGATCAAAAATGCAATTCATATTAATCCCGCGCAACTCTTCAGTACAAGATTGACTTTTGTTTGCATCACCGGTACAAAACTGTAGCCAATCCTTATCTCTTCAAATCACATTGAATATTTTTTCTTGGAAAGCGTACAATCCTCGACCGTTAAAAAATATTATAATGAAGCAATCACAGTTCTCTTTAAAAATATTTTCTAAAAGTATGTTAACCTTTTGAAGCTCTTCTACGTCTAAAGTAGCGAAAGGACGAATAAAATGGAAAACATTGATGACACCCCGCTTCATGAGAAGCTTGGAATAAAAGAAGGATTTGAGATCAAACTAATCAACGAACCGGAAAATTTTTTTATCTCTTTAGATGGAATCCGTACGAAGGTCCATTTCCAGAAAATATTAAAGCAGCCTGTTGACATGATCCATCTGTTTACCCGTTCAAAGAAAGAATTACTGGTTGAATTTCCCGTCTTGAAGAATTTTATTAGAACGAACGGGATGCTTTGGGTATCATGGCCAAAGAAATCTTCCAGTTATGTATCTGATTTGAACGAAAATTTTGTTCGGGAAATTGGATTAGTAAATGGATTAGTTGATACAAAGATCTGTTCGATTGATGAAAGCTGGTCTGCACTCAAATTTGTTTATCGAAAAGAGGATAGGACAAAATGAAAATACTCTTGTGGCTTCTGCTTTTATTTATAAGCGCTCCCCTCGCTATCGCCGCTCTATTTCTTTATCCAATAATCTGGATAATTCTGCTTCCGTTCAGGTTGATTGGAATTGCTGTTGACGCAGTATTTGATCTTCTTGGAGCTATATTAAAACTCCCCGCAAAAATTCTGCGGGGAATATAATTTCTGTCTGTTTATGATTTCTCTTTGTTCGGTGCCCATTCTTTCAAGAAATCCATAATTTTTTCTGCGCTGTATGATTTTTCTTTTTCAAGTTCACCTGTATTCTTTGAGTATAGAAACTTCCCGTCACTTTCAAGTATGAATATATGGGGATAGCCTGTAACCTTCGGATACTGTGAAAGAAATTTTTCGTTCTTATTCTCAGGACTCCAGTTAATCTTCAGAACAACAAAATTATCGTTCATAAAATTTTTGATTTCCGGATTTGCGTCCAAAAATCCATCTAACCGATGGCACCAGATGCACCACTCGCCTCCTACATCAAGCAAAATTCGCTTGTTGGTTTTTTGTCCTTCAACAACCGCCGTTTTGAGATCGGCAAATGGATCCCTTGACGGATCAAATTTTGGTGTATTATTTTTATCCTTTGTCTCCTGAGCATTCATTGTATTCATCAGACAAATAAATATTACCACCATTGTTAACAAGAACTTTTTCATCCTGACCTCTGTTAATATAGAAAAGTATTGGTATTTGTAAATACTTATCGATCTTCACACCAAAATTAATATTATTTTGGCTATTAGAAACATTTAAAAGACTGAAATGGCATCAGAATCAAAATTGCATTACCTGATTGATTTAATTGATGATTCGAGCACAGAGGTGCGCGATGAAATTATCGTACAGTTAAACAATTACGGTTTATGTCTTGAAGAAGATCTGAATAATCTTCACGAGTATGTTGATTCTGATAAGATGAACATATTGGCTCCAATACTTACATCGAACAGAAGAAAATGGCTTACCGATAACTGGCACAGCTGGTTTAATCTTGCAAATCAGAATGAAAAAATTGAACTCGCTCTGGATCTTATTTCCAGATTCCACTACGGTATTTATTCTCTTCCTTCGTTGACGAAAATGCTCGATCAGTTAGCCGGTGAATTCAGGAATAAAATTCCATATGGCGATGAACTTGACCTGGCCAACTATCTGTTTCAGGAAAAAGGAATCCGGGGGTGCAAAGAGAACTATTACAATCCATTTAACAGCAATCCAATCTACGCTCTTAAAGAGAAGAAAGGTTTGCCAATAACACTTTCATTAATTTATATTCTTTTAGGTCACAGGCTTGGTTTTAATATCCGTGGATGTAATTTCCCCGGGCATTTTTTAGCAAAGATTCTGAGTGAAGAAGAAATAATTCTGATAGACTGTTTCAACGGAGGGAGGATAATTTACGAGAGCGATATCAACGAAGCGCTCGAGTATCCGGTAGATGCAATCATTAATGCTCTTCACAACGATGTCTCTGCAGAGGTAATTATAACACGTGTTCTGAATAATCTTATCAATGCATATTCCTTTATAAATGATACGCAAAGCGTAAATCTTTTTACCACACTATCAAAACAAATACCTACTTAACACTTCTCCCGTACAAGACTTTTTTATTGCCCCATTTTTGTTTAGATTAATTGCAGTTTAATAGATGCGAGGTAGTTAAAATGAGTCTTGGAGGATTTCTTTTATTGCTGGTCATCGCTGCTATATGCGGCGCAATCGGACAGAGTATTGCCGGATATTCACTTGGCGGATGTTTTGTTTCAATCATTGTCGGGTTTATTGGCGCGTGGCTCGGGCCTTTAATTGCAAGAGAATTAAATTTACCAATGTTCTATACTATGAATATTCAGGGAAGAGAATTTCCATTTGTATGGTCGATAATCGGTTCAGCAGTTTTTGCTCTTGTGATTGGTGTGCTTACAAAAGGAAGAAAAGGGCAGCAATAAATATTAAGGGTAGTTCTAAAAACCTCAATATCCTTTGCGAACTTTGCTTTTTCTTTACGTTCTCTGCGTTAAATATTTACAAAAGATAGTTTTTAGAACTGCCCTTAAATAAATTTGTAATGAACTAACTGATTGTGCGATCGGTTTAAACGAAAGAAAGATTTCTAAAAAGGCGATCGTGCAAAAAAACACTAACCGCTTAATAAACGAAAAAAGTCCCTACCTTCTGCAACACGCCGGCAATCCGGTGGATTGGTTTCCTTGGGGTGAGGAGGCCTTCGCAAAAGCACGTCTCGAAGATAAACCTATCTTTCTGTCAATAGGCTACTCAACCTGTCACTGGTGCCATGTGATGGAACATGAGTCTTTTGAGGATAAGGAAACTGCCGATCTGTTGAATCAGGTATTTGTTTCAATAAAGGTTGACCGTGAGGAACGACCCGATATCGATAACATTTATATGATGGTCTGCCAGATGATGACCGGCAGCGGAGGATGGCCACTATCTGTAATAATGACACCGGACAGAAATCCTTTCTACGCCGGTACATATTTCCCGAAAGAGACTAAATACGGAAGAATCGGTTTCAAAGATTTAATAAAAAGAATCGATGAGACGTGGAGATCCAAACGGAAGGATGTTGAAAAGAGCTCAATCGAATTCACCGATCATCTTTACAAAACGTACTCTCAAAATTCTTCTGCCCAAATTGATGAGAATATTTTTACACAGGCATTTAACAATTTTGAGAAAAGATTTGATTCTACATACGGCGGATTCGGCAGCGTACCAAAATTTCCCTCACCGCATAATTTAATGTTTCTTCTCCGTTACTGGAAAAGGACAGACTCTCAGAAAGCGTTAAACATAGTTGTTAAAACTCTGACCGAAATGAGGCGCGGCGGAATATTTGATCAGATCGGTTTTGGTTTTCACAGATACTCAACCGATTCTAAATGGCTTGTCCCCCACTTCGAAAAAATGTTGTATGATCAGGCTCTTCTAACAATGGCATATACAGAGGCTTATCAAGCCACCGGTAATAGCGAATTTGCAGAAACGGTTAATGAGATTGCAACTTACATTTTACGTGATATGACTTCTCATGACGGCGCGTTTTATTCCGCCGAAGACGCCGATAGTGAAGGTGCTGAAGGAAAGTTTTATGTCTGGACTCAGGATGAACTTATTGAAATTCTCGGAAAGGAGGATGCGGAAATAATTTTCAGTTTATACAACGTTAGCTATGAAGGAAATTTTCATGATGAAGCCACTCACCAATTCTCCGGTGCAAATATTTTCCATCTGACTGATTCATCTGCAAACGACTTTAGAAACGATGAACATATCACAAGCATTCTTAAAAAACTCTTCGATCATCGCGAGAAAAGAGTTCATCCGTATAAAGACGATAAGATTCTTACCGACTGGAATGGATTAATGATTGCGGCACTTGCAAAAGCCGGGCGTGTGCTTGCCAATCCATCGTATATTTCTGCTGCAGAACGTGCAGCGGAATTCATAAACGAGTATCTGACGATCAGTGACGGAAAATTAATTCACAGATATAGAGATGGTGATTCAAACATAACAGCTAACCTTGATGATTATGCATTTATGGTATGGGCTTTATTTGAATTATATGAATCAACTTTTAAGACACGGTATATCAATCAGGCAATTCAGTTAACAGAATTTTCTATCCACCACTTTTGGGATGAAGAGAACGGCGGCTTTTTCTTTTCACCTGACTACGGTGAAAATTTAATTGTCAGGACAAAAGAATATTACGATGGAGCGGTTCCATCCGGGAATTCAATCTTTGCACTGAATCTTTTACGCTTATCAAGAATCACAGCCGATTCAAAATATGAAGATCTCGCCGGCAAATTATTTGATTCAACTTCACAATACATGATGCAGAGTCCACAGGCATTCACACAGCTTCTCTGCGCTTTTGACTTTGCGAAAGGTCCAAGCTACGAAGTAATCGTTGCCGGTGATTTGTCTAAAAAGGAAACGCAAGCTGTTATTACAAAATTAACAAAGCCCTTCATTCCCAATAAGGTCATTATTCTTGCCGATTCAACTAATGCGGACGGAAATTTGCCTTTCCGCTATCTCAAATCATATTCCGCCATCGATTCGAGGCCAACTATTTATGTCTGTAAGAACTTCACTTGCAACCTGCCTACCACCGATATTGATGAAGCCTTGCATCAGCTGATTTAATTTCCTTTTTCACATTCTTCTTTCATTCAAAACTATTTCTCGATATTTTCGGACGAAATTATTTGATCCTCTATCAAGGAGTTGCTTAATGAATCCTCGACGTGTATTCATCTGTCTGTTTTTTCTGATCACAACATCAATTTCCTATCTTTACGCTCAGCCAAGAGAAACCGGCATTTCACTAATCAATAAAGAAGAGTTGATGAAAACTGTAAATTTTTTGGCAAGTAAAGAACTAGCCGGACGACTTCCCGGGAGTATTGGATATAATAAAGCCGCAGATTTTATGAAGGAAGAATTAGTTAAAATAAATCTAAAACCTGGCGATGGTAAAAACTATTTCCAGAAACTAAAAGTTGAGTACAACGAGATTTTTTTTCCTGAACATTTTACTGTAATCAAGAATCAGGTAAGAACAAAATACGAAATAGGCAAAGACTATGCCTACAGAGGTTTCACCGGCGCCGGTAAGTTTACTGCACAAGTTGCCTTCTGCGGATACGGTCTTTCCCAACCCGAATTGGGCTATGATGATTATGCCGGTATTGATGTCAAAGGAAAAGTTGTGATGGTCTTTAAGTACAATCCAAGTTGGAATATCGATGGAAAAGGATTTACCAATGGGAATCCGAGAGAGAAAGCCATAGTTGCCGCGAAACATGGAGCAGTTGGAATTTTGTTCACATCATTTCCGAATGATAAAGAACCGCAACGACCTATCGGCAGCGTAATACATGGTGAAGGCGAGCAGATAAAAAATTTTCCTGAGATTCATATAGATATTCCGGTTGCTGATAATTTACTCAGCGGAAGCAATTTCACACTTAAAGATTTACAGACAAAAATTGATTCGGAGAAGAAACCATACTCAGTTCAATTGGCAAATCAAGTTGATCTGGAGGTAAACACCAGATATGAAAAAGAAAAAGAGGTAGTCAATGTTGCTGGAATATTAGAGGGCAGTGATTCAAAGCTGAAGAATGAATATCTGATTATGGGCGCTCATCTTGATCATGTTGGAGAACAGGCAGGAAAAATATTCTTCCCCGGCGCTAATGATAACGCTTCCGGATCCGCGGCACTTCTACAGATTGCGAGAGCATTCTCAACACTAAAGGAGGGACCTAAACGTTCTATAGCGTTTGTTTTCTTTGCTAGTGAAGAACAGGGATTGAACGGATCAAAATTTTTTGCAGATAACATGCCCTTCACTAAAGAAAATGTTAAGGCAATGATAAACATGGATTGTGTCGGATACGGAGACAGCATTCAGATCGGAGGCGGTGAAAGCGCACCAACTCTCTGGAGTATTGCAAAACAGATTGATAAAGAGAATGACAATCTATTAGTAACAAGAACGTGGAAAGGCGGCGGAGCGGATGCCGAGCCATTCTTCGCGAAAGGGATTAGTACATTATACTTTGTTACCACTAACAGCTACAAGCATCTTCATATGCTTACGGATACTCCCGAGACACTTAATCAAAAGCTATTTGAAGCGATAACGAGACTATCCTTTCTGACAGCATTTAAGATTGCAAACGATAAATAAATTTCCTCGCCGAAAGCGGCATGGAATTTACATTAAGAGATTAAATTTTAGCGGCGACCAACTGAGTCGTCATTTTCAGTTTGCTTCAACAAGAAGAGGGCAAATGGGACGATTCCCAGAATCGTCTCTACAAAAAAAGAGGAATAAAATCTACAAGAGACAAAATCAAAAACTGAAATTGTCTCTTCGAGCTACAGGGATTGAATTCATCAAACCCGCATAAAAATCATTTTGTTAACAACATCTTCTTAGCTTGATTAAAATTATCCGCCTGAATTCTATACAAGTATAAACCGCTTGGAAGATTGGTCGCATCAAAGGCTGCATTATAGTTACCGGCAGAAACCAGACCATTAACAAGAACAGCAACTTCTTCACCAAGAATATTAACTACCGAAAGCTTAACATAAGATGTGATTGGAATTTTAAAGTGAATAGTTGTACTTGGATTGAAAGGATTCGGATAATTCTGCATTAGGGCAAAATTAGTTGGTACTCCTTCAATACTTTCAACACCGGTAACTACATTTTCCACAGTTAAAACTGCAGTCGTTTCGGTGAATATTGATGGGTTAGCTGTTTCTGCTATTCTAACTTTCACCGTATTTGTTGTACCTTTATCTGCCGCTACCGGCGTCCAACTGTATAAACCTGTTGAAGAGATAGAACCCTTTCCGGAGACTAAAGTGAAAGTGAATGGATCACCATCTGCATCTGTTGCAACATACGGGAATGTGAAAGCAACAGGAACGTTATGCACTTTTACAGTTCTATCGGTCAAAGCTGTTGTGAATGAAGGAGGAGTGTTTACACCAACAGTAAGAACCGTTGTAGTTGTAGAGAATAGATTTGCTGAACAGGTTGCTTTAACAACAATTGTATATACTATACCGGAATTGGCAGCGGTAGGCGTGAAAACTAACTGACCAAAACCACCGAAACCAGCTTGGTGTGTAAATACTGCTGCCGTTGTTGCAGGATTAATTGATTCTAAAGAATAAATTATTGTATGTCCATCAGGATCAATTGCTTTATAACTGAAATTAAATATTTCATTATACTTAATTAATTTTGTGGAAATTGTCGATGTACCATCTCCCGTCCAAACCGGACTTCTACTAGTAGCCGAAACAGTAACCGTAATAACTTTGTCTGTGGTCAGACCATCTCCGGTAGCCCGGATAGTGATAGTATAATTCCCGCCGGGAACAGCACCTGCTACACCATAACCGGGAGTGAGTGTTAACGTTGCAGTTGCCGGATTAAACGATGCCCATGTTAGCGCAGGTGTATTTGGTACCATTGAAAATGCAATGGCGGGAGGACCGCTCGCAGCAAATACAATTGTATTGTTTGTTGTTGCTGCTTCTGCTATTGTAAAAGTGCCTGACACAGGAAGTGTAAATACCGGAGCTTTGTTAACCTGTACAACAGTTATAGATACATTTATACTTGTTGTTGAATTACCGTCGCTCGCCCTGAATTCTACGGTGTAAGGACCTGCCTGATCGAATCCCGGTGTCCATGTAAAAGTTTTTGTAGTTGGATTAAAATTAGCGCCCAATGGAAGTGTACCGGTTGTGTATGTAACGGGAAGACTTTCGGGATCAGTAGCGTTCACAGTAAAGCTTAAAAGTTCCCCTTCATTAATATTCTTTGCCGGTACTGAATCAAATACTGGAGGATTATTAACAGTTGTGGCAATAGCCGATCCATTTACTGCTGTAATAGTATAAGTAATAGGGGGAACAGAACTTGTAGAAAATTCATTTATGAAACCATCAGTGGCACCATAAGTAATTGCAGTTGTACCGCTGGCTATATACTTAATTTTTATATTTAGAAGTGTTCCGCTTCCTACAAGTGGATTCTTCGTTCCATCTGGATTACTTTGTCTGTACCATAACGCACGGAATCTTCCAGGTACATCAGTATTTTTTCCCGAAGAACCGCCCGCTGAGAGAGTGTTTGTAATGCTGATCTCGGTAATATTTATTACAGCAGGATTGTAATTAATTTGAAATTGATAGGAATCAATATTTAAACCGGTCAAATCATTTACTGTAATCGGCACAAATATTTCCGTACCTACATTACCTGTGATTGTCGGTAATGATAATGTTACCTGAGCATAACTAAATCTTGACGCTAATAGAAAAATAGCCAATCCAAAAAACATAAAACTAATACGTTTCATTTTTCCCTCCTTAAGTAGTTTTGGGAATACTCATTTATGTATAAATTAAAATTGATGATTCACTTTGTAAGACCTCTGAAATATTCTGAAATGTCATTTCTGCCAAAGGCATTCCTTCGGAAGATGAAGCCCTTCAATTTTTCAGGATAAACTCCGCGACCGAGAAATCCTTCTAAATTCAAAGACTTCTCTCCCGCCAATGCGGGATCGAAGTGACAATATATATTATTCAGAGAATTCAAAGAACAAATATAAATTAAACAAAAAATGCCTCTTAGAAAAGAGGCATTTTTTGTAACATCGTAACTAAGATAAATATATTACTTCATCAATAACATCTTTTTAACCGAGACAAAGTTTCCTGCTTCAATTCTGTAGATGTACATACCGGTATTTAGTTTCGAAGCATCAAACTCAACTTTATGGAATCCTGCTGCCATTGTACCTTGAACCAATGATGCTACTTCCTGTCCAAGTATGTTAAACACTGCAAGTCTAACAGAACTTTCTTTTGGAAGAGCAAAACCGATTGATGTTGTAGGGTTGAATGGGTTAGGATAATTCTGCATTAAGTTGAATTCTGTTGGAATACCTTTAAAATCTTCAACGCCTACAATAATCGCACTTGCTGTGAGTATTGTTGTTGTTGTTACACTTAACAATCCATCAGTTGCCTGAACTGTTACTACAAAAGATTTTCCGGCTTGATCAATAGCAGCAGCCCATGAGAATGCCCCATCAGTAGTGATGCTCATATATGCCGCACCTGATATTAAGCTATATGCCAACGGTTGATTATCATCATCCGTAGCTACATACTGGAATCGATAATAAACCGGATTTGGAGCTCTGTGAACTTGAACAACCTCATTTGCAGGGAGAGTCTTTGTGAAATACGGTGCTCTGTTTACATTAGCTACAGTAACTACTGTAGTTTTTGTAACAAATAAACCGCCCTCATCTGTTACCTTAAAAGTAAAGGTATAAACACCTGCTTGAGTATAATCAGGTGTCCACGCAAAAGCGCCTGTCGTAGCGTTCAATGTTGGTGCGTTTAAAGAAATTGAAGGACTTACTGTATAAGAATATGTAAGTACAGACCCAGGACTATCAGCACCTACTAACGTAAGTGTTAATGCCTGATTCTCATTTACACTTGCAGTACTGGCAACCGTCAATGTTGGAGCTACATTAGCTGCTGTTACAACTACACTTCCTGCTGATGCGGATGAAGTAGGCGCACCGGTATTGAATTTGAAAGAAGTGAAAGTTAAAGCAGATGTACCGGCTCCAACTGCCGTACCGGTAAGTTTAAGTAACGTTCCGCCTGTGGTTACAATTTTACTTGCCCCGGCATATGCAAATGTAATTGTACCGGTTGTATTGTTGATATTAATCGCAGGTGAACCGCTCGCACTTAACGTTCCAACTAAATCAGCTGCTGTAAGAGTAAATACATTCTTATCAAAAGTAGCGGTGAAATCATAAGAATACACACTCTGTGCATCTGTGATTGCTGTTACTGTGATAGGAATAGTAATTGTTCCGCCAACAACAGCGTTTGTGGTTCCGCCTTGAATTATTACACCGGGAACAAAAGCGCTGCCGGGTGTTGCTGTTACGGCCGGGGCACCAGCATTAAATTTGAAAGGATTTAACGGATCAAAAGTTAATGATGTAGTCCCGGTTTTAAATGTGAAATTAAGCTTAATTAATGGTAAAGCTCCTGTACTTGTAAGTGCTGTTGCACTTGCCCATGCTACATGAAGTTTTCCGTTTGTCAAATCTGGATTTACACTAAGGCTTCCAACGCCGTCAATTAATGTTCCGGCACTGGTAACACCCGTCAAATCCACTACATTTTTATCATATGATATAGTGAATTGAAATGAATATACATTAGTGAAATTCCCAACTGTAATTGCGCCAGTAGTTACTGTACCGGTTTGACCGGCAACAGTTGGTAATGTGACGCTAACCTGAGCAAACGTACTTGTTCCGAACATAAGCATTGCGCACACTACAGTCAGTAATTTTACAACGCCTATTTTGAAACTTCTCATTATGACCTCAGTTTTTTTATTGTTCGTTTTTTCAAGCATCAGAACTTAAGGCAGGCATTGCTGCCTGCCCTAATATTCTAAACGCAATTACTTTAACAAGTTCATCTTTACGGTAGATGTAAATTTACCTGCAGATATTCTATAAATATAGATACCTGAAGATACTTTTCCACCGAAATCATTTGTTCCATCCCATCTAACTGTATAGTAACCTGATTCCTGTTCAGCATTTACTAATGTTTTTACTGCCTGACCAAGAATGTTATAAACAACCAGGTTAACTCTAGCATTTTCTGATATAGCGTATTTAATGCTTGTAATAGGGTTGAATGGGTTTGGATAGTTCTGACTTAAAGAGAACTCGCTAGGAATTTCTCTGATCTTAACTGCATTCAATGCACCTGCAATTTGGTCATTCAGGATTGTACTGCCCTGAATATTTACTGAAGCTTCTTTATCATTTAATGATAGATTTACAAAAGCTACCGAACCGGTGGTTAATGGAGTAGTACCAGCCATAGCTATTTTCAATAGACCATTTTCGAAGTGAGAAGCCATAACCCAACCTTCAGGTAATCTGCTGTTCATACCTGTGAATTCAACTGAGTTGCCTAATTGAATTTCAGAGTAAAATGATTTTACACCAGCAGTATTTTCTACATTGATAGGTAATGTAAAGACACCTTTTTCACTTGTGAAACTACCGAATTCAACTGTTCCGGATGCTGCAACTTGCTTAGGTAAGAAAGCGCCGCCGCCAGCTTTAACTAATATTGAAGCTGCATCGTAAGCACCAACAACACCGTCATTATTTACATCTGCTGCCCATTGTTGTTCAGCTGTTAATGGATATACTGTTGGATTAACAACATAATTTAACACAAGAAGAGCATCTGCTGATGTTATTGTACCGCTGGATAAATTTACATCGCCCTTAACTGCAGAGCGTCCTACTGTAACTACTGTTGTCATTGTTGCGGTAGCTACTGGAGTTCCACTTGATGCCGTTACTGTGAATGTAAATGGAGAATTTGCAACGTCTGCATATACTGGTGTGAATGTCAATGCACCAGTTGTTGTTGAGAATACTACAGAGTTTGCACTTACCGCGGGAAGTACAGTATATGAATATGTAACTACATCACCATCTGCATCTGTTGCCAGGAACGTCATTGCCGAAGCTACGCCGTTGCTTGCCGTTACTGTTGCCGGATTTGTTGTACCAGAAGCAGCTGAGAATACTGGAGGTCTTGGTACGTCTGTAACTGTAATTGTGACAACATCAGTTGTTGTCAAGACACCATCTGTTGCGGTAACTGTAACTGTATAAACACCTGCTTGTGAATAGGTTGGTGTCCATGTCAGTACGCCAGTTGTTGCATTGAATGTGGCGTTTGTTGGAACAACTGCAGGAGCTGTGGCTGTCCATGCTACACCTGTAAATGTTGGTGTCTGACCGATATCTGGATCAGATTTTGTCCATGTAACTGTAGCTGCAGCATTTTCTGCTACTGTAACATCTGCCGGTGCAGAAACAACTGGAGCTTTGTTTAATTGACTATATGTAAATAAAGCACCCTGTGTGGAGATTGCGCCTTCGGCGCCTCTTACAATTACTACAGGGTTTGTTCCACTAGTTGAATTGTCATAACCAGATCCGCCCTGGACTATCCATGGGTTAGCAACGTTTCCGTCGAATCTTCTGATGAATCTGATATTCTGAATACCGTCTGTTTGGTAATCTGTATAACCAGCGGCAATTGCTTCGATATCATATTTTACCTGAGGCTGAAGAGTTACATCTGATTTTACTAACCAAGAGAAATTAGGATAATTTGTGATCGTTAAGCTGCCTGAAGTTAATGGGAATCCGTTTGTACCAAGTGGTGAGCCTTCATTTTCGCTTACCGTTAAATTAACATTCGATGTAGGAAGTGTATTGAACTGGAATGCCATAGGTCTGTAATTTGTTGTATTACCAACCGGGAATTCAACTCTCGTAAGATCAACTGCAGCGTTAGCATTACCGACAATTGTCAATAATTTTTTAACATTACCGTTAACATGAGAAACATTTGTTCCTGTTACACCTGCTCTTGTAAATCCTTGAGAAGGCTGACCGCCTGCATTTGTATGTTTTAATATTACATTATTTGTACCTGTTACTAAAACACCATTAGCAAAACCAAGTGTAGCGGAGTTGGTAGCAAAGTCTAAATCTCCACCAGTTAATGTAACGGTGTTTGTAGCATTTGTTTTATTTAACGTAAGAACTATTGCAGCTGGAAGAGACCATGTAGCGCCTAATCCGAATGTGGTGTTTGTTGCACCTACAAGACTTAGAGCCTTTGCAGCACCGCCATTTACAAAAACTCCACCATTTGAAGTAGTTGTAACGCTTCCGCCAATTCCTAAAGCTAAACCATTAAGGTCGAAATTGCCGCCGTCAAAAGTGAAAGCTCCATTAGCAACCAAAGTGCCGCCTGTTAATGCAACAAGTGACTTAACAGTAACAGCTCCGGCATATGCTGCGTAAGCACCTGAAGTAACAGCACCAAGTTCACGTACTGTGGTAGCAGTTGCGCCGTTATAGACTAAATTCATTGCACCTGCTTTTGTTAAGTTTTGATCTAAAGCAACGTTTCCATTAACTTTTAACTCTAATGTAGAACCATCTGCCATCGTTACTACCTTAGTGTTAGTAGTAGCATCCAATAAATCTGCAAGGCTTAAAGTTCCGGTTACAGTTACGTTTGCATTTAGTATAACTTCAAAACCATCTACGTTTGTTGCGGTAGCATCACTGCTTACAACAGTTAAATTTCTGACTGTTGCAGGCAATTCTTTTGCAGCCACGATATCAGCAGCGCCTGTATAAGTCTGATATTTCAGATCTGTATTTGCACCAAATGTTGGAATTTGACTTAATGTAGCAGCGTTTGCTGTTCTTGTTACCAAGCAGCCATCACCAAGTGTCAATTTACCTGTGGCAGATGTTGTAACAGTACCGCTCACAATTAATGCTTTAACAACTGTAAAAGCACTTGTGCCTGCCGTAAAAGCAGTGCTAACTGTCAGATTATCAATAGAAAAACCGCTGGCCGGAAGTGTAATAGCACCAGCTGTGTTAAAAGTAAGAATACCAGTACCTTGAGTGATAGCGCCGGCTGTAAATGTGAATGTGCCAGCACCGATTGTGAGATGATTAATACCCATCGCCAATGTACCGGCTGTATTTGTGAAAGCCGTTGAAGTCGATAATGTACGTGCTGTAGTATTATTTGAGGCTACAGTAACTGTACCAGCAGAATTTACTGTCATCGTTGGGAAAGTATAAGCTTGATAAAGTGTAATAGTAGCACTTGCACCAGTGAATTCAATTGCACCTGTAAATGCTCCGGCTGCACCAGCAGTAGCGCCAATCGTTGTATTTCCGCCTACACTCAATGTGCCTGCGCCCTGAGTTAATGTACCGGCATTATCAATTGTTAAATTACCGGAAACTGTCATTGATGCATTTAAAGTAACACCATTAGCAGTTCCTGTAACTTCCATGTTAGGTACTGTGAAAGTAGCACCTGGAGTTAAATCTATAGCTGCAGCAGTTGAAACTAAGGCTAAAGTACCATTTGTGAAAGTACCAGCACCCGTTCTATTATAGTCAGGTGAAGCACCGCTGCCTAACTGGGTATATTTAAATCCGCCAGCGTTAATGTTGGCAGCTACGTGTGTTGTAGCACCGGTGGCGCTCAGGTTTGAGCCCATATTAAATGTACCGGCAGTTAATGTTACCGCACCGCCAATAACTGTGCTGTTTCCGCCTCTTGTAAGAGTAAGTGTTCCATTCGTTAAGACTACGTTACCTGTAAGAACTGAAGTAGTGGAACCATTAATTGTAACAGAAGCAACAGGTCCTAATGTAGCATTACCTACAGTTAAGTTTCCTGTTAATGTACCCACTGTTGTGTTCATCGCAACAGTAGCGGTGGCACTTGTAAATGTGCTTACACCTTGAAGTGTCAAATTACCGCTGATTACTTTTAGATTTGTTGAAGAGAAAGAAGCTCCATTAGCAATCGGCTCAAAGAATAGGTTATTAACAGTCGCTGTCTGAGCAGCCGTAGTTCCGCTGACACCATTAACGGCAGAACCTGTACCTGTAACTGTTAATGTACCGCCTGTTACTGATCCAATGATTGAATGAGTTTTCGAATCGCCTGATAAAGTATATACAAAAGCACCCTGTGCTAATGTAGTAGAAGCAGCGACTGATAAAGTACCGGCAATAGTTGAAGCTCCTGCAAAACCGGTAAGTACTGCCGCATTACTAACAGTAACATTATTCAACTTAAGTGGTTGTTGAACCCATTCTTGACCAGCGCTATTGGCACCTAATGCCAATGTATTAACATTGTATGCGGCATTTCCAACATACTCTAAATTAACATTGGCTGAGAATGTTAATGCGCCTGTACCACCGGCAGTAACTTTAGTTAGACCGGCTGTATTAGCAGCTGTTGTATTAATTTTAATTGTAGGATTAGCCACTAAAGTATTATTGAAAGTTACTGTATGGCCGTTCGCAACATGAAATTGTCCCTGATTAATATAGAGAGTACCAGAGAAATTGATGCTTGAACCAGTTGCAACTGTATTAGCAGCATTTGATAAATTCACTAAAATATTTCCAAAAGTACCGGCGCCCGTTACGGATCCGCTGGCACCCATGAAAACAACATATCCAACCCCTGTTGTTGAATAAGCACTGCCGCCATTGGTAAATACACTGGCACCGCTAAGATTTAGGTTAAAATTACCAAGATCCAAGCTTCCTGCTGTAATTGTAAAGTTGCCAGCAGCTTCTACTGAAGCAGTTAAAGTTAAAACCGCAGCAGAGCCTTTATTAATTGTAAGATTATTTAGAACCAAAGAACCGCCCGGGTTTAATTGCTGAGCTGTTGCACTGGCAAATGTAAGTGTACCAGTTGCAGTATAGTTACCAGGGGTGTTATTGGTTCTGTTAAATGAAGTACCTAATATTGACAGAGCAAATCCACCGTCAGTTAAAGCACCGGCAACAGCGGAATTTAATGTAAAGTCGCCATAAACTGAAGTAGCTGCGCCTAAGGTTAGCTTTCCGCCGGAACCGACTGTAACGTTCGGTAATTCGCCGGTACCTGTCGTGGTAACAATACCTGTAATGTTCAGCATACCGCTGCCAACTGTGGTGGCTGTTGCGGAGATCAAATTACCTGTGTTTGTTAAAGTAACGCCAGCACCCGATAATGTAAGCTGAAAGCCGTTTAATTTGATTACGGCAGTAGCATTACCGTTGCTTACTGTGTTGTTAGAAAATGTAACCGCACTTAATAAATTAAGTGTGCCTGCGGCTGTATTATTGTTAACTGTGCCTGCGTATGTACCAGGACCAACATTAATTGTACCAGCACCATTCAATAAACCGAATGTAAATGTGCTTGTTCCTGTAACACCGCCGGTAAGAGTAAGAACGCCTGCAGCATTTGTAAGAACTGTAGTCTGTGCTGCACCAGCGGTTGCTCTTGCACCAGTGATGGCGTTAGCAAAAGTTACAGTTCCAGCACCCTGATTATCTACGCCTGTGGCATTTGGACCGTCAGAAGTGAAAGAAACAGTACCATTAAACGAAGGTGAACCCTGAACAACAACAATTTGTCCGGAGGATAAAGCTAAATTTCCACCAACGGTAACAGCTGTGGCAGCTGCACCCATGTTAACGTTTAATGAACCGGTACCTAAACTTGCAGGTAATTCCGGTCCGGCAACCAATGAAGTTGCGCCTGAATAAAATACATTAACGTTTGTAGTGGTTGGTCCTTCATTAATTGTTCCGCCAGATCTTGTAATTCTACCGCCAGATGCGATAGTTACATTTGCTTGCGTGATATTTAACGCACCTGCTGTTAAAACTAAAGCAGTGTTTGTTGAACCAAGATTAAACTGAACACTGCCTGAAGCAGTTGTACCAAGATTAACGGTAATTGCAGCGCCGTTAATAGTAACACCGTTTGTAATTGTAACGGTATTCAAGGCATTGAACGTGCGAGATACAAGAGTAAGTGATTTGGTTATACTCACGTTTGCCTCATTGTATGTATCCGCATCAATCATTACAGTTCCGCCCGCAGATGTATTCGTAATACCTACGGCTATGGTTTTGTACGGAGCTAACGCAGTTCCTGTACCAACGATATCGTTACCGTTAGTATTACTAACATACGTTTGTGCAAACGCCGTTGTTCCAAGAAGAACAAAGAACGTAAGCATCAAAAAGAGTTTCTTCAAATTCATTTTTTTCTCCCTATTGGTTGAAAAAGATTAATGATTAATAAATAAGTAATACTTACACACACAAAAAAAAAATAGTGCTGCCCTCCATTAAGTCGGTAGGCGTGTTTGCATGTAGTTCCTCCTTGTTATTTAAAATAGTTGATGTGATAGAATTAGAAATTGAATTGTGATTTTTAAAAGTTAAGTTCAATATTTTTCTATAGTTATGTGAAATGTTGTTAAATGTTACTTTAAGTTAAAAAACCGATTACAAATAGTCAACTCTTCAAACAAAAAAATTTTGTTGAAAAAAGAGCAAATTTCCGTGTGTGTTTGGAAATTTACCATACTTCTGTATTTAAAATAGTTATTCATAATATTCATGTCAACTTTAAAACAAAAAGAAATAAGTTATCGGTGTTTGGTTGTCAGTTGTTATATTCAACCGATCACTGACAACTAATAACCGATGACCAGTGGCTGGCTGCCAAACGCTTATAGCTGTTCCATACGTAAAATATTCGCAGCACTGTAGAATTATTCGCACTAGACTATTAACTCCAGATAATTTCCAAAAGTGTTTTCTGCATTTAAGGCAGGATTAAGCGTTTTAAATACCTACTCTTGCCTGTTCCTGTTTAACAAAATATTTAAGACGACTAATACACTCAATTGCAATGCCAAGAACGTGAGACGTGAAAGGGGAAAATAAGAATCAAGAAGTAAGGAGTAAGGAATAAGAAATAAGAAACTTTATATTGAGATTGTGCCAGCTGATTGGGATGCAATAAATTCTTACTTCTGATTTCTTATGACTGATTTCTAATTTCTGAATTCTGAACTCTGATCTCCCCATTATTCATTGAGTAGATTGAGTGTGTATAAGATAGTTGTCATGTCGAACAAAGAGAGACATCTTTCTTTAAGATTTCTCCTCAGCTTACGCCGAGTCGAAAAGACAAATATCTATTTTAAAGTTGAGCCCGCTTTATATAGAAAAATATTTCATTTAGATTTCATCATCTTTCATTCTGCAAATGAGTTTGTATGAAACGATTGTCATGTCGAACAAAGAGAGACATCTTATAAATTCATTTCCTCACTTAGATCCATCCATTGTGGATTTATACTTTCAACTAATTTATTTTTCTTCTCTCTTCTCCATTTTTTAATTTCCTTCTCTCTGGCAATTGCTGTGTGCACATCAATTGTATCTTCAAAATAGACTAGTTTGTGGACGTTATATTTTTTTGTAAATCCCTCTATCAATTTATTTTTATGTTCATATAATCTACGGACTAAGTCGTTTGTCATTCCAACATAAATAACTTTGTTGTTCCAGTTTGTGAGAAGGTAAATAAAGTAGTGATAATTTTCCATCTTTTTATGATTTCTCAGTCGCCCTGCCTGCCGGCCGCATTGGGAGGCCTCTACTTTCCTACAAAAAAGATTTCTCACCGGCTATGCCGATTCGAAATGACAAGAAACAATTGTCATGTCGAACGAAGAGAGACATCCTCATTCTTAATCAAAAATTTTTATTACACCATCATTCTTTGCGCAGATTATTTTAGTAGCAAGTCTAATGAACAGCCCGTTTTCCACTATTCCTGCCCGGTCATTTAATAATGAAGAAAGTCCTTCCGGATTTTTTATTTCGCCGAAGTGAGCTTCCAGGATAAAATTATTTTCGTCTGTTAGATAATCTGTTCCATCAGCATTTTTTCTTCTCGCTACTTTTGCGCCGAGCGATTCTAAATATTTTTGTTCAACACTAGCCGCAAATTGAATTACTTCTATAGGTACATGCCAATTCGTTCCAAGATGTTTTGATAATTTAGATTCGTCAACTATAATTATATTTTTTTTACTTGCCTGAGCCAGAACTTTTTCCCTCAGCAGAGCCCCGCCCCCGCCCTTGATGAGATTAATAACATGGTCTCCTTCGGCAAGCTCAGGATGGCATATGGACACTTCATCAGCACCATCAATTGTAAGATCGATAGGCGTGAAACGCGAGACGCGAGACGGAAGATGTAAGACCTGTAATGCGTTTTCATCCCCAATAATTTTCTGCTGTTCTATTTCTTTTCTCTCGTCTGCCGTTTCACTTTTCACGTTTTCCGAAATAAACAATTCTTCAAACGTAGTAATCGGTATTCCCAAACGATTAGCCTCTGCCTCAGTATGGTTTGAGCTTGGGACACATCGGATATTTTTCAACTCACCGCTTTTAATTTTTTCAGAAATTTTTTCAAGTGCGAATTGAACTGTACTTCCCGAGCCAAGTCCCACAATCATACCCGATGAAATTTCTTCCACCGCTTTTTCTGCCGCAAGTTTTTTAAGCCGATCGATCATAATAACATCTTGATTGAATTTTTGTTTCCAACTTAATTAAGCTGACTTTCACTTACAAACAAATAGAACACAGATAACGCAGATCAATTATGATTTACGCTGATTAAAATTCATCTTAAAAGATCATAATCAATCTCCGTAGGAGTCCTTCGGACATAATAACCTGCCTACCGACAGAGCGTGTTGCACAAGGAAGCATGTCATTTCGAAGGAGTTCCGTTTTGTGGAACGACTGAGAAATCTTACGATAATGCTACATAAAGATTTCTCACCACAAAAAACGTGGTTCGAAATGACAGTGAAAAGAGTTCTGCAACACACTCGACAGGCAGATCCGCGTTCTATTAAACAATTGATATTGTATATCAAATCCTTTCTTCATAATTTTTCACCCCGTTACAGAGTCCGGTTTAACATCAGCACCGTGAATGGGAATATCAGGAAAAGAGTCAATATGTACGAGTATGACATAAAAAGATATAATAAAAAGAAACGAATAATTATCGGGGTGGTATTCTTCGTCCTCGCACTTATAGTTATGAACCTGGTAATGTATTTTCTTCTTAAATAGAAAGATCACGAGAATGAGCAAGAGCAAAATTAATACTATATATATAGAAACATACGGCTGCCAGATGAACTTTGCCGATACCGAATTGGTAATGGGCATATTGAAAAATCAGGGTTACGAACTGGCTGCGGACATTAACGATGCGAACGTAATACTTCTTAATACATGCAGCATTCGGGATAATGCAGAGCAGAAAATATACGCCCGTCTCGAACATCTGAGAGGAAACAAGAGACGCAAACCGGGAACTGTTATTGGCATTCTTGGCTGTATGGCAGAACGTCTGCGCAAAAATTTAATGGAAGAGAAAAAAATTGTCGATCTGGTAGTTGGTCCCGATGAATACAGACGCTTGCCAGAATTTATTGATTCTGCATTTGCCGGTGAGAGAGGAATTGGCGTTAAACTTTCTAGAACAGAAACGTATGATGATATTATCCCGTATCGCGAAGATGGCTTGAATGCATGGATTTCTGTTATGAGAGGATGCGACAAGTTCTGTACATTTTGTGTTGTTCCATTTACACGTGGACGTGAAAGAAGTCGCGCGCTTGATTCGATAGTTTCTGAGCTGGAACAACTTTCCAAAAGAGGGTTTAGAGAAGTAACATTACTTGGACAAAACGTAAACTCTTATATCGATGGTGAAAATGATTTTGCGGATCTGCTCGCTGCATCGGCAATGGTAGATCGGTCTATACGGGTCCGTTTTACAACATCACATCCGCAGGATCTATCCGAAAAACTCCTACATACAATTGCAGAGCATCCGAACATTTGCAATTATATCCATCTGCCCGTTCAATCCGGCTCCAACAGAATCCTGGAACTAATGAACCGGACTTACACCATTGAGCACTATCTTAATTTGATAGATAGCGCACGAACAATTATTCCCGGAGTTAGTTTTTCTACAGATATAATTTCCGGATTCCCAACTGAATCGGATGAGGATCATCAACTTACACTTGACGTAATGAAAAAGGTCGGTTACGATGGCGCGTATATGTTTAAGTATTCACCCCGTGAAGGGACGAAAGCATTTGAAATGAACGATGATGTTCCTGAAGAGTTGAAAGCTAAAAGGTTGAGCGAGATTATTGATCTTCAACATCAAATCTCTTTCGATATAAATCAATCGCAGATCGGAACTGAAGAAATTATTCTCGTTGAAGGCAGCAGCAAGAAATCGGATGATTATTTTGCCGGTCGAACAGACACAAATAAAATTGTAGTGTTCCCGCGCGGCGAAGATGTGATTGTCGGTGATTATGTCAGAGTTAAAATAAATCGCGCGACTTCGGGAACATTGTTCGGTGACTTTGTTGAGATTTTTGAACCTGCTAGTGAAAGAGAAATAGAACGCAGACCTGCCTGCCGGTAGAGCGTGTTGCACAAGGAAGCATGTCATTTCGAAGGAGTTCCGTTTTGTAGAACGACTGAGAAATCTTACAATAATGTTATATAAAGATTTCTCACCACAAAAACGTGGTTCGAAATGACAGTGAAAAGAGTTCTGCAACACGCTCGGTAGGCAGGTTATTATGTCCGAAGGACTCCTATGGAGATCGCTTATGATTAATTAGATCTTTTTAATATGAATGAAAATTTCAAATATTCTGAAATTACAGACAGAATTATAAAAGCCTACTATAATGTTTATAACCAATTAGGTTATGGATTTCTCGAAAAAGTTTATGAACATGCATTGATGATTGAATTACCGAAATTAGGCTTGGAATGTAAAAATCAATTTCCGATAAAAGTTTTTTATGATATGAAAAATGTTGGTGAATATTTTGCAGATATTTTAGTTAATGATCTGATTATAGTGGAATTAAAAGCCGCCGAAAGTTTATGCCCAGAGCATGAATGTCAATTAATAAATTATTTAAAAGCAACAAGTCTTGAGGTCGGGCTTTTACTCAATTTTGGAAAGACGCCGCAATTTAAGAGAAAAGTTTTAACGAATGAATTTAAGAATCATAACAAATCATAATCATCATATTAATCCGCGTGCCATTAACATGAAAAAGCTTTTCCTACTACTTAGTTTTTTAACGATGCAAATTTTTGCACAAGAAGTTGATATAGCCCCTGCTCTTAAACTGATTGAAAGCGGCAACATAACAAATGCTACAACATTGCTGCTTGACTTCAAGTCTAAAAATCCGGGTGATCCTTCAGTTATTTTCCTTGAAGCGATTCTTACAAAAGAGGGTGATGAGGCGTTAAGAAAATATTCCACCATTCTTGAAAAATTTCCCGCCAGCAAATATGCGGATGCGGCTCTGTACAGAATTTTCTCTTACTACTATTCCCTCGGTTATTACAAAAAAGCAGAATCATATCTCGACAGATTAAAAAAAGACTTCCCCGAATCACAGTACATTAAAACAGCCGATCGTAAAATACCCGAGATTGAAGAACCCCTAACTCAAACCGTTGAGAAACCGGTAATTCCACCGTTGGTTCAACCTAAAAAAGAAGAATCAAAAAATTACGGTTATACAATTCAGGCTGGTGCTTTCCTGAATATTGAAAACGCGAAAAAACTTAGTGAACAGTTAAAGAAAGAAAATTATTTCACCGAGATCCTAATTAAAGAAGTCGGCGGAACTATGTTGAATGTGGTGAACGTCGGGCAATTTACAAGCGAAGAGGAAGCAAAGCCGGTTTTATCTTACCTTCAGAGCAAGTTCAACCTAAAGGGAAGAACTGTTTCCATTAACAAATAAGATTATTAAGAACTTTCTCGATTACAATTGATAAAAAACCGTTATTTTTAGGCGTTAATATTTCTACCATTATTTATATAGAATGAAGATAGAAGAATTTCAGAAAAAATTTGGAATTATCGGGAAGAGTCACGAGATCCGCGACCTGGTTGATATCACTATGCAGGTTGGGCAATCTGATATCTCAGTACTGATTACCGGTGAAAGCGGAGTAGGTAAAGAAATTTTTGCAAGAGCTATTCATGGGTCCAGCCGGAGAGCCAATAAAGAACTTGTAAGTGTAAACTGCGGTGCAATCCCGGAAGGTATTCTTGAAAGCGAACTGTTCGGTCACAAAAAAGGATCTTTCACAGGGTCTACCGAAGACCGGAAAGGATATTTTGAAATTGCAGACGGAGGAACACTTTTTCTTGATGAATTAGCAGAGATGCCTCTGACAACTCAGGTTAAACTTCTTCGTGTATTGGAAACCCAGGAGTTCATGCGAATAGGCAGCGAGACTGTTACAAAAGTTGATGTGCGAATTATTGCCGCAACAAATAAAGACCTGCAGAGAGAAGTCGACTCAAAAAAATTCCGGAACGATTTGTACTTCCGTTTGAAAGCAGTTTCGTTAAATATTCCTCCTCTGCGTGAAAGACGCGGTGATATCTCGGAAATGATTGCCCACTTCTTAAAGAACTATTCGAATAATAATAGAAGAATTCTTCCTCATATTACAAAAGAAGCGGAAGAACTCCTGATCAATTACAACTGGCCGGGAAATATACGTGAACTAAAGAATGTGATTGAGACATCTATAGCATTGAACAGATCCGGCACTCTGGATGTTGATGCATTTATTCCTCTTCTTACAGAAAAAAGAGTTGACGATGAACTGAGAAATCTTCCTGTCCACATAAACCGTTCAGCTGAATCACTCGATAGAGAGATGATCTACAGAGCTCTTATTGAAATCAAAAAAGATTTAATCGATCTGAAACAAATCGCTGTTAAGAATCAGACTGACATTAACAGCTCAAACGGTAATCAAACAAGCAGCGAAGTTGTATCTTTAGAAGAGGTTGAGAAAAGAGCTATTTTAAATGCGGTTAATTTTACAAATTTTAATAGAAGAAAAGCAGCAAGGTTATTGGGAATTAGCGAACGAACCCTCTACAGAAAATTACGAGACTATGGAATTGAATAATATTTACTCCAGTAAAAATGTGACCAAGTACCAGTTAAGTCTATTTATACTTACTTTGCTTTTGATTGGAACAATCACCTTATCATCATGCAGTTATTCTTTCACGGGTGCATCCGTAGCTTCTCATCTGAAGACAATTTCTATACCGGTATTCAGCGATAAGAGCGGGTCCGGCGAATTTGACCTGAACAGAAAAATAACAACACAGTTAATTCAAAAATTTATTGATGATAACACTTTATTGGTCAGCGACCGGCTGAATTCCGATTCTATACTTGAAGGTACAATTGTAGCGCTGAGCGATGCGCCCGCCGTTGTCTCCGGCGGAGAAAAAGTTTCAACGAGAAGGTTGACAATAACGGTACGTACCGTTTATAAAGATCTTGTCAAGAAACAGACGGTATTCGAAAAAAGTTTTTCAAATTATGGTGATTATCCGACAACTAAATTTCCTCCAGGAGATGATGTAACAACTGTCAGAAAAAAAGCTATCGAAGAAGCCATCGATAAAATCACTGAAGATATTTTGTTGGGTGTAGTTTCTAATTGGTAAATAATTTAAGGCATTTAAATGATCTTTGATGAAATAATTCTCTTCGCATATATTTTTTCTTTAACAATCATTCTGATATTCGGCAGTCACGGATTTGTAATGATGTATTATCATCATAAGTACAAAAAGAATATCCCGCGGGCGAAGGATTCTCACGATGAAGATATTGTTACAATCCAGCTTCCGATGTACAACGAAATGTATGTTGCAGAAAGATTAATTCATGCTGTCTGCGAGATCGATTACCCGAAAGACAAATTAGAAATTCAGGTTCTGGATGATTCAACCGATGAAACTGTTGATATAGTTGCCGGGGTGGTTAAGCAAAAGCAGAAAGAGGGATTCGATATAAAGCATGTTCGGCGGACAAACCGTTCAGGATTTAAAGCCGGCGCACTCAAAGAAGGTTTGAAAACCGCCAAAGGAAAATATGTTGCAATTTTTGATGCGGATTTTATCCCCAAGAAAAATTTTCTTCACAAGACCTTAAAATATTTTACAACCGATAAAATCGGATTGGTACAGACACGCTGGGAACACATGAATGAAGATTTTTCGATACTCACAAAAATTCAGGCTCTTGCTCTTGACGGACATTTCGTGATTGAACAGTCGGTACGGAACAAGTCCGGTTTTTTTATACAGTTTAACGGTACCGGCGGTGTGTGGTTAAAAGAATGTATTGAGGATGCGGGTAACTGGCATGCCGATACTTTGACAGAAGATTTAGATCTCAGTTACCGCGCACAGCTTAAAGGATGGAAGTTCGTCTACCTTCGCGACTTCACAACACCGGCAGAGCTTCCTACAGAAATGAATGCACTCAAAGCTCAGCAATTCAGATGGACGAAGGGTGCGATTGAAACGGGAATAAAATTATTGCCGATGGTATGGAAGGGAAAAATTCCTTTGCGTGTAAAATTACAGGCCACGTTTAACCTTACAAACAATTTTGTTTTCCCTTTTACATTGATGGCAGGAATTTTAAACGTGCCTCTTATCTTTATTAAAAATGCAGGTCCTTATTGGAATTTTTTCAACTTCATGGCAATTTTTATTGTGGCGTTCATAAGTACGTTTTTGTTTTACATGTTCGCACAAAAGGATGTTCATTCCGACTGGCGTAAAAAAATTACACTCTTCCCATTATTCATGGCGGGCAGTATGGGTTTTGCACTGAATAATACCCGCGCTGTAGTTGAAGGATTGATGAATAGAAAAAGCGAGTTTGTACGCACACCAAAATTCAAAGTTGAGAAGAAAACCGATAAAGTCGTGGAGAAGAATAAATATTTCGCTAAGACAAAAATTCAAGCGTCAACATATGTAGAATTGATGCTTGCTGTTTATTGCCTTATAGGTGTTGGAGCGGCTGTATATTTTATGGAGATTGCCGCACTTCCATTTCAATTGATGTTCTTTTTCGGTTTTGCCACAGTTTCCATAATGTCTCTGAGACAATCATTTATCAAAAAAGAGCCGGTATTAGAGTGAGCGATTTAGAAAGAGATCTGACCATAGATAAGATCAAGTTGATCTATGAGTACAATGATAGCTCTCCGCTTTTTGCCCGTGTAGCGGCATCCGAGATCAAAGACGGAAATGTAACTGATGCTATAAGAATTTTAGAATCCGGAATCAGAATACACCCGCACTATCCTACTGCATATTTTATTCTCGCATTGGCAAATGCATTTGCCGGTAAAGAAGAAGATGCAAAAAATTCCGCAGCCATAGGCAGTGAACTTCTTGGTTCCCCTGAAGCTTTCGACTACTACGCTAAACACATTACTGAAATCATTTCAGAAAGAAATACATTAAGTGATGCTAAGCGTCCAGCTTTTATTGAAGAAAGTGAACCAGCAAGAGTTGAAGATGATTTTGAAAACATGGAGGACAAGCTTGATCTTCTGGCCGAGAAATTAAGTAAAGCAAAAATAATCCCCAAAGAGTTGGGTGAGCCGACTAAAGAAATCACTCCTCCTGAAGTAAAAGTTAAAAAAATAGCTACCGATACTATGGCCGAAATATTTATCTCGCAAAAAAACTACACCGAAGCTTTGGCTATTTATGCCGAGCTACTTAGAGAGAGACCGGAAAAAGCGGGAATCTACCTTCAAAAAATTTCTGATTTAAACTCTCTGATGAATCGATAGACGTAGAAATTTGTATTTGATTAAGCGTATCCAGATTCATGATTTTTCTTTTTAATGATATTAGGGTAGTTCTAAAAACCTCAATATCCTTTGCGAACTTTGCTTTTTCTTTGCGTTCTCTGCGTTAAATATTTACAAAAGATAGTTTTTAGAAGTACCCATTAATAACTGATATTACGCAAAACAAGATTTATGTCATTCCCGAATGTTGTTATCGGGAATCCGTTTACGAAATTTGATCCAAAGTTGTGTCATTAAAAACGCAACGCTGTGTAACTTCAGTGAGTAAACAATTCTCTTCAACAGCACAATTTATTGTATGATCGATAGCTCACAAAAACTTCCGCAAAAATTTTACACACGCAATCTTCATATTGTTGCCAGAGAATTACTCGGGAAAATTTTTGTTCGTATAATTGGCCACAATTATCTTTCCGGGAAAATTGTTGAAGTGGAAGCATACGACGGTTCAATTGATGAGTCCTCCCATTCTTACTCCGGAAAGACAAAACGAAACGAGGTCATGTTCAAGGGTGGTGGTTTTCTTTACGTTTACTTTACTTATGGAATGCATTTCTGCGCAAACATTGTAACAGGCAAAAAGAACGATGGCCAGGCAATTCTCATTCGCGCGATTGAGCCAATTACGGGGATTGATCTGATGGCCAAAAACCGATACAACAAAAAGAGAATATCCAGTAAAGAATTTATTAATCTCACTAATGGTCCGGCCAAACTCTGTCAATCATTCGGTATTGATCGGATGCAAAACGGAATTGAATTAAGCGGCGATGATATTTTTATATTAAGCGCACCGAAACTCAACTTGTCCGAAATTACAACCACAACAAGAATCGGTATAAAAAAATCAGTAGATTTGCCCTGGCGCTATTATATCAGGAATAATCCTTTCATATCAAGAAAATGAATCCACCAAAAAATATTTTAATTGTCCGTACCGACCGCATTGGTGATGTTGTTCTTTCACTCCCGATGGCGGCAATTATCAAGAAGCATTTTCCGGATTGCAAAGTGACTTTTCTACTGCGGCATTACACAAAACCGCTTGCGGAGAACAATCCGTTTATCGATGACGTGATTACGCTGAAGGAGGAAAACGGAAAACCTTCGGTCGGAAAAAATATTGCCCTGCTGAAAATAAAATTTGATGCTTGTGTTGTCGTCCATCCGACATATGCAATTTCGCTTATACTTTTTCTCTCCAACATAAAAACAAGAATTGGAACCGGCTACCGCTGGTATTCGTTTTTTTTCAATAAAAGAATTTACGAACACAGAAAATATGGCGAGAAGCACGAACTTGAGTACAACGTCCGTCTTCTTCAGCAATTAGGAATTAATGAACGTGTGAACGAAGAGAATGTCTCTTTCGGAATTTCTCCCTCACAAACAACTAAAGAAAAAATTAAAAATGATCTGATAAAATTCGGGATAGATTTTTCGAAAAAAATTATAATAGTTCATCCCGGAAGCGGCGGAAGTGCGGTTGACCTGCCGATTGAAAAGATGAAGAGAATAGTCAGCGAACTTTCGGATGGACAATTTGAGATACTCATCACAGGCACCGCCGCCGAGAAGGAACTTTGCCAGTCGCTCGTTTTTAATAGATCAACAATTAACCTGGCGGGCAATTATAATTTGAGCGAGCTAATAGCACTGATCGATTATAGCGATCTCATGATTGCAAATTCCACCGGACCGATTCATATTGCCGCTGCCCTGGGTAAGAATGTAATCGGGTTTTATCCAAAATTTACGGCGGCATCTCCAAAGCGATGGGGACCTTATACTACAAAGAGGAAAATATTTCTGCCGGCAATTGATTGTAATAATTGCACACGCAGTCAGTGCGAGAGGCTTAATTGCATGGATAGCATTAGTGTAGATGAAGTTGCCGCGGCAGCTAAAATGTTTCTTGCTAAAGCAGCATCGGAGAGAAAATGAAGTCGGGTATAAGATTTGGCAATTTCTTTAAGAAGAGTAAGATTATAAGCAAGATCAAGATATATTATTATTTCGTGATCATGCTCGTGCTCATAATCTTTTTCACCGGTAATTCATATTCTCAGAAAAGTGAATTTAGAAAAATTGAGAACAAAGCTTTTAAGCTTGGTGAGAAACTTACGTTTGAAGTGAATTACGGATTTATTACAGCCGGTTATGCGGAATACTCAATTCCAAAAATTGTTAAGATTGCAGGACGTGACGTTTACAACGTAAAATTTAATGTGAGTTCTGTTTCAACTTTCGATCCTTTCTATAAGGTAAGAGACCACTACGAAACATTCATCGATGTAGAAGGAATTTTCCCGTGGCGTTTTGAACAGCATATCCGTGAAGGCGGCTACACACGCGATTTCTCGGCTTTCTTTGATCAGCGTAAAATGAAAGCAAAGACTTCGGAGGGATCCTACGACATTCCTAAATATGTGCATGATATTGTCTCGGCTTTGTATCTCGCACGCACTTTCGATTACTCGAAAATGAAAGAGGGGGACAAAGTATATCTTGAAAATTTTTACAAAGACAAAACTTATCCACTTGCCATTCTCTACAGAGGCAAAGAAACAGTTTCTGTAACAGCCGGTAAGTTCGATTGCATTATTCTTGAGCCGCTTGTTCAGGAGGGCGGGTTATTCAAAAGCGAAGGAAGCATTATTGTCTGGCTTACTGACGACGCTATAAAAATTCCAATAAAAGTAAAAACGAAAGTTCTCGTTGGGTCGATTGATGCTGAATTAAGTAGCTACAGCGGATTAGCAGGTGAATTGAAGGCGAAGAGGAAATAATTTTCAATTTCAGAGATCTAATCAGCTATAATATTAGGCAACTCACTCCTCTTTTTTATAATTTTAATTTACTATGAATGAAGATTTTCAAAATCAGGATGAACAGAAAGAGAAAGAACCGGATGCTGAATTTGTAAAGCCATTTTCAACAATTCCGCCTCTTAATGCCGCATTTATTGCGCTCATTGGAATATTTCTTCTCTACCAGATCGGCGGGGTACTTCTAACCCTTACGATTTTCGGGTTTAACTTTGAGAAAGCGGATGTAAATGCGGTACGTTTGCTCACAACGGGCGGTCAAATTCTCTTGATGCTTTTACCGACTCTAATTTTTGCACGCTATGTTTATAAGGAAAATACGACTTTCATACTTCGCGTGAAATTTCCCTCCCTAAAAGAAATAGGAATTTTCGTTGTTGGATTGATTCTCTTAACCCCGCTGCTTCAGTATTTTCTTTCAATACAAAACTTTGTTCTTCAAAAACTTGCAGACATCAGTCCTTTTGTAAAATCAATTACAAACATGTTGGATAAACTTGATGATCTGGTGGAGAAGACTTACGGAAGTCTGCTTACATCACACTCCGTATTCGAAGCAACATTTATTATTTTTGTTGTGGCGGTTATTCCGGCATTGTGCGAAGAGACCTTATTTCGCGGATTCGTTCAAAAAAGTTTTGAGCAAAAACTGAAACCATTCTGGAGTATTTTCATCACCGCAGTCTTTTTCGGATTATATCATTTCAATCCCTACGGATTGCTTCCCTTAATTGCTCTTGGAGCTTTTTTCGGATTCGCCGCTTTTATAAGTGACTCCATCTTTGTTCCAATAATTTTACACTTCATTAATAATTTGATTGCCGTTCTTGCGTTTTTCCTTGTCGGAAGTGATGAATTGATTAAGACCGCCGCAAGCAAAACCGAATCACTTTTCCCACAACTGATAAGCTTTGCGATATTCGGAACTCTTTTCGTCGCTTATATTTTTTATATTAAGACCAACTATGCCAGACTTGTTTCAAGTAAAGAGGAGGAATTATGATCTGCCCGAAATGCGAATGCGAATATTTAGATAATGTCAAAACATGCGTTGATTGCGGAACAGAATTAATTTCTATCGAGCAGTTCGAAGGAAATCTTATTCATCCAAAAGACTGGGTGGTTATCTATGTAACTTCAGATCTTATTGAAGCTGAGATGTTCAAAGCCAATCTCAATGGTGCTGAGATCGAATCTATTATTATTTCAAAGCTAGACCGCAATTATCTTTCTTTCGGCGGAGTCTCACCTGTTAAATTGATGGTGAAGAAAAAAGACGCTGATGAAGCCCGCTCAATTATTAACGATATCAATAGTACAAAACTTGATGACGAGGAATAGATGTCAAAAAAAATGAATAATTTATCTACACGGGTTTTAGTAACATTAGTCGGCGTTCCGTTAATTGTTCTGGTCTCCCTTGTCGGCAAAATTCCATTTCTGATTTTTGTCCTTGCCATCGGCCTCATCTCATATTATGAATATTCTAAAATGCTGCGCAATAAACACAGCTACCCTAGTAAACTCATTGGATATTCTGCCGTAGGGTTAATCATAATCAACGAATACAAAAACTTTATTGATTACCACATATTCTTCCTTATCGTGGTCGGACTTCTTTTATTGTTTGAACTTTTCCGGAATAAGGAATCTGCAATTGCTAATCTCGGTGCTACTCTGCTTGGAATATTTTACATCGGATTCTTTGCCGCGGCGATAGTCGACCTGCGGGAGTTCTACAGCGATTCTGTTTTCACCTATTCTCAGGGAGGATATTTAATTATCTCAATCTTTGTATCTATCTGGATATGTGATTCAGCAGCGTATTTTGTCGGTAGCGCCTACGGACTTCATAAATTGATGCCGCGAGTTAGTCCGAAGAAAAGCTGGGAAGGCGCTGTTGCCGGTTTTGTTTTTGCAGTCGCCGGTATGATCGCAGCCCGTGAACTTATTCTTGAATTTATGACTTTGCGTGATGCAATTGCCATTGGCTTTATCGTCGGCGCGTTTGGTCAGATTGGGGACCTGGTGGAAAGTCTGCTGAAGCGCGATACACATGTTAAAGACTCTTCCTCAATCATTCCCGGTCACGGCGGAATTTTTGACCGCTTCGATTCGTTATTATTCACAGCGCCAATTGTTTATCTTTACCTCACTTTTTTTGTAAAATAAAAAAATAGAACGCTGATCATTATGATTGCTTATGATCTTTTGCTATCAGAAGAATCATAAACATCTTAAAAAATCTGCGTGCCAATAGAAAGAATTCATGAGCGAAAACAAAATATCCATAATCACTCTCGGTTGTTCCAAGAATACAGTTGATTCCGAACGGTTGATGAGCCAATTCAAAAACAATAAGTTCGATCTGGTTAACGATCCGAACTTGGCAAATGCAATTGTAATAAATACATGCGGATTCATTGATGCGGCCAAAGAAGAATCTGTTAATACAATTCTTTCGGCTATTGAAATGAAGAAGCAGGGAAAGATTAATAAAGTTGTTGTTGCCGGTTGTCTCTCCGAACGATACATGGATGACCTCAGAAAAGAAATTCCCGAGGTCGATGCTTTCTTCGGTACGGAAGCATACGAAGGAATTGTGAAAGAATTCGGGGGCAATTTAAAATATGAACTGCTGGGTGAGCGTGTTATTACAACGCCAAAGCATTTCGCGTATCTTAAGATCAGTGAAGGGTGTGATAACCCATGTTCCTTCTGTGCAATTCCGCTTATGCGCGGACTTCATAAAACAAAACCTATGGATGAACTGATTACCGAAGCAACCTCTCTCGCAAATCAAGGAGTAAAAGAGTTAGTTATTATCGGACAGGATACAACAGACTACGGTATTGATCTCTACGGAAAAAGAAATCTTGCTGAGTTGCTTCGTAAACTCTCGGCAATATCCGGTATAGAGTGGATTCGGCTTCTATATGTTTACCTTTCCCATTTCCCTGATGATCTGATGAGCGAGATAACCAGTAATCCGAAAATCTGTAAATATATCGATGTTCCTCTCCAGCATATTTCCGATCCGGTTCTCAAATCGATGCGCCGGGGAATCACTCAGAGAAGGACAAGAGAACTTCTAACTACACTTCAGGAAAAGATTCCGGGTCTTACTCTTCGCACAACTTTCATTGTCGGTTATCCTAACGAAAAAGAAAAAGAATTCGAGGAACTTTGCAAATTCGTGCGAGATATAAAGTTCGACCGTTTTGGCGTTTTCACATATTCTGTAGAGGAGAACACACCAAGTTTTATTCTTGGTGATCCGGTTTCGCCGGAAATAAAAGAAGAACGCAAAGCAACATTAATGGAAATCCAAAAAGAAATTTCGGAAGCGAAAAACCGGAATTTCGTTGGAACAAGGATGAAGGTGGTTATTGATTCCTTAGACGGAGAAAATTACATAGCCCGCTCCGAGCGAGATGCACCGGAGGTTGACGGCGAAGTATTGATAAACGCGTATAATAATAAGTTGAGAATAGGTGAATTTTATAACGTTGATATTTACGATTGCAATGAGTATGATTTATTTGGTAATTTGATTTCGAAGAAAGGAGTATCATAAGTGAAAAAATTATTATTGTTATCGTTTGTATTCGTATCGGTTTTATCAGCTCAGGTTGAATATTCCTCCGAGAAAAATGCCATTGTTAGCTCGGGTAATTTCTTTGTCGATTATGCCGGTTATAAGAGTGATATAGAAAATAAAACCCGGATCGATGTATTCGTTCAGGTGCCTAATTCAAATATTTCGTTCATCAAAAAAGACGATCGTTTTTTGGGCGGCTTTAACGTAACTCTTACATTTTGGGATGAAGCGAAAAGCAACATAATATTTGAACGTAACTGGAAAGAGAAAGTTTCGTCAGATGATTTTAATCAGACTTTATCAACCTCCAATTATTTTATCACCTACAAATCTTACGATCTGGCGCCGGGGAAATATATTGTGAAATGCATTGTAGAAGACTCCGATTCCCGGAGAATTTCGGCAAGAGAATTTCCTATAACTGTCCGTGAGATTTCCAACTCTGCCGGTTTGAGTGATCTGATGCTGATTTCGGAAATAGTTAAAAAATCTGATGGTGAAAAAATCATTCCGAACATTTCAAGTTCGGTAAAAAGTAAACAGACTACACTCTCCTTCTACTTTGATATTTACTCAGACAAGAAACAGGATGTGGTACTTGAATATACGTTAACTGACCTGAAGAAAAATGTTTCTCTCACACAAGAAGATCCGCAGACGCTTCAGCAGGGCACCAATTCTTTTAATCATACAATCAGCAATACTAATTTTTCTGTTGGGAATTTTTCTTTATCAGTTAAACTTAAGGACGTAAACCGTGAAGAGATAACTTCCACATCAAAGAAGTTTATCTCCAAAATAGAAGGCATTCCCTCTTCAATAAATGATCTGGATAAAGCAATCGCTCAGATGCTATACATAGCATCGCCTGCAGAATTAAATTATATAAAAGATGCCAAAGAACTTGATGAAAGGTTTGAAAGGTTCCTCGCGTTCTGGG
This sequence comes from uncultured Melioribacter sp., assembly GCA_964441505.1. Taxonomy (GTDB): domain Bacteria; phylum Bacteroidota; class Ignavibacteria; order Ignavibacteriales; family Melioribacteraceae; genus Fen-1258. The sequence goes on along the minus strand of CAYTUV010000015.1, from coordinate 2,965 downwards.
AGAGGAAGAAACCGAATCTTAAAGATGAAGACAATCCGATTATGAATGAATATTATAGACGTGTCGATTATGCTAATAAAAATTTCAGAGGTTTCGGGGAGGGATGGCACAGCGATATGGGAATGATCTTTATTACGTTCGGTCCGCCAAGTGCTGTTGAAAGACATCCTCTGGATTCGAATTCAAAACCATACGAAATCTGGGAATACTACGAACAGAACAGATCTTTTGTATTCTTAGATCAAACAGGATTTGGTGATTACCGGTTAGTAGATCCGGATTTCAGCCGATGGCCGGGATACAGGCAGTAATGTAGAGTGTAGAACGTAGAGTGATGAGTAAGATAAATTTTTAGATCTACACTCTTCGTTCTAATAAACGATATTTTTTAATTTCTATAATTCACTTCAATGATACTCACTGTTACAATTAATCCTCTTTTAGAACGTAGATTATTTTTCGAAACTGTTGAGCTTGGCAGGACAAACAGATGCCGGAAAGAAATATTTTACCGCGGAGGCAAAGGAATCAATGTCAGCCGTCAATTAAACTACCTTGGAATTCAGAACTCCGCATTTACTTTTCTTGGCGGAAGTACCGGAAAAACCTTGCGCCACTGTCTGACACATGATAAGATCGATTTTTCCGTCGTCTCCACAAAATCAGAAACGCGTGTTGCGGATTTAATTGTAGAAGAGAAAAATAAACGCGTATCAACTTTCTTCGGGATGAATAGTTCAGTTACTTCGGAAGAGTCGGAGGAATTCAAAAGCAAGCTTGATAAAATGATCCGGAATTGTTCGATTGTTATATTTGCGGGCAGTTCTCCATGCAAAGAGACGGATGACATCTTCCCTTTCGGAATTGAACTTGCGAACAAGCACGACAAAATTTCTATATTGGATACTTACGGCTCACATCTTAAAAAATGTATTGATGCAAGTCCGACTGTACTGCATAACAATATAGATGAAATAGAAAAATCTCTTGACGTTAGACTAACAAGCGAAAACGAAAAAATAGAATTCCTGAAAGAGATCTACTCAAAAAACATCAAGCTGGCTTTTTTGACGGATGGAGCAAATCCAATCTATGCAGGTAAATTTGATTTTCATTATAAAGTAAGCCCTCCGGCAGTTGAAGTTTATGACGCCACCGGAAGCGGTGATGCTTTTGTATCTGGAGTTGCCTACGGTTTAGAAACCGCGCTTGTGTTTGATGAGTTTGCCAAAATTGCAACGGCGCTTGGAGCGGCAAACGCTTCTATGCTGGAAACATGTGAGGTTCCTTTTGAGATGATGAAAGATTTTTATGAGCAAGTTGACGTCATCTCTATTGGCAAAAAAATGAAGATTATTAATGACGCACCGAATTATTAGTTAATATATGGAACACAGATTATTTATGATAGTTAAGATTATTTATGATCTAATCCGCGTTAATCATAATAATCAGCGTCATTCGTGTTCTATTCACGCAGTTGTTTTTTTAATTGTCATCTCTACAAATATCTTTCCACAAACTATATCCAGAATTGAAATCACCGGCGGTAAGACATTTTCAGAAAAAGATTTTCTTGGCTGGATCAATATTCCCAACGGCATAAAACAGTTTACCGGCCTGGAAGATTCTGTAAAATCCAGAATCTCAAATGCAATGCAGGAGAGAGGATATTTTCACGTTGCGTTTAGTAAAGTTGAATTAAATAAAATCGATTCGGCAAAATTTTCTTTGCAGATAGATCTTGCTGAAGGAAAGCCAACCCTCATTTATAAAATCAATTTTGGCCAACCGGTCAGAGACTCATTGCATGTTGCAAACCTTTTGACACAGCTTGAGCACACTCCGCTTACAAATTCAAATATTGATTATGCACTTTCAAAAGTACTCGATTATTACGAGAACAAAGGATTTCCATTTTCTTCCATAAAAATTGAATCGATAGAGTTCCAAGACGATTCAACTAACGAAAATCATCTGGCCAACCTTATACTGTATATAGATGACGGAACAAAGAGCACTATAGATAGAGTAGAAATTGAAGGCAACGACAAGACAAAAGATTTTGTGATAATTAGAGCGCTTCAGTTTAAGAACGGCGAAGAATATTCGCAAAAAAAAATTGATGATATTCCAAACCGATTAAACCGTTTACGCTTTTTTGAGCCTGTTGAAACTCCTCTTTTCTACTTCAACTCTAAACAGCAAGGAGTACTAAAGATATCCGTTAAAGAAAAGCAGACAAATTTTTTTGATGGGATAATGGGATACGTCCCCGCAGCTAATGATAAAGAGAGGGGTTACCTAACCGGCTTTGTAAATGTAAATTTAAGAAACATGTTCGGAACGGGACGCGCGGTGTCTTTACGGTGGCAGCAGGAGAACCGTTCATCTCAAGAGCTCGAATTGCGTTATCTTGAGCCATGGCTGTTCGATTTTCCGTTTAACATTGAAGGCCGATTGTTCCAGCGGAAACAAGATTCAACTTACATTCAGCGCGATCTTGAAGGATGGCTTGAGTATCTCGCAACAGAGGAAATATCTGCTTCTATTCTTATCAGTACTCAATCAACAATTCCTTCCGTATTAAGTTCGGCAAATTTTACGGTGTTTAATTCTTCTGCATTCACAAGTGGTGTTAATTTCAAAGTCGACACACGTGACGATTTCTATGCGCCGACAAAAGGAGTTTATTTCAACAATACTTACAAGTACATATCTAAAAAAATAAATGGTCCGTCCGGGTTTATTGCACCGGATACAAAAACTGAGATAACACTTCAGCGACTTGAATTTGATTTGAATATTTTCCAGCAGCTATTTCAGAAACAAGTTGCCGCTTTCGGTATTCACGGTAGGGAATTACGGGGAGATAATGTTGAATTGAGCGATCTATATTTTCTTGGCGGTACAAATTCTCTGCGCGGATATAGAGAAAAACAATTTCAAGGGAATAGAATTCTTT
>CAYTUV010000014.1:10948-93544 GCA_964441505.1 uncultured Melioribacter sp. | reverse complement strand
TTGTTTTTTCCCCCGACTTAAAAAGTCGGGGTTATAGCAATAAACTTCTACTAAGGTGACGCTAATGTGCGGCGAGGAGGTTCATTCCTCGACCATTATTATAAAACTATAACCACAAGGCAAAGAGACTGTGTAAAAAGTATTCTTGTCATTTCTGGGTTTTCACATAAACTCCAAGCTTCGAGGAATTTTTTCTATTAAAATTTAGTCTGTAGTTCAAAGATTAATTTGTTGTGATTATCCCTACCGTCTTTGTAATCAAATAATTCATAGTTGATTCTAAAATGAGCAAAAGTGACCTTTGCAAATTCGAAGGTTAAACCAAAAGTTAACATGTTAATTTCGTTATTGACCTGCGAAGAATTGGGATCGAATTTTTCGAAACGGAATGCGGGAATAATCTCCTTTAAAAAATCACCCTGGAGCGGAATATTGTAAGTAGCATAAGCGAAGAAAGAAGTTCCGGAAATATCGCTGCCTAAAGTTTTTGTGTTCTTATTCGCGTATTCTGCATCAACAAACAGAGAACCGAATTTGTAATCGAAGCCGAAATCGAAAAAGTTAAGATCTGTTCCTTGCGTTATACCTACATAATAGTTTCCGGACAAATTTAAATCTTTAACCGGTGAAACAACTGCGCGAAAAACGTAATCCATGGATTTATCGTTTTCGGATTTATTTAATCCGGTGCCGTTAAAAGAACCGGCAGTAAGTTCGGTGCTAACCTCACCTTTAATTTTATAAGTCATCATAATGCCAATATCTCTGATGGATGGCGAAACATTTGTCAGCAGCGGTCTGTTGACAAAGTCGGCATTCTGATCGCTTCTCAGATTGTCTGTACTAAACGGGACTTTAAATTGTCCTGCAGTAACGTCAAGATTTGTTATTGGAGTAAAGGTGGCAGCAGCGTCGAGTAAAATATCGGAAAAATTAGCTGAAACTCCGGAAACAACATTTGTACCGTTCAGGGTGGTTGTAGTAGTGGTCAGTTTGCCAATCCTTGTAAAATCCACAAGAAATCTATAGCTAGCATATTCGTTAACCGCGCCGTTAATACCGAGTCTAGCTTGCTTAACAAGAAATTCTCCCTGGTTGTTAGAAAAATCGGTTTGATGCCATGCTCGTACATAGCCCGAAAATTTTAGTGAATAATCGGGTTTGTTTTGAGCTAATAAAAAATTAACTGTGATTAAAATAAATAGTGCTGCTTTTTTCATACACCCTCCTTGATCTGGTATCGTTATTTATTAAGAATTAAGAAAATTTATTTCTCTTTTACTGAGTATTCACCATTTCTTCACATTCATAATCGGAATGTTTAACAAAAAATTCAGTGGAATGTGGTAAGCGGGCAATTTGTGGCGCGAATGGCAATTAAACGGTGTTATAGGAATAGTTTGTTGTAAAAAACTATACTGTACTAAACATTAAAAAGGGGAGTAACGATTTGCTACTCCCCTTTCAACCTTCTTTCAATAGATGATGATTTTATGCTACTTTTTTTAACGACTCTTTATCGAGAGTTGAGAGAATCTTGTTCAAATCGATCAGTATAAGCAAGCGGTCTTCCAATTTACCGACAGACTTTATAAACTCAGAATCTATCCCCGCAGCTATTGACGGAGGCGCTTCGAATGTGTTTAGAGGTATTCGTAATACTTCGCTCACAGCATCAACAATAAATCCTACAGTGCTTTGTTCAATTTCAACAACAATTATTCTTGTGTCTTTGTCATGATCTTTTCTTGCCAAGTTTAATCTTGTTCTTAAGTCTATTACCGGTATTACCCTGCCACGCAAATTGATTACTCCTTCTACAAATTCAGGCGAGTTGGGTACTTTTGTTATTGTGGTCATTTTGTTAATCTCTTGTACGTTAAGAATATCAACTCCATATTCTTCTTTTCCTATCTTAAAACTAACGAGCTGAAGAAGCTCATTAGATTCATTTTTATTTCCGATTGATTCATTCATTCCAATTCTCCTTCTTATTGTTATTGTCAACAATTTAGTAAAGGGAGATACATCTGTATCTCCCTTTACTTTATTAATGATTTACTAATACTCCGTTCGAGCGCACTGCAACATTACTTTTTGCTAACTGAGATTTCCCATTGCCGTTCGATCTATCTGACGATGATTCTGCAACCTTAAACCTGGAGACTAATTCCTGCAAGTTCACAGTTAATCTGTTCAAATCTTCTGAGGCTCTGGCTATCTGCTGTACTCCGGCTGCGCTCTCCTGTGTTACATTACTGATGCCTTCTATATTCTTACTTATCTGTTCTGCTGCGCTGGATTGTTCTTCACTTGCTGCCGCTACTTGCGTTACCATATCTACTACTTCATCTGCACCTGCTATAATCTGGCTCAACGATTGACCGGCTTGATCTGCCAAAACTTTTCCTCTTTCCACTTCATCCGTCCCAAGCTTCATCGATTCTACAGCCCCTATAGTGTCTTTCTGAATTTGCTTGATCATTGTCGCAATCTCTTTCGTCGCTTTTGTTGTACGCTCTGCTAGTTTACGTACTTCATCTGCAACAACTGCAAATCCTCTTCCTTGTTCGCCTGCTCGGGCTGCTTCTATGGCTGCATTCAATGCTAGTAAGTTTGTTTGATCTGCGATATCATCAATCACCTGCACAATCTCACCGATCTGATCACTGCTATTTCCTAATGCTTGCACGGTTTCTGCGGATTTTCTTACTACTTCTGCTACGCGGTTCATTCCTTCAATGGTTTGACTTACAACCCTGCCGCCTTCTTTTGCAATAGCTCCGGAATTCTTTGCTGCTTCTGCTGCATGACCGGAATTTTTTGTTGTTTCCAAAATTGTTTTTGTCATCTGTTCTACGGCGCTGGCTACTTCGGTGGTTTGTGCGCTTTGTTCTTGAGCGCCGGCTGCCATCTCTTCACTGCTCGATGAAATTTGATTGCTTGCGCTTGCCGTTGCCTGCACTGCATCTGCAACATCTCTTATTATTTTGCCGACAGAATCACCAAGTACGTTGATACTATCTTTTATTAATCTGTGTTGACCTTTATAATCTGAATTTACTCTTGGTCTAAAATCTCCGGTAGCCATAACTTCCATTACTTTTATTCCTTCCTGAACCGGAAGAATAACAGCATCAAGAGTTTGATTAAATCCGTTAATTAATTCTTTGTAAACGCCTTCAAATTTCTTTGCGTCGCCGCGGTTATCCAGCAATCCGTTCTTTGCCTCTTCAATTAGTTTACCGAGTTCATCGGAAAGCATATTAATTTTAGTGCGTACTGTTTCATAAGCATCAATCCCGGCATGCGCTTTTGATAGCATCGAATCGAATACTTTTGCCATCTCCCCTATTTCATCTTTTTGAGTTAGATTTAAGTATGTGGTTGCCTTCTCAACTTTTTTGCTTAGGTCCCCTTGTGATAAACCGATTAATGCGTTCCCAAGGTTTGTAATATCATCGGATTCCAATTGAGTTAATTTTTGTTTAACAGAATTCACCGGTTTAACAATGCTCTTAGTAATAGTAATTGCAGCACCAACTATGAAGAAGAATACTACTATTCCAACAATAAGTACAAGCGTTTTACTGGAACTATATGATACTTCGGCATTGACACCGGCTTCTTTAACAAGATCGGTTTGGTATTTAATTAAATCGCCGGCAAGTTTAATATATTCGTTTTGAGCTGTTCTCATTTCTGCAAACAGCATTGCAGTTGCACTTACGTTATCACCGGAATTAACAAATCCCATAAGCATTTCGCGGGTATCAAAATATTTTTCTTTCGCCTTCTCAAGTTTAGCTATCAACTCTTTACCTAGATCAGATTTCTCAGTTCTTTTTAAGGAATCTAAAGCTGCATCAATTACTTTTCCTGTTTCGGCAAATCGTGCAAACTCTTTTTCTTTTACTTTAGGATCTTCTGTTAACAAAATATTTCTAATTGCACGGGCATTGATGTTTAAGTTATCAATAATGTCATTTGCCCAGACTGTTTTGGGAAAGCGGTCCTTTGCTAATGTTTGAGTTTCGTCATTAAGAGCAGAAAGTCCATTCAACCCAACAAATGCAACAACGACTAAACCAATTATTACGACTGCGTATCCAACTGCAAGACGGGTTCCTATTTTCATATTACTTAACATTGTTTACTCCAATTTTGTTTTTACAAGTTATTTTCGACAGGAAAGTCAGTTTATTAATTAAAAATGTTGTAACCGGGCAATTTGTGGAGCGAATGGTAATTAAACGGTGTTATAGGAATAGTTTGTTGGAAAAAACTATACTGTACTAAGTAAAAATAAGGGAGTAACGAATTGTTACTCCCCTCTTTAATCTTCTTTTTAGCCAGTGATGATTTTATGCTACTTTTTTTAACGACTCTTTATCGAGCGTCGAGAGAATCTTGTTCAAATCGATCAGTATAAGCAAACGGTCTTCCAATTTGCCTACAGACTTTATAAACTCCGAATCAACTCCGGTGGCTATTGACGGAGGCGCTTCGAATGTGTTTAGTGGTATTCTTAACACTTCGCTTACTGCATCAACAATAAATCCTACAGTGCTTTGATCGATTTCTACAACAATTATTCTTGTGTCTTTATCATGCTCTTTTCTCGCTAAGTTTAATCTTGTTCTTAAGTCTATTACCGGTATTACTCTGCCGCGCAAATTGATTACACCTTCAACAAATTCCGGTGCGTTGGGCACTTTGGTTATTGTGGTCATTTTGTTGATTTCTTGTACATTCAATATATCAACTCCAAATTCTTCATTGGCGATTTTGAAACTGACCAACTGAAGAAGTTCATTAGAGTCACTTTTGTTTTGTGTTAAATCAGCCATTTGTATTCTCCTTCATAAATTTTTATTGATCATATTTTTGAAAAGGGAGACACATCTGCATCTCCCTTTACTTTATTATTAATGATGAACTAATTTACCGTTTGAACGCACTGCAACACTACTTTTTGTTTTTGAAGTATTATAATTTACACTGCCGTTAGTTTTATCTGACGATGATTCACCAATTTTAAATCTGGAAACCAATTCCTGTAAGTTAATAGTCAAACGGTTCAAATCTTCTGCGGCTCTTGCTATCTGCTGAACACCCGCTGCACTTTCATTGGTAACGTTGCTGATAGATTCAATATTTTTACTGATCTGTTCAGCCGCGCTTGATTGTTCCTCACTTGCCGCAGCTACCTGTGTTGACATATCTACTACTTCTTGAGCTCCGATAATTATTTCTTTTAGAGACTGACCTGCTTTGTCTGCTAATAATTTACCCTTTTCAACTTCAACTGTTCCTTCTTTCATTGAAAGAACCGCACCTTCGGTATCCTTTTGAATCTGTCTGATCATTGCGGCGATCTCTTTTGTTGCTTTTGTGGTGCGCTCCGCCAACTTTCTTACTTCATCGGCTACCACTGCAAAACCGCGTCCTTGTTCGCCGGCTCTCGCTGCTTCTATAGCGGCGTTGAGTGCTAACAAGTTTGTCTGATCCGCTATATCATCAATTACCTGAACTATCTCACCGATCTGATCGCTGCTCTTACCAAGTGTTTGAACCATATCGGCAGATTTCTTAACTACTTCTGCCACGCGGTTCATTCCTTCTATTGTTTCGCTGACAACTCTGCCGCCTTCTTTTGCAATTGCGCCTGCATTTTTTGCGGCATCGGAAGCCTGACCGGAGTTTCTGGTAGTTTCAACAATTGTTTTAGTCATCTCTTCAACAGCACCGGCAACTTCTGTTGTTTGCGCGCTCTGCTCTTGTGCGCCGGCTGCCATCTCTTCTGTGCTCGATGAAATTTGGTTGCTTGCACTTGCAGTGGCCTGTACTGCTTCAGTTACATCTGATAACGCGCTGCTGAATGAATCCGCCAGTCCATTTATGCTTTCTTTTATTTTAGAGTAGTCTCCTTGATAATCTCCATTCATCCTTACTGTTAAATCTCCTTGTGCAAGTTTTTCCAATACTTTACTTGATTCGTTAATTGGCTGAACAACAGCTTCTAGAGTCGAATTTATCCCGACAATTATTTCTTTATACCCACCCTGGAATTTTTCAACATTTCCTCTTGTGGAAAGTTTTCCTTCAACAGCAGCATTGCTGAGCTTTACCGATTCTGAAACCAGACTTCGAATAGTTTCAACTACTTTCAGCATACTTTTTGAAAGTACATCTTGTTCGGATTTTGCTTTAATTTCGACTGAAGTTTCGCCTTGCGCAATTTTTTCTGCGGCAAGCGCCTGCTCTTTAATATTCCCTATCATAAGAACAAAGGAACGTTGAAGGTCTCCTAGTTCATCTTGTGTTTTTGCATCTACAGAAACATTAATATCACCTACGGCAAGTTTATCCGCAACGGCTGAAAGGTTTTTAATTGGTGTCCCGATTATTTTAGAAATAAAAATCCCTATGAGAAAAGCAAATGCAATACCAAACGCTAACACTAAGTATATCTGTGTGCTGGCAGAACTGTATTCTTTTGCGATCTCCTGATTCAAAGAATCCGCCAAATGTTCTTCAGACGTTATAAGGCTGTCTAATTCTTCGGTTATTCTTTTTGCATCTTTATCAAATTCACCGGCTTCGAATTCATGTGCCGCTTCTTTATCCTCTTCTAGTGCCAATTGAACGCCTTTTGCCACAGTTGGTTTGAATTCCTCCCATGATTTTTTATATTCTTCCAATAATCTTTTCTCTTCAGGATTTAAATTTGTAGCAGCGAACTTTGCCATAAGTTCTTCCGATTTTTTTTCGTGATCTATAATTGCTTCTTCGAGCATTGTTTTTTCGGATTCATCCTTTGATGCTACAAGATTGGCAACTGCGAGACGAATCTCGAAGAGTTCCTGCTGTGTGTTGCTCAATTCAACTATAGGTACGGAACGATCTTCGTACATTTGTTTTGCATTATCATTCATTATTGACATATTGCTGATACCTGTATAACCAATAAATGCAGCTATTAATGCTACAAGCGCGAAGCTCCCAACTAACTTTTTACTGAGTTTTAAATTATAAAACCATTTCATTGTAGTTCTCCTTTTTTATTTAAATTATTTTTATGTTTTTAATATTGACTATTTATTACTTATTGTATGTAACAATTTTACAGTACCTGTTTTTAGACTATATACAGCGCCGGCTATTTGCAGTTCTTTACTTTCAAAAAGTTCTTTTAATACTTTGCTGTCATAGAGACTTGCAGTTATTTGGTTTTTAACATTCTCTTCAATTGCAAAATTAAACTCAGCAGTTTTTTCTAATTTTTTTGTTAAAGCTTTTTTTACGGCAGGTTCAATCCGTTTAACAATTTTAGCTATGTTAGGAGTAACTTCTCCTCCTTCCAGAGTAGCTTTAACTGCGCCGCAAGATTCGTGACCGAGTATAACAAGTAACTTTGCGTGCAAATGTTCTACTGCGTACTCAATACTTCCAAGCGTAACCGGATCTACAACGTTGCCGGCAACCCTTACAATAAATAATTTACCGAGTGATTCATCAAAAATTATTTCGGGCGGTACGCGGGAATCCGAACAACATAGAATAATTGCATAAGGGTGCTGCCCCTTTGTTAATTTGGCGCGCTCTTTGGCATAATCCTTTTTGTCTAAATTGCCGGATGAAAAACGCTTGTTGCCCTCTAAAAGAAGCCGGAGTGATTTTCCCTCTTTCCCTGTTTCTTTTAATTGTGCATTTAGAACCGTTGCTCCGGGAATAATAAAAGCAACTGCAAGAATTAATACACTTAAATTAGATTTGAATGTTTGTTTCATGTTTACCTCTTTTTTTAAGATTGATAAATATGTTCAGTTATTAGAATGTTATTGTGAACGCTGAGAAATAACCTAAACCTTTATATTCATTCTTACCCATCAGATCAAACTGAGTCCCTAATACAAAAAGTAATTGTTCCGATATTTTGTATGTAACGCCGGGCATGAGCCATAATTTACCTGCTTGAAGTTTACCGTTATAAGTTGAGAACCCGTTTAGCTTTGCTACAACTTGAAATTTTTCGTTTATCACGGTTTATCTTCGAATAGATTTCGATTTGATTAATTGAAATGTTGTTAGTGGAAAAATTGAGGAGCGAGCGGTTGTTACAAAGCGTAAAAGGAATAATTTGTTGGAACTACATTATACTGTACTAAACATAAAAAAAGATGTTGTCTCAAAAGGTGGGAAAGTCATTTCCGCTTTAGCGACTCTTTATCGAGTGTAGAGAGAATCTCGTTCAGAAGGAATTGAAACTTTTATTTTCTTTCTCTCTTTGATTGTTAACTGATGTTACGCAGCGATGGATTTTTAGCCACAAAGTCACCAAGACTCGAAGAATCACAAAGAATTGTTTGTGGAAAAACAACTCAAAAACCAAATATTCTTCGTGAAATCTTGGTGCCCTAGTGTCTTGGTGGCAAGGTTTCTTTGAGGTTTGCGTAACATCAGTTGTTAATTAATTTGTTCTATGGAGTTTATATTTTTTATCTTCTATCCGGACTTTATATATTGCCGGAATTAATGCTGTTACAGTTGTTCCAATATCAGTTCTGCTGTGAATGCTCATGTGGCCTTTAAAGATTTCGAGAATCTTTTTAACTATTGCCAATCCGAGTCCTACTCCCTCCCGTTTATAATCTTTTCTATCGAATTGCCTGAAAGGTTCAATTCTTTCGATATCTCTTTTATTCATGCCGCAGCCTTCATCACTTACAACAATTCTGTAGTACACGTTTTCGCAGGATCCGGTCAATTTAATCTGCGTTGCCGGTTTTGAAAATTTTACGGCATTATCCAGAAGTTCTTTTATTATAATCATCAGATAATTTTTTGCCATCCCTATCTTGCAATCATCAATAGAGATTAGCAGATCATCACCCCTGCCCATATCTCTTACCGGGTCCAAAAAAATCCATTTGATTTCTTCCTGATTTATATAAAAAGTTTCGTTCTTTATCTTCTCTCCGTGTTCTATCCCGTTATAAAGCAGTTCTACTTCAGTATAGATCAAAAATTTTTCAATCCTTTCGTGGATTTTTTCTCCAGCACTTCTAATGATCTTGATATAGCTTTTAATCTCATCTTTCGGAAGGTTGTCAATCTCATCAAGAATGATATCGGAATAACCAAAAATCGAAACAAGCGGAGTCCTTAATTCGTGGGGGATTTTTGCGGCAATATCGGTTTTCATCTCTTCGAAATGATGAATCACATTCTCTTTTTTCTTCAAGCGGACAGATACAGCCTTCAAAAGTTCGGTTGTTTTAAACGGTTTTGTTATATAATCGTCCGCGCCAAGATTCATTCCATGACGTATATCGAATGCTTGCACTTTTGCTGTTAAGAATATAAAAGGTATGGAAGCGGTACTGGAATTCGATTGTATCCTTTTGATCAGCTCCATGCCGTCCATCATCGGCATCATTATATCGGATATGATCAGGTCGGGTATCTCTTCCCTTATATAATTTAACGCTTCAAACCCGTTGCTGGCAGAATGTGTATTGTAGCCCTCGGCCTGCAGCAGTTCGGAAATATTTGACTTCAATCGAGGATCATCCTCTACAACTAATATGTTTTTCAATCTCATTTATTGCCCCATTTCATTTCTTATTTTCCTAATACGTAACAGCATAATCGGAAAAAATATTTTAATTTTTACAAAAATGTTGACAGCGGGCAATACGAGGAGTAATCGGCTTTAAAATGAGTCGGACGGCACTTTCAACCGGTTATTTAAAATCAGCCTAAGCAAAAAGAACTTTCATGCAGTCCTTCTTGTGGTTCCGAATGAATTGAGACTGTATGAAAACTCGAAAACGCTGTGGTTATTCAGATTAATTCGCCTGCCAACTTTACAGCGTTTAGTTATGCTATATAGTAGTCGCTGAATAAGTCATTCATTTTGAACAAAGCTAAATGATAGATAATTTAAGCACGGAGAGATAATATTTTTCCATAATTCGATTATCCAACCATTTCAAAATTGGTAATAAGAAAACTCCATGCAGTTTTCTTAAATTAAATCTGCATGCTGCAAGTATTGCATTAATATGATCGCCATCTTTACCTTTTAGTAAATTTCTCTCAAGTCTGTTGTCGGATTTGAGAAGAAGTACAATGGGCAACAGTTTTAATTTCTCAATCCATTTCTTAAGTTGCAAACGGATTTTTATTCTATAATGGAGAAAATTACATGTCGGTTATTCTTGACGGTTCAAATCTAACAGTTGAAAAAGTTGTTGCAATTGCCCGCCATAATGAAAAAGTAGAATTACACCCGGAAGCTCTTGGAAGGATCAAAGCATGCCGCACAATGATCGAAGAAAAAATTAAAGCCCATGAAATAATGTACGGTGTGAACACTGGTATAGGTGAATTTTCCGAGGTTGTGTTGAATGATGAGCAAGTTAAAGAATTTCAGAAATATTTAATTTACAATCATGCGGCTGGAATTGGCGAGCCTGCACCGATTGAATACGTCCGCGGTGCAATGGCAGGACGTATTAACGTTCATGCTCACGGAATGTCGGGCATTCGTCCGGAGATAACACTCACACTCATCGAAATGCTGAATAAAGGCGTCACTCCATTTGTATGTCAGAAAGGTTCTGTCGGTGCATGCGGAGATCTTGCGCCAATGAGCCAGATAGCTTTACTGCTGATGGGCGAAGGGGATGCATATTACAAGGGAGAAAAACTTCCCGGTGAAGTTGCTATGGAGAAAGCAGGAATAAAAATTCCTGGACTCGAAGCACGCGATGGACTTGGAACAATTAATGGTTCGAATCTTCTAACGGCGATGAGTGCAATTCATCTTTATGATATCAACCGCTGGTTAAAACAAACCGAGATTGCATGCGCGATGAGTCTTGAAGCATTATTCGCAAACTTAAAACCGTACGATGCTCGTCTTCATGAGGTACGTGGATTTAAAGGCGCAGTTCGCAGCGCCCAAGCGATTATGAAATGCATAAAAGGAAGCGATCTTCAAACGGGTAAATTAAAATCAAAAGTTCAGGATGCTTACTCGATGCGGTCATCGCCTCAGGTTATAGGCGCTGCTCATGATGCGGTCGCTTACGCAAAGAGTCAGGTTGAGATAGAATTGAATGGTGTTGGCGATAACCCAATCTTTATGCCCGAACATAAACTCACACTCACAGGTGCAAATTTTCAGGGCTCACCCGTTTCGTTACCAATGGATATGATTAGCGCGGCTGTTACAATGGTTAGCGTATTATCGGAAAGAAGATTAAACCGTTTGCTGAATCCGGCATTGAGCATAGGTTTGCCGGACTTCTTAACCAAAGGTGCGGGAATGTTTTCCGGATTGATGTTAAGCCAATATACCGCCGACACATTAATTGTTGAGCAAAGGATATTATCTGTCCCGGCGTCAATACAATCTATTCCCGCAGCAGCGGATCAGGAAGATTTTGTTTCAATGGGAATGAATACGGCAATTAAAAACGGGCAGATTATTGATAACGCATACGGAATTCTTGGAATTGAATTTATTGCCGCGGCTCAAGCGCTCGATTTCAGAGAATTTACAAATGGTCGTGGAGTTACTAAGGCTAAGCAAGTTGTAAGAAAATATGTTGATCATCTTGATGTTGACCGTCCGCTTTATCCCGATCATACAAAAATGAAAGAAGTTGTTAAAAATTGTGAGATACTGGAAGAAGTTGAGAAAGAGGTTGGCAGTTTAGAATAATTGTGAATATTGTCTGAAGGATTCCTTTGAAGAATTCTAAATTTTAGATTAGGGTTGGAGAGATCAAACCCTTTTTTGTTTATGAATGAATTTCGTATTTGCGCTAACGTCCTTTTTTGCGTACGTTTGTAACAAAAGAAGGAACAAAATGAAAACAGTTACTGCAACAAAAGCACGTGCAAATCTTTATAAACTTATAGATGAGACTTCAAAAATCAGCCGCCCTATTCAAATTACCGGAAAACGTACAAATGCAGTTCTTATTTCTGAAGAAGATTGGAGTTCTATTCAAGAAACACTCTTTCTTCTTTCTATTCCCGGAATGAGAGAATCAATTGTAAAAGGAATGAAAACCCCGATTGATAAGTGTTCAACGGATATTAAATGGTAAAGTGGAAGCTTGTTTACACTAAACAAGCTAAGAAAGATGCAAAGAAATTAACTGCCGGCGGGCTTAATATAAAAGCACAGCACTTATTAAAAATACTAGAAATAGACCCATTTAATAATACTCCTTCTTATGAAAAATTAGTTGGTGATTTGGAAGGTACCTATTCAAGAAGAATAAATATACAGCACAGAATTGTTTATCAAATTTATCAGAAGGAAAAAGTGGTAAAGATAATTCGGATATGGACTCATTATGAATGATTATAGATGAACAATTTAAACCGAACTTTAAGCTAATCCTCAATTATAAATTCAACACCAATTATTTTTCAAATTAATTAAGGAGAATAGTGATGAGAAAAATATCTTTTGCTTTAACACTTCTATTAGTACTCTTACTAACGGCATCTGTCTCCAATGCACAGTTGAAAGTTCAATCCGGGACATGGGGTGCAGATAAAAGAACCGTTCCGAGTTACATGCTTGGAGCTGGTGGTGAAATGGAAAGGAGTTTAACACTGAGTTTTACTTTCACAAAACCTTTCATTGCTAAACCGGAGGTTATTGTTAGCATTAACACTTTTGATGGAGACGCAAACATAAATACTCGTTATGATGTGAAAACTATTTCGGTTCATAAAACCGGATTTACAGTGGAAGTGAAAACTTGGGGCGGTTCTAAAATTAATATGATCGGCGGAACCTGGATGGCAATTGGTGAGTAAAGCCGAACAATTGATAACAAGCAGCGACCGCACAGCATTTTATAATCGGGAGGTGATTATGAGATTGATTAAACTGAATAAAAGAAAATATTTTATTCTTCCTGTAATTTTCTCATGCATATTAATACTCAGCGGATGCGGCACCGGTATAAAAATGGTCAGTTCGTGGCAGGATAAAGAAATTAAAATTGACGGTGTTGCCTCCGAATGGAGCGCAGGTATGCAGCAGATTCCCGATAAGAAAGTTAATATCGGATTCCGGAACGACGACAAATTTCTTTATCTATGCCTAACATCTGAGGACCGTTCCAAAATTATGATGATAGTGAGGGCAGGTTTTATTGTTTGGTTTGAACCTGAGAGCGGAGATAAAAATAAATTCGGAATCAGATATCCAACGTCAACCAAACAACCGGAAGCTCCAAAACTCTCTGAAATAAACAGGGAAGAACTGAGCATAGAAGGACCCGAAAGAAACATCAAAAAAATGCTTGAGCAACAGAATGAATTTCAGATAATCAATAAAGACAAATTTCCCCTCACTGCTCTTCCAATTGTGAATAATGAAGGAATCGAAGCAAAGCTTGGATTTCAATCCAATCAATTTGTCTATGAACTGAAAGTACCTCTCGCTTCGAACAAACAATTTTCATATATCGTGGATGCATTGCCGGGGGCTAATGTCAAAATCATATTTGAGACGGAAGAACTGGATGCACAAAGCATGCGCGGTCCCGGAGGTAGCGCTGGCATACCTCCAGAAGGAAGTGAAGATCGTCGCGGAAACCGGCGCGGCGGTGGAAATGAAGGTATGAGGCCAGGTATGGGAGGCGGCCGAATGTTGGAACCACTTAATTATACGGTGGAGATAAAATTAGAATCCTCATCGGCAGCGAAATAGTTTTCGCTCTATTAACAGGAAGGTGATTTAATTGGGCTTGAGAAATCAAGCCTTTTTTATTTGCTCAGTTCAAAGAAACTTGACAAGTGTCCCTGTTTTCCGGTTGCTTCATCTTTTACTATAAAAGTTATTTTGTAGATACCGGTTTGAAATGTAGAGTCGAGTTTGATTTGTGCTTCTATAGGGAAGTCAACTAATTTCTCGCCGGATGTCTTATCAACAACACCGGATGAAATTTTTTCCAACAGCTTGCCGTCAGGAGTTTGAATATTTGTGAAGTAAGAAAGTTTTGCCGTGAATTTATTGTTCCCTTCGTTTTGTTCAAATCCTTTTGCGCGAACACTCGCATTTAATTCCCATCCGGAATCCATTGAATAAGCAAATGATTCCGCACTGAAGAGCTCGAACTTCTCGAATTTCCGTGAGCATGCAACTAATAGTATAAGTGCCGTTAACAGTAGCAATGATTTTTTCATTTAGTACCCTTTGGAATAAAATCTTACTTCAGAAAAGTATATCTATAACTGCCAATGACCGCCATGTATTCAGAAACTGTTAAAACAGTTAATAATTCTATTTTTTGTTTTATTAACACCTCGATTAATCGAGGTGTTAATAGAAAAGTCGGTTTATTTTTCAACCGTTTTAACGGTTTATTAAATTAAGCGGTCAACTTGAGTTTATAAATTAAAAAAGATCACGCAAATAGTTGTAATAATTTTATCGTTATAAAGGAAAAACCCCGTATGGCGGGGCTTTCTCATTTATATAAAATGCATCCGGATCGCGGTTATTTTATAACGGCCCCGATACCTTCAATCTGATATGTCTTTTTGGTTTTATCTTTTGAGCAGCATCCGGCTTCGGCACCATCTTTCTTCTCAGCCATTTCCATTTCAGAGCATGCTTCTTCCTTAACCGGTGCAACAACACCCTGTATTAAAGCTGTTTTACCTTTGGAGTCTTTTGGAAATACTATAATTCCATCTTCAACTTTAACTTTGATTTTTTCCTCTTCCTTTGTACCGGCTATTTCAATCCAGCATCCTTTATCTTCGCAAACACCAAGAATTTTTCCCTCAACAAGTACTGTTTCGCCTTCAAATTTTTCCGGTGAAGAAAGAATTTTTGAAACGGATGTTTTTTCTTTTACAGTGATAGCTTTACCAAGTTTTTCTTCTGCATGGATGTATACAACTGAAATAAGAAGCAGAACTGCAATTAATTTTTTCATTTATTCTCCATTTATTGAATTTAATGACCGCAGCAAAATTATAGTAAAACCTCTTCTTATGCAATCTTCTTTTGCTTTGATTATATTAGTAAAGCCGTTAGCAATTAGCTTTTAGCTTTTAGCTAAGGGCTATTTGCTAACAGCTAAAAGCTAAAAAATGTTTTGTCAAGTCGTATTTCCGCTACCATTTAGAAACTCATTCACGTACTCCATACCCGCTGAAATTATTGATGCGGTTAAGACCGGTGTGCGTGTAGTTGCGCCATTCGGTAAGCGTGTGCTTACCGGATTTGTGATAAGTCTATCGGAAACATCGGATATCAAAGAAAAGGTAAAACCGATTCGTGATGTACTTGATGAAACTTCTATTTTCGATGAGACCGCATTAAAATTTTATGAATGGATTTCAGAATATTACCTCAGCTCGCTCGGAGAGGCATTAAGAAACTCAGTTCCTTACGGAACCGAAATTGAACTCAAACGGAAAGTTGTGAGTGACAAAGAATTCTGCGAAAAACTTCTCAATCAGGAAAGAAAAAAATCCTCTCTCAGAGCAAAGCTTTTAACCGCTCTTTCTCAAAAAGAAGTTTACAACATTTCTCAGCTTCAGCGGGAAGTGAAAAATAAAAACATCTACTCAATGCTTCGCTCGTTCGAAAAAATCGGCGCGATAACTTTACTTGATGAGATAAGCTCTGCAAAGGTTAGAGTGAAGAAAGCGAAATTTGTCAAGCTGGCAAAATCAGTAGACGAAGTTTATGAATTGATGCCCGAGATAGAAAAAAAATCTCCGAAACAAGTTGTTCTTCTTCTTGAACTGCTTTCAAATAAAGAACCTGTCGCATTGAGCGATCTTCTCAAGAAAACTAAATCCTCGGCATCAACGGTGGGAAGTTTAGAAAAGAAAAATGTTGTTGAAATATTTGATAAAGAGATCGAGCGCGTTTATTTAGAAACGTACAATGAAGAGACAAAAGAATTGGTTCTGACCGATCCTCAGAAAAAGATTATCGAACGTGTTGCGAAATCCTCCGACAAAAAAATATTTGAGCCGTTTCTTATTCATGGTGTAACAGGCAGCGGCAAAACGCAAGTGTATATTGAACTTGCAAAAAAAGTTGTCGAAATGGGGAAGAGTGTAATAATTCTTGTTCCCGAGATATCTCTTACTCCGCAGATAACTTCCCGCTTCTTTAATTATTTCGGGAATCTGACTGCGGTTCTTCACAGCCGAATGTCTCTTGGAGAGCGTTACGATTCCTGGCGTGGAATCATTGCAGGAAAATCTAAAGTTGTCATCGGTCCCCGTTCGGCCCTCTTCGCCCCGCTCAAAAATATCGGCTTGATCATTGTTGATGAGGAACATGATTCCAGTTACAAGCAGCAAGATTTGACTCCAAAATATCATGCGCGCGACGCAGCGATAATTCTTGCCCGGCTTAACAATTGTCCTGTTGTAATGGGCTCAGCCACACCATCTGTTGAAAGTATGTATAATGCTCTCAGCGGAAAATATCATTTACTCGAACTAAGCGAACGGATTGATAACGCCAAACTTCCGAAGATAAAACTTGTCGATGTCACGATCGAGAAAAAGAAAAAACAGATGGAGAGCATCTTCTCGCGGGAATTGCTGGATGAAATTGGAATTCGTCTTAAGAAGAAAGAAAATGTTATCATACTTCAGAACCGCCGCGGGTTTGCAACTCAAATTTTCTGTAACGATTGCGGTGAAGTTGTTACCTGTCCCGATTGTTCTGTCTCGATGGTTTACCATCTCAGCAAAAATATTTTGCAGTGCCACTATTGCGGAATTGTACGCCACGTTCCGAAAGCATGTCCGGTGTGCGGCTCTCTTGGTCTGAAATTTTTTGGTACAGGTACGCAGCGTGTTGAGGATGAGTTGGATTTTTATTTTCCTGATGCTAAGATCGAGCGGGTAGATTCCGATTCGATAAATAAAAAAGGAAGACTCGGCGAAATTCTAAATAGTTTTAGAAAAGGTGAGATTGATATTCTCGTCGGCACACAAATGGTCTCCAAAGGATTGGATTTTGCAAACGTTACATTGGTTGGAGTAATTGCCGCAGAAACATCATTGTGGATACCCGACTTCCGAGCGGACGAAAGAACATTTCAACTTCTAACTCAGGTAGCCGGCCGTTCCGGCAGGAGTGATAAAGAGGGAGAAGTAATTATTCAAACTCAGAATCAGAAACACTTTGTGCTTCAGAAAGTGCTAATGAATGATTACAAAGGATTCTACGAAAAAGAAATCGGACTGAGAGAACAATTCGAATATCCCCCGTTTATCCGTATTGGTCTGATTGAATTAAAGGATGAAAAAGAAGAACGTGTACGCGCCGCCTCAAAAGAATTTTTTGAGTATTTACAAAAGCATGAAAAAGGGTTGAAGATAACTCCTCCTACAGAAGCGGTAATTTACAAGATTAAGGGAAGCTATCGATTTCAGATACTGATTAAGAGTCATAAGCAATATGATCCGTCAGGGAAATTTTTGCGAAATGCAATATTGAATTCATTTGTAGAATTCAATCAGAAGTCGCGTTACAGAGATGTGAAACTTATAATTGATATCGATCCGCAATCAATAATATAACAATATGTCATTCTGATCCCGCGCAGCGGGAAAAGAATCTCTTTACGCTTAGGATGAAACGATTTTTTCGTCGTCTACACTTCGACTCCGCTCAGTGCGACTCCTTAGAATGACCATGTAAAGCGAATGTAAAATGAATCGAAATGACAAAAAATATTTTCTTCTCAACAAACCTTACGGAGTCTTGACTCAGTTCACAGATGAACAAAACCGTCCGACACTTTCTTCAATTTACAAATTCCCTAAAAATGTTTATCCCGTTGGCAGGCTTGACCGTGATAGTGAGGGACTTTTAATTATCACTAACGACAAGGAATTGACCGACTATCTCCTCAATCCGAAGAACAGGCATGAACGGGAATATTTAGTACAGGTTGAGGGAGTTCCTTCCGAGGCGGATTTCAAAAAACTGCGCACCGGAATTACTTTAAAGGATGGCAAAACACTTCCGGCAAAAGCCAAATTGATCGGCGATCCGGGCTTTCCGGAAAGAGTTCCGCCAATAAGAGAGAGAAAAAATATTCCGACAAGCTGGATAAGTCTGACCTTGGTTGAAGGGCGCAACAGGCAAGTCAGGAGAATGACAGCAGCTATTGGATTTCCAACACTCAGGCTTGTACGTGTCAGAATAAAAAATTTGTCGATTTGTGATCTGAAAAACGGTGCAGTAAAAGTGCTGAATGAGAATGAAGCAAAGGCGTTGTATGTAAAATAAATAACCCGGCCTCTGTATGAAGTCGGGTTTTTAGAAAAATAAAATTAATTATCAGCCTGCGAACCAGCTTAAGAATGGAACCGCCTTTGCAAGAGCAAAGAAAAGCAAAGAGAATCCAAACCAAACAACCAGTACGGTAATAATATATTTTTGGGTGTTGTTACTTTTAAACATCTTCGCAAGACCAATTGCAAATATTACGTAGAACCAAATAGAGAATACATCAAGTTTTCCGAGCAGGAATCCTGTAATTGTTGTTTTATCCGAATCCATAAAATCGGCAACACTTGTTCCGCTAAAAAATTTATTCATCGCTAATGCCGCAATTACCATTATGATCATCTGAATTGCTGAGATATAATGAGGCAGTCCATATGCAACCATCGCATCTTTATAGATGCCCTCGCCCTTGAGTCCAAACTTTGCAACCAGCATAAATACGCCTGAAACTATAAAGAACATGATAAATACTGCTATTGGAATGCCGACGATTGTACCAATTAATTGTATTGCCCCGCCCTGATCCATTCTTTCACGCATCGTCTCCAGCTGCTCATCGGCTTGTGCCTGTGTCATTTGTCCCTTATCAACCGATTCCTTGAATTGTTTCTCCATTCTTTCCATCTGTTTTTCCATGATGGCTTGTTTAATTGTAGGATTATTCATCATTAAAACCTGAGAGAGAATAGCAATTACAATAACCACCAAAATTGGAATAATCCAGTCCGAAGTTTTGTGAGGAAACTTTGCCATCTTTCCGAATGTAGCCGACGGTTCCGAAAAAACGCCAACCAGTTTGTCTGTGTGACTTAATTCAAATTCTTCATGATCACTATCTACAGAGGACATTTTTGGAGCTTCTTGGTCTTTCCTTTCTTCCATTTGATTTCTCCTCGTTTAGTTAAAAGCTTTGATGGGGTTTGACGAATGCAATTTAGCAATTTTTTTTGATGAAAATGAAAAACGTTATTGAAATATTTATAAATAGATGTTCTCCGAAAGTCGTAATTTTACTCAAAGAAAAATATTTCATTCTACACCGAGGATTTCATGAAGACCATTATTGAACCATTTAGAATCAAATCCGTTGAACCGATTAGATTTACCACAAGAGAAGAGAGAATAAAAATCCTAGAAGAAGCAGGGTACAATACATTTTTAGTGCGCGCCGATGATGTTTTGATTGACCTGCTCACCGACAGCGGAACATCGGCAATGAGCTCGGATCAGTGGGCGGGAATTATGCGCGGCGATGAATCGTATGCCGGTGCAAGAAGTTTTTATGTCTTTGAAGCCGCAGTTAAAAAAATTACAGGTGATAAATTCATTATACCAACTCATCAGGGAAGAGCAGCCGAAAAAATTATCTTCTCAATTCTGGGCGGACCTGGAAAATATTTCGCAAGCAACACATTCTTTGATACAACCCGCGCGAATATAGAATTTACAGGAGCCGAAGCGGTTGACCTATTAGTTGAAATCGGTAAACATCCCGAACAGCGCGCGCCGTTTAAAGGTAACATGGATGTTGAAGCTCTCGAAGCGTTCATCAAAAAAGTTGGAAAAGAAAATATTCCGCTCATCGTATTAACTGTTACAAATAATTCGGGCGGCGGTCAGCCTGTTTCAATGCAGAACATTCGTGAAGTTAAAGCAGTTTGTAAAAAATATGATCTGCCGTTATTCCTCGATGCCTGCCGTTTTGCAGAGAACGCGTATTTCATTAAGCTTCGTGAAAAAGGTTTCGAGAATAATTCTGTATTAGAAATTTGCCAAGAGATGTTTTCCTATGCGGACGGTTCAACAATGAGCGCTAAGAAAGATGCACTTGTTAATATCGGCGGATGGCTCTCTTTGAATGATGCCGAACTTGCGATGAAGTGCCGCAATCTTCTTATTGTAACTGAAGGATTTCCAACTTACGGCGGATTAGCCGGACGCGACCTTGAAGCCATCGCACAGGGTCTTGCAGAAATAGTTGATGAACATTACCTGCAGTACAGAATCCGCAGTACGGAGTATCTTGGCGAGAAGATGATGAATGCCGGTGTACCAATTATTGAACCGCCGGGAGGCCACGCTATCTACATTGATGCAAAACGTTTCGTTCCAAATATACCGCCATATGAGTATCCGGGTCAGGCAATTGTATGCGAACTATATATTGAAGGCGGAGTGCGAACCGTTGAAATCGGAAGTGTCATGTTTGGTAAGTACGATAGTAATGGTAATCTGATTCCCGCGATGATGGAACTTGTCCGTTTGGCAATTCCAAGAAGGGTTTATACGCAAAGCCACATCGATTACGTAGCCGAAGTTGTAATTGAAACGTACAAGAATCGTGATAAGATGAAAGGTTATGAAATAACATATGAAGCGCCAATGCTTAGGCATTTTACGGCTAAGTTTAAACCGATATAAAACTCAGTTCCTTCGTGTCTCCGCGGCTATTTTTTACCGCAGAGACACAGAGACACAGAGGGAATGAAATGAAAATCACAAAATTATACTCATATAAATCACCCGGACAGATTTGGAGAATTTTAATCTCCGATAGCAATAAACTAATTCTCGAAACACGGGATACGAATTCCAAGGAAGTTTTTTATAACTGTTTCAGACTTGAAAGCGGAGAAAAATATTTTTCCGATCTGCAGCTTGAAGAAAAATTCTGGCTTGGAATTGAGGCGGTGTATAAGGATATAATCTTTTTCCACAAATTTCCTAAACCGGATTTACCCCACCACAAGCAAATCATAGCTTACGATATTGCTTCGGAGAAAATCCTCTGGACAAACTCTGTGCTTTCTTTTCTCTTTGTCCACAATGACCTGGTATATGGATTTCAGCAGGGCTTTGAAGAACGCCACTTCTATTCACTTGATTATCTGAGCGGCGAGATCGTCAAAGAGTTCGGCGACGACTACAAAACGATTAATGCTTTGCGCAGTCAGGCAGAAGAAGAAAAGGACTGGAGCGATTATATTTATCCAAAAGTCTTAGATAAGAATGAAAACGATATACGAATTGGCGAGGCTGTCAAAGCTCAAACAAAGAATCTTGCAATTGAAGGGGAAGTCGAGTATAATTTATACCAGAATCTGCTTCTTTTCAATTTTCATTCAAAAATCTCTGAAGGAAGTTTTGTAAATAGATTTTCCGCGATTAATTTGATTTCCGGAAAAATTATTCATTCGGAAATTCTCAATGAAAATACTGCCGTATTGTTTACTGATTCATTCTTTGTGTTCAAAAATTTTCTGTTTCTTCTCCGAAAAAAAAATGAAGTGGCTGTTTATAAAATAGAGTAAGAATTAGATGGAACCAACATCAGAAGAAAAAAAAATTCTTCTTGAAACCGCACGCAAATCGATCAATTCCGTTTTCACAAAAGAAAAAATTCCGGAGCCGGATTATAAAAAGCATCCGATCTTCGGTTCACACGCCGGTGCATTTGTTACATTAACACAACAAAAAGCCCTGCGCGGCTGCATCGGATATATTACTTCCGACCAGCCGTTATTTAAAACTGTATGTGAAGCAGCTGTCCAGGCTTCGCAAGGCGATCCGCGATTTCCACAGGTTCGTCAGGCAGAGATAGATAAGCTGTCAATCGAAATTTCAATTCTCTCCGAACCATTTCTTCTAAATAGTTATGACGAAATTGAAATCGGCAAACACGGTTTAATTCTGGAGGAAAAAGGAAGGCGTGGATTATTATTACCGCAGGTCCCTGTAGAACATCATATGAACCGGGATCAGTATCTTGATTCGATCTGCCGCAAGGCCGGATTTCCTGCTGATTATTGGAGGACAAGAGAATTAAAACTATATGGATTTACCGCCTCGGTATTTTCAGAGGAAGAGGTTAGTAAATTATGAACACGGTCAGAGAGCCGGCGGTAGCCGGTATGTTTTATCCCGCATCTGCGGGCAAATTGAGGGATGATATTCAACTTCTTCTTGACAGATTCAAGCCCGAACAGAATTTTCAGAATGTTTTTGGAATTATTTCACCACATGCAGGCTATGTTTATTCTGGAAGAACAGCAGCGTTTGCATTCAATGCCATAGCGGGTAGACAGTTCAAAACGGTTATTATAATCTCTCCATCTCACCGTGAATACTTTCCGGGAATTTCGATTTACAACGGTGATACGTATAAAACTCCATTAGGAAATGTTCCGCTTGACAGAAAAATTATTTCAAAATTGACAGAAGGAGAAAAATTTATTTTTGAGGGGATAAACGGTCACCGTGCCGAGCACGCAGTAGAAGTTCAGATTCCATTTCTTCAGATGGTTCTGAAAGATTTTATGATTGTACCGGTTGTTATGGGTGATCAAAGCAGAATGTTTGTTGACGGACTTGCGCAAAAACTTGCAGAAGTTGTTAACGATGAAACTCTTATTGTTGTAAGTTCCGATCTCTCGCACTTTCATACAAAAGCGAATGCGGATAGAATTGATTCTCTTGTTGAGAAACATATTACGGATTTAGACTTCGAAGGCTTGCAAAATGATCTTGATGAAAGAAAATGTGAGGCTTGCGGAGGCGGGGGAATTGTAGCTATGATGAAAGCTGCACATATTCTAAAAGTGAATAAAGCTGTTGTGCTTTCGCGTACTGATTCCGGCGATGTTACCGGCGACAGTTCCGAGGTGGTAGGGTATTTAAGTGCAGTTATCTTCAGATGAAATCTCTAAACCGATTTTTTCTGTTGCTCTAATCCTCAAAAAAATTACTTTCAATCGCATTCCCATTAAGGAATAATATTTTAGATCTATTGGAGGAAAGTAGATGAAACTTTTCAAGGGACTATTTTTATTTTTTTCATTCTTGCTGGTATTTGGAGTTATAACGACTTCATATGCACAATCAAGTATAACATTTAAGATTGATGGAAGTGGCTTTATCGGCGCCGTTCAAGAGGCAGTGCTTATCAACATCGGCGGAGAAAATTATATACAGATTAAAGCCGCAAGAAAAGATCAACTCGTTTTTATCTATCTGAAAGAGAAAGATTTAAAGGGTGAATTGCCGGTTACACTAAAGTATAAAGAGCATGATCACGAGAAGAAACAGACGCCCGACGCAGAGATTGTATGGGCTCCCGGAGGAGGAGACCAGCCCGCCTGGAATACCATTGAGGGAGAAGCGTCTATCACCCAATACGATTCCGTTGCAAAAACAATTAGCGGTACTTTTGAATTTGTTGTTGAGAAACAGAACACCAGTACAAAAAAAGATATAAAGATGGAACGCGCCGATATCGAAGAGGGAAAAATTGGTAATGTTAAATTTACAATTGATGCTTCCGCTGCGGGGAAATAAATTTTCATCAAAATAATAGATGATTGATTCATAAATCTAATTGTGCTTCAATCGTACATGCTAAAAACGAATGGAGTTGTCTCAATAAAGTCATTTCAGCGGTGGTAGCCAGCCCTCTCCAATTCTTTTAATGTCTTAAACGGAAAAGGTGGATTCAGATATTCGCCGAGAAATTTATAAATCTTCATCCTGATTTCTTTTGCAAGTTTAGTATCAATGCGGTCAAAACTGTGTCCGCCGGGTGCATCCTTAAAAATTTCATAATCGAATTTCTTCCCTGCAGCTTTCAATGCTGCTATCAGATGTTCAACCTCAACAACATATACGTCATCGTCATTTGTATTTGTGTGAATCAGCAAAGGTGTTTTCAGTTTATCAACATGAAAAACAGGAGAGCGCTTTCTGTATTCATTTACATCCTGCGTAACTGTCTTGCCTATATGATACTTTGCGGAGAATTCTTCTTCATAGCTTTTATCGTGTGAACCTAGGCGCATGATGAGATCGCTCACCGGTACACCAGTAAATGCTACTTTGTAATCATCCGGATGCTGGAAGATATCCATCAAACCAATTAGTCCGCCGTGACTCCATCCAACTACTCCCACACGGTCTTTATCAACGAAATCGTAGTTTTCAATCATCCATGCTCGTGCAGCATTGTTATCTTCAACTTCTAAACCGCCGTAATCAATTTTTTCATAAAAACTTTTCCCGTAACCGGTACTGCCCCGGTAATCGGGTGCAACAACAATATATCCTTGCGCCATCATCTCGCGGACGATATGAGTGTAATATGTGGTGAAATCTGCATGGACACCGCCGTGTGGCAAAACTATTAAAGGATATTTTTTACTACGGTCAATTTTAGAAGGAATGAAAATATATGCCCAGAATTTAACAGGATTGTTGGCGCCCATTGCTGTTGGATTTGGTATTCGTGCCGGCGGCGGACCAACGATAAACACTTTATCAATACTGGCAACATCTCCGACTTTGTTGTACCATTGAATATCATCAATTGCTTTTGCCAGTTGATCTATGCGATGATCGAGCTCTTCAAATTTTTTATCGATCACATCATTTGTGTTTCTTTCCTTTTCCTGTGCCAAGCTTTCCGGATGAGACGTAATTATGAATGTAGTAATGATGGCCAAGTATTTTATCAATCTCATAAAAGATACCTTAAATTTTTTGTTATCTAGGAGGTAAATTACACAGTAATACATTTCTCTTCCAATTTATTTTTATTATCATTCAGCCCATATTTAAGCGATTAATAAAAGAAGATGAAATGAGAGTACTAAAATTTGGCGGTTCGTCAGTCGGTACCCCTGAACGAATAAACGGTGTAATTGATATCTTGAAAGAGTATCAATCGGATAACAGGAAATATGCCGTTGTGTTCTCTGCATTCCAGGGAGTGACCGATGCGCTTATTTCAATCAGCAAAAAAGCCGTAGTAAGGGATGATTCTTATTTAAAAGATCTCGAACAGTTGGAGAGAATTCACTTTGATGTGGTTGAATATTTGGTCTCGGAAAATTTGAAAGATGCATCAAAGAAAAACGTCCGCGACTTATTGGAAGAACTAAAAGAGATAGTGCACGGCGTCTATCTGGTGAAAGAACTTACTCTGCGCAGCCTCGATTTTATAATGAGTTTCGGCGAAAGGCTTTCATGCAGCATCATTTCCTGCGCAATGAACGGCAAAGGACTGGAAGCGGAATACCTGGACAGCAGACTACTTGTCAAAGCCGATGAATCATTCGGCAACGCAAAAGTTAAATTCGAACGCACATACAAAAACATTCAGGATTACTTTCGGCAGCACAATAAAATTCAGGTTATAACAGGATTCATTGCTTCAACAGAAAAAAATGAAACGGTTACCTTGGGCAGGGGGGGATCGGATTACACCGCTTCTATATTTGGTGCAGCGTTGAATGCCGAGGAGATAGAAATTTGGACCGATGTTGATGGAATTCTAACGGCAGATCCAAGAAAAGTTTCAGATGCCTTTTCTTTACGTGCCGTTACTTACGAAGAAGCAATGGAGTTATCGCACTTTGGCGCAAAGGTCATCCATCCGCCTACAATGAAACCGGCGCTTGATAAAAAAATCAAAATAAGAATTAAAAACACTTTCAATCCTCAGCACAAAGGAACATTAATAACTCATCGAAATGAAACCAGTCCGTTCAATGTAAAGGGTATTTCCTCCATCGATGATATTACTCTCCTTCGCATAACCGGCAGCGGAATGGTTGGAGTTGTTGGTATTGCCTCAAGAATTTTCGGAGCTCTTGCAAAGGAAAATATCAACGTTATTCTTATAACTCAGGCTTCATCCGAGCACAGTGTATGTCTGGCAATCCTTCCTCAATTCGGACAACTCTCAAAAAAGATGATTGAAGAGGAATTCAAATGGGAGATACGCGAAGGTATGATTGATGAAGTTGCAGTTGAGCCCGAGATGTCGATCATTGCGGTTGTGGGAGAGGATATGAGGCACACACCGGGCATCTCCGGAAAAGTATTCCAATCGCTAGGTAAAAATGGAATTAATATAATCGCAATTGCTCAGGGTTCTTCAGAATTAAATATCTCTCTCGTAATAGAAAAACCTTTTCTTAAAAAGGCATTAAACGTTTTGCACAATTCACTTTTTCTTTCAAAACAAAAAACTCTTAATCTATTTTTGATTGGTCCCGGCATGGTGGGCAGTGCATTTTTAAATTTAATCATTGAACGAAGCAGTTATGTAGCGGAACATGTTCACGCAAACATTAAAATCGTTGGTCTGCTCAACCGTCAAAGAATGATTTTTAATGAAACCGGAATTGATCTCACTAACTGGAAAGGAGTTCTCCAAGATTCAAAACTGGAATCAAATGTTGAAAAGTTTATCGATCAGATGAAACAAATGAAATTACCTAATTCCATACTTGTGGATTGTACGGCTAATGATTCTGTTGTTAAACATTATACTAAAATTCTCTCCTCCTCAATTTCGGTTGTAACGCCAAATAAAATTGCAAATACACAAAGTTATGAACAGTTTGTTTCTTTAAGGGAGACAGCCAACAAATACAATGTTCAATTTCGCTATGGAACTAACGTTGGATCGGCACTGCCATTCATCAACACTCTCAAGGATATAATTTCGAATGGAGATCAGATTACTAAAATTGAAGGTGTTTTCTCGGGAACACTCAGCTTCATTTTCAATACTCTTAAGGAAAAAGACAGTTTTAGTGAAGCAGTAAAAATTGCGAAAGTGAAAGGATATACAGAGCCGGATCCGCGTGATGATTTAAGAGGTCTGGATATGGCGAGGAAGTTACTTATCCTGATTAGGGAATCCGGCTTCCCATTCGAATTGAAGGATATTGTAATTGAAAAACTTATTTCATCTGAAGCGGAGAATGCTGAAACGATAGAAGAATTCTTTGATAAATTGAAGATTGATGATCAGCGAATTATTAAAATGAAAAAGAAAGCTGCCGAGAAAGGCTGTGTGCTCTGTTATATTGCCAAGTATGAAGACGGGAATGCAAAATTATCTATTCAGGAAATTGATAGAAGTCATCCTTTCTTTAATCTTACGGAAAGCGAAAACATAGTTGCTTTTACTACAAAAAATTACTGGAAGAATCCTCTGGCAATCCGCGGACAGGGAGCCGGTGCGGATTTTACAGCAGTAGGAATCCTTTCGGACATATTGAGAATATTAAATTATCTTGGATAGAATTATGAATGATAAAAAAATAAAAGTAGCGATACTAGGTGCAACGGGAAGTGTAGGACAAAAATTTATTGAACTTCTTTCCGGCCATCCCTGGTTCGAAATTAACGAACTAGCTGCATCCGATAGATCTGCGGGTAAAAAATATTCCGAGGCCGTGAATTGGATAATGCAAACGCCGTTAAGTACAGAGATTGCAAATAAAATAATTCTGAAATGCGAGCCGGTTCTGGAATCTAAAATAGTCCTCTCTGCACTGGATGCTGGTGTAGCCGGCACCATAGAAGAAGACTTTGCGAGAGCAGGTTACGTTGTTATTTCAAATGCACGCAATCACCGTTTTGATGAAAATGTTCCCTTGATGGTCCCCGAAGTAAACGGAGATCATCTTGAAATGGTGAAGTATCAGAACTACGGCAATGGTGCGATAGTTACAAATCCAAACTGTTCAACTATAGGATTGTCAATGGCGTTAAAGCCGCTTGCCGATAATTTTGGAATCGATGCATTGAATGTTGTTACAATGCAGGCAATTTCCGGCGGCGGATATCCGGGCGTTCCAAGCATGGATATTCTTGATAATGTAATTCCATTCATCGGCGGTGAAGAAGAGAAGATGGAACGTGAGCCGCTTAAAATTCTCGGTTCTTTAAATAAAGGTAAAGTTGAATTTGCACAGATGAAAATCAGCGCCCAGTGTAACAGAGTAAGCGTACTCGACGGACACACCGAATGTGTTCAGGTAAATTTGAAAAAGAAGGCTGCCAAAGAAGAGATAATAAATGTCTGGAATAATTTTTCAGCCGAGCCGCAGAAATTAAGTCTTCCTTTCGCTCCGAAGAATCCGATTATTTATTTGGACGGGGAAAGGCATCCGCAACCTAAAATGCATAGGAATCTTGGAAACGGTATGTCGGTTTCGATCGGCAGACTGCGGGAGTGCTCTCTGTTCGATTATAAATTTGTAATTCTATCTCACAATACAGTAAGAGGCGCTGCGGGTGGTACAATTCTTATTGCAGAGTTGATGAAGGCTAAAGGATATCTGGAAAAATATTTATGAAATCAGAAAGCATTAAAGTAATTGTCCCTGCAACAGTTTCGAATGTCGGTCCCGGATTCGATATAATGGGTTTTGCTATCAATACATCTGTTGAAGAGATGATTGTGCGGCTGACGGATAAGCCGGGAATAAGAATAAAAAAAATTGTTGGTGACGGCGACGGATTGCCACTCGCTATAAAAAAAAATACGGCAACAGTTGCCCTGATTCATATGTTTTCAAAATTAGAGATGAAAACCGGCGTTGAAATTGAGATCCGAAAAAAAATCATTTCAGGCAGCGGACTCGGTTCAAGCGCGGCAAGCGCGGTTGCTGCTCCTTTTGCATTGAACGAATTACTGGACAAACCTTTCACCAAATATGAACTGATGGAGTTTGCGCTTCTCGGTGAAGAGATTGCCTCAGGCTGCATTCATGCAGATAATGTTGCGCCATGTCTGTTCGGAGGCTTCATTCTAATACGCGGCTACAATCCAACGGATATTATTCAATTATCCCCTCCTAAGAAATTATTCTGTACAATCCTCCATCCTCAATTTGAAATTAAAACTTCCGAGGCAAGAAGATTGATAAAGAAAAAACTTCCTCTGAAAGATGTAATAACCCAGACAGGCAATGCCGCCGGTTTAATTGCCGGATTACTGAAGAGCGATTACAATTTAATAAAGCGTTCGATGAACGATCTGATTGCCGAGCCCGCACGTGCATCTTTAATTCCCGGTTTTTACGAAATAAAAAATTCCGCACTGGATGCAGGCTCGATAGGATGCAGCATATCGGGATCCGGTCCGGCAATATTTGCCTTCAGCACTTCTGTCGATGCTGCGGAAAAAATCGGAAAGGTAATGAAGAAAGTCTCCTCAAAGTATATAGAAAAAAATATTGTCTACGTCTCAACAATTAATACCGTTGGCCCGGAAGTGATCGGTTAATATGAAATACTACAGCACCCGCGATAAAAATAATCTTGTTAATTTCAGAACAGCAGTTATGGATGGTCTTTCAAAAGAAGGAGGTCTGTTCATGCCCGAAACAATTACTGCGTTGCCCGATTCGATGATAGCGGGAATTGAAAAATATTCATTCCAGGAAATTGGTTTTAAAGTTGCCCAAAATTTTATCGGTGATGAGATTCCGGAAAATGAGCTGAAGACAATTATTGATGACGCAATAAATTTTCCGGCACCCCTTGTAGAACTCTCTGACCAATTGTCTGTGCTGGAATTATTTCACGGACCGACTCTTGCATTCAAAGATTTCGGCGCCCGGTTTATGGCAAAAACGATGGAATATTTTTTAAAAGGATCGGACCGGGAACTCGCCATTCTTGTTGCAACATCCGGTGATACAGGAAGTGCTGTTGCTTATGGTTTTTATGGTGTAGAAGGAATAAAAGTTTATCTTCTCTATCCCAGCGGAAAAGTAAGTTTCATTCAAGAAAAACAATTGACGACACTGGATAAAAATATCACCGCCATTGAGGTTAATGGAACATTTGATGACTGCCAGCGTTTAGTTAAAGATGCTTTTGTAGATATCGATTTAAAAAACAAATTAAATCTCAGTTCAGCTAACTCGATCAATATCGCGCGGCTTATCCCGCAGTCTTTCTATTATCTGAATGCGTTTCGCCAGATTAAAGATAAAACCAAACCAATTGTCATTTCAGTTCCTTCGGGAAATTTGGGGAATATAACTGCAGGGCTATTTGCAAAAAGAATGGGAATGCCGATCGATAAATTTATCGGCGCAACAAACAATAATGATATCTTCACTGAATATTTGTCTACCTCGCTGTTCAATCCCCGCAAATCGGTTCAAACACTTTCAAATGCTATGGATGTCGGCAATCCAAGTAACCTGGAAAGAATTATTGAATTATACGGGAGAGATATTGAAAAAATCCGGAAAGACGTTTACTCAAAAAGTTATTCCGATGAAGCAACGAAAAAGGGAATCAAAGAAATTTTTGAAAAATTTAATTACATAATGGATCCACATGGAGCAGTTGGGTATCAGGCAATGAAGGATTATCTACTTTCAATAAATGCTGATAAAGTGAACGGAATAGTCGTCCAAACCGCTCACCCGGCAAAATTTAAAGATATTGTTGAAAGTGTAATTGAAGATGAAGTTGAAATACCCAAACGGCTTGCTGTTTGTATGAATAAAGAAAAGATGACCGTTAAACTTGACAGCATATTCGGTTCTTTAAAAGATTTTTTAATGAAATGATGGCAACTGAAAAACTGACAGAGGGTAAGAATGAGTTCTGCAAAAAGTAAAATATCGATTATTGGGGGAGGAAATATAGGATCTGCTATTGCGCTGGGATTGATACATTCAGGACTCTATCTGCCGTCCGAGATCATTATCACCAGACGTAATCAGGATCTGCTGAAATCGTTTTTAGAAAAAGGATTTAGAACATCTCAAAGCAATGTTAAAGCAGTAAAGGAAACGGAAATAATTATTATCGCCGTTACGCCCCAGCAGTTAAACCATTTGCTTGGTGAAATCAAAGATTCGATCAATCACACAAAACATACAGTTATATCAGTTGTTTCCGGTGTAACAATAAATCAGATACGCGAACAACTTGGAAAGAATGTACCGGTTTTGAGGGTAATGCCAAATACAGCAATAGCTATTCAGGAATCGATGACTTGCATTTCAGCAGACAAAAAAGATCATGATAAACTGGAGATAGCGAAGAAAATTTTTGATGCACTCGGTAAATCCTTGGTTATAGATGAATCATTGATGGTGCCGGCAACCGCACTTTGCGCCTGTGGGATTGCTTTCTTTTTAAGAGCAATTCGCGCTGCCTCTCAGGGAGGAATTGAAATTGGTTTTCATGCAGAAGATGCACTTGTCATGGCATCACAAACGGCAAAAGGCGCCGCTTCACTTTTACTAAGCATGGGTAATCATCCGGAAAATGAAGTTGATAAAGTTACTACTCCGCGAGGCTGTACCATTTCCGGTTTGAATCAGATGGAGCACAGCGGTTTCTCTTCCGCAATGATTAAAGGGATTACAACCTCGGCAGAGAAAGCGGCTAAGCTTTATTCACCGAAAGAGGAATAATTCGTTCTCAAAATAGGTTGTGTTTGCTTTTATTCACCCATAGCGTTCATCACCAAGTTCTGCACAAACGAATTTCGTTCTACTAAAAATTCATTAGGCAGCAGATTATTCCATCGGTAATCTAAGCTACTCTGTAATTTTCTGGGAAAAAGTAAGAAGTTGTTGGAAAATGTTCTTGAAATAAAATTATGATTGAGATATGTTAGCCAAAGCGTATTCTTAACAAAACCGAGATACATTATGAAATATAGAATAAAAATTATTATCGCGATTGCTTTACTTTCAATTTGCGTATTAAATACTCATGCTGTTTCGCAGCAGCAAAATGCACTATCCAAGGACGGTGCCAGAATTAATTTTCATTCAGTTGGTAAAGGCGAACCGGCATTAGTGTTTATTCACGGATGGAGTTGCGATAAATCGTACTGGGATTATCAGGTGACAGCATTCGAAAAAAAATATAGAGTCGTTACAATTGATCTTGCCGGTCACGGTGAATCGGGATTGGAAAGAAAAAACTACACTCTACAATCATTCGGTGAAGATGTCGCCACAGTAGTGAATAAACTTGGATTGAAAAAAATAATTCTCATTGGACATTCGATGGGAGGACCCGTAATTATAGAAGCAGCAAATAGATTGAAAGGAAAAGTTATTGGACTTATTGGTGCCGACACGTTCCAGAACTTTGGTGAAACTTTTCCTGAAGACCAGATGCTGCAATTTCTAAAACCATTTAAAGAAAATTTTGTTGAGACAACTAAAGGGTTTGTTAAAACGATGTTTCCACCGACCGCCGATTCTCTTTTAGTAAAAAAAGTTGCTGATGATATGTCTTCGGCTCCGCCGAAAATTGCCATTAGCGCTATGGAAAATATGTTTAGAGATAATGCCATTCCCGCGTTGAAAGAGCTAGACGTTCCGATCATTTCAATCAATTGCGATCTTTATCCAGTAAAAGTGGAAGAAAATCGTAAACACACGAAATCGTTCGATGTAAAAATGATGAATGGCGTAGGGCATTTTGTTATGCTTGAAGATCCTGAAAAATTTAACGCACTTCTTCAGGAATCGATTGATGAACTGCTTAAAATAAAATAATCTTCTTCCTGAGGAAGAATGACAAAAAGGAGAAAAATATGTTTACAACAATTGACGATTTTTTAGAGAGATGGAAGTATGAGAGCGAAGCAACTATTAAAGTTTTCAAAAATTTAACGGATGAATCTCTCAATCAAAAAGTTACAGAAGATGGACGCTCGCTTGGTTTTATTGCATGGCACATCACTCAAACCATTGGGGAAATGATGTCCAAGACCGGTATAACATTTTCGGATTTTGATGAAAAGGCCAGCGTTCCAAAACACGCTATCGAAATTACAGCAGATTATGAAAAATTTTCAGCACGGTTAACTAATCAGATAGATGAAACCTGGAAAGATGAAATGCTGAAAGATGATCTTAGCATGTATGGTCAAATTTGGAAAAGGGCGAGTGTATTATCGAGTCTTATTGCACATCAGGCTCATCACCGCGGGCAGATGACTGTATTAATGCGTCAGGCCGGATTGAAAGTGCCGGGAGTTTATGGGCCTTCAAAGGAAGAATGGACAACATTTGGTCTGCCCGTTCATGAGTAGTCCTTTGCCGATCAGCAGCAGATTTTTTTGCTCAGGGCAATTATAAATAATGGATATTATTTATATTCCTACCAGCTAAATCAAAAAGGTAATTTTTTGAAAAAACTCTTTCTATTGATAATTCTCTGCTCTTCACTCAGTGCTCAAACAAAGCTCGACTCGCTTTTATCCTCAATAAAAGAAAAACCAATACCCGAGAAAATAGCAGTGTTAAATATTTTTGTCTGGAACTACAGAAATATTTATCCAAAAGAAGCAGTGCGCGCAACAGAGCTAACTTTAAAGTTGGCTAATGAGATTGGAGACAATCATAATCGCGCAAGATCTCTGAATTTCTTAAGTGTAATTTATCGAGATGAAGGGCAGTATGAAAGATCAATCTCACTCTGTACTGCCGCGCTTGAAATAGCCATTGCAGCAGATGATTGGAAAGAAAAAGCCTATTCTTACGTTAACATCGGAACGATTTACAGGCTAAGAGGGAATTATCCTTTAGCACTCGATTATATCTATAAGGCATTTAAAATTTTTGAAGATTGGCAAGATGACGAAGGTAAAGCCTATTGTACTTATAATATTGGTTTCGTTTACCTTAGACAGAATAACTACCGCAAAGCATTGGAATATCTTGAGGAAACAGTTCACCTAAGAGAAGTGATAAATGATAAAGAGGGTGCTATTAAAGCAAAGGGCAGAGTGGCAGAAGTTTACGTTGAATTGGAAGAATATTCAAAAGCGCTTGAGATTTATCAGACAGTTAAAAATTATTACGAAAGACTTAATGATCCGAAAAGTTTGATTAGTGTTCTAAATGGAATTGCGAAAGTTTATGAAAGAACAAAGGAATATTCGAAAGCTTTGGTAGAGAGGAAAAAAGCTCTCCTCTCTTCTAGAAAATTTAATGAGGTTGAAGGCGTTGTAACTAACTCAAGTTTTATAGGAGTGCTGGAAGCTCACCTTGGTAATTTTGTCAAGGGGAAAAAATATTTAGATTCTGCTTTAGCTGTTTCAAGTAAATATAAGTCTTCCGTTTTCAATATTAATGTTTACAAAAGTTATGCTGATTTTTACGAATTACAGAATAATTTTTCCCAGGCATACAAATATTTAAAGATGTTCAATAACGAACGCGATTCTATATCAGTTCAGGAAAAACGCTCTGTAATAGCTGAGGTTGAGTTTGTCTATAAATACAGCAAGAAGGAAAGGGAAAGAGAAATAATTCAACGCGATTTCCAAAATCAAAAAACCGTTATAAACTACTGGATTGGAATAAGCGGAATACTGGTACTACTTACGATCATCATAGTGCTTTTGTATAATTCAAGAGGTCGGGCCAATAAGAAATTAATTGCTCTTAATGCACTCAAAGACAAATTTTTTGGAATCATCGCCCATGATCTTAAAAATCCATTTAATGTTTTGCTTAACTATTCAGAAATTCTACTGGAAGAAAAAGATAAATTAGATGAAAATGAGAAAAATATAATCGTTGAATCTTTGGCCGAGACCAGTCAGAATGCCTATAAACTTTTGGAAAACCTCCTCTATTGGTCACAATCTCAAACCAACCGGCTGCAAGTGTATCCTGAAAAAATTTCTCTCTCTAAAATTGTGCATGAAGTTGTTCCAATATTTAATGGCCAGGCAAAACATAAGGGAATTACCATTGAAGCAAACATTAATGAAAGATTGCAGGTTCTGGCAGATATTGATATTCTTAAAACTATTTTGAGGAATTTGATCGGCAATGGAATTAAATACACCAACAAGGGTGAATGTGTCTGGATAACAAGTTCAGAAGAAGAATTGTTCTGCAAAATTGTTATTGCTGATAATGGTATTGGAATAAGTCGGGAAGAGCTTGATAAATTATTTACTGTTGAGAATGTGAACTCGGTTGAAGGAACAAATGGAGAAAAGGGAACTGGCCTTGGCTTAGTGCTCTGCAAAGAATTTGTCGAAAAACTTGGCGGTAATATCTGGGTAGAGCAAAATATTCCCAAGGGAAGCAAATTCATCTTCACACTCCCTATTGCAAAATGATCTTATAGTTTATAAGAAGTGAATAAATAATGGAGAATCTCGGTAGTAACAAAAATTTTTCCTAATTCCGTCATCAGGGACCGAAATCCGCAATTATTAACTGATGTCATGTAAAGCAAGATTTATGTCATTCCCAAGTGTGCCGCTTTACGGCATCCCGTACAGTGGGATTTTTATAGGGAATCTATTAGTGGATGCCCGATAAAAACATTCGGGCATGACAAGATACCTCGCTGCTTGCGGCGAGGAGGTTCATTCCTTAATAACATCACTCTGTGTAACTTCAGTTATTAATCAAAATAAGACTTTTCAAAATATTGCCATTTCATATCAACGTAAACTATTCTGCTTTCCGCTCGATTATTGATTAGCTAATTGATTTAGTGGAGCATCTTTTGTTAAGTTTATTACAGAATTGGTTTGAAAACTAAAGAATTTATGAAATTTGGATTCATCATATTTTTCACGTTATCTGTTATTACTGCCCAGAGCAACATCAACGAACTTCTTACAAGTGTTAAAAATCTTCCCGATTCTGCCAAAGTAAAGCAGTTAACGGATTTCTGCTGGAAGAATAGAAGCCAGGACCCCAACCTCGCACTATTAAGCGGGCAGGAAGCCTTAAAAATTGCTGAACGGATGGAAGATAAAAGATTGCAAGCCACCGCATTTAATATGATTGGAGTTGTATACCGGAATCTTGCCAACTATGACAAATCAATAAGCGCTTATAAGAAAGCTCTCCGTCTTTCCGAAGAGGTTCAAGATTCAATTCAAATGGCATTTTCCAAAAACAACATTGGCGGCATTTACAGGCTTCAGGGAAACTATAGTATTGCGCTAAAATATATTTTAGATGCCCTTAAGATTTTTGAACTGAAGAATAACAAAAGTGGTATGTCGTTTTGTACAATTAATATTGGCATAATTTATTGGCGTCAGCAAAATTATCTCAAGGCCTTGGAATATCTGAATTATACTTTAAGAATAAGAGAAGAGATCAATGACAAGCCGGGCGGGGCTCTTGCTCTTAACCTGATTGCTGAAATTCATTTTGATAACGGTGCTATTGATACAGCGTTGAAATATTATATGCAGGTTGAAAAAAAACATGAAGAGTTAAATGATAAAAAAGGGTTGGCGGCTACATGGGGAGGATTTGGCGGAGTTTACTACCAGAAAAAAAATTATAAGCTCGCTTTACAATACAGACTGCGGGCATTAGAAATGGCAAATAAAATAAGTTATCTGGAAGGACAAATTGCTAACTACAATAATATCGGCAGAATTTATGCCCAGCTAAAAAATTATGCTGAAGCGGATAAAAATTTTAAAAAAGCACTTGATCTTGCATCCAGGACTGAAATTATTGATTCTCAACTTGAGTGTTTTAAATATTTAGCAGAATACAATGAACTCAAAAAGGACTTTAAGCAATCACTTTTTTTTGAGAGAAAGTATCATAC
The DNA here is from genome assembly GCA_964441505.1 of uncultured Melioribacter sp. Lineage (GTDB taxonomy): Bacteria > Bacteroidota > Ignavibacteria > Ignavibacteriales > Melioribacteraceae > Fen-1258. The sequence continues at coordinate 56,835 of CAYTUV010000014.1, read as the reverse complement.
TTTGAGAGATTCGGTTCTTAATTTCCAGAATTCAGCATTCATCACACAGATGGAATCTGAATATCAGATAGATAAAATAACCCGCCAGAATGAACTTCTTATTAAAAACCTGGAATTAAATACTAAGCAGAGAAATTACCTGCTAATAATCGCAGTGCTGGTAATTGGTTTTGCCGTAGGCTTGTTCTATCTGAATCGTTCAAAGAAAAAAGCCAATTTACAGCTTCGCGAATTAAATGTAATGAAAGATAAATTTTTTGGAATAATTGCTCATGATTTAAGAAACCCCTTTAATACAATGTTTGGTTTTACCAGCATATTAAAAGATGACTATGATTCCATAACAGATCAAGACAAAAAGATTTTATTTAAAAATATTGAAGACTCAGGTAAACAAGCTTACCGCCTGCTTGAAAATCTTCTCTATTGGGCACAGTCGCAGACAGACAGGATAGAGCTTAATAAAGCCGAAGTTGATCTGCATGAGATTGTAATAGAAGTATTCGCATTTCTGAAAGAAACAGCAAACAATAAACGAATAACTCTAAATCATAGCGTAGAAGAAAATTGTCTGGTTTTTTGTGATACTGAAATGATTAAAACTGTGATAAGGAATTTGGTGGCAAATTCAATAAAGTTTTCCTTCCCGAATAATTCGGTTTCTCTCAGTGTAGAGAATATGAAAAATTTTAAGAAGATATGCATTGAAGATAATGGAACCGGGATTACAGAAGAACTACAGAAAAAAATATTTTCAATGGAAAATGTTCACACCTCAAAAGGAACATCGGGCGAAAGCGGAACGGGGCTGGGGTTGATTATATGTAAGGAATTTGTTGAAAAAAATGGCGGCAAAATCTGGTTTGAAAGTAATATCGGAAAGGGTACAAAATTTTATTTTACAATACCGCAAAAATAGACATTTCAATCATCCCGTTACTCGGCCTGTAATTCAATTAGTTTTTACGTAGCAAATTCTTTAAAATTCCATCCAAGATTCTTACAATTTAGATAATGCGAAGATCATTTTTCTGAAAAACAAGATATATAGAATGGCAAAATTTTTAATAGCACACAGATGACGCGGATTTGACGGATCTTCACGGATTTTGATCTGCGTAAATCTGTTTGATCAGTGTTCATCTGTGTGCCATTTATAAGTTTTCAGAAAAAAGATCGCACAATGTAAATCCCCTTTGAAATTTTTCAAATAAATAAAATTTACTTAAAGGAGAATATTATGCTAAAGAAAATTTTATCACTCTCTTTTGTCATTATAATAGGTTTAATAATCTGTGGTTGCGGTAAGGGAAAAACATCTCTTACCTTAGCCGGATCAACAGCTTTTCAGCCTTTTGCAGAGAAACTTGCCGACCAGTACATGACTTCACATCCAGATATTTCTATCACAGTCCAGGGCGGCGGATCTGCAGTTGGAATTCAATCTGCAAATTCCGGTGCGGCTCAAATTGGTATGGCAGATCTCGTAATGTTACCGGTAGAAGCAAAATCTTTAACAGCTACCATTGTTGCTAAGGATGGTATTGCAGTTGTTGTTAATCCTCAAAACAAAGTAGTAAATCTTTCTACCGATCAAGTAAGGGATATATTCAATGGAAAGATTACGAACTGGAAAGAAGTCGGCGGCAACGATGTTCCTATAACTGTTGTTTCAAGAGAAGCCGGTTCAGGAACAAGATCATCCTTTGAGCAGATTGTTGGAAATATCAATCTAAAAAAAGACGCTCTCATACAAGACTCCAATGGTACAATACGCGAGACTGTAGCTAATGATGCCAATTCAATTGGGTATCTTTCTCACGGATTGATCAATGAAAAAATCAAAGCTTTGAAAGTAGATGATCAGGAATGTACAACAGAATCGATCATCGCAGGAAATTATAAATTAGTTCGACCAATTTATCTTCTTGTTAAGGGAAGTCTGCAGGGAGAGATTAAGAACTTCATAGATTACATACTTTCGGATGAAGGTCAGAAGACTATCAAAGCAGATGGTCTATTACCTGCAAAATAAATTGGATGATTGATGAAGTTAATTGGTGAAAAGGGAGTTAAACGGATTCTAATGTTGACGGCGTTCTCGGCAATTTCTGCGTTGCTGCTGATCGCTCTATTTATCATTTCTGAAGGACTCCCGTTTATTTTTAAATACGGCTTAAAAGAATTTCTCTTCTCCTCAGAGTGGCAGCCCCATTTAGGAAAGTTTGGTATTTATCCGATGATAGTTGCTTCCTTGTGGGTAACCTTAGGTGCTATGGTTGTTGGAGCGCCGTTGGGTGTTGCCGGTGCTTTGTTTCTTGGTGAGTACGTACCTAAATCAATAATGAATATTATCAAACCTACCATCGAACTTTTAGCAGCTATCCCTTCGGTTGTCTACGGATTCATCGGAGTAATGGTTCTTGCACCGTTAATCAGAGATAATTTTGGAGGTCCCGGTCTATCTCTTCTCTCAGCATCAATAATTCTCGGTATTATGATTTTACCGACAGTCATTAGTATTTCCATCGATTCAATCTTAGCCGTACCTCAATCATATCGAGAAGGTTCTTTAGCTCTTGGTGCAACTACATGGCAGACAATTCATATGGTTATTGTTAAAGCTTCAAAATCAGGAATCATTGCAAGTATAATTCTCGGCATGGGACGCGCAATCGGTGAAACAATGGCTGTTATTATGGTTGCCGGTAATTCTGTGAACATACCTCATTCCCCATTAGATTCGGTGAGAACGTTAACAGCTAATATTGCTTTGGAGATGAGCTACGCTACAGGTCTTCACCGCCAAGCTCTCTTTGCAACCGGTGTAATTTTATTTATTGTAATTATTATTCTCAACTCATTTGCCAGCGTTGCTATCAGAAAGAGAATGGTGAAGAGATGAGGATTCATCCAAGATATACTCAGCGTGGGGCTGTTGCTGTTTTGGGAGGCGCAACTGTTTTGACGTTGATGATTCTAGTCTTCATTATTGTTTTCATTTTGGAAAAAGGTCTTCCCGTAATAAATCTAAAATTCCTTACAAGCAATCCGGAAGATATGGGACGCGCGGGCGGAATTTTTCCAACACTCATTGGAACAATAATATTGCCGGTACTTGCAATCGTAATTGCTACCCCATTGGGAATATTTACTTCCGTTTATCTTTCAGAGTATACAAAAGAAAATATAGCCACTAAAATCATAAGATTTGGTACGGATTGTTTGGCTGGGATTCCGTCTATCATATTTGGATTATTCGGATATATCTTTTTTGTAATCACTTTAGGGTTGGGCTGGTCAATACTTTCCGGAGGATTGACTTTGGCTGTAATGATTTTACCCACAATAATTAGAACATCGGAAGAAGCAATTAAAGCAGTGCCAAAATCCTACCGTGAGGTGAGTTTCTCTTTGGGCGCTACAAGCTGGCAGACAGTTAAGAAGGTAATTCTGCCAAACGCACTTCCGGGAATTGTAACAGGAATTATGCTAAGCATCGGTCGTTCGATAGGCGAGACAGCCGCAGTTATATTCACAGCCGGTTCATCATTAAGAATTCCCGAATCACTATTTGATTCAACACGTACGATGGCGGTTCACTTTTATATTTTAGCGCGGGAAGGAATATCCGCCGAGAATGCATACGGAACCGCCGCTACACTTATTATTGCCGTACTGATGGTGAATCTTACTGCATACTGGTTAATGAATAGATTCATTGCAAAGAGAAGTTAAACTACCGGTAAATTGATGAATATTAAATTTCACATACAAGAACTCAATTTCTATTTCAATAACGAGAAAGTTTTAAAAGGAATTAACTTCGAAATTCCTGCCAACAAAATTTTAGGAATTATTGGGCCTTCCGGATCGGGTAAAACAACATTTTTAAGAGCATTAAACCGTATGAACGAATTGGAAACCGGCACAAAAATAGAGGGGAAGATTTTATTAGACAGCGATGACATATACCGCACTGATTACGATGTTGTTGCGTTGAGGAAAAAAGTCGGGATGGTCTTTGCCATGCCGGTACCTTTGCCAATGAGTATTTATGAGAATGTTGTTTACGGTCCAAGATTATCAGGAAATAATGATAGAAAGCGTTTAAATGAATTGGTAGAAAAAAGTTTAACCGCTGCTTACCTTTGGGATGAAGTGAAAGATCGTTTGAAAACCTCAGGCATGAGACTTTCAGGCGGGCAGCAGCAGCGCTTATGTCTTGCAAGAGTTCTATCGATGGAACCAGATGTAATTCTTCTTGATGAACCTTGTTCCGGACTGGATCCAATATCAACCGCTAAGATAGAAGATGCTTTAACAGAGTTGAAAAAAGAATACACAATTGTTCTCGTTACAAACAATACAAAGCAAGCAGCAAGAGTCTCCGATAACACCGCGTTTTTTCTAATGGGAGAGCTGATTGAAATTGGAATTACTAAACAAATTTTTACCGCGCCAAATAAAATTGAAACCAATGATTATATCACCGGAAGATTTGGATAAGAATGGAAAACAAAATCATCGCTCCAAATAAAATAGAAATTAGTAACCTGGATCTATACTACGGAAAATTTCAGGCACTGAAAGCTGTAAACATGTCCGTGCAAATGAACATGATTACAGCTTTAATTGGTCCATCCGGGTGTGGTAAGTCAACACTGCTTAGATGTTTGAATCGTATGAACGACTTGATTAATGGAGTTAGAATAACAGGTAAGGTTCTTCTTGACAAAATTGAAATATATAATTCATCTTTAGAAGTTACCGAATTGCGGACAAGAGTAGGAATGGTTTTTCAACGACCGAATCCTTTTCCCCTTACAATTTATGATAATGTGGTTTATGGACTGAGAGTAGCGGGTATTCGAAACAAAAACGAAACTGATGAAATTGCAGAAAAAAGTTTGAAAGGCGCATGGCTTTGGGATCAGGTAAAAGATAAACTTGATCATTCTGCTTTGGAATTGCCGTTAGATCAGCAGCAGCGTCTTTGCATAGCCCGCTTATTAGCCGTTAAACCGGAAGTAATTTTGATGGATGAACCCTGTTCTTCTTTAGACCCGATTGCAACAATGAAGATTGAAGAATTAATGATAGAGTTAAAAAAAAAATATACGATAGTTATCGTAACACATAACATGCAGCAGGCATCGCGTGTATCGGATTATACGGGATATATGCTGCTCGGTGAGATGATCGAATTTAATGACACGAAAATTATCTTTACACGACCATCCCAAAAATTAACCGAAGATTACATTTCGGGAAAATACGGATAAGGCCTATTTCAGATTTCCTTATTGAACCGTTCAAGCTTTTTTTTGTGTGCTATTATTTCTGCGTTTACGTAAAAAATTAAATCTTCTGCAATATTTGTAGCGTGATCGGCGAGCCGTTCTATATGTCTTGTTAATACAATTAAATGTGCGCCCGGCTCAACAAGTTTTGGCTCCGCTTCCATTTTGGCAATAAGAAATTTGAAAATGCTTTTATTCAGCTTATCAACCATCTCTTCGGTTTGTAAAACTTTTTCCGCCTGGTCAATGCTTGCGTTTACGAATGAATCAATAGCTCCTTTAACCATTTCGCGGGAATATTTTCCCATCTCAAGAATTTGTGATTCAATAATTAGATCATGATGCTCGCCCGTTTTTTTAACACGTTGCGCGATGTTAACTGCAATATCGCCGCATCGTTCTAATTGGTTGTTGATTAAAAGTGCAGACATTATAAATCTCAGGTCTGTAGCAACCGGCTGGAACAGGGCTAGAATATTTTCGCATTGTGTGAGTATCAAGTTATCATAAGCGTCTATCTCTAAATCTTTGGCTCTAATTCCCTTGCATAGTTCAATATTGCCGGTTTCTAATGCATTATAAGCTCTCTCAACTTGTTCATCAACAAGTGAAGCCATCTTAATAAGATTAGTTTTTAAACTCTCAACTTCTTTAGTAAAATGCTCTTGCATGATTCCTTCCTTTATAGTAGAGATAAAAGCTGCATTAAATTAAGTGATAGTTTTCAATAATTCCAAATACTTACTATGGTTCTTCAGACCTCGTTTTCCACATTGAATAAAAAATTGATACGCCGATAATTGAAATAATGATAAGCAGCGACCATACGATCGGAAATTTTCCGCCGAACAATTCATTTAACCAGGCCATCTTCAATCCAACAAAAACCAGCACAATTCCTAAACCGTATTTGAGGTACTTGAACTTGTTAACAACACCGGCGAGCATAAAATACATTGCGCGCAAACCCAGAATAGCAAATACGTTTGATGTAAAGACAATGAGCGGTTCTTTAGTGATAGCAAATATTGCAGGGACTGAATCAACGGCAAATATTATATCAGAGACTTCGATAAATAGAAGTGCGATCATAAGAGGTGTTGCGTACAATATTTTTTCTTTTCTGATAAAGAATTTTTGTCCTTCCAGATGAGGCGTGACGGCAAAAAATTTCTTAAATAGTTTTATCACCGGATTCTTTTCCGGCTCAACGGGTTTCTCCGGTGCGAATATTATCTTAAATCCGGTGAGTATTAAAAATATTCCGAAGAATATAACTATGAATTGATACTGAAGAAGAATTGATCCGAGTGCAATAAAAATTACTCTGAAGACAAGTGCCCCAATGATTCCGAAGAACAGGACGCGATGCTGATATTTCAACGGTATAGCAAAGAACCCGAATACAACAACAAATATAAAAATATTGTCCACGGCGAGAGTTTTTTCAACAACATAACCGGTTAAAAATTCCAAAGCAGATTGTGTAGCCGCTGTTTCTGGATTAAATCCGGTAATTGAAATTAACCTTTCAACCTGAGGAAATTTCCACAAAGCATATTGGTAAAAAAGAAAATTGAAAATCAGTGCCAATGAGATCCAGATTATACTCCAGGTGAGCGATTCTTTGAAGCTGACTTCATGCGCGTCACGGTGAAAAATGCCAAGATCTATTGCAAGTAAAACAAACACAAATAGAGTAAAACCAAGATAAAACCACCAGTACTCTGCGAAAGGAAACAATACAACGTTTTGCATTTTGAATTTTCCGATTGATTGATGGTGAAAATAGAAATTAAAATTTATAACACAAAACGATTTAAAATAATTTCTTTGACATCCGTTATGGGCGCGGCATCTTTGATCTCTGAATTCTGTTTTCCAGCTTCTATCTTCCTACTCCTTTTGTTATATTTGCGCAAAAAAATGTAGAGGTGTACCATCGCAAAGAATCAGAATGAAACTGTAGAAAAGATCGTCTCTCTTGCTAAACGAAGAGGATTTGTATTTCAATCATCCGAAATTTACGGCGGGTTAAATGGCTGCTGGGATTACGGTCCGCTTGGTGTTGAGCTTTTGAAAAATGTAAAAGAAGAATGGTGGAAAGCAATGACCTACCGCGAAGATATTGAAGGTTTAGATGCATCCATTCTTATGCATCCGCGTGTATGGGAGGCAAGCGGGCACGTTGAGAATTTTACCGACCCGATGATAGATTGCAAGCAATGCAAAGCAAGATTTCGTCTTGATACACTTAGCGAAATAATATCAGACAAGAAAAAACAAGTTTTTATAGATCGGTTGAAAAATCTTTTAGAATTGAATGAACAACTCGATGAAATAGATGGGATTCTCTCTCAAGAAATTTCCTTGAGTGAGAAATTTACATGTATTCTTGAAAAGCCTTTAATAAGTGAAATGCTTCTTGGATATACGAATTGCCCTAATTGCGGCAACGAAGGTACTTTCACTCAACCGCGAAAATTTAATCTTATGTTCAAAACATTTTTAGGACCCGTTGATGACTCGGCGAATGTGATTTATTTGCGTCCTGAAACCGCACAAGGAATTTTTGTAAACTTTCTGAATGTTGTTAATTCCAGCCGTCAAAAACTTCCTTTCGGAATTGCACAGATAGGCAAAGCATTTCGGAATGAAATCAATACAAAAAATTTCCTTTTCCGTACACGCGAGTTTGAACAGATGGAAATGCAGTACTTCTGCAAACCGGGCACTGACACACTTCATTATGATGAATGGAAAGAGAGAAGAATTGCATGGTTCAAATCTTTGGGCATGACTCCTACCAAATTACGTTTTCATGATCACCCGAAAGATAAACTTGCCCACTACGCAAAAAACGCTACCGATATTGAGTATGAATTTCCGTTCGGTTGGGGCGAAATAGAAGGCATTCACAACAGAACAGATTTTGATCTCGACAGACATCAGCAATTCTCAGGTAAATCACAGCAATATTTTGATGAAGAGACTAAAGAAAAATTCATTCCGTTCATCATCGAAACATCTGCCGGTGCAAGCCGTTCATTTATGGCATTCCTGGTTGATGCATATTATGAGGAAGAAGTTAAAGGAGAAACACGAAGTGTTCTTCGTTTTCATCCGAAACTGGCTCCTATTAAAGCCGCTATTCTTCCGCTTGTTAATAAAGATGGAATGCCGGAGATCGCAAAAAAAATCGAAGCGGATCTTCGTCCGTTCATTAGAATATTTTATGATGACAAGGGCGCCGTTGGCCGCCGTTACAGAAGAATGGATGAGGTTGGTACTCCGTTTTGCATAACTGTCGATACACAAACGCTGGAGGATCAGACAGTTACAATCCGTGAACGTGATACGATGGAACAGATCAGAATTCCTATCGGCGGTTTATTGAATTATTTTTCAGATAAACTGAGATAAATTTTGTAGAGACTCGATAAATCGAGTCTCTACATTTTACCCGCCAAATTATTTTTCCCGATCGATTTAACTTTTCCTATTTTCAGTCGTATCATTGATTGAGAAACAAAAGAACTAAATGCATTATCAAATTCCGGCTGAAGAAGTAAACGAACTGATCGAAAGATCCCGCAATGGGGATGTGAGAGCTTTCGAAAGAATTGTCAGGTCTTACCAGAGATACGGATTGGCAATTTCATTCAGAATAATGTGCAACCAGGATGATGCAAAAGATATCGTTCAGGAGAGTTTTATCAGAATTTGGAAGAACCTTAAGAATTACAATTCAAGATCGAAATTCACAACATGGATGTACAAAATAATTGTGAATTTATGCTACGATAAACTGAAGTCGGAGAAGAGAAACAAAAAGGTATTTGAAAAGATGTCCGAAGAGATATTTGAATTGAAGAGTCTTAGTTCTAGCGATTTGGAGCGGGAGTTTTCGAACAGAGAAACAGCAGAGTTAATAAAATATTTTTCCCGGGAACTCTCGGAAAAACAAAGAATAATTTTTGTACTAAGAGATATCGAGGAGTTTTCAATTAATGAAGTAGCCGGGATTACGGGCATGTCGGAAGCATCCGTTAAAACAAACTTGTTTTTTGCCCGGCAAAGTATAAGAAAAAAAATAATCGGTTTGGAAAAATGAATATGAACTGCAAAGAAGTAGAACAATTCCTTTACTCATCAAAAAAGGACGAGATCAATTCCGCCAGGTGGGCTCTGATTGATGAACACATTAAGCAATGTGACAGATGCAGAATCATATATGAAAATATTCTGAAAGCGGATTCGTTATTTGTTAAAATCAAAAAGAAAGATCATCAATTTGAGAACGAAGAGTATCTTACAAGATCAATAATGAAAAAGATCAGTAATGAAAACCATTCTGATTCCAAAACTATTCTCAACTACTTCATAGAAATTATCTCCACACGGTCAGTGAAGTTTGCCTTAGCTCTGTTATTGCTACTATGCACGCTCTCATTCGTTTATATGGAGTACAGCGATACAAAGCAGATAATATCCCTCGAACAGAAAATTGGTAATCGCTGGAATCAAAAGATGATTTATTCCGGTGTCATTCAGGAAGAAGAAGGTGTTCTGAAATTTTTCTATGACGCATATAAATTATTAAACGGAAAGAGTTCCTTCATGGAGATCAACAGAGAATTGGTGCTGATGAAAAAGAATGATCTGCTAGCTCTCCTTGATGATTACAACAAATTGGACGAAGCAACTAAAGCACGCCTGGATGATATGCGCAGCAAATTTCTTACGGATACCTTAGCTGTAAGGTCATCGGGTTTTAGTAGCAAAGAGATAAAGTATCTGCGTCAGGAGATAGAAAGACTTAACAAAGAATTAGAAGAGAGCAAGGAAAAGAGAGGGCTAAAATGAAAATCAAAATTTTGATTTACGGGATAATCTCTTTTGCAATAATGAGTTTGTCCGGCTGCAAAGAGGAATATAAAACCACAACCAAAATCAACAGTGACGGTTCGTGCGAACGAATTATAATAGCGAAAGTCGATTCATCCAGAATATTCAATGGTGGATTTTTCATTCCCCATGATAAAAGCTGGGACCTTCAACACAAAACATTGGGAAAGGATACTCAAAAAGTTTTCATCGTCCATAAAAATTTTGACGATGTAAATAAAATTAATGATGAGTATAAAGGGAAAAACAAAGTCGGGATTGAAATTCAATTCGAGAAAAAATTCAGATGGTTTTTCTCTTATCTAACATATAAGGAAACTTATAAATCATTTAATAGATTCAATAGAATTCCGGTCCGTTCATACCTGACAAAAGAAGAATACAAACTGTTCGAGGCCGGCGATACAAGTAAAACACTGAAGAAAAAAATTGATCATTATGTTGAGGAAAATATATTAGAAGAGTTTTACCTACAGTTGATTGAAAGTGTACGGAAAGAAAAGGATTCTGTGTGGCTTGATCTATTATCCGCAAGAAAAGAGGTGCTTCTTGATAGTCTGAAAGGTGGATCAGGGAAGACTGAAAGTATAATGAGAACTTTGCAAAATGTATTGGGTGTAGAAAGAGTCGCAATGCACAAGCAAAATATTGAGTTAATTATGCAAAACATTAATTCGAAGCTGGAAAGCATGTCGGGGATTGATGGAGATTATACTAATGAAGTAATAATGCCCGGTATTATTTTGAATACAAATGCGGCAACCCTGGAAGGAAACAAAGCAACATGGAAATTTAATCAGGATAAGTTTTGCATCCTTGATTATGTGATGGTGGTGGAATCTCGTGTTTCAAATATCTGGACGATATATGTGACAGGTGGAATAATTGTAATTATTATAGGACTACTTATACTGCCGCGATTTAGAAAAACAAAAAATAGAAAAATTTATTCTCGAAGAGGCGGCCTGTTGGGCGTCTCTTCATAAAATCAATCGACCTTGAACCAGTTAAGACAGCTCTTATCAATCTGTTGATTTTCATTTTTCAATTTATACGATGGAATATCATATTGTTCGCCAAAGATTAATAACCTTTTGCGCGAGTCAATTTCCATTTTAAAACATGGTCCAAGTGCATCCGGAAAAGTTTTTAGAACCGCACCGGAATTAAGTGTGCGCATAATATCCGAAAGGATCTGATCGCCCGCGTAAAACCGTATTAAAGCGCTCAGGCTTCCGTTAGAAATTACCAACGATTCATTCTGACAGCGGGACATCAGATCACGCATAAAATCATCCAACGATTTTTTCCAGGAAGAATTTTTCATAATGGCAAAATTGAGATTGTGAGCAAAAATTTGCCCGCGCAGATATGGTAGTCGTGTTAAATCACGGTCTGTTCCAAAACCGTCAATTAGGCGTTCATTCTTTTCCTCACGCACCGGGGAAGTGAAATAAGATTCGAGAATTGTATTGTATTGCTCAACATATTGCTCAAGTGAAATTAATTTTGCTCTCAGTAAAAGCAGATCGGTGTAGTAATTTGTAAATCCTTCTTTAAACCAAAGTACAAGTTGTTCCGGTTCTGCAAACTGAACTTTTTCTCCGATCCATGAATGAAAAATATCGTGTGCAAGAAGCCGCTTTAAATGAATATCAATGGTACGGTCGCTGGACAAAAACAGGGAGTATGAATTTAACCTGACTATTCCGCTTTGATCGTCACTTCCTGAAATCGGGATAACGGCTAAAAGAAAATATGGATAGTTGTGATCGTTCCAGAAATTTCTTTCCTCAATTAAAATATCACGGGTGAGATCACAAAGTTGATCTTCTGAAAATTTCCACGATCCGCGTGTGGCAATATAAACCGGGTCGCTGCCAATGTATCTTGTCCGGATCTTAAAATCGCCGCCCAGAAATACTGTATGTCTGAAATTCCATAACGCAAGTTTCATCACCTGATACTTCTCATTCGCACCAAAACTGTTTGCGATACTCCAGTTCGCCGGTAAATGATTCCATGCTATTTTGAAGTTATACTCGATGTTAGCCTCCCAGCCCGGTAGAATAAAAAATGACTCACCAAGAAAATGAAAATATTTTTTGTTGATTATCGCCAGCTGTTGATTCCCAAGTTCAATATCTCCGTCCCTGATCTCCTCAACCTGGTAATAAATTCGTACCGACGTTCCTGAAGAATATTTTACAATCTTCTCGTTTGCGTTGTCTGTGTCTGAAATATAAGTGTTCTGTGAAATGGCCTTTAAATACTTGATTGAGTTGTACTCAACGCTGCCGGGAAGAATAATTTTTGTCTCGCCCGATTTGTCACCTCTAAATTCCATCACAACGATTAAACGAAAGATGTTCAAATCATAAAACGGTTCAATGGAATAGCTAATATCGATAGTTTGATTGCCGCGGGAATTCTGCCGTGAATCATTGTATAGATTTGTTTCTTCTGAGAGGAGAACAGGTGACGAATTCGCCAATATGTCTACCGCTAGTAAAAAGAAAATCAATGTTGTTAAAGCCGGTAAAATTTTTTTCATCTACTCTCTTGGTACCTTTCAAAGACAGATGCATTATAATAAAAAGAGATGCTGATTTGAAATACTATTTTTTTTACAGAGGGAACTATCACAAAATTTTTTTTCGAATCAGATAGAAAATTCATGCAAAAATTTTTATAGAATGAATTTATCGGCAAACTGAGGAATGATTGGGAGTTATTGATTTTTCATCGGTTTTATTGCTTTTTATGCCCAATTTGCAAGAAAAATAGTATTTGTATCTGGCTGTGTATATCCTATAACAATCCATTCCGGAAAACGTCTAACGTTCGCAATCCAATAACTATTTAGCTAATTTTTACACAGAAAAATCATATTAAATATCTAATCACTTCAAAAGGAGCAGTTTTTATGAAACACAGACTCATTTTGTTTTTACTAATTATCGGTTTTGCGCTTAACAATGCACAGAGCAAAAAAATTGATTTCGTTCAATACAAACTTGATAACGGAATGAACGTAATCTTGCATCAGGATAGCACTACTCCAATCGTAGCCGTATCGATACTATATCACGTGGGAAGTAAAAATGAAGATCCTCAAAGAACTGGATTTGCTCATTTCTTCGAACATCTGATGTTTGAAGGCTCGCCGAATATTAAACGTGGCGAATACATGAAAATTATTGAAGCTGCCGGCGGCCAGTTAAATGCAAATACTTCTTTCGACCGAACTTATTATTTTGAAAACCTGCCGTCGAATCAGCTCGAACTCGGATTATATATGGAATCCGAAAGAATGCTTCAATTAAAAATTGATAGTATCGGGGTCGAGACTCAGCGTAAAGTGGTTAAAGAAGAACGCAAACAGAGTCTTGATAACCGTCCATACGGAACATTGATTGAAAAGTTATTCGGCAACGCTTACAAAATTCATCCATACAGATGGACACCTATCGGTTCAGCACAATATATCGATCAAGCAAAGCTTGATGAGTTTCTTGCCTTCTACAAAAAATATTACGTACCTCAGAATGCAACATTAACTCTTGCCGGCGACATCGATATTATCAAAGCGAAAGAATTGATCAAAAAATATTTTGGAGAAATTCCAAAGGGCAAGGAAGAAATTGTTCGTCCTAAAGAGGTTGAACCGGTTAAGACGGCGGAAGTAAGAGAAATTGTTTATGATAATGTTCAGTTACCGTTAGTACTTCATGCTTACCACATGCCTGCTCAAGGTACAGCTGATTATTATGCCCTCAGCATGTTAGGAACTGTTCTCACAGGTGGAGAAAGTTCAAGAATGACAAAGGAAATTAAAGACAAGCAGCAAAAAGCTGTACAGGTTCAATCAATACCGTTTCCTCTGGAAGATCCGGGATTGTTTATTGCGCTGGGTGTATGTAATGCAGGTGTAAAGGCGGAGGATTTAGAATCATCAATAGATGCAGAAATTCAAAAAGTTAAGAACGAGTTAATAACAGAAACAGAATTCCAGAAGATCAGAAATCAGATTGAAACCGATTTTGTTACAAGAAATTCAACCGTAGCGGGAATCGGCGAAAGTCTGGCTAATTATTTTGTCTATTACGGTGATGCGAATTTGATTAACACAGAACTTCAGCGTTATATGAAAGTTACCCGTGATGATATTAAACGTGTTGCAAACAAATATTTGACTAAAGAAAATAGGGTTGTTCTCTATTACTTACCAAAATCGTTAGAGAAAAAATAAGCGCTGTCATTTTGCATATAAAAAAGTGAAAGCACAAGTGAGAATCTATTGGAAGTCTGAATAAGTCCTCGCAATGCTTGATCTGAAATGACGAATAGAAAAATTTGAAAACATAACGGAGTAATAAAAATGAAAAACAAAGTTTTAGTGTTAATGCTGATTCTGTTTACAGCATCAATCTCTCTTGCCCAGATAGACAGAACTAAACGGCCGCAGCCCGGTCCTGCACCCGAAGTTAAAATCGGCAATGCCGATTCATTCCTCCTTTCCAACGGATTGAAAGTGTATGTGGTAGAAAATCATAAGCTTCCTTCAATTGCATTTAGTCTTGTAGTTGACAGAGACCCGATTGTTGAAGGGAAAAATGCAGGTTACGTCTCTGCTGCAGGACAACTTCTACGCACAGGTACAAAGAACCGGACAAAAGATAAACTTGATGAAGAGATAGATTTCCTTGGAGCTGATCTGTCAACTTCTGCAACAGGTATTTATGCTTCCGGTCTTTCGAAACATGCCGATAAGATTATGGCAATAGTATCCGACATTATTCTAAATCCCGACTTCAAGCAGGAAGAACTAGAAAAAATCAGAAAGCAGACATTATCCGGTCTTGCATATCAGAAAGATGACCCTGACGCGATTGCTAACAGAGTTGGATCTGCAATCATGTTCGGGAAAGAGCACCCATATGGTGAAATGGATATTGAAGAAAGTGTAAAATCAGTTACTCTTGAGATGTGTAATAAATATATTGAAACTTATTTCAGACCGAACATTTCATATCTCGCTATTGTAGGAGACATCACAAAAGCAAAAGCAAAAACATTGATCGAAAAATATCTGAGCAAGTGGGAGAAAAAAGATGTTCCTCAGAACTCCTTCCCGACTCCCAAAGCTCCTATTGTAAATAAAGTTAGTCTTGTTGATCGTGCTAATTCTGTTCAATCGGTTATTTCTGTTTGCTATCCGGTTGAATTGCCAATTGGAAGTGAAGATGCAATGAAAACAAAAGTCGCTAATTTAATTTTAGGCGGCAGTGCATCTGGAAGATTGTTTATGAACCTGCGTGAATCAAAAGCCTATACGTATGGTGCATATTCAAATTTGAACGCAGATAAAGTAATAGGAAGTTTTTCAGCTTCGACAAAAGTTAGAAATGTAGTTACAGACAGCGCAATTACCGAAGTAATGAATGAGATGAAAAAGATCAGAAACGAAAAAGTGAGCGAGGCGGAACTTCAGAATGCCAAGAATTTATTATCCGGCGATTTTATCCGCAGCCTTGAAAAACCTGCAACTGTTGCAAATTTTGCAATCAACATTGCAAGATATAATCTTCCAAAAGACTACTATAAAAATTATCTCAAGAATTTGAATGCTGTTACAGTTGAGGACGTTCAGAATATCGCAAAAAAATATATCAAACCTAATAATGCATATGTTGTTGTAGTTGGCAGCGGCGAAGAAGTTGCAAAAAATATTTCCAAATTCAGCGTTAGCGGCAAAGTTGACTATTTTGACATTTACGGCGAAAAATATGATCCGAATGTGAAGAAAGCTCCTGCAGGATTAACTGCTGAACAAGTTCTCAACAAATACGTTGAAGCAATCGGCGGGAAGGAAAATATTCTTAAGGTGAAAGACAGGGTTACCAAGATGTCCGGTCAGATGCAGGGAATGAATATTACAATGACACAATCGCTGAAAGCTCCGAATAAATCTCATTCATTAATTGATTTCGGAGTCGGTCAACAGGTAATAATTTTTGATGGTGAAAAAGGGAAGATGAGTGCGATGGGGCAGGAACAACAACTACCCGCAGATCAGATAGAGCAAATGAAACTCGGTTCTATGTATGCAATGTTGGAATATGCCGAGAGAGGAATAAAAACAGATTTGTCGGGAAAGGAAACTATTAACAATAAAGAAGCTTACAGTATCGTGTTGACTTATCCTTCCGGAAAGAAAACCACAAATTATTATGATATAAATACCGGATTCCTGATAAGGCAATTATCCATGCAGGGAACAGCGGTGCAAACAATTGATTTTGATGATTATCGTGATGTTCTGGGTGTTAAATACGCTTATAAGATGAGTGTGGGAACACCTAACGGACCGCTCGACCTGATAACTACTTCAATAGAAATAAATACAGGTTTAGCAGATTCTCTCTTCGAAGTAAAATAAGGTTAATTGATGTATGGGCTCAATATATTGAGCCCATACACTTTTTATAATTCCTCAAAATACTTTCCAAACAACAACTCGGATTTGACTTACTCAAAAAGAAAGGCTATCTACTCAATGGTAATTCGAACTAACTGTTAAATAACTAAAATCAGGGGAATAATGAAACCCTTCTTAAAAATTGCAACACTTCTTTCTTTTGCTACAATACTCATTTCTTGTAACAGCAACCCAATAGAACCCGAACCACAACCCGGCAGAAGAGATTATGTGTGGACTGTGGATACACTTAATATGCCTATGAATTTTATTGGTGCTGTTTGGGGTTCATCTCCTCAAGATGTGTGGGTAGTTGGGGCTGGAGGAGATTCTGAAGATCGTCTTTTACATTACGATGGGGCTAAATGGATTACATATAAAAATGAACCGATTCTTTGTGCAGGAAATACACTTTTTGGTTTTAGTAAAAACGATGTTTGGATGGGTGGAGATAATGATGGAAGAATTTGGCATTATGACGGGACAAAGTGGAGTGAAAATTACAGATACATAGTGGAAGGTTCTCATAATGTTGGTATATATAATATTCGGGGCACACAACCTAACGATGTTTATGCTTGTGGAATAATTTCGTATATAGTTAATGGCAAAGATTTATGGCGAGGTTTTATTCTTCACTATGACGGCTATACATGGCAAGAAATTCTAAAAGTAAATTTTAATTCTCAATTTATCTCAATTAGAAAAGAACAAAATAAAGTATATGTTTTTGGCCTTCGAACAAGCACAACTGTCAGTGACACTATAGCATTTTATGAATTAAATGGAGACCAGCTTAAAGAAATTTATTCGAACTCCACTGACAAAATTATTTTTGGAAATTTTAATCTTATTGATAAGGAATTATATTTCTTAATTGGTAAAGACATATATCTATTTAGAGGAGAATCCTTTGTCAAACAGTTTTCAGTTAGTCTCCCAAATTTTTGGTATTACCTCTTTGGAAGAAATTCAAAAGATATATTTATTAGTATGAGAGATGGGTTAGCACATTTCAATGGAACAGATATTCAGTATCTTATTAAATATAACAGCATCGCCAATAAAATTATAGGAGGAGAGCCTGCTTTTTTTGATAGAGAGATATTCTGTGGTTTTTATGATAATAACAGTAGTAGAAATATGATCTTGCATGGCAAACTAAAAGAATAGGAGATAAAAAGCTAAATAAAAAATGAGGAGTAGCGTTGGTACCTTAAAAGTAATATTAAACTACTACGGCTATTCTCTTTTTAAAAATAATATTTTTTTCAACTAACAAAAGGAAATTTTAATGAAAAAGTACATTCTAATTGCTATCATTTTTTGCTTTTTTTCCGGTATAAGCTATTCACAAACTCCGATACCTGGAACTGCTTACTTGAGCGGATCAGGTTACCAGATTGTCAAAATAACCGTAATAGATGAGAAGAAAGAAGGTACTCCTTCTTACGATAACGGTACATATGCCATAGGAAAAGAATTTATTCCTGGCGCACTCGATACTACAGTTAAGATACATAGAACATATTTTGTACTCGACTTAAATGCGATCCCTACAAATGCTACAATAACACAAGTCACAGTAAATTTTTCTACAGGAAATATTGGCAGTTATTCCTTGAAATTAACTCAGATTACAAGTGTAAGTACTGATAAAGGCGCCAACTGGAATGTTGTAGCAAGCGGAGCTTCATTACACACCGGCATTGCTTATAACGGGTCGAGTTTTGTTTCTGCTCCAATTAAAAATGCTGTGCAAAATTCATTAGCAGGCAGACAATTAATAGTCGGATCGCTTTCAGAAAGCGAATCAACTAATGGATCCTATTCCAGTATGACTTTGAGTTTGCAGGTTAATTATACCAGACCGGCCGTACTACTAAATATTGATGCCCGTAATGACTTAGAAGGCGCTAATGGCGGAAATATTGGAGCGGCAAAATATCCAACTGCTGCAAGTTCTCATGCAAGTCCTTACACTATACCGAGTATTTATGAAACAGACCAGCTAAACTTAGCCGCTTATGATAATCAAACAGTTGGAAGTTACACCTGGATTTTTAATGATAGTGAAGCCCCGTTAAATCGAAGTTCCTGGAAGAAAGATGTTTTCAGTGCAATAACCCCTCTCGGGTCGTCATCTTCAACCACCACTTCCCAGTTAACAACAAGCGATAACGGCGCATCATTTGTTGCTTATTTAAAAAAGATTTGCAACCTAACTTTCACCAGTCCTGGAGGTTATGTTTATGTTAACAATGTTTTGTATTCATCACCAAAAACTTCTAATATTGTGGCAGAAAATAGTGTAACAGCTCAAGGCCAATGGTATTTTTCCAACGGAATAGAATACACTTTCGATCACTGGACAAGCGGCGGTCAAACATTTTCAAGCCCCTTTACAGCCTCAGAGAATAAAACTTATACGGCAGTTTACATCGGCAAGCCAACCAATAGCGGAGAATATGCTAGTGCTAGCGCTGCTGTTGGACAGCCAATTGTTGTTACGTGGGTAGATAATCCAAACACAGCTGTAAACCAATTCGAAATAAGGAGAAAAGTTAAACATAATGGTGTAGTTGGTGCGGAAGTATTATTAACAACTTTAGGCAGAGGAGTACAATCTTATACGGACTATGAGTATGTTGCTACGGATGGTTACACACATGATTTACTATGGTATGATGTCCGTGCGTATTATTCTACAGAAGGAAAATACTCGGATCCTGACTTTACTGCTGCATTTGGAAGAATTGAAGCATCTACAGTAGAAGACAAACTTGTTGCTTCCCTCTCAAATGAGCTTCCGGCAAATTACTCAATTAGCAATTACCCCAATCCATTCAACCCAGCAACAACAATCAGTTATCAACTTCCCGAGAATAGTTTTGTAACAATAAAAGTTTATGATTTGCTCGGTAAAGAGATAGCGACACTTGTGGATGGAAACAGAGCCGCCGGATACCACAATGTAACGTTTGATGCAAGTAGATTAACAAGCGGTATTTACATTTATACAATTAACGCCGGCAATCCCTCGGCTGGCTCGGGACGTGGCTTCATTCAATCAAAGAAAATGTTATTGACGAAATAGTTCTAAAGGACTCTTTACTCAAAAGCCGTTTCAAAACCTATGGGACGGCTTTTTAAAATCACCGTTTTTTTTCCGCTACTCGCTGATTTACCATTAATACACCCACTCACAACTGTTATTTTTGCCGTCAAATTTGAAACAATATCTGTAGAAACCACCAAATAATATTTTGGTTGAATTTTTTTTAATGAAACGGAACTTTCATAAGTTTGGAAACGACTAAAACAATAAATGTTTCCAATGGAATTTAATCCATTGAGGGAATGTTTGGTTTTGAAAAGTAATGGAGTAATAATTAATGAATAATGATCTGGAAGTAAAAAATAGAATACTTAAGAAAGCCAACGATATGTTTCAAAGTTTTGGCTACTCTAAAGTTTCTATGGAGGAGATCGCTTCCGAACTTGGCATAAGCAAAAAGACGCTTTATAAGCACTTTTCCAATAAGGAACATCTTCTTAAGGAGATACTGAGCACTATCAAGTGTGAAGTTGACAATTTTATCGAAGGATTAATCGCCGATAAATCGATGGAATTCATCGAGAAGTTAAAAAGATTTATGAATTTTATTGCCAAACAGGGAGCCAGGTTAGAAGGACCCATTGTTCGCGATCTTATGAAAAACCATCCTGAATTCTGGCGCGACATTGATGAGTTTAGGAAAAAGAAAGCTTATACAAATCTATCTCGCTTGATTGAACAGGGAATTAAAAGCGGGATTTTTAGAAAAGACGTTAACACAGAAGTTGTTGTGTTGGCATATGTTTCTTCAATTCATAGTCTGATTAATCCGGAAGTACTTGCCCGACTTCCGATCTCTGCAGATCAGGTATTCAAAGATTTGGTTAAAATTTTGTTCGAAGGAATTTTTACAACTGTGGGAAGAAAAAAATACAATACATCAACACTTATAAAAGATAATTATGGAGAATCCAGCATATGATCAGATCAAAACTTATTTTTTTTCTAGTGCTGTTAGTTTTGTTCAGCATTAACGTTCAGGCACAGGAAAAACTTTCGCTTACGGTTGAACAGGCAATTGACCTGGGATTGCAAAATAGTAAAACACTTCACTCATCCTTGATGAAAGCCAAATCTTCCGAAGCGAGATTGAGCGAAATGAATGCTATGCGGTTACCCTCATTAAAACTCTCGGCGGGTTATAGAAAACTGAGTAGTGTTGATCCTTTTTCAATTCAAGGACCCACGGGACCAATTACAATCGCTCCTTCAATTCTTGACAACTATTCAGCTCAGTTCACTTTATTCCAGCCGTTGTTCACAGGATTCAGATTGGTAAGTAATTCAAACATTGCGGAATACACCGCAAACGCTACAATCGAAGACTTCAACAAAGACAAAATCGAACTGGTGTTCAATATCAAGAACACATATTGGTCTTTATTCAAAGCTGCTCAGTTGAAAATGATTATGGATGAAAATGTGCAAATGGTAAAAGCACATGTCGAAGACGCAAAAAATTTGATGAAAGCCGGGATGATGACAAAGAACGATGTGCTCAAACTTGAAGTACAGCTTTCGGATATGATGTTCAGACAGATTGATGCTGAGAATGCCGTAAAATTATCTACTGTGGGATTGAACAGCGTACTTGGTATTTCACTCAACACTGAAGTTGAAATAATTTCCAGGGCTAATTTAACTGCTTCAGATTATGATGAACTAAATAAATTAATTAATAACGCCGTGGAAAGAAGATCCGAATTAAAATCTGCCGATTACAGAATAAAAGCAAGCGAAGCCGGCGTTACAATGGCAAAATCATCCTGGTACCCGCAGATCAGTTTATACGGAAATTATTATTACAGCAGACCAAATCAAAGAATTTTCCCCTCTAAAGATGAATTCAAAGATACATGGGATGCTGGTGTAAACCTGAGCATGAATTTATGGGATTGGTTGACTACGGCACATCAGACAGAACAGGCTGAGGCTTCTCTTGCCCAGGCTGTCGACGGAAAGGGAGTTATCAAAGACAACATAACATTGGAAGTAACACAAAATTATTTAAATATGAGCCAGTCGAAAAGAAAAATTGAGCTCTCACAACTTACGGTTAAACAGGCTGATGAGAATATGAGAATTACTGCCGACAAATTTAAGAACGGTCTGGCGATGAGTTCGGAAGTTATTGATGCGGAGACAGCACAATCCACAGCAAAAATAAATTATACAAATTCGATAGTCGATTACGAATTGGCAAAAGCAAGATTAGATAAATCAATTGGTAAATAAAATTATAATTATCCGGAGAAATAAATCATGAAGCATTGGAAATCAGTAATTGCAGCGGTTGTGGTTTTTGTAATCGTCATAGCCGTACTCTTTGTGAACAAAAGAAAAATGTCGGCAACAACTGCCGGCGGCATAAAAGATGTTTATTATGTCTCCGTTGAAAAAGTAGCAAAGAAAGATCTTTCCGAAATCCTGAATCTTGTTGGCACAATTACAGCGAATAATGATGTCAACATAATTTCAGAAGCAGCAGGAAAAATCACGGCCGTGTTTACAAAAGTCGGAGACTATAAACAGGCGGGTTCAGTTCTCTTTCAGGTTGATGACGAATTGAAAAAGGCAGCATTAATGAGTGCTGAGGCTAATTATGAAAAGGCAAAAAAAGATTACGAAAGATTCCAGACTCTCTATCAGCAAAAGTCAGTTACAGATTCACAGCTTGATCAGGCAAAACTGGGAGCGGCAATGGCAGAATCACAATACATAATGGCTAAAAGACAGCTTAGTGATACTCAAATAAAAACTCCTATTTCAGGCTATGTTACTGCACGTAATGTCGATTTGGGTTCAATGGTTCAAGGCGCACCCCAGCCGACTCTTGTTGCTAATGTAGTGGATATCAGCAAATTAAAAGTGAAACTTAACCTTGCTGAGAGAGATGCATTCCTCGCAAAAGTTGGCGATCAGGTTAGTGTCTCAGTCGATGTCTACCCGGGTGTAAATTTTAAAGGCAGGATAGAATCGATAAGTTCCAAAGGAGACGATGCGCATACTTACCCGGTCGAAATCAGTATTAGTAATGAAAGCGCTCATCCGCTCAAAGCCGGAATGTTTGCACGTGTTGAATTTATATCATTGAAAAACAGAGAAACAATTGTTATACCCCGCGAGTCGTTGATTGGAAGTGTAAAAGAACCGCAAGTATTCGTTATTGAAAACGGAATTGCAAAACTCCGCAATTTAACGGTCGGAAATCAATCGGGAATTTATGTTCAAGTACTGCGGGGGCTGATGGAAGGTGAAACGATTGTTGTGAACGGACAAAATAATTTAGTGGATAATCTAAAAGTTGAGATTCTCAATAAGTAAAAAGGATTTTTGAAATGACAATTACAGAATTATCGATAAAAAGACCTTCGCTTGTAATCATTGTCTTCTCGGCATTGATTGTTTTAGGTCTGTTTGCATTTCGACAGCTTAAGTATGAATTGCTGCCGAAAATTTCTCCGCCGGTTTTAACTATTACAACAATTTATCCCGGTGCTTCTCCGAATGAAGTTGAAACCGGCGTTACTAAAATTGTTGAAGATGCAGTTTCTGGTATGGATAAGGTATCGGAAGTCCGTTCCACATCTTCCGAGGGCGTATCATTTGTTGTTGTAGAACTTTTACAATCTGCAAATACAGATCTCTCGCTGCAGGATGCTCAGAGAAGAGTTGGGCAGGTTTCATCACAATTACCAACAGGCACCAAAGCATCAACTATTTCCAAGTTCGCGCTTGATGAAATACCCGTTCTAAGAATGGGCGTTTCTGCTGATATGGATTCAAAAACATTCTATCAGTTTGTTAAAGACAAAATTCAACCTCTTCTTTCACGTGTGTCGGGTGTAGGACAGATTGCTCTTGTAGGGGGAGAGGAGCGTGAAGTAAAAGTAAATCTTGATCTCCAAAAACTTCGTGCTTTCGGCTTTTCAATTCCTCAGGTGGCACAAGTGATTAAAACAGCTAACCTGGATTTTCCCACTGGAAAGATTAAAGATCAAGACGGGCAGTTTATAGTTCGTATTGCAGGCAAATTGAGCTCTGTTGAGGATTTAAAAAATCTTATCATTGGTGAATCGAGGCAAGGCGGTGAAATAAAACTCTCCGCAATTGCCGAAGTTGAAGATGGGATTAAGGATCATACAAACATCACGCGCATCAATTTTCGTAATACAATCGGCATCATCCTTCAGAAGCAATCGGATGCCAACGCAGTGGAAGTAGCAAGGTTAGTTAGAAAAGAAATTGATAGAATGGAAATTGTTTACAAAGAAAATAATTTGAAATTTGAGATCGCCCAGGATGGTTCTCTTTTTACTATTGATGCCGCAAACGCAGTGAAGGAAGACTTGGCTCTGGCTGTACTCCTTGTATCTATTGTAATGTTAATGTTTTTGCATAGTGTAAGAAATTCAGTTATTGTTTTAATTGCCATACCCTGTTCACTTCTTTCAACTTTCATAGCAATATGGGCGCTTGGTTTTACATTGAATCTGATGACACTCCTTGGACTTTCGCTGGTCGTTGGTATTCTTGTGGATGACTCGATAGTTGTTCTTGAAAATATTTATCACCATTTGGAAAAAGGTGAAGAGAGCAGGCTGGCATCCCTGCGCGGCAGAAATGAAATTGGTTTTGCCGCTCTTGCAATCACATTTGTGGATGTTGCGGTTTTCCTGCCCCTTACACTGGTTGGCGGAATGGTTGGTAATATTTTACGTGAGTTCTCGGCTGTAGTTGTTGTTTCTACTTTGATGAGTTTATTTGTATCGTTTACAGTAACACCAATGCTTGCTTCAAGATTTGCTAAGCTGGAAAGACTCACATCAAGAACATTGCTGGGTAAATTTGCGATCTGGTTTGAAAAGAAATTCAAAGAGCTTACAGAAAACTATGTGGTTATGCTGAAGTGGTCTTTGAAAAATCGCATTAAAGTTGCTCTTATAACAATTGCAGCATTCATTGCTACTTTCGCACTTATTCCATTTGGATTTATCGGAGCCGAGTTTATGACTCAGACTGACCGTGGTGAATTTGCGGTTACACTGGAATTGGCGCCCGGAACAACAATTGAACAAACGAACAATGCTTCTCAGCAGGTTGAAAAACTAATTGGCATGATGCCGGAAGTTGAGAGAATGTATGCCAATGTTGGTGCTTCAACAGAAGGATTAGTTGGATTTGCTTCAAGCAACTCAACGGAAATTACTGTAACACTTGTTCCACGCAATCAGAGAATTAAATCAACAGATCAGGTTGGAAACGAAATCAAACAATTGGTTCAGAGAATTCCGGGCGTTAAAGTGCGTGTTAATCCGATTGGTATTTTTGGTACTGCCAATCAAACCCCAATTCAGTTAATAATTAACGGTCCGGATTACGAAGACGTGGTTAGAACCGCTCATGAAGTTCAGAATATTGTTAAAACAATTCCCGGCACTGCGGATGTTCGTCTTTCGGCCGAGGATGGTAATCCTGAAACACGTATTGAGATTGATAGGAAAAAAATAACAAACTTCGGTTTGTCTATTGCAGAAGTCGGTCAGGCGCTTCAAATTGCTCTCACAGGCGATGATAATTCAAAACTCCGTGACGGTGATACTGAATACAACATTCGAATTATTCTTGATCAGTTCGACCGCTCGAAAACAGACAACCTTGGAAACATAAGTTTTACAAATCGTAAAGGGCAGCAAATCTATCTTAAACAATTCGCAAATATTTACCGCGCTACCGGCCCTACAAAATTAGCACGTCAGGCAAGAAGTGCCGCGGTAACAGTTTTCTCACAGGTTCAGGGAGGACGCACTACTGGAGCTATCTCTCAGGATATCGAGAAAGAATTTAAAAAATATAAATTCCCTTCCGGTGTTACATATTCATTTCAGGGAGACGTGAAGAATCAGCGCGAGTCTTTCGGAGACTTAGGTCTTGCCATGCTTGCCGCTATATTATTTACATATATGGTTATGGTTGCTCTGTATGATTCGTTTATTTATCCGTTCGTAATTTTATTTTCTATTCCGCTGGCAATGATAGGAGCGTTACTGGCGCTGGGTTTATCAATGAAAGCCCTCAACATTTTCACAATTCTTGGTATTATAATGTTGACCGGTCTTGTTGCCAAGAATGCCATTCTGCTGGTCGATAGAACAAATTTTATGCGTGCACAAGGTGAAACTGTTTTTGACGCACTGATTGACGCGGTGAGAATGAGAATTCGTCCAATCTTTATGACAACGCTGACAATGATATTTGCGATGATGCCTATTGCATTATCGTCAAGTGCCGGTGCCGAATGGAAATCCGGATTAGCGTGGGCGTTGATTGGCGGATTAACTAGCTCGCTTCTCCTAACTTTATTAATAGTTCCTCTGGTTTATACAAAAGTAGAAGAGTACCGTGTTAGAATTCCGATATTATTTAAAAAAGTAAGCGAGTTAGTGAGATTTAAAAAGAAAGTAATTGTTCCGGATTCTGTGGCAGAGGATTTGGGGCTATCAAAATAGTAAGCAGTTTGCAGTTAACAGTTTTTAGAATGAGGCCGCACCCCATAAGGATGCGGCTTTTTTATTAATTAACGAATGTTACGCAAAACAAGATTTATGTCATTCCCGAATGTGCCGCTTTACGGCATCCCGTACAGCGGGATTTTTATCGGGAATCCACATATAGATTCCCGCGAGTTTATCCCGCACTTGATGCGGGACGGGAATGGCACTACCTTGGTTTTATCTTTAATAACATCACTCTGCGTAACTTCAATGATTAACCTTGTCCTTTATCTTAAAATACAGCGCTATAATAAATGCTAAAAATGCTAACGTTGCTACAGCAAATCCATTTCTTCTAGTAGAATACTCATCAATTTCTTTTTGGGCTAAGAGCGATGCCTTATTTGAAATGTTGATCCCTTCTTGGGTTTTGGCATCTACTTTTATTGAATCGAAAGTATGAATTAACGTACGGGACTGTATCAGAGCCTGTTTGGCGTCTTGAAGCTGGAATCCAATTTCCACATCGTTCATCCCTTTTTGTCTCACTTCCAAATATTTTGCGTTAGCCGCATTGTAACTATTTTTCAATTGCGTAAGTGATGAATATATTTTTTGAGAAACCGCATAGCCCTCATCGCCGGATGAATGACATTCAACACATTTCGATTCTTTGCCAATACTTATCATTTCATCATTAGGTTTTAGAATTGCATGGTTACCATGGCATTGCTCACATCCGTGAAAATCCTGTACTTCAAACGCTTTTGCCATTTTTGTTGCATTGAAGTATTCCATATTAATTGCATGACATGTACCGCATACGTGAGAGATGGAGGTTATACCCGGAGGCATAGCGCCATGATTACCGTGACAATCATTACATGCCGGTGCGCCTAAATCTTTATTTTTCATAAGAGCTACACCGTGAACACTCTTTGAATATTCCTCCAGCACATTGCCGAGAAGATTATATTTTTTCATCAGATCTGTATTGCCGTGACATTTATTACATGTGTTGGGTACATTTAATTTATGAACCGTTGACCGTGGATCTTTTGCCGATAAAATTTTGTGCGCTGAGTGGCAGCTTGAACAATCGGCAACATTTTCATCTCCCAAAAGAAGTTTCTTACCGTGTAAGCTGGTATAGTATTGAGCTACCTGATCTGTTGCGATACGGGGCTGATATACTCTCATAAAATCGATATTCGAATGGCACTTCCCGCAAAATTTTGGAATATCTTTCTTTTTGGGTACACCGATAAATCCCCTGGAAGGACTCATAGCAATTTCCTGATCATCACTATTCGGATCTCCGCCATGGCAGGATGCACAAGATAGATTTGCGTGCCTGTGCGTATCATTTTCCGAGAAATCTATTGGTAAGCTCTCAATCTCTTTATGACATGAATAACATCGGTCCTCTTTAAAGCTTTGTTGAGCCTTGTCTTTCTTCTGCGCGTAGAGAGAACCAAAAAGAATAAAGAACGTTATTGTGAATACGGAGATATCAAAAAATCTTTTTTCCATTTTATTGTTCCCTATAATAAGTAACCTACGACTGTCATTATCACTATGAATGCAACAACAATAATCCCTATCAAGGTTAAGGGTTGAATTTTCCAGTTGGGTTTGTGTTTTATTTTAATGTATGGAACCAGCATCCAGACAAATCCTGCAATTCCAAAGAACAAAACACCAAGTAATTCGCCTTCCAGAAATAGAATATGGGCGGGAAGAAGTTTAAGCGATTGAAACATGAACATGAAATACCATTCCGGTTTTATACCGGCTGGGGCTGATGCAAATGCCTCTGCTTTATTTCCCAACTCCCACGGGAAATAGAGCGCCAGAAAAATCAGAATGTTAAAGACCACTACCCACAAAAGAAGATCTTTCAAAGCAAAATCCGGAAAGAATGGAATATATTTTTTCTTCTCTTCAGGAAGGTTTTTGAAATGTTCCGGCTCATGCATTCCCTGCTGCTGTATAAATAATAAATGCAGTCCAAGAAAAACTGTGAAGATGGCAGGAAGAATAGCCACATGAATACCGAAGAATCTCGAAAGTGTTGCACCGGTTACCTCTTCTCCTCCTCTTAAAAATGTTTTGAGAGGTTCTCCTATTATTGGAACTACTCCGACTATATCTGTACCTACCTTTGTAGCAAAGAATGCAAGTTCATTCCATGGTAAAAGGTAGCCGCTGAATCCGAATGCGAGCGTAAAGACTAAACTGATAAAGCCGGTTATCCACGTTAACTCCCTCGGTTTTTCATAAGCCTTTGAGAAGAAAACACTGAACATATGAATGAAAGCAAACAGAACTAAAAGATTCGCTGACCAGCTGTGAACATTTCTTATCAGCCATCCGAATCTAACTTCTGTAACAATGAATCGAACGCTTTCGTAAGCACTGTCTTCTCCCGGTCTGTAATACAAGAGAAGAAGTATTCCCGTAAATAGCTGAACTAAAAAAAGAAAAAGTGTAACTCCTCCCATGTAATACCACACGGAATGTCTATGCGCCGGAACTTTTTTATGTTCAAGCAAATCGCGCACCGGCGAGAGATCATACCGTTCGTCTATCCACGAAATAAATTTGTTGCCCATATTCTTGATCATAATTAACCCACTTTAGTAATGACGATTTCGTCTTTAATTACTTTTACTTCAAATACTTCGAGAGGTCTTGGAGGAGGCCCTGAAACATTACGTCCGTTCAGATCATAAATTCCGTTATGGCAGGCACATAAAATCTGCTTTGTGTCAGTTTTGTACTGAACAATGCAATCCAAATGTGTGCAGCCTGCGGATAATGCTTTAAGTTGATCGTCCTCTGTTTTAATGAGAATAACCGGTTTTCTTCCGAACTTAATTATTTTTGAACTGTTAGTCGGAAGCTCAGAAATCAATCCCGCTTTAACTGAATTAACTTTTGGTTCGGCACTCTTGGGAGGTATTAAAAACGAAAAGATTGGGTAAAATACGGATAAGATTCCCCCAACTCCCCCTACACCCAGAAGTGTGTTTAGAAATTTTCTTCTATTTATTGCCATGGTTTCTACTAGTTTAGTTATCAATTCAATTAGTTAGAAAAAATTCATTACTTCATTGGGTTCGTACTCTAATCAAGGCTTTTTGATTTTACTCTTCCGTAAAATATCGAAACTGCTAAGAGTACAAGTCCCAGTACAATAAACGAAACAATTCTGTAAATAGGATTAAGGTTAGATGTTCCGACAAAAAGTATATACAATACAGTTAGTACAAATGTTAACAGTGCCATCCAGCGGTATTTTTTATTTTTCTTTAGAACTACACTAAGTACATAATAAATAATTGCGACGATTGTCCACGACAAAGCTACATAATCTTTTGGTACAATATGGTATAGGGCGTACGGGAAGATAAAAAACGCAGCAGCAAGATATGATAACCGCATTATTTCTGTTTTCAGATCAAGCCTATCCTTCTGCCAATTTAAAATTCTTGCTGTTATAAGAGCAACAACACCAAAACTGAGAGTAACTGTACCGATTGTGCCCGCCATAAATAAATAGGAGATAAATATTAACAGATACATTACAAAATTTGCTACTATAATAATCTTGGAGCGGAACCAGAGCGCAGTTGAAACAACCAGTAAACTCTGCCAGCACAACCAAACAAAGAAATCCGGCTTAGGGAATTGGGCAACTATAGCCACACTTAATGCTGTATAGCCTGCGATAGAATAGAAAAAAGTAGAGAATTTGCTTTCGCTTTTAGTCCAATATAGTGTTGCTATGATGAGATAAATAATCGAGGAAGAAATGTGAAAGAGCGCCAGTGAATCTTTATGCTTTGTTACAGTAAATATCAGAAACAACGTGTAGCTTAGAAAACAGTTGAGAATAGTACTTACAATTAGATTATTGTTCTCGGATTCTTTTTCGTCTTTGAAGAAATTTCCGAAAGCAAAAATAATTGCTAATAGGAGAATTGACAGAACTGCGAGAGGAGAACTGTTTCGTAATTCAACATTGTTTCCCAAGAGCGGATTATTGATAAACCAGAGCAGTGTTGTAATGTATATAAGAGCTATCCCGTATATGTAAAATCCATTCCATTCATGTTTTAGTCTTAGGTAAACAATAGATAGCGATAAAAGAACGGAGAATGCAAAAACTGAATACGAGTCATTACTAATAAGTGTTGTAATACAGCCAAGAGTAATTCCAATTGAACTCAGGTAAATTGACTTCTTCCGGTAAGAGATGTATAGATGCACGATTGTGACAATCGCTAAGAAAATAATCTCTATCAGATTGTTCTCAACCGCCGGAACAACACCGAAGTAGTGTAACCGGAGCGTTGTAAAATACAGCAACAGCAGTCCGCCGCCAAAAACATATTGTGACAGGTACTGAAAAGAGGTGCGTAAGTAGTTTGACAGCCAGAACAAAACCGCCACAAGAACGAATCCAATCAGGCTTGGAAATATTGGTGGTAGATTTTGATATGGAAATGTAAGCAGGAAAACGATACCAATTGAAAGAATGACTATGCCAATTTTTGCAAACCAGAATTGACCGATCTGATTTTCCAAAGAGTCTGCTCGTTCCGAAAGATTATTAGGTATTATACTGGGTAAACTGAGTTCATCCTCTGAGGAGTCTGAATCAATATTAAGGTGTGCTTCGAGTTTTGATACTCGGATTTCTATATTCTTCAGATATGAAACTATCTGATTTAGTTTTTCGGCATCGGAGGTAGATTCTGTCAAGTTCTTCTTCTCCGTACTATTTTATTATGATCAGATTATTCTCTACTAATTTTTGTTAGCACAATCCTTTCTGATAAAATGATCATATGATTTTTAAAAATTATTTTTTAATCAGATATCAATTAACTATATCCGAATTGAAGATAATT
This sequence comes from uncultured Melioribacter sp., assembly GCA_964441505.1. GTDB lineage: Bacteria > Bacteroidota > Ignavibacteria > Ignavibacteriales > Melioribacteraceae > Fen-1258. The sequence continues at coordinate 25,612 of CAYTUV010000014.1, read as the reverse complement.
TTAATATTTACCTGATGCAACAAAAATTTTGGATATCGGGAAATTGATTTTGATAATCTAGATTTGGTATGAAAGTGGTTCCATAAATAACAAGAGGTCGTCTCAAAAGTATTTTTCACGTCACACTGAGCGGAGTCGTCCGTAGGACTCCTTCGGAGAAGTGTGATTAGAATAAGTAAACCCATTACTCGACTTCACTCGAAATGACTCTAAACCTTTTGAGACAGCTTCTTTGTTCCAATATATTTATTGTAAAGTTGGATGGAAAAACTATTTCTTCTGTTCTTTCTTCTCCATTTTCTTTTCGATGATTACATCAGCTTCATCCGCGTCATTACTGTCAGATTTCATCTTCATCATCATCTTATGGGACATCTTACCATGCATTGGAGCCATATCCATACCGCATCCGCCGCCACAGCAATTACAACAATGTTTACTTATTCCTTTTCCGCCAATTTTACGATTGAAATAAATCATATGGTCATTTGGCATATCTTCATCATTTGCCACGGTGGCTGTCATATGTTTCATTCCCTTTTCTTCTTTCAGGAATTTTTCAGCATCTTCACCTTCATAAGTTTTAGTTTCCTCTTTACCGTCCTTCGTTGTGGTAATGGTTACTACTTTTTTACCGTCTTTGTCTTCAACATTGATTTTCTTTTTTAAACCATCCGTTTTAATATCTATATCACAGGCATGAGCTTTCGACCTGAATACCATTACATTTCCATCACCTTCTTCAAGTTCTTTAAGATCGCCTGACGAAAACATTTTGATTCTCTTTTCCGTTTTCATTTTATCGGCCATTTTTTGAGCTTCCTCACCCTCGAAGACAACATCTTTACCGTCAACTTTCACTGTGATTTTTTCAACTTTACCTTTGAGCCGGCTAAGTTTTGATTTGCCTTCCTCTTTTTCCTGAGCTAAAAGTGACATTGAGAATAATCCAAGGATGATGATCACCATCATTGTGAAGAATTTTGATCTGTCTGTTTTTAGTATTTCCATAATATTTTCTCCTTTTTTTATTTTACTGTGTTAAGATATAAACTCATACATCGAAAAGTCACAAAAGTGTCCTTAAGATTTGTTAAACGTAAGAATTACGTCCAAGATTACGCTAAATTTGCAACGATGAAAGAAAGAAAAATAAAATTTATTATTTCTTTGATGATTGTTTCGGTTATTGGACTAATTGCCGTACAGTTTATTAGATGCACAAAGTTTAATTCTACCACGTCCGCCCCCATTTTATAAACCCTTTGTTAGCTGTAGTGCTTCTTTTCAAACTACCTAGCTCTAATTTTATTTCCTTTCGGGCCGTGTGTCAGTTCTGCTACTTTATTACCTAAACTTTATATTAACAATATTGCCTAATATGTTTATTTCCATATTTGCACCTGACAATAAAAAATCGTTGCAATCTATTTTATCTCCATTAACTAGTTTAATATCTGTCGCTGCGGTGGCAACGGCAAATACAACTTGTTTTTTCTCTTTATCTATTAATACAGGCGTTGCCTGTTTCATATCTAACTTAACTCCATCTTTAAATCCAATTAAAACAGGAACAAGATCGAAAATGGTTGATGACTGGTTTACCTTCGTTATGCCAAATGGGGTAAACCTGTATAAAGATGCTTTATCAGTAAAACCTTCATAGGAAATTCTTATCAGTGTTTTATCTGTATTAAAAATTTTGTCTGCCTTGTTTCGAGCATATTGTTCACCGTCTTTTTGAAACTGTAGTTTATCTAAATATGCTTTATCGTAATTATATTCGTTCTTTGCAGTTTGCAAGTATTGCTGCAATTTCGAGGGAGATAATTTTAGTGATTCTTTCAGCAAGTTACATAAATACACATTGTCGGTAAATATATTTTCTTTCCATGAAGGCATCAAATCATCCAGCAACAAGCTCTCGCAGGCACCTAATTTATATAGTTTAAAACGTAGCGGTCCTGTGCCGAATTTATTTGCAAAAGCATCATTGGTTATTGATACATATTGAACCATACTGTTTATTTCGTCAATAAGCATTTTAGAAAGTGTTCCTTCATAACCATTGAACCCGGCATAATAACTCATTTCTTTTCCCGGTACTAATTGCCCCCCTATTTTCATAAGCTTATACTCAATATATTTTGCAATACCTTCTGCATATTCGTTACGGTTTTCATATTCCGCCAGTGTGCTGTCTAACAATGACTGGCGGTAGGTACGTACTGCGATAAACTGTTTTGTTTTTTCTAATTTGGTAGCAGCATCTTTTGCAAGCAGTGCATCTCTTAAAATATTCCCTTCTAAAACATACAATGCGTTATTCACCGGGTCAAGCACAGGATATTTAATTACAGCAGCTTCATTCGCAAATTTTTCAGGCGCTTTGGTATGCTGATAAACATGAAAAGCTTCATGCATTATTGTAAACACAACATCATAAGCCGATGGCATAAAACTCCATGAATCAAAATATTTTTGTATGTACTCTTTGGGTCTGTTAAGTGCAACATCCATTAACTGGTTGCGCAAATTGCTTGAGCGGTCTGCCACAACTAACACAGTGATACTGTCAATATCAAAAGATGTGTTTTGCCCGTCAATATCAAAAAAAGTTGTATCGTTACGATAATATATTTTTTCGTTACCCAATAGGTTATAGCCATTGTACTCTGAAAATCCTTTTGGTTTATGTGGATAATTGATTAATACTTCCTGCACTTTGGGACGGTAAAACAATACCGGTGTTTTGGAAAACTGCCAGCCTGGAAAAAGCTGGTTACCTATTTGTTGAGTAATACTCCTACACTCTTTCAATGCCACGAACATCAAGGGGTCAATTTTTAGTTCTGCTTTTTCTTGCGCAATAAGTTTCAAAGAGAATAACCATAGAAAAATGATAGTCATCATCGTGAAGAATTTTGATCTTTTTGTTTGTTTTGATTCCATACTATTATCTCCTTCTATATTTTACTTCGTTAAGACATAGACTCATACATCGAAAAGTTACAAAAGTGCCTTCAAGATTTGTTAAAAATTGTTAAACATAAGAATTACGTCCAAGATTACGCTAAATTTGCAACGATGAAAGAAAGAAAAATAAAATTTATTATTGCTATAATGACCGCTGCAGTCATTGGCTTAATTGCCGTTCAACTTTATTGGATAACAAATTTGATTGAAGTTGAGCGAGATCGCTTTCGCAGAAATGCTTATCATTCTCTCTTCCGCGTAGTAGATAAAATTGAAAAAGAAGAAGCTGCAAAAACAGTTCTTGCCAATATTTGGGTGAAGAAGGAAAATAAATCTGGTTCTTCTGGAAAATTAACCAAGGCAAAAGAATTCGAAGTTTTTGTGGGTGATAGTACTTTAAAATCCAAAATGGTTAAAATATACACTGAGGATACACCATTCCGAATAAATCCTAAAAATGATTTCGATTCAACTAAAAAAGGTATTCAATTAAGAGTCTTTGCCTATTCGCCGGAAGGCAGGACCAGGATGCCAAGATATGTTTGGCGGTCGGATTTCGATACTATCATTAGGAGCAGGCAATCGCTCATTCAAAGAGTTGTTACTGAAATGGTTGAAGTTAATACTCAGAAAAAAATTGAAGAACGTATTTCCGTAGAACAATTAGATAAGCTTCTTACACAGGAATATAAAAGCCGCGGAATTCCCGATGATTTCTATTTTGGTGTTTATAAAACAAGGACCAAAAATTTCTCCTTGCTAAAAGAGGGAGCTGATACAATATTAATCAGGAAGTCGCGACTTCGCACACTCCTCTTCCCTGCTGAAATGTTTTTAGACAGGAATGAACTTGTTGTTTACTTCCCCAATGAAGAAAAACATGTATTAAGTTCGATTGCCGGCATGATGGGATTATCGGTTGGATTAATTTTAGTAATCGTAGCAGTATTTTTCAGCACTGTTCAAATGCTTCTGCGTCAGAAAAAAATTACTCGTGTTAAAAACGATCTCATTAATAACATCACGCACGAATTCAAGACACCAATTTCAACTATTTCACTTGCATGTGAAGCTTTGAATGAACCGACTCTTGCAACAGAAAAATCTTCGGTGACACGCTATACAAAAATAATAAAAGAAGAAAACGACAGATTAAAAATCATGGTTGAAACACTACTCAATACTGCCGCAATGGAGAAAAGTGAATTTAGCCTGATAAAAGAAGAAGCTGACATACATGATTTGATCCGATCAGCGGCTTTAATGTATGAAGAAGCCTTAAAACAGAAAGACGGGAAAATTATTTTTGAGCTGAACGCATCTCCATCAACAGTATTTTGTGATGATTTTCATACCACCAACATTATTGCCAACTTAATCGACAACGCCCTAAAATACAATGAACGGAAACCTGAAATTATTATCTCAACAAGAAATGTAAATAAATCGGTTGTTGTTGTTGTAAAGGATAACGGAATAGGAATTCCAAAGGAATTCCAGGGAAAAATATTCGACACGTTTTATCGGGTGGCAAGCGGAAACGTTCAAAACGTACGCGGTTTTGGAATTGGCTTAAGTTACGCGAAGAAAATTGCCGAAGCTCATGGAGGAAAAATTTCTTTCAAGAGTGATCATGGAAACGGAAGCGAGTTCGAACTAATTTTCCCGAGTGAGAATAAGCAATGAAAGAAAAGACGAAAATACTATTAGTAGAGGATGATTCGAATCTAGGAACGATACTCAGCGATTTTCTCTCGGTTAAAGGATATGAAGTTACTCACGCATTGAATGGCGAAGAAGGATTTAATATTTTCAAGTCGAGCAAGTTTGATTTGTGTCTGATTGACATAATGATGCCCAAAATGGATGGTTTTTCTTTGGCAAAAAAAATCCGCATGATAGATAAAATAATACCGTTTCTTTTTGTAACCGCGAAATCTATGCTTGACGATAAAATTGAAGGGTTCAAAATCGGTGCCGATGATTATGTAACCAAGCCATTCAGTATGGAAGAACTTATTCTACGTATTAATGCAATTATGAAACGTACTAAAACTGTGATGGTAGAAGATGACCAGAGTGAATTTATTCTGGGCGAGTATAAATTTGATTACAATAAAAGGATTCTATACCATAGCGGCATCGAACAGAGACTCACACAAAAAGAATGTGAACTTTTAAGACTGCTTTGCTTAAACAGGAATAAGATATTAGAGCGGTCGGAAGCTCTAACAAGAATCTGGAGAGAGGAAAGTTACTTTACCGGCAGAAGCATGGATGTTTATATCACAAAACTCAGGGGCTACCTTAAACAGGATAAATCCATTGAAATTATCAACGTGCATGGTACCGGATTCAAACTAATCTCCATTTGACCTTTCGTTATTTTACTTTTCGACGTGCCCGCCTGAATGGTACCGTTAAATACAATATGGCCGCTGTTCTTCCTAAAGTATATGCAATTACTGCTGCAACTACACCAACAATAGAAAAGAATTTTATTGCAATAATTAAGGTAAGTATTATTCCTGCGACCTCAATTATAGTAGCGTAAGTAATCGGTTCAGTTTTTCTTGAGTAAACAAGTATCGCACGCTGAAAATTAATTATTACGGTGGTTGCCGGAAATATTGTGTAAAGCATTAATGGAAATTTAGAAAATTCAGAAAGTGTTGGAGAAAGACCTGCAACTCTTTGAAACCAAACTTCTGATAACGGGGTAAATGAAACAAGTCCTAGCCCCGCTACAACAGCTATCCCAAGCACAACTGCAAAATTTTTCAGTTTGCTAAAGTGATTATTTTCCCCCATCAGAGCAATTCCGACTTCCTGATAAGATAACCCGAAGCTTCTAAAGAAAAAAACAAGAGAGTTTAGTACGGGCAATACCGCAAGTGATTCTAGAGCCCTATCACTCCTTCCCATAAAAAATGTGACTACCGGGTGAATACCCAGAGAGATGAAAGAAGTGAGTGCAAGTGGATAATAAAACTTTACTATTTCCCGATAGGACAAATTATGAGAAACTTCAGTCTCGAGATTCTGTTTTACATTTTTAACAAACTTACTTGCCATAAACCTGCTCACTAGTGCTTCCATTACTACTCCGGACGAAAGAGCAGATGCGCCGACCAAAACTCCATCGCACTCAAAAAAAGTAATCAAGATTACGGAAACAATAAACATAGTTGACATACGAATGACGGTACCATAAGCAACACGCCGTGTAGCATTGTTGCTGATCATTATACCCTGATAAAATCTTCGATATCCAATAGCTGCCGGCCACGGTATAAGAAGGATTACCGCCTTGTGAGTTAGCATAGCAACCTGTTGTGGAAGTTTCATAAGATTTAAAGTGATGAAATAAAAAATCGGTGGAATCACCAGAATTATTATGAACAGAGTAATCAGAATATTTATTGAATAAACAAAATTGCGCAACTTTAAGAAAGAATATCGGTCACAAACAAGCGCAATTGATGCACTCATCATCATAATTACCGGGGACTCAATTATCAGCGCAAATGAGAAAGCAACACCATATGCCGCAAGATTAAATTCCGGATTGGACATACGGGCAATTACTGCTGTTAAAAAAGGTCCCTCAACAGACATCATCAGCCACGTTGCAGAAAGAGGAAGCCAGAATTTTAGAATTTTCTTATTTGAAAGAGAATCATTCATTATCAAATAGTGCTTACATTGGCAAAAAACGATTTCAATTTGTGCTCATTTAATTTTCCATTTGAGCGTACACCGGAACAGATATCCACACCAAATGGGTGAACCTGTTGAATTGCATCCGCAACATTCTCCGGATTTAATCCCCCTGCTAAGAAAACCGGCACACTTACCGATACTACAATTTTTTTACTGATAGTCCAGTCGTGTACTCTTCCTGTACCGCCAAGTTCTTTGACTGCAAGTTTTTGATTCCCTGAATCAAGAAGAATTCCATCAACATCTTTAGAAATATCAATCGCATCTTGTAAAGATTCTTCCCCGGTCACGTGAATAACCTGGACAATTTTAATTCCAGGCAGAGCTTCTTTTAATTCTTTATATGTTCCGGTAATTAATTTATCACAAATTTGAATTGTGTTTGTCCTGCATCTTCGCTGCTGTTTTATTATTTCAACTACACTTTGCTTACTTGTTAAGAGAAAAGTTGAAATCCCCGGCGGAACCAATGCCGTAATTTTTATAATTAATTCTTCGGAAATTACTCCCGGACCACTTGGCATTTCGGAGACCAATCCGATTGCAGATGCACCGCACTTAATAGCAAGTTGAGCTTCTTTTAATGAAGAGATGCAACATATTTTTACTCGTGTCATTTTATATACTCGCTTCTTAAGATTGAATACATTTTCATAGAACGATAACGATTTTTTACAAAAATTTTTTCACGTAAGGTGCCTTCATTTTTCATTCCGCATTTTTCCATCACTTTCCAGGAGCCGATATTTGCTTCCTCGCAATGTGCTTCTATACGGTTCAGGCGCAATTCATCAAAACAGTATTTAATTACTGCTTTTAATGCTTCAGTCATTATCCCTTTGCCCCAGAAATTTTTTGAGATCACATAACCAATATCAGCATAATTGTTAACACTGTTCCAGCCACGGATATCGATTGAACCTATCAGTTTACGATTTTCTTTCAGTTCGATTCCAAGAATTATCCACTCGTCGCTCGCAAATTTTTCTTCAGCAAACTTTATGAAATCAATCGAGTCCTGAATAGTCTGATGCGGAAACCAAGGAAGAAATTCAGCCACTTCCGGCATATGTGCGTATTCAAAAATATCCGGTGCATCGTCTAGAATAATTTTTCGGAGGATTAATCTTTCACCCTCTAATGTAGGCATTTCGAGATGTCGTTTTGCATTATTCATAAATTGTATCAAATATTTATGAGAAAATTAGTTAGATTTATTCCGATTGATTTTGTATGCAATTTACCAATTAAGAATTAAATATTTCAGAGGAAGAAAATGATTTCAAAAGAACTATTGGATATTCTTTGCTGTCCGGAAACAAAAGCAGATTTAGTTTTAGATGGCAATTTTCTTGTTTCAGTTGATAAAAACTCCCGCAGACGGTATCGTATTGAAGATGATATCCCCATAATGCTGATTGATGAATCCGAACAACTTGATGCTGAAACATGGAAAGCAATTATGGCTAAACATGGCAAGCCAACCGGGTGATTTTTTATGATTGTTAAAAACGATCCAGATCAATTTCAAGATTATCTTTCCGATGCATCTAATTTCAAAGGTTCTGCTGAGGCGCTATACATTCCGGAAAATGAAAAGGAAGTTACCGACTTACTCCGTTATTTCAACAATCAGAAAATTAAAGTAACCGTCTCCGGCAATGGAACCGGATTGACCGGTGCGCGTGTACCCGAAGGTGGGGTAATTATTTCGCTCGAAAAAATGAATAAGGTTCTTGAGTTAAATTCTGAAAGGAAATTTATTCGAGTACAACCCGCGGTGATATTGAAAGACCTTCAAGAGTTTGTCGAATCAAAAAATTTATTCTATCCGCCCGATCCCACTGAGAGAAATTGTTTTATTGGCGCAACAGTTGCTACGAATGCCTCCGGCGCCCGTACGTTCAAGTATGGTGCAACGAGAAATTTTATACTCGGTTTGAGGGTTGTTTTGCCTACCGGAGATATAGTCTCTATTGATAGAGGTATTCACTTTGCCTACGGGTTGGAGGCGCTTCTGATCTCAGAAAGCGGCAAAAAAATTTCCTTTACTATTCCTTCATATAAAATGCCAAAGACAAAAAACGCCGCAGGATATTATTGCAAAGAGAATATGGATGTGATCGATCTCTTCATCGGTTCCGAAGGAACATTGGGAATAATTACAGAGCTAAAACTGAATTTGCTTAAGCTGCCCAAAAATGTTTTGTCATGCATAGCATTTTTCTCGGATGAAGATGATGCATTTAATTTTTTAGATGAAGCGCGCTCAATTACTCAGCAAAATTCTCCAAAGCATATATCAACTAGCAATATTTTGAACTCCCGGGCGCTCGAATTCTTTGATGAAAAGGCTCTTAATTTTTTACGTTCCGATTACCCTAACATTCCTGAAAATTCCGGGGCTGCAATTTGGTTTGAACAGGACTTTAATGAGAATGGAGAGACAATAATTGACTGTTGGATCGAATTACTCAGAAAACATAATTGTGATGAAGAATTGGTTTGGCTTGCTCTCGATAAAACTGAACAGATAAAATTTCATGAGTTCCGTCATGCCATTTCGTGGAAAGTGAATGAGTTCATCTCACAACGGAATTTGAAAAAGGTTGGAACAGATGTGGCTGTTCCGGTAAATCATTTTAGATCTTTTTACTATTGGATAATACGAACCGTTAGTCAAGCCAATCTTGATTATGTAGTATATGGCCACTTTGGTAGTTGTCATCCCCATCTTAACATGCTTCCAAAAGATGAGACCGAATATCACAAAGCCAAGCAGATTTACGCAGAAATTTGTAAGGAGGCTGTGCGCCTTAATGGAACGATTTCTGCCGAACATGGTATTGGCAAACTTAAACGTGATTATCTGATGATAATGTATGGTGAAAAGACTATACAAGATATGGCTAAGTTAAAAATTGTTTTCGACCCAAATAAAATTTTAAATCTTGGGAATATTTTTGACATGAAATATCTGGAAAGAATTTAAGATGCGCTATATATCCGTAATAATGATACTATTCTGCTTTGCTTCATCAATAAATTCACAAGAAACGCAAAATTTTGATAACCGCTTCCAGCTAGCACAGAGTTATGAACAAGCTGGCCAGACTGCAAAAGCGGAGGCAATCTATCGCGAACTTGCAGATACTCAGCCGTGGAATATCACTTACTTTGAAACTCTAAACAAAATCCTTATCTCACAGAAAAAGTACACCGAATCAATCGAACTTCTTAACAAAAGAATTAAACAGACACCTGCAGATTTCAATCTCTATGGATTGCTCGGAAGCACTTACTTTATTATGGATCAAGCGGACAAGGCATTCGAAACATGGGATAAAGGTATTTCCATCAATCCGACTTCATCTATCAGCTACAGAGTAATAGCCAATTACGCAATTGAAAATCGGGCATTTGAAAAAGCTATTGATCTTTTAAAACTCGGCAAAAAATATTCTGATGATCCCGCAATGTTCTCAATTGATCTTGCAAATATTTATTCCGTAAACATGAAATACAAAGATGCGGCAATGGAGTTTTGTACTTTAATTACTCACCATCCGGAACAAGTACAAGTTGCGAAAGCTAGAATGAACACTTATTTGAAAGGACCCGGTGCCATTGAACAAACAATAGAAGCCATAAAAGATTTTATCGATTCAAAATCACAAATCGAATTTTATGACCTGCTGACGTTTGTATATCAAAGCGCAGGCAATTACAGAAACGCTTTCGAAAATGTTGTTAGGACTGAAGAAAAATTTAATGGTAACGGGACACAGATATTTATCTTTGCCCAAGAAGCTTTCCGGAATCGACAATACGAATGGGCTGCTAATAGTTTTGACTATATAGTAAAGAATTACCCGGGCTCGCCATATTTTTCCACAGCCAAGATTGGATTTGCCCGGACACTTGAAGCATCGCTGGATCAGAGATTTATCGAGCAAAATGAATCCTGGAAACCGTTCTCAAAACCAATTTCTCTTTTCGCGGATAAATACAAAAAAATAATAAACGCTTACAATGAATTTGCCAAAGAATTCCCTGATAATGCAATTAAAATAGAGGCGCTTTTCAGAATAGCAGAGATTTACAGAAACAGGATTTTTGATTATCATCAGGCTGACTCTGTGTATCAACAAGTTACTATTATTTCTCCCATGAGTAATTACTTTGTTGGATCAAATATCTCGATGGGAAGAATTGCTATTATTAAAGGTGATCTGCAAAACGCTCATTCATTTTTTAGCATCGCGGCCAAAGCACCCCGAATTGAGCCAAATGATCTGGCAAATATAAATTTTCATCTTGCCAGGATAGAATTCTGGAAAGGAAATTTTGATAACTCGGTTACTCTTCTTAATGAAGTTTCAAAAAATCTTTCGGCTGATTTTGCAAATGACGCTCTAGAACTTGCGGCACTTATCAATACAACAAAAAAGGATTCTTTGAATCTCCTTTTTTACGCTCATGCCGACATGCTTTCATTACAGAATAAGCACAAAGAGGCTGGCATTGAATTCAAAACTCTAGGTGATAATCCCAACCTATTTATAATAAACGACTTCGCAAAAAATAAATTTGCAGAAATGCTAATTGCTGAAAATGATTTTTCTCCGGCAATAAAAGTACTTGGAGAGGGCTTAGAAAACCAAAAAACTGCTGTTTTCGCTGAAAAATCGACTTTTCTACTTGCCCAGTGTTATCAATTTGGGATAAAAGATCTTGAGAAAGCCGCCTCAACTTATCAGAAATTACTTGAAACTTTCCCAAACTCGCTCTATTTTGACCGTGCGCGTGAAGCGTTACAAGGTCTTCCAACAAAAAACGGATTAAAATGAGCGATACAAGAGAACCACGCACTGTTAAATGTTCCTTTTGCGGAAGGGATGGAAGCGAAGTTACATCAATGGTCGCTGGTCCCGATGTTTACATTTGCGATATTTGTATTAAAACCAGTGTAGATATTTTAAAAAATAATATTACCTCTTTTCCTAAAAAAGAAACGTATCACTCTTCACTTACTCCCGATATGATAAAGAGGAGTCTGGACGAATATGTAATTGATCAGGATAAAGCAAAAAAAGTTCTGGCGGTTGCTGTTTATAATCATTACAAGCGGGTCAATGCATCCACATCCCTCTTTGATATGGATGAAATAGAAATTGAGAAAAGCAATATTCTTCTTATGGGACAGACCGGAGTTGGAAAAACTCTGCTGGCTCAGACGTTGGCACGAATTCTTGATGTTCCTTTCGCGATTGCAGATGCCACAACATTAACCGAGGCGGGTTATGTTGGAGACGACGTTGAAACTGTCCTCGTCCGCTTACTTCAGGCTGCCGATTACAATTTGGAAAAAGCACAAAAAGGAATTGTTTACATAGATGAGATTGACAAGATTGCACGGAAAAGCGAAAGCACCTCAATAACGCGTGATGTTTCCGGTGAAGGTGTTCAGCAGGCACTTCTTAAAATATTAGAAGGAACGGTTGCCGGCGTACCACCACGAGGCGGAAGAAAACACCCTGAACAAAGTTTAATAAACATTAATACAAAAAACATTCTGTTTATTTGCGGCGGAGCTTTTGATGGTGTTGATTCAATAATTGCTTCCCGAATTAACAAAAGCACGATTGGATTTGATACTAACATTTCAAATCCTTCCGAAACGGAAAGAGATAATCTAATTCAAAAAGTTCAGCCGGAAGATTTAGTCCGGTACGGATTAATCCCCGAGCTCGTTGGCCGTTTGCCGATTATTGCGCCTCTCTCTTCACTTTCTGACAAAGCAATGAAGAATATACTCACAGAGCCGAAGAACGCCATTATTAAACAGTACCAGAAATTATTTATGATGGAGGGCGTTGAACTGAATTTTGATCAGCTTGCATTAGAAGAGATTGTAAAAAAAGCGATCGAAAGAAAAACCGGTGCGCGTGCACTTCGTTCAATTGTGGAAGGAATTCTTCTCGATATTATGTATGAACTCCCGACAAAAGAGAACATTGATAAATGTCTGGTTACACGTGATACCGTAATTAACGGCGAAAAACCGGTTTATATTGAAAGCGACAGAAAGACAGCATAAGCAAAATTCGATTTATCTTTTTCGGCTTGATTCATTTCGAAATTAAATATGGATCAAGCCGGTTTTATTTTAACTATGTTGATAGAAAAATTAAAAATGAATAAAACAATTTCCATACTCTTTCTCATTGCTTCTTCCTTGCTTGCACAAACAAAGTTGCTCATCCATATGGATCTCACTCAGACTGACCACCTTAAAGCTTACGGAATAACTTTCAACGCCCTAGAAGAGGGTGCAACTGCTGATTGGCTGCTTAACTATCGGAGCGGCTCATTCATGTTCGATTACTCAGAGCAACTTGCAATGAAATGCAGAATAAAAGGAGTGGCTTTTCAACCTCTATCAAATCAGGAAGCAGTGCAGATTTATTCGCTTGTTCAGAGTGAAGATCAGAATATGGAAGTTGTAAGACTTGAAAAGGCACCAAAAATTGCCGTCTACATTCCACCGGGATTTCAGCCCTGGGATGATGCGGTAACGCTTGCAATGGATTACGCAGAAGTACCATATGATAAAATCTGGGTTGAAGAAATTTTACGCGGGGATTTAGAAAAATATGATTGGCTCCATTCCCACCATGAAGATTTCACAGGGCAATATGGAAAATTCTACGCATCATTCAGCGGAGCTCAATGGTATCTTGAGCAACAAATGCTTTATGAAAACGAAGCCAAGAAACTAGGATATAAAAAAGTTTCCGAGATGGAAAAATCTGTTGTTCAAACAATTAAGAATTATGTCGGTCAAGGCGGCTTTCTTTTTGCCATGTGCTCGGCAACCGATTCATATGACATTGCTTTGGCTGCTGCAACAATTGATATCGTCGATAGAATGTATGACGGAGACCCTTCTGATCTCAACGCACAGGAGAATCTGGATTTTAATAATACTCTTGCCTTTGAGGGTTTCAAGCTGGAAATGAATCCTTTGATCTACGAATACAGCGATATTGATGTTCCGTTGTTGGAGATAGGCGATCAGCGTAATGATTATTTCACACTTTTCGACTTCTCTGCCAAATACGATCCCGTTCCAACAATGCTTACGCAGAACCATGTAAATGTAGTTCACGGATTCATGGGGCAGACAACCATGTTTCATAAAAAATTTATCAAGAACTCGGTTTACATTTTAGGCCAACGCGCGGGAACTGATCAGATTAAATACATTCATGGTAACTATGGACGAGGTACATTTACATTTTATGGGGGTCACGATCCGGAAGATTACCAGCATGCAGTCGGTGATCCGCCAACTGATTTGAACTTATTTAAAAATTCTCCCGGATACAGATTAATACTTAATAATATTCTTTTTCCTGCAGCGAAAAAGAAACAACAGAAAACCTGAGCATGATTCTGAATGCTGATTTAGAATGGATATTTATTTTATAGTATCAAGTATCTAGTACCGGGCAAATTGAATCTTTTGCAAATTATCTTCATCTAACGAGGCAGAATGAAATTTATTAAATTCAAAAACAGCGAAGAAAGAGTGCCAATAGGCAAACTTGTTTGTGTCGGGCGTAATTATGCGGCACATGCAAAAGAACTGGGAAATGACATTCCTGAATTTCCAATAATTTTTCTAAAACCGGCATCGAATGTTATCTTTTCAGGTGAATCGGTTGTTCATCCTTCTTATTCCGAAAATTTACAACATGAAGTTGAGCTTGTTCTTTATATTGGTGATGATGTTAAAAACGCAACTGATGAGACTGCCGGAAACTCGATTCATGGCTATACTTTAGGTCTGGATATGACTTTGCGAGATCTTCAATTTGAACTCAAGACAAAGGGGAATCCATGGACATTAGCCAAATGTTTTGATACCGCGGCAGTGCTTACAGATGTAGTTTTGAAAAA
>CAYTUV010000014.1:0-10938 GCA_964441505.1 uncultured Melioribacter sp. | reverse complement strand
ACCCGAGGATGCTCTGCACTTAGAGTTTCACTAAAAAGGATTATCAATTCAAAGGTGATGAAAAAATATCGCTCGCTGTTAATGGAGTCGTTAAACAAAATTCTTCTCTCAAGAACATGATCTTTTCTCCCGTTGAAATAATTAAATATATTTCTGCCAGAATGACACTGGAAAAAGGAGATTTAATATTTACAGGGACACCGGAAGGTATAAGCCGTGTTGTACAAGGTGATAAGATCGAAGCAAGTATCGAGAATATAGGAAATATAACTACACAAGTAATATAAATAAGATCTGTCATTCTGAATCCGATAATAATCGGGTAAAGAATCTCACATTTAGTAATTGAGATGCTTCACTCGCGCCTGTCGGCAGGAAGGTCGTTCAGCATGACGGAATAAAAGGAGAAACAAATGCCAATTTTTGAATACAAATGTAACGACTGCAACAAGAAATTCGAAGTGCTGCACAAATCATCAACGAATCTTGAAGAGGTTATTTGTCCGGAGTGTCAGTCGAAGAATCACAAAAAACTTCTTTCATCGTTCAGCGCTTCAATAGGATCATCCTACGATAGTGGTTCTCGATGTTCTGACGGCAGCTGCGGTGTACCATCATTTGGCGGTGGCTGCGCTAACGGAATGTGCGGGTTGAATTAAGGGCAGTTCTAAAAACCTCAATATCCTTTGCGAACTTTGCTTTTTCTCTGCGTTAAATATTTACAAAAGATAGTTTTTAGAAGTACCCTTAATATTCACAAGGAGTGTGGTGTTTTATCATCCAATTCATTGTTAAAAGTGTAGCCCGCACTCCGTACGCTTTTGAAATAGACCGGGTGTTCGGGATCCGGTTCAAAGTATTTACGAAGCCGTGACATAAAATTATCGATCGTTCTGGTTTCAACCTCAGAACTGAGATGCCATACGTTTTCCAGAAGTTCTTTTCTGGAAACAATCTTCCCTTTTTTCTCAATCATGTATTTTAGAACCATCGCCTCCCGTTGAGTTAAAACAAATTTTTTCAATCCGTTTGTACAATTAAGATTTTCAAAATTCACAGAGTTATTACCAAACCGATATAGCGGTTCAATCTCAGTTGATGATTGATACCACATTTTCCGTCTCAACATTCCTTTAACACGTAATAATAGTTCCTGAAGGTTGAACGGTTTTGTTAAATAGTCATCGGCTCCTACCTCAAGACCCCTCACCTTGTCCTCTGCGTTAGTTCTAGCCGTCAACATCAGCAGCGGCATTTGGGGTGCTTTTGTGCGTACCCGCTCGGCAATTTCAAAACCATTATAGTAAGGAAGCATTATATCAAGAATTATTAAATCATAATTATTGGCTTCGAAATACTCCAAAGCTTTGCGTCCGTTTTTTACCCAATCTATAATATAGCCTTCATCGGTCAGATTATACTCAAGGCCTACCGCGAGAGTTTCTTCGTCCTCAACGAGTAAAATTCTTCTACCACTAAAAGGATTATTCTCCATCTTCTTTTTCCAGCATTTTTTGTTTTCTGGCTGTTTGTCGCAGCAATCTGTTTATATAAAACCTTTTTGATGATTGGTAGATCGGTAATTCAATTTTAAAAGCAGTTCCTTTGTTCAAACCTTCACTAAAAGCAGAAATTTTACCGCCGTGAAATTTTACAATCTCTTTCACCCAATACAGTCCTAGTCCGGTACCTTTTACGTTTGGTATATTTTTATTATCAATTCTCTGAAATTTGTAAAAAATTTTTTTATGATTTTTCTGCCCAATTCCAATTCCTTTATCTGCAAATTCAATAATCACATATTTTTTTGCACATGAGAGTGTAATGGCAATTTCAGCCAGATTCATTGAATACTTTATAGCATTATCGGTAAGGTTATCAAAGACTATTTGCATAGCATCTTTATCAATAACACATTTACATGGCGCCTCCCCGAGTACATTCACTGCATCATCCTGAAGTCTGAATTGTTCAACCGAATCTTTTATGAGTTGACGGATAACCTCGTCAGCGTTATAAATATGAAAATTGTGAGCAATTCTTTTTTTCTCAAGTCGCGATATCTCCAGAATAGAGTTGATAAGTTTTTTCAGCCGCTTCGAATCTCTTAACATCAGACCGTAAAATTCTTTCTGTTTATTTGCCGGAACGTCTTTCGAGTGAAGTGTTTCAAGATATAACTGGATCGACGCGAGCGGGGATTTCAATTCGTGTGTTACGTTTGCGATAAAATTATCATACAGCCTTGTAAGTTTCAACTGAACAGTAAGATTGCGGAAAATAAAAAACAACGCAGTCGCTAAAGCCATAATCAGAATAATACCGCCGACAAAAATCAGAACGTTCGGGCTGTCAATAACTATCTGGGGGGAAAGCTTGTCGCCAACCTGTTTGATGATTAAATAATTGGATACGTACCAGTAAATCCAGAGTCCCAGCAGACCAAGCCATGCAAATTGGGCAAATATATATGCCAGCACTAAAAGCAGCTGTGAACGGCTTTTCTTCATCCAGCATTTCTGATTGTTAAGAATGCATAAATATAAATTTCATTCCGACACAAATATGATCTATTAAAATCAATTGTCAAATATTTCTCTTCTGTTTTTTACACTTCTTTTACAAACATACAATAAAAATATCAGCATAATACTAACACAATTAAGTGATTATTGTATAACTCTTTCAATAAGGGATTTTTTTCACCAGACATTATTCCTGCGAGGTTTATAATGAAGATATTGTTTGTTTATCCGGAAACACCCTCAACTTTTTGGAGCTTTAAGGATGCTTTAAAATTCGTCTCCAAAAAATCGGCTGAGCCCCCATTGGGATTAATTACAGTAGCTGCAATGCTTCCTCAAAAGTGGGAGAAGAAATTGATAGATCTGAATGTATCCAAGCTTAATGATGCAGATCTGCTATGGGCAGATTACATCTTTCTAAGCGCTATGAATGTTCACGCTCATTCGGTGAAAGAAATTGTCCGGCAGTGTAATAAACTTGGCACCAAAATAGTTGCAGGAGGACCATTATTTACAACTCAGCATCAGGATTTTTTGGGTATAGATCATTTTGTTCTCAACGAAGCAGAGATCACTCTACCGCAGTTTTTATTCGATCTGGAAAATGGAATTCCAAAACCTTTGTATACTACAGCTGAATTTCCTAATATATCACTTGCACCTATGCCGATGTGGGAACTTTTGGATATGAAAAAATATGCTTCTATGAGTCTTCAATACTCGCGGGGCTGTCCTTACGACTGCGAATTTTGCAGTATTACCATGTTGAATGGCAGAACCCCCCGGACAAAAAGCAAAGAACAATACCTGAGAGAACTTAACCGGTTATATGAATTGGGTTACAGAGGTGATATTTCTGTGGTAGATGATAATTTTATAGGCAATAAAAGAAAATTGAAAGATGAGATTCTTCCAGCAATAATTTCTTGGCTGAAAGAGAAAAAATATCCTTTCCACTTTCTTACGGAAGTTTCAATCAATCTTGCCGATGATGAAGAATTAATGACTCTTATGGTAGACGCCGGATTCTACAGCATCTTCGTCGGCATTGAAACTCCAAACGATGAAAGCTTAACTGAGTGCGGCAAAGCTCAAAATCAAAGAAGAGATTTGGTTCTTTCGGTGAAAAAACTGCAGCAACATGGAATGGTAGTCTCGGCTGGATTTATAATTGGTTTCGATCACGACCCGCCGGATATATTTAATCAACAGATTAATTTTATCCGCAAAAGCGGCATAGCAGCGGCAATGGTTGGATTATTAAATGCGCCGAGCGGAACTCATCTATTTAACCGTCTTAAAAAAGAAAACCGTCTTTTGGAAGGATGGAGCGGAAACAATATGGACGGCGCAACTAATTTCATTCCGAAGATGAACTATCGTGATCTCATCGCCGGATATTCAAAAATCATCCATACTATCTATTCACCTCAGGAATATTACAAACGTGTAAAATTATTTTTGGATGAATACACTGTCCCTCATTGGAAATCGCAAATGCTGACTTTTGCCGAAATCAAAGCTTTTATAAAATTACTTTGGCTTATTGGCATTCTTGAAGAAGGAAGGAGATATTTCTGGCAAACGCTTGTCTATAGTTTTTTCAAATATCCTAAAAAGTTTTCGCTTGCTATGACTTTAGTAGTTTATGGATATCACTTCAGAAGAATTGCTGCTATTATTTAGTCGTCGCTGAATAAGTCATTTATTTTAAACAAAGCCAAATGATAGATAATTTAATTTTTTGTCGTTTTTCTTGCTCGTTTCATCTGTTTGGCGTGTGCATAGTTGGCTTGTTTGGTCAAGGCTTTCTTCGATACAAACTTGTAGCTCTGTCTTAGAGTTATCCCTATTTTATTTGTTTGATTTACTAATTCTTCCAGCATTTTATAATACAATTTTGAGTCGGTTGAAAAACTGATCACTTTCTCTTCTACCGTTATAGCTACATTAAGTTGGTCAAAATCTTTTTCTTTTATTTATTTGTTTCATTGTATATATACTTTAAGTACTGCAAACCAATCATTAACCGAATCTCTTTGCCCGGCGCTCCCATTTTCCCTGTGTATTTCACAGAAAGAATCTTTTCAATAAAATGAATAAGTTGATATTGAAATTAAAGAGGCAATGATGTTAGCGGAGACCGTTCGGGAAAAATACAACGAACTTTTTAATGAGGAACCTTTGCTTGTGCGTTCGCCGGGAAGAGTTAATCTGATAGGCGAGCATACTGATTACAATATGGGATTTGTCCTTCCCGCCGCAATTGATAAAGCAATATACTTTGCGATAGCACCGCGCAGTGACAGTCACTGCGAACTTCATGCGGTTGATATGAATGACGATTTTAAGTTTTCAGTTGACAATTTGCATTTTTCAAAAAAGCAGTGGCCGAATTACCTGATGGGAGTTGTCGATCAGCTCAATAAGAGGGGAGACAAAATCAAAGGGTTCAACTGTGTCTTCGGCGGAGACATTCCGCTCGGTGCTGGTTTATCTTCATCGGCTGCGCTTGAGGCGGGACTGGCATTCGCGCTCAATCATATTTTTAATTTAGGAATCGACAAACTTTCGCTTGTTAAACTTTCACAGAAAGCGGAAAATGATTTTGTAGGCGTGAACTGCGGTATTATGGACCAGTATATAAACATCTTCGGTGCCTCACAGAAAGTCCTGAAAATCGACTGCCGTTCTCTCGAATATGAATATCATCCCTTTGTGAATGATGATCTGAGAATTGTTCTTTGCAATACAATGGTTTCTCATTCGCTTTCTTCATCGGAATACAACATCCGCCGCGCTCAATGTGAAAAAGGTGTAACAATACTGCAATATTCAAATCCGGAAATAAAAAGTCTTCGCGATGTTTCACTTGAACTGCTTCTGTCTCACAGACCGGATCTTGATGAAACTATCTACCGAAGATGTAAATATGTAATCGAAGAAAATGAGCGCGTGACAAAAGCCTGTGAAGATTTGGAGAAAAATGATTTCATCTCATTTGGGGAAAAAATGTATCAATCACACAATGGATTGAGCAAAGAATATGAAGTGAGTTGTAAAGAATTGGATTTTTTGGTTGAAGTAACTCTGCATCACGATGCCGTTCTCGGCGCAAGAATGATGGGGGGCGGATTCGGCGGATGTACAATCAATTTAGTCCGCAAAAAGTATGTCAGAAATTTTCAGCAGTCAATTGAAGAGACATACAATAAAAAGTATGATAAAAATCCGCTTGTTTATGTTTGCAAAATAGAAGAAGGAACACAAATTATTTCATAATTCATATTTATCAATATCTCCAATCTCAATTAGACAAAAATGATATGTCAGCGGATCGTGTCTGTAAGAACGGAACAAATCACATCCTTTCTCCATCTAATGAGATGGATAAAAGAGATTATGATGGAAACGGGACGAACAAAAAACAAAGGCACACTTTTAACGGTCGAGAAATATATCAGAGACGGTAAATTGAACCGCGTGGTTATTAAAACGAATCATAAAGATTATCTATTGGATCTTCCTCTTAACTCATTTACTGCCAGATCATTTCTGAACGCCGCAATTTCTATTGTCAAAGCATTTTCCATGGTGCTTCAAAATTTTAATGTAGCCGTGGTAAAATTCACAACGGGTAATCTTGTATAAATTTTCCGGAGAGCTGATTATGTCAACACAGTTCAAAATAAGCGGTAAGGAATTACTCGCAAAGATCGAAGAGTTAATAAAAGAAGGAAACGCTGCGCGCATCATTGTAAAGGACGATCACGGAAAAACTTTTATTGAGATTCCTGTTACGGTTGGTGTTATAGGGGTAATGTTTGCGCCAATTGTTGCAGCCGTAGGTGCATTAGCAGGACTTGCCGCCAACTACACAGTCGAAGTAATTAATAAAGAAGACTCTGAGAAAGAAACTTCCAAATAATTCATTACCAGAATTATTCAGGATCTTATAAAATTCGGCATCTCGAAAGGAATCTCGATAGATAATTCCACAAGACCCTTCATCTCACCATTTTCAAACCAGGGTGACTGGTAAATCAATTTTTTCTTTCCATACTTTTCGATTGTATAAACGTTTGGTTTTTGTTCGTTCATAATTTGTTTTATCTTTTCATTCGATTCGTCGGAATGGCAGCCGAATAAATTTGTCCCGATCAGATCATAACCGCCGTCATCCTTGAATACCACCGATGAACTTTCATTCATATCTGTTATAATTCCATCTGTATCGCAGATCGTAACTGCTGCGGGAAATTCTTTTACCCACTTCGAATTCATCTATTCTCCAAAAAGTTTTTTAGCGCGGTTCAAAACTATGAAATAAAAATGATACTACTCAAGAATTAAACTGCGGAGTTTCTGAATTGCCTCACGGTTGATGCCGCATGCTTTCACAAAATATTCTTCAACGGTGCTGTAGGTGTTGAATATTTCATCAAGTATCTCATCCAGATATTTGCCCCTTACTTCGAGCATCGGTTTTAACTGCGCTGCGGTAAGACGGAATAAACTCATAAACCGGAGAAACCTTATCATTGCCTTTGTACGGTTCTCGATAAAAACATTTGAGAGAAGATAATCTTCCAGCACCATTGAGCGCGGAACCGCGGCAAACAATTGTATCAATGCCGAAATTAAACCCGTCCGGTCTTTGCCAACTGAACAATGAATCAGAGCCGGCAAATTTTTCCCATCGGAAAGTAATGTGACTATTTCATTCAGCTGGCTTGTCTGTTCAAAAGCGAATCTGTGATAGTACCCCTTTATCAGATTCTCGAAGTCGCGATCGCCTGATCTACTATTCAGATAGTGAATGAACTTCTGACGGCTGAAATCTTCGCGGTGGGGATAAACGGGAATGCTGACAATGCGGATGCCGTGATTGCCTGAGATTCGGTCGAGTTTTCTTTTCCTTTCATTCGGAGTGCGGAGATCGCAGATCAGTTTCAGATCTAACTGTCTTAGAGTTTTCTGATCGCGGAAGGATAACTGCGAGAGTTCATCCGAACGGAACAGAACGCCTCTTTTCATTGTGCGCCCGTCTTCAGTCTCGAATCCGCCCATATCGCGGAAGTTGAAGGCTTTTTCAAATTTTATTGAACGGTCGGATAGCAAATTTACAAACCGTGTTTTATTAATACTTTTTCAACTTCGAGCGCCCAAAGTGCATAACCTTTTGCATTAAGATGAACCCCGTCATATGTTAATTCATCTCGGAGAAATCCATTGGCCGATAATAGCAGATTGATGTTCAGATACTCGACCGAGTTTTTTTCCGCATACTTCTTCAGCAGCCCATTTAATTTCTCTATCTCTTTATTCTTTTCGGCGGCATTGTGCCATTTTGGAGAAACAAACAACGTGGATTGAATTACCGGAATGATCTTGTGCGATTTCAGAGTATCGATAATGTCTATATAATTTTTGAAGATCTGCTCTACCGGAATGTTTTCGTAAATATCATTAACGCCCCCCTCTATAAAACAGAACTTCGGTTTAAGATTGTAGACATATACTAGACGGTGAAGATAGCCCTCTGTAATGTCGCTTACCATTCCGCGGTTCGCTATATTTTTCCGGTTAAGAAGTTCATTCCAATTGGCGTTGTAAGTAAGCGAGTTGCCGAGCATAACCACCGCGGCCTGCTGATTGCCGGACAGTTCATAGATGCCGGTTTGAATTTTATAATTCGGGTTTTTCAAATAAAGCGGGATCTCCTGCGCGCGCATATCTTTTCCGTAAAAACAGAACAGGAAAAGGGGGAAACTAAATGCTGTAAACATATGACGGATATGTTCTGATTTTTTAATGAGCATTGATTCACAATTTAATTTGCATCCCACAACTTTGAGCTTTACGTCCTGCTGTTTTTACTGGGCGGCAGTAGTGATGCGCGGGTTTTGTTTTTATACTATTGTAATTATCACTTTTCCTATTGCATGTCCCTCTTCAATATAACGGATTGCATTTGCAACCTCGCTTAACTGGTAGCGCCTGTCAATAACGGGTTTTATTTTACCGGCTTCAAGAAGCTCTTTCAAAAAAAGAAGATCATTTTTGTCGGGCTTCGCCATTACGCCGGTCATTTTCTTACTCCCTGTCATCGATACAAAAGGACCGGCAAACGTAAACTCAAGCATCTGAGCCCCGGAACCTCCGGCTACCACACAAATCCCTTTCAGACTTAATGCGCGCTTATAATCTGAAATGGAATGATATCCGTTAGCGGCGAGAATCAGATCATAACGCATCCCGTTTTTAGTAAAATCTTCTTTAGTATAATCGATAACATGATCTGCGCCGATCGATCGAACCATTTCCATTTTAGAGGTGCTGCAAACTCCGGTCACTTCGGCGCCGAATGATTTTGCGATCTGCACTGAAAATGTTCCAACACCTCCGGACGCGCCATTGATTAATACTTTCTGCCCCGCTTGAATCTTTCCTATATTACGAAGACCCTGCAGTGCGGTGAGCGCCGATACAGGAACCGCCGCCGCTTCTTCAAATGTTGCATTTGCCGGTTTTAATACAAGTCTATCTTCAGTGGCAGATGCATATTCTGCAAAACCTCCGGAACCAATGTCTCCGAATACATCATCACCCGGCTTAAACTGTTTGACGTTTCTGCCGACTTCTTCAACCCGTCCCGCTATGTCAAGTCCCAGTATATTTTTCTTTGGTTTCAGAAGTCCGTAACCCATCAGACGGACCAGGAACGGTTTACCTCTCAGAAAATGCCAGTCGGCCGCATTTACAGCTGCCGCATAAATTTTCACAAGCACTTCATTCTCTTTGGGAGAGGGTTTTACCAGATTTTTAAATTCAAGAACATCCGGCGATCCGTATCTTGTGTAAACAACTGCATTCATATTTAATACTCCAATTCTCTTAAGTGCTTTACGCTATATATAAACTTCAGAAAGAAAAACCAAACGACGTTACCGCTTGAGACGCGGTTATGTGGTATTATTAATTTCTTAATCTTTTATAATAACTTTTTACAAGTGCATTATTGTAAATATCTGTTTTTATATGCTCATATTTTTGTTCTTTGGTAAGTGCACAAAACAATGGAATACCATCACCCAAGAGTATTGGAATTCTTGTGATAATTATTTCGTCAATCAATTCTTGTTTAAGAAATCCTTGAATTGTTTTTCCACCATCAATATATAGATTAAAATATTTTCGAGAATTCAACTCTTCGATTATAGAATGAGGGTTATCATTTAATATTTCAACTTTATCTGTTAAATTCTTAGGAACAGATTGAAGTGTTTTACTAAGAACAAAAACCGGCTTATTATATGGCCAATTACCAAATGTTAATACAAGTTCAAAAGTATTTCTTCCCATAATTATTGCATCAATGTTCTTTATGAAATCACTAAAACCAAAATCACTACCATCAGGATTTGGTATATCGAAAAGCCAATCTATGGCACCATCTTTTTTAGCAATAAAACCATCAATGCTTGTAGCGATATATATTATATTTGCCATTATCTACCTTCTATTGATTTTATACCACATAGCGGCGTTGCCAATAAGCGGCGCCCCAGAACAAGAATGCCGATTAATTGCAACTACTTTTTATTTATCAAAATGTTTCTTAAAACTACTACCTCAAAGAGCAACTTGGTTTTGTAAACGCAACTTTATAACTACACAAATACCGCACTGAAAAACGCTGTCCGTGTTGAGTGGCGTGTTATACCTTGTGTATTCAATTAAATAAAAGATTTAGTAAGCGTCTTTTCTCAAATCTATTGAGAGAAGGTAAACAGTTTTTTCAATCTCATCGATTACATAAAACAATCTATATTTGCCAATTCTATAACGCCAAGTTTCAGGTTTGTAATCCATCAACTTTTTGATATTGTTACCGTAGTGTGGTTCTTCTTTTAACTGAGGATAAATATGTTGTAGAAGTTTCCTTCCAATGAAGATTTGATCCCGATTAGTGATTTTTTTAATCTTCTTAAGAAATTCGTCGGTTTCAAAGACTTGATAATTACTCAACTAATCGCCCCTTCTTTGATTTCATATCAGCCAAGCCACGCTTCAGACTTTTATTCAATTCTGAATTATTGCGTATTTCTTCCATCTCGAATTCATCTACGAAAATATTGTGCTCTATGAATCTTTTGACAGCTGTTTCAATAAAATTAGAAATAGGTCTATTATCTCTATCAGCTAACTTTCTAAAGACTTTATAATTTTCTTCGCTTAATCGAAGAGTTATTGTCTTGGACATAAAATAACCTCAATGAATGTTTATCGTTTCTTTGCGTTCTAATGTATTCATATCCATCAAAATATTCAATATCATTTTTATGGTCAAAGGTATAACGACGTTGTCTATAGAAAAGAAAGTCAAGAAAAAACAATTCACCCTTGGGAT
>CAYTUV010000013.1:0-96339 GCA_964441505.1 uncultured Melioribacter sp. | reverse complement strand
AACTTATAAACACAGGTTTAGTAGGCTTTCTATATTTTTATCGGACAACATTAATTAATAATTGAAAATATTTTGCTTAAAAAACTGTATCCTTTTTTAGTTTTGCTTTCCCCGTTCTGGGCATATTTAATCCATCACTTTTATATGAAAAAGACTTTCAAGAACAATGATAAAATATAATTGTTTTCAAAGATATTTAATATAAATTGCCCTTTAACTTAATGAAATCGGATATGAAGAAATAGTGCTGTATTCAATCTCCGTACGATTGTTCCCGCCCCCATTTTCAAGATAATTATTATTTGATTTTTAGTAAGTGGATTTAGTAAATTAAAGTAGTGATTCAAACAAACCGCGCCGTTATGAAAAATTTCAAACGGATTATTTCTTTTGATCCTTTGTTTTTTATTGTATTGAAACATAAAAATGAAAACACAGTATAGGACTGGTTTCAAATTTATTCTTATTATTTTATTTTTTATCAATTCATTCCTCAAATCTCGACAGTTAGCGCTACCTAATCAAGTTATTACTACAGTTGGAACACATCAGATTACGGTTAAAGATTTTGTTACACGATGCAGTGATTATCTTTTTTCATCCGGTATAAAAGATAATGTTATTGCCCGTCGTTCTATTCTTAATAAGGTGATTGGCGAATATCTGTTACTTTATAATGTAACCTTGTCAATTATAACCAAGATTGGGTTCTTAAATAATCAATCTCAACTTACAAGAGAACTAAAACGTAGAAAAGTTTTTTATTTCAACTAACTAAATTTTATCACATAAAATAAGCGAGGAAAAATATGACAAAACCAAAACAAGTAAACTTATTGGCAAATTTTTGCAGCAGCATAATGAGCCATTTAAGTTTAACACTTAGTAGAAATCGTATATTATCCGCGAAATTTAAAAGACGAAACAGTTACACAGAATTGAATAAGTTTGTGATTGTTTTTGTGTTTTTGATGATGCATGCTGGCTCACTACTTTTCGCGCAGGAGTTGGAGATACGCGGAAAGGTAACAAGTGCGGATGATGGAACCGAATTAATTGGCGCCTCCGTTCTAGAGAAAGGCACTACAAACGGAACCGCAACAGATATTAAAGGGGAATTTAGATTAAAAGTAAAACAGGGTGCAGTTCTGATAATATCAAATGTAGGTTTTTCAAAACAGGAAGTAACAGTATTAGATCAAACATATTTGAATATTGTATTAAAACTTGACGTTAAGCAACTTAAAGATGTTGTAGTAGTAGGAATCGGGTATGGAGAAATTAAAAAAGCCGATGCTACTGGTTCTGTCACAGCTATTTCAGCAAAGGATTTCAGCACGGGAACAATTACATCCCCGCAGGAATTGCTTATTGGAAAAGCGCCGGGCGTGGTTGTCAATTCTCTCGGCGGTGCTGCAGGCGCAGGAACTAAAATCCGCGTTCGCGGCGGATCGTCCATACAAGGCAATAACGATCCTTTAATAGTTATCGATAACATTCCTTTGGAGAGTTCGGGAATTTCGGGTATGGCTAATCCCCTTTCAACAATTAATCCGAATGATATTGAGTCAATTACAATTCTGAAAGATGCTTCTGCAACAGCTATCTTTGGTTCAAGAGCTTCTAATGGTGTTATTATCATTAAAACCAAAAAGGCTTCATTATTAGCTGGCGAAGCAAAAATGACCCTAAGCTATAACAGCAATGTTTCCATGGCAAGTCCTGCCAAATTATTATCCGTCTTTACAGGAGACGAATTCAGAGCATTAATTGCTGATAGGGTAGCTAACTTTGGTTTGACCTCGGCAGCACTAAAAGTATTGGGAAAGGCAAATACAGATTGGCAAAAGGAAATTTACAAAGATGCACTTTCAACTGAGCACAATGTAAGTATTAGCCACTCTTTATATGAAATTCCTTACCGTGTTTCTTTAGATTATTTATACCAGGGCGGAATTTTAAAATATAATAGTATAGACAGAAAAAATGCTACTCTAGCATTGTCGCCATCATTATTTGACGGCAATCTGAATATGGATTTAAATGCCTCTCTTTCATCTATAAAAAATAATTTTTCAAATAATGATGCAATTGGTTCTGCACTGGAATTTGATCCTACACAACCAATTAAAAACGGTAACACAAAATATGGTGGCTACACGGCATGGACAAATTTTGCTGATTCATTAACCAGTACAGGTCAAGTTATACCGCTTATAGAGCGTAGTCCAAATAATATTGCGACTCATAATCCTGTTGCCCGTTTAGAATATCGCGATAATACCTCTGATGCAAACCGATATATTTTGGGCGGTAAATTTGACTATAATATTCCATATGTACCGGATTTAAAAGCAACTTTAAATCTTGGATATGACTACTTTAAGACAACTGGAAAAGACATAACAAATACGTTAGCTTCATGGTCATATAGGGAACCTGAAACTCAAATCAGGGAGTATACTCAGACAAAAACGAATAGTTTGTTGGATCTATATTTAAACTATAAGATAAAACTTGGTATTAATAAAATGGATCTTACAGGTGGATATTCCTACCAACATTTCTATAATGAAGGACAAAGTTCTAATAGAGCATGGAATCTAGCAACCCCGGGTGCACGTACAACACCATATAAGAATGAATATTTTCTAGTTTCGTTCTTCGGAAGAATGAATTATACTTTATTGGATAGATATCTATTAACAGTAACTTTAAGAGACGACGGTTCCTCCAGATTTTCTAAAGATAACCGTTGGGGTCTGTTTCCTGCAGTTGCGTTAGCCTGGAAATTAACCGAAGAATCTTTCATCGGCAAATCTGAAATGGTTGACGAACTTAAACTTCGCTTTAGCTGGGGAAAAACCGGACAGCAGGATGTTGGAGGTAACTACTATCCTTATATCCCAACTTATACAGCCAGCACATCCGGCGCTTATTATCAGTTTGGAAATACATTTTATCCTACACTTCGTCCAGATGCATATGATGCAAATTTAAAATGGGAAACCGTAACTTCCTTAAATGCCGGATTAGATTTTACATTAATAAATAAAAGAGTATCTGGTTCTATTGAAGTGTACAAAAATACTTCTGATGATTTATTAAATAGTATACCTATACCTGTCGGCAGCAACTTTTCTAACTTTTTGCTTACAAATGTTGGCTCAATGGTAAATAAAGGTGTAGAAGTTGGTTTGAACGTTACTCCGATTTTAGAGAGTGATTTATCGTGGGAAGTTGGAGTAAACTTGACATATAATAAAAACGAGATAACCAAATTAACTTTAACTGATGATCCAGCGTATACCGGAGTCAATACAGGCGGTATATCAGGCGGTGTTGGAAATAATGTTCAAAAATATATTGTTGGTTACCCTGCAAGAATATTCTTCCTGTTTTCTCAGGTACTTGATGCAAACGGAAAGCCTATTGAAGGTTTATACGTTGATAAAAGCGGTCAAGGAGGCAGTGTATCGGGTAATGAATTAAATAAATATTATTTTAAGTCACCCGACCCCGATTATCTAGTAGGTATCTCTTCTAAACTCAACTATAAAAACTTTGATCTTAGCTTCTCTGGCAGGTTGAGCATAGGTAACTATGTTTACAATAACAACGCATCTAACAGAGCCCTATATCAACAAGTCTATAACCAGAGCGGATATTTGTCAAACATCTTAACTGATGTAAGAAAGACTAATTTTACTACGGCGCAGTATTGGTCAAGCGTTTATTTAGAGAACGCATCGTTCTTCAAGATGGACTATATCAGCCTTGGTTATAATTTCACATCTATATTCGGTAATGATCTTAGCGGACGCATTGGAGTATCAGTACAAAATGCTTTCACAATCACTAAGTATACCGGATTGGATCCCGAAGTTGATAACGGTATTGATAACAACATATATCCAAGACCACGCACCTACATGTTGTCAATTTCTCTTAATTACTAATATTTAGGAAGGAAAATGAAAATGAAAAAAATTACATTATTAACCCCATTAATATTAATCACTACATTCTTGCTTACATCTTGTGTGAAAGATTTGAATGTAGAGCCGATAGATCCAAATGTAAATACATTGAACAATGTGTTTAAGGATCAGGCAGCATATAAAAAAGCGCTGGCAAAGTTATATGCAAGCTTTGCAATTAGCGGGCAAACCGGAGGCGGAGGCGGAAGCGCTGATATTTCTGGTATTGATGAGAACTTTGGCAATTACATTCGTCAATATTGGGGCTTACAGGAACTTTCCACTGATGAAGCAATAATTGCCTGGGATGATGCCACAATTAAAAACTTTCATTGGCAAACCTGGTCGCCAAATGATGTCTTTACTACGGCACTCTACTCAAGAATATTCTATACTATATCAATCAGTAATGAATTCATTAGAAATGTTAATGAAAAGATTGGATCAGCTTCCGGCACTTTTCTCAGTGATTTGAAGGCATTTAAAGCAGAGGCTCGTTTCATACGCGCGCTTTCTTATTGGCACGCAATTGATATGTTTGGTAACGTTCCTTTTGTTACCGAAGCTGATTTACCGGGCGCATTTTTCCCCAAAAGGATTACTCGCGCTGATCTCTTTACATATATTGAAAGTGAACTCAAAGCAATTGAAACCGATCTTGTTCCTGCAAAACAAAACGAATACGCAAGAGCAGATAGAGGAGCAGCGTGGTTTTTGCTTGCAAAATTATATTTAAATGCAAAAGTATATATAGGCACAGAAAAATATACCGAGGCGCTCACTTACTTAAACCAAGTAATAGGTACCGGATATACACTGGACAGCAGTTATGAGAAACTATTCACTGCTGACAATAACACAAGCCCCGAAATTATTTTTCCAGTTGCTTTTGATGGACAGAACACTCAGCAATACGGAGGAATGACTTTCGTTCTACACGCCTCAAACGGCGGAGGTATGCCATTGAATGGAATAGACGGCGGCTGGGGCGGAATCAGAACCATTAAGGACTTTGTTTCCAAATTTAATATTAGCGAAAGTAATTTTGCTTCAACCACTCAATACAAAGGCAACGACAAAAGAGGTATGTTCTTCTTTGATAAATCTAGCTGGCAATGGGAAATAACTAATGTAGGTACATTTACTCATGGAATTGGAGTAACCAAGTTTAAAAACGTTACTTCAACCGGAGGAGCCGCACCAAATGCACACGCGACTTTTGTTAGCACAGACTTCCCTATGTTCCGTTTGGCTGATGCTTATTTGATGTACGCCGAAGCAGTAGTTAGAGGCGGTTCGGGTGGTAGTATGGCAACTGCTCTTGGTTATGTCAATGCCTTAAGACAACGCGCTTACGGTAACAGCTCGGGAAATATTAACACTTCTGATTTAACATTAAATTTTCTTTTGGATGAACGCGGCCGCGAGTTGTATTGGGAAGGTCACAGAAGAACAGATCTAGTCCGGTTTGGACAGTTTACAAACGGCACTTATGTATGGGAATGGAAAGGAAATGTTAAAAATGGAACCCAGACGGCTTCATACAGGGATTTGTATCCTATTCCGGTAAACGACCTGAACGCCAATCCGAATTTGAAACAAAATATCGGCTATTAAAAATGAAAAGTATTATTTAAGGAATACAAAAATGAAAAAAATAAAATTAACTCTATTTATAGCAGTGCTTGGGCTTCTGTTTGTCTCTTGCGATAGAGATATAACCGAACCAGTGATTAGTTCAAATCCTGGTAAGCCATCAGTTGCTGATTTATCATTTACGCTGCCATTTACTATGACAAATGCGGATAGTTTAATGACATTTTCCTGGGCTGCAGCTGATTTTGGTTTTGCATCTTCAACTTCTTATGCTGTGCAATTATCATCCAAAAGTGATTTTTCCAGCAATGTAGCTACCCTCTTTACAACTCAGAAATTAAAAGGTACAGCAAAAGTAGGTGATATAAACGCCTTAATATTATCTTGGAATTTTGCAATTGGAACACCAGTTACTGTTTACTACAGAATATCTACAGCAGTTAGTCCATCCGTTGCAACTGTTTATTCTGAAACCAAATCAAAGAGTCTTACTCCCTACGATGCCGTAATAAACTATCCGATGGTATATGTGCCTGGCGCATATCAGGGTTGGTCTCCCGATAAGGAACCTGGGAAAGATGGAACTGGAAGACTGTATTCATACGGCTTTAATTCTCAATATGCTGGTATTATACGTATTAAAGATGGTACTAATGCTGCAAGTAGCTTCAAAATTACGAGTGCCCCAGATTGGAGTCATACAAACTGGGGTGGTACATTAACAAAAACTGGTAATAATTATGCCGGTACGCTTGACCCAAATGGTGGTGATTTCTCAGTTAGTGCAGGAACTTATGCGATTGCTGTTGATGTTAATGCAAAAACAATAACACTAACAAAAACAGATGATTGGGGAATTATAGGTTCTGCAACACCCAAAGGTTGGGATGCTGATACAGATATGTTCTATAACGGTCAACGCAAGATGTGGGAAATTACAGCGAACTTTGTAGCTGGTGCATTTAAGTTCAGAGCAAACGACGCTTGGGATCTTAATTATGGTGATACCGGCGCAGATGGTACTCTTAATGCAGGCGGAACTGATATATCGATGGCAACTGCAGGCAACTACACAATTCGGTTCTCTCTGGAAAAACTAACATATACAATCAAGAAAAACTAAATGATTTCTTAATCAAGGAAGGCTGTCTCAAAAGGGCAGCCTTTTTTGTTTTAAAAAAGACAATTAACCCAAACTATGTATTGAAAATGATAAAGGTGAGATATAAGAACAACTTTGGAGAATAATCTAACAAGCTGGAGTCTGTTGCGTATGCTTTTGTGAGAGGTTGAGGGATGGTTCCTTCGACCTTAGCTTGAAAAGATTTTTTACTTTTGTTATATCAGCAATAATTCTTTTTTCAATTGAAGGCTGCGACTGCGAAGAGAATATTTCTCCCAAGGGTGCAGTGCCACAAAAATATTCTGTCAATCTTATTCTAAGAGGTGACATTACAGAATGCATACGTATCACGATTATATGATGTGGATGGATTCGATCTTAAGACTCTGAGCGCCGATCCCGCTGTATTCGGCGCCAGTGTCTCTATCAGGTATACCGATAAAGGAACCAGCTTTTTGTTCAGAGACACACTTGATAACAACAATCTAAATTCCAGATATAATTCGCAGGCAAAATATTCCTACTTAAAATCTTTCCGTCCGGATTATAACCGTGAAATTGAACTTAATGTAATTCTTCCCAACGGACAGAAGTTGATTTCAAAAACAAAAGTGCCGGATAAAATAAATTTTGATGAAATTAAAAGCACGCACATTATTATAATTCCACCGCGTGTAGCTTACAATTATGATACGGTTTATATAAAGGGTACTTCTAAAAACTATCTTTTGTAAATATTTAACGCAAGAACGCAAAGAAAAAGCAAAGTTCGCAGCAAAGGATATTGAGGTTTTTAGAACTACCCAGAAATGTGTATTGGAAGAGTAATCCCTACTTGTCTAAAGCGAAGAAAATGTCATTCAACTATTATCATAAAGATGACGTTGTTCGTAAAACAAATACCTGTGACTTCAGGTTGGGATGGTGTTCAGAACGCTCCCGACTTTAATGATATATCACTGAAAGATGAACTGCATATAGAACGGAAATTAGTTGAGCAGGCGCTTAAAGAAATTTCGGAAGGGGATTCTAAAAAGGTAGCATATTATGTCGGTCCCACAGGTTGAGATTTTATTGTTTGATGAAAACTTAACCAAACATTATAGCTCAAAACAATATTTCGATTATGGATTTACCATCCGTAACTTC
Source organism: uncultured Melioribacter sp. (assembly GCA_964441505.1). Lineage (GTDB taxonomy): Bacteria > Bacteroidota > Ignavibacteria > Ignavibacteriales > Melioribacteraceae > Fen-1258. The sequence goes on along the minus strand of CAYTUV010000013.1, from coordinate 88,491 downwards.
CTGGCGGATATAATCAATTTTGAAGGTGGGTTAGGTTTCTTCGCCTCATTTTCTCAGACGAAAAGAGTTATCAAGTTCGATGACAACTATCTGCTAAAAAAATTCGGCTATCTGCCAGAATCATCAACCAAATAAATTATCGGAGACTATTTCCTTTTTAAAATCTGAATCTGATAAGGGGTAAGTTCGACCTGAACTTTTCCACCCGTTGCTCCGATAACTTTCCCGCTGATTAAGTCTACTAAAGAATTTTTAGCGTTAGTTAACATTTCTTCATTCAACTCGATTTTATTTACAGCAGGATTATTATTTACTATTACAAAAATATTCTCTCCATCAAACGACCGCCTGTAACCCATTATTTTCTTCGATTCATTGAATGTGTAAAAAGTAATATCTCCCAAAGATAGTTCTTTATTTGCGTTACGGATTAAAGCCATCTTCTGATACCACCTGAAAATATTCTCGTCAAACTGTACTTCATCGGCCGGTCTTGTAAAGCCCAATGGATGGGCAGTTTCAGTTTCGTATTTAAAATCTTTCCATACCATCGGTTTACGGCAATCGGGATCATCGCCGCCCCACATTCCAACTTCATCACCGTAATAAATTTGAGGTGCGCCGGGAAGTGTAAACTGCATTCCGACAATTAATTTCTGTATTTCTCTTTCCTGTGTAGTTGGTTTGCGAACGTCGAACGATTTAGTCTGTCCCGGATTTCCCCCGTGATCATACAAAAGATCAGGGTTCACAACCATAGATGCTACGCGCTCAACATCGTGACTATCCAGCAAATTCATTATTACATAATTATTTTCTGTGGGGTAATCCTTATAAAGTGTGTTGAGCGAATCAATCAGTCCATGCGGTCCAATCTGATCTTTTCTGTTAAGTACAAAATTCTTAAGTGCCCGTACAAATCTATAATTCATGACAGCATCAAATTCATCGCCTTTTAACCACGGCGCGGCATTCATCATCTTATACTTGGACCAATCATCCCACCATATTTCTCCGACTATGTATGCATCGGGATTAAATTCTTTTACCCATGTCCGGAACTCCTTCCAGAAATTATGATTCACCATTTCAGCTACATCGAGGCGCCATCCGTCAATACCGTCGCTTGGATTACCGTCACCATTCGGATCCATCCATCGTTTCACAATATCGTGTACGTGTTGACGGGGACCAGTTACAAGTCCGTTTGCATCTTCGCGGACTTCGGGCAGGTCTTTTACCCCAAGCCAGCCTTCATATTCAAATTCGTTCGCTTCCGTCTTGGGGTTGTCCCATTTCTTGATTGTGTACCAATCTTTGTATTTAGAATTCTGCTGATTCTTAACAATATCCTGAAATGCCCAGAACTGAGTGCCGGTATGGTTGAATACACCATCGATAATAATTTTCATTCCGCGCTTATGGCATTCCTTAATTAGCTTAAGAAACAATTTATCGGCGGTAGTCCATTTCCATGTTGACGGGTCGCCGGGATTTTCCTGTGACCATATCTTGCTGTCTTTCTTAGGATCCGGTCCAAAATTGTTATCCACATGATGGTACGTGGAAGCATCATATTTATGAAGCGAAGGCGATTCAAATATTGGATTCAGAAAAATTGAATTGATGCCGAGGTTCTTCAGGTAATCGAGTTTATCAATAACTCCTTGCAGATCGCCGCCGTATCTTCTCACACCTGCATTCCAGTAAAAATCTTTCTCCGTTTTAACTTCCCATGGCTGCAATTTATACCAGTCCGATGTCCACGGATGATTCTGCCATCCTTCAGGAATAAAATATGGCCATGCGCCTTTCATATCATCCGGTTTCGGATCGTTTGAATGATCACCATTTGAAAATCTTTCTGGAAAGATCTGATACCAGATTGCCTTCTTGGCCCATGAGGGAACGGATTCGGATTTTTTCTGTGCGTGTATGGAAATTACTGTTAATACTGTAAAGAAAATGATTGATATTTTTTTCATTGTTATGCTCGTTTTTATATTGATAGTGTAAATATATCAATCTTTGCCAAGAATGATGAATTAAATTTATCATTCAGTGGAATGGAGAATTAGAAAAAAAATAGTTATTGTTGTAACCGCTTTTTGAAGCTATAAGAAGCTCTTGGAGAGTTGGCAGAGTGGTTGAATGCGGCGGTCTTGAAAACCGTTATAGGTGTAAGCCTATCCGGGGTTCGAATCCCTGACTCTCCGCCAGTAAAAATAAAACCTCGATTATAGCAATTAAACGCTGTTTTCGAGGTTTTTGTTTTTAAAAAGGGTCTGTGTAGTCGGCTTATTTGGATGTTTTCTGTCAATCGGCCACTTTTTAGTCATCTTCATTTCTCAAAACATCGCATTAATTGAGCGAAATGCAGTTGTCGGAGTGAATGATCTTCCCCCAAGATTAATTCCGCCAATTAATTAAACCTTTCAGAATTTCACTCCCTTTTCTAGTGAAAATGCTTTCACCTGAAGTTACGCTCTTAATTTGAAGAAACCAAGAAAAAATAAAATAAGGATTTTAGCATGATGAATTTTACACATTAAATGTGAGGTGTAAAAATAGCGCTATTAGTCTAGAATGAGCCATCCCAGAGTGGATTGGATTTTGATAAGGTACAGCATTAGCTCCTGCATGGGCAACAAAATCAATATTTGTTCCTAACAAAAGTTGAAACCTTTGTTTTTTATATCATACCCTGAAATGGAAACATACCATTTTATTGTGAATCTTTTCGTATATCTATTACTTTTATAGTGTTCTGCTGCCCGATAAATATTTTGGTTGCTTATAAAACTTAACAGCTGTTTTATTATCGGTTGACCGCTGAATTTTTTAGATTTGTTCATGGGTTTATTTGTTTTGTGATGATTACAAATTTAACCACGACAAGGGATTTATCCTTATGGTTTTTCCCTTTCCTTTTCTTTTTTATCGGACACTACTGATAAAGAATTATTAAAAATAGATCAACTTTCAGAAAAAGTTACAACAGCAATAGAAAAACTAAAAGAGTATAGAACGTCATTAGTAACATCCGCCGTCACCGGCAAAATAGATTTAAGAAACTGGCAACTAAATAATTAATAAAATCCCTCTCCATTTTTTTAAGGAGAGGGAGTTAGGGTGAGGTTAAAAATGCCATTCGATCCAAATAAACCATACAACGATCTCCCGCTCCTTCCGCCTGCAGCGGATATTGAAACAAAATTTATACTTAAAAAACTCACTGCTGCTCGCGTAGCTTTATCAGAGTTAAAAGGTAGAGCTCTGGTAATACCCAATCAAAAGATGCTGATTAATAGTTTAGTCCTTCAAGAAGCTAAAAGTAGTTCATCTATCGAAAATATCTTTACTACTGATGATAAACTTTATAAAGCATTTTCAGCTTCACAGCCTACCCTAGATCCTGCCACGAAAGAAGTTTTAAAGTATCGGAAGGCTGTTTGGCATGCGCATCAACATTTTATTCCCAATAAATTATTTGACCAGAATCTCATTGAAAATATCTATAGAGATATCAAAGAAGAAGCAGATGGGTTTAGAACTATTCAAGTGAGAATTGGGAACCAACATACAACTGTTTATACACCCCCTGAACCTGGTGATATTTTAAATGCAAAAATTTCCAACTGGCTTGATTTTGCAAACTCGGCAAATGATTTAGATCCGTTAATAAAAATGGCTGTTCTTCACTATCAGTTTGAATCTATTCATCCCTTTAAAGATGGTAATGGTAGAACCGGCAGAGTGATAAATGTTCTTTATCTTGTTAAGCAGGGCTTGCTCGATTTACCGATTCTATACCTCTCTAAATATATCAATCAAAATAAAGACCGTTATTATTCTTTGTTGACCGATGTGACCGCAAATAGTAACTGGGAGGCTTTGATTATCTATATGCTTGATGCTATAGAGAATACCGCGGTTTCAACTCTTCAAAAGATCAATGAAATCTATTCCCTTTTTGATGATACACTTAAGGTCGTAAAGAAAGAAGCTGTGGACATTTATTCCTATGAACTTGTTGAATTACTTTTTCATCAACCATATTGTAAAATTTCATTTCTGACTGATGCCAATATTGGAAACAGAAATACGGCCAGTAAATATCTAAATAAATTGGAAAGCTTAGGTATTCTTAAAAAGGAAAAAGAAGGCACTGAAATTTTATACCTTAACCAAAAATTATACGAAATCTTAATAAAATAATGCACATAATTATCAAAATACTGTGCATTATCCGATAACTGTGCACATTGCTTGTGCATCTATACACGGGCGTGCACAAAAAATAGCATTTTTTGTGCATTAAGTGAGGCTTATGCACGTTTGGTGAGCATATCTTAATTGATCTGCTCAATAATTCCTTGAAATTGTGCATTTAGGTCAGTGTGGTTCAATTTCAATCAATAAAATTGTTACCAGAGTTCTTAAAAAATCAGAAAGTGTGGCAATATTTTGCGTTACCATTGGTCAAGACATGGAGAAGCAATCGCAAGAATGCATAAAACGAGGCGATCCTGTATGGGATATGTTTATGATGTTGCTTCTGTTGCGGTTGAAGCTTACGCAAATTTATTTCATGATCACTTAGCAGCGAAAATGGAAGAGATTGGATTGAAAGTTACAAATAGATACAGTCCCTGTTATTGCAACTGGAAAGTTGATGAACAACATCTTTTGTTTTCGCTTTTGCCCGAAAACTTTTGCGGCATATTTTAACTGAAACAGCCTTAATGTTGCCGATTAAATCAATCAGTGGAATAATTGGAATAGGTGAGAATGTAGAGTACTCCGAATACAGTTGTAACGATTGCGGAATCAAAAAATTGCACTTACAGAACAATAAATACACTTCGGAGTCATCGTCATTTTTCAAAACATCGAATTCACTGATTGATGTTAAACTGTCGGAGAATATTTGTTCATCCTAGAGAAAGAATCGATGTTCTTACCTTCAAATAATTATTTCGGAATCCTTGTTTGACTTTTTTAATAGATCATACTATGAACTAATCACTGACTTTTTTATATACTCTGACATATTCAACTTCCATTCTTTGAGGGAAAATATTGTTGTCAATTCCCTGATTACCCCCCCATGTGCCGCCGATGGCAAGATTGAGTATCAAATGAAAATCTTTGAAAAACGGCCAGTATTGCCAGCCTTTATTCTCATTGGTTACAATAAAATAAAGAGTGCCGTCAACATAAGTTTTAATTTCATTTGCCGACCATTCTAAAATATAATTGTGGAATGCCGTAGAACAATCAGCAACTTTCATCGTTCCCGTTTTTTGATTTCCGTTTGTCCATACATATTTATTGCAGTGCGTTGATCCGTGAATAATTCCTTGATCGTATCCAACATGTTCCATGATATCGATCTCGCCATTATCGGGCCAACTGCCGTTGCCTAAATTCCATACAGTTGGCAGCATCCAGATTGCAGGCCAGGTTCCTTTTCCGGAAGGAAGTTTTGCCCGAATTTCAAACCGTCCGTATGTCCAATCACCTCGATTCTTAGTTACAAGTCGAGCAGAAGAATAAAGGTTATTATTATAGTTGTCTAACCTGGCTTCAATAATAAGTTTTCCATTTTCAACCCTGGAATTTTCGGATCTACTTGCGTGATATGCCTGAGCTTCGTTGTTAACCCATCCGGGAGCTGCTACATCATAACCCCACTTCTTCTGATCGGGAAGGCCAGTATAATTAAATTCATCAGACCATACCAGGCTCCAGCCCGGTATTTCGGTGGAATCTTTCTCAGTCAAACTTTCTGTTGACTGAGATTTACAGCTTGTTGTAAAGAACGCTAAAAAAATCGAAATAAAAGAAAATATTCTGCGAATCATTGAAACCTCATTTAATCGAAATAATAGAAATAGTAGAAAGAATTGCACAAGAAAATTACATAAATTCTATTTGAATCTACAAGCAGTAAAAAAATTGGTTTAACATTCTATGTGTGAAATTATTTATTCATTGTTGTGCTAAGTTTTTGAGATCGGATGTTAAACTTATTTTTTTGTTATTTTGTTACTAGTTATTAATTGACAATATGTGAAGATAAAATTATGCGGTTCTTTCGGATTTCTTTTTGTCTCTTATTATATATAGGGGGAACGTCAAATCTCCTCTCTCAGTCTTCTAATGATATTGTAGCAAAAGCAGGTGATGCTACTATTTCCAAAGAGGAATTTAAAAAACGATATGAATTTGTTCCGCATGTCAAAACAGATGACGCATTCGATTCAACATCATTCAAGAAGAATTTTCTTCATACGCTGATTGCAGAAAAATTGTTAGCTCAGGCTGCATCCAGAGAAGGAATGGACAGTTTGCAAAATTTTCGTGCAACGATGGAAAATCTTTCGAATGTGTATCTGAGAGATGCTTTGTATAAGAAAGAAGTTCTGGATAAAATTGTTATTCCTGATTCGTTAATTGTGCAGGGACAAATCCGAAAGTCGAGAAGTGTCCGAACAAAATTCATCTTCTCGCAGGATAAAGAGGAAATTGAAAAAATCTATTCTGATATCAGTGCCGGCGCATCATTCGATTCGATACTTACAACAAGACCCGAGAGAAATGAGCAGAAAGAAGCAGCAGAGGTAACTTTTGGTACACTAAACGAAAAGATGGAAGATGCAACCTATAAGGTTGGTGTTGGAGAGATTACTATTCCAATAGAACTGAAAGAAGGTTGGTACATCTGCAAAGTTTATTCTATAACAACGAAGATGGACCTGGATATAGACGACAAACCCAAAATTAAAAAAGTAGTCAGATCTCGAATCGAAGAGAAAATCTACCAGACATTCTACAAACAATTTTTCAAGGGGATCGTAATAAACGCGGATCGTTCAATAGTAGAAAAGTTGTTCAGAATAATAATGAATTATCTATATGAAAACAGTAGGCAACTTGTTAAAGACAAGGGAGGGAAGTACAAAATTGGCGAGTCTGATATTCCGCAAATCAAAAATTCATTTGATCCCAAAGAGCTGAATGAAATCATTATTAAATTTCCAAATGACCCCGTTACATTATCGAAGATGTTTGATTATCTCGCGTTTCAGGATTTCGAATTCTACAGAGTCGATTCAACTCATATAAAAAGCCGTTTGAATTCTTATATCAGCTTCTATATACAAAACGAAATGCTTGCGCGGGAAGCAAAAAAAAGGGGATACGATAAATTACCCGAGGTTGCTTCTGAATTGAAAATGTGGGGAGATTATTACCTGTCGCATGAAATGATGAAATATATTTATAAGGCTGAATCTGTAACCGATGATGACGCTTATAATTTTTTTGTAAAAGCAAATCGGGTAATTCAAAAACCGGATGAATTCAATGTTGCTGAAATTTTAACTAATGATCTGGGCACAATAGAATCAGCGCTCAACGAATTAGATAGGGGAGCGGACTTCAAGGATCTTGCAATAAAGTATGCATCCAATGATAGTCTGAAAGTCAGGAGAGGAATTTCGGGATTTTTTAAAGCATCCGAAAAAGGAGAAATAGGTAAAGCGGTAACACGGATGAATGTCGGAGATGTTCATGGTCCGGTTAAAACTCCCGAGGGATATTCACTGATCAAATTATTGGAGAAGAGAGAAGGTTGGAAGGAAAGAGTAGCCTCATTCGAGGAAGCAAAAGAAGATGTTAAAAATATTATCAAAACCGAAAGGATGTACCAAAAACTCGACGATACTACCGCAAAACTTGCCATTGAATATGGAGTGGAGATCAATAATGCGGTATTGAGATCGATCAAAGTTTCTCCTGTCGATATGATTGTGATTAGAAGATTTGGATTTGGCGGTCAGCTTCTTGCTGTACCATTCACTCCAAATTTTTCAAGCTGGTTCAAGAAATTCGAGCAGTCGAAAAAAAAGAATATTCTCTGAATATATTTCCATGCTAAAACTAAAATCAAATATTAAGCGGTTCTATCTTTCCATTGCTGCCATTACTTTTTTTGTCATCATGGTTTTTGTCATCATGTTTTTATTCGGCGATTATTTCAAGGTCAGCAACGGTGGAGTTAAAAAAATTTATTATGTGGATAATATCTCACAAAGTCATCAGTTGGTTATCGATCATTTTAACGCGTTGAATAAGGGCAGGATTGAAGTTGTACCAATTGATCTCCCGTTCGAAAAATTCAGCACCAACGAAAGGAAAGAACTTCTTATCCGCTATCTGAGAAGCAAAAGTGACCGAGTGGATCTCTTTTCTGTTGACCAGATATGGGTTCCCCGATTTGCAAAATGGACCGAACCTCTAAGCAAATATTTTCCGGAATCACAAGGGCAACCTTTAGTCGATCGGGCAATGGAAACCTGTTACTATGAAAATAATCTTGTGGCACTGCCTCTCTATTATGATATTGGGATTTTATACTACAACAGCTCGATTCTAAAGAAACTTCCAGACTATTCTTCAATCAAAAATGAACTTGATAATTCCATAACCTGGGATAGATTTATTGAGATCGGTCAAAAATTAAAATCTTATGGCTCTCCTTTCTATATATTTCCGGCGGATGATTATGAGGGATTGATGTGCAGCTTTGTTGAGATGCTTGAATCGCAGAATGAAAAATTGTTTGTTAACGACACAATCAGATTGAATACGAAAGCGGCTGAAAACGCACTTAAACTTTTAGTTGATCTTGTAAACGATTATAAACTTTCTCCAAAAGAAATTAAAGACTTCCGCGAAACAGAGAGCTATTTTCATTTTGTAAGTAAACAAGGTGTCTTTCTGAGAGGATGGCCTGGATTTTATGAATGGTACAGAAAAAATGTAAAGGATCAGGATGTTTCGAACATTTATGAAAAAGCGCCAATGCCTCATTTTAAGGGAGGCAAATCGGCTAGTATAATAGGTGGCTGGAATTTAATGATGTCTAAGTATTCAAAAAAGAAAAGCGAAGTTATAGAGTTTATAAAATTTCTGTTGAGTTATGAAGAGCAGAGAATTTTCTACGAAGTCGGAGGTTATTTGCCGATTCAGAAAAGTATCTATTCTGATAGTACATTTGTAAATAAACATCCGGAATTAGCATTTTACAATAAAGTTTTGAAGAGCGGAGTTCATAGACCATTTTCAGAGAAGTACACAAAATGTTCCGATATAATTGCTTCTTACTTAAATTTAGCAATTCAAAATAAAATTGGTGTAAAAGAGGCGCTGGATAAAGCCCAGCGGATTATTAACTCCGGTGGTGTTTTCATAAAATAATTTTGCAATGAAGAACCAGTTATTCGAAAATCTTAAAAGATATCATTTCGAGTTTAAGCACTTAACCGTGCTTTTTATCGGACTGATAATATTTCAACTTGTGCTCTCCTATGTGCATAAAGCATCGCTTCATAATTTTGTTGAGAACACACAGGAATGGTTCCAGAAACATTCGGCCGAGAAATTTGCTAACCTGAGTACAACAACTCTTGAACTCCTGTTGGAAACTTCGAAGTTGAGTACACCTGTAACCGAAACCGATAAACGAAGGATCATTCAATTCTTCGATATCATATTGAATCAGCAGGTACTTCAGCAGAATGTTGAGGAGATCTGTCTGCTTGTAAATGACGGTACAAATATCCGTGCGATTGATGACGGGCGCGTTCTCTTTTCATTCATCTTTAATCAGAAGATTGATATACCAGACGCAACTAATCGTCATAAACAGGCTATAAGGCTTTATGACAGCGTTAAAACGGAACTTGTAAAGTCTGAGCAGATAATAAACATCTTAAGCAATAGGCAAACCTATCACATATTTGTGCCCTTCGTTCCAAGCGGCGAATTTGTTGGCGCTCTTTATATGCGCAATACAGCCGATGTCTCTTTCATCCAACGGGAAATCGTTTCCAATTACGAGGAGACATCTCTGATTTATTCCGCTCTTTTTCTTCTGGGCTTACTGGCAATGTATTATATCTCAACTTATACAGTAAAGGAAAGAGACGAAACTCAAAAACTTTTATTTGAAGAACATGAAAGCAGCATCAAACAGGAAATCGAGCATGATAAAGAAGCCATGTTTACAAAACGCATCTACCACACACACCATAAGGCCGAAAAGGTGATGGGCTTTATCAAGGATGATCTCAGGATGCTCTCACCGGAAAATATAAACGATATTAAGTATCGCGTTTCCCGTTACTCCAATTTTATTTCACGAGTAATCTATGATATGAAATGGTATGATCCACCGGTTCAAACAATTCGTAACACCGCGTTCAGAACAGACCTGAACGATGTAATCCGTTTTATTGTGGAAAATATTTTTAACAGAACAGCACGTAAATCCGGTGCGTTCGAAATAAAACTGTATCTAGATGAAAAAATTCCGCCTCTCAGTATAAATGAATTTGTTGTTTGGGAAGTGATTGAACCATTGATCCAAAATAGTATTGATCATGGGGGCGACGTTGAACTAATTATTAATATAGAAACGAAATATAATCCTGATACCAATTCATCAACGCTTGTTATCTATGATAATGGTCCCGGAATTCTTTCCGAACTTATGGAGAAAGATGAATTCGGAGTTAAAAAATTATTTCTTGAAAACGTCTCGACAAAAACAGAAGGGCAATCATCCGGATATGGGTGTTATATTGCTTACGAGATTTCTAAACAAAGATGCGGCTGGAGTATCGATGTTGAAAATCTTGAGAACTGCGGATGCAAATTCACAATCGGAATTCCACATTAAGTTAAGCGGAGAAGAAAACAATGTCTGATGATCAAATAAAAGTTCTGCTGATTGAAGATGAAGACTTTGATATGCGCAGAGTTGAAAACACAATCAAACCCTTTGAGAACAGAATAAAAATAATAGATGTAGTTTCCGATGGACGTTCAGCAATCGATTTATTGGACAAAAAAAAGAATTTTTATGATGTGGTGATTATGGATTTTCAAATTGCGGGAGGATTACGCGGTGCCCAGCTTATTAAAAGAATTAAGGACTGCGATTCAGCTCTCCAAATCATAGTTGTTACGAAGATGACAATCAATATCACCGATTACGAATTTGCAAACAATCTAATTGAAGCCGGTGCATTCTGGTACTGTACAAAATATCCCGGGGATATCGAACAATATATCTATCAACCCACAGATTTTGTAATGAGTATTTTCAATGCTTATGAGCGTAAGAAACTCATTAAGGAGAAACAGAAATCAAATCAAAAGCTTAACAAAAATGTTGAGGACATTCTTTCCAACAAAAGGATAATTGGTGTCTCAGCCTCTATCACGGAATTAAACGAACAGATCTTTAAATATGCGAATAGTAATGCGCCAATTTTAATTACAGGATTCTCCGGCACGGGTAAAGAATTGGTCGCATACAATCTTCATTACAATAGTCCCCGCAAGTATGAAAATTTTGTCCCTATCAATTGCGGTGGAATTCCCGATCAGTTGATCGAAAGCGAATTGTTCGGTTATGAAAAAGGAGCCTTTACCGGTGCGGATAAAAGTAAGCCCGGACTATTTGAGATCGCAAATCATGGTACAATCTTTCTGGATGAGATTTCAGAATTGCCCATTTCGGCTCAGGTAAAACTGCTGCGCGTTCTTCAGGATGGGGAAGTTGAGAAGATTGGCAGGACAGAAAAAATTAAGGTTGATGTTCGGGTGATTTCTGCTACGAACAGAAACCTCGAAGATGAGGTCCGCGATAAAAAATTCCGCGAAGATCTTTTTTACAGATTGAATGTAGTACCTATTCATGTACCCTCCTTATGCGAAAGGAAAGAGGATATTCATTATCTCGTTGATTATTTCATGAATGAATTTTCAATTGATATGGGTAAAGAGATGCCGGTAATATCCGAGGAGGCAATGAAGCTGCTGATGAATTATGAATGGCACGGCAATGTGCGCGAGCTAAAGAACCTGGTTCAGCGTTTACTCTTCTATGATGAAAAAATTGTCACTCCTCAATTAATCCAAACTGCATTGGGCAAAAGGGCGTCTCTCAATGAAAATTATTTTACCAATGACGGATTGAGTTTTAAATCGCCCGAAGGACCTCAACCGCTGAAACATATGGAAAAGATTTTCAGGGAAAAATATTTCAAGTATGTTCGTCTACAATCGGAGTCTGATGCCGATGCAGCCAAAAAACTGGGACTCGCACCACCGAACTATTACAGAATGTGCAAAGAGCTTAAGCTGAAATAACCGCAAAAAAAATCTGATGAAAATTTTTTCCGGTATCACAGTGCAGGAACTGTTATTAAAATCATAACGGATAGTTATCATTCTGATAAGTACAGTTAGCACTGAGTTTCATATTATCCAAATACTTTCCAATTTCGCATAAAATTCATTCCATTTCCTGGTACCTTTTTTGAAAAATATCTTTGTTAATTATAACCACAAAGAGTTTTTTTATGCGAGGGTCAATTTTAATAATAGCGGTAATTCTCATAAATCTCATCTTCATTGATTACGGAAGAATTTCAGCACAGACCGCCACCTTAGAGCCCACGTTAAGTTTGGTTGATATGGAGGGAGGTGTTCACGGTACTAATGATCTATTCATCCCATATCAAAATGGATTTCCCGTTCCGACTTTCGAGAAACAATCCAGAACAATGATAAATCTTGCCGGAGAATGGAAGAAACAGAGATTTGCCGCGAATGATAATTTATCTTTATCAAAGCGAGACGCTGCCGGTTTGGCTAACATTATAAATGAAGCCGCTAACCGCCATCTTTCCACATATGACGATTCATCGTGGGAAACAAAACTCCTTCCCGGTGTCGAGAACAAGATGAATGTATTTCCGAAACCGCCGGAAATTTATTCTGACGGAATCTGGTATAGAAAGACTTTTAATGTTGATGCAGCAAATGCCGGCAAATTTGTTAAGCTGATCTTTTATTCGGTCAATTATATATGCGATGTTTGGATTAACGGTCAATATGTTGGCTACCATGAAGGCGGTTATACACCTTTCGCGTTTGATGTATCTGAAAAACTTAATTACGGAGGAACAAATACAATAGCCGTACGTGTGGATAATATTGCATGGGAAACACGTAATGATATTGTTCCATATACAAAATGTGACTGGTTCAACTATTCAGGAATAATTCATGATGTTTATCTTGAAATTGCTGAACCTGTTTCAGTCCTAAGGACAAATATCGTCCCGAAAGATCTTGATGGAAATATTGTGACTACAGTTGTTCTGAATAATAAGGGTACTACTAAAAATGTTTATGTGAATTTCAAAGTTTATGAAGCATCTCTAAATCAAAATAATATTAAATCCGAATTTGTCAAAGAGATCATTGGAAACGAAGTCAATTTAAATGGTGCGAATTATTCACTAAAAGCTCTTAGTGAAAATGGTGCTACAGTTGTTTATTTCTATCATCAAATCCCTAATCCAAAATTATGGTCGATGAAATTGCCAAACCTCTACGTAATGAAGGTTGCTCTTACAAAAAGTCCTACCGACCCGACAGTGATAGATGAATACTATATTCAATTTGGAATCAGAATAGTCGGAACCGATCAGGGTAAATTCACACTAAATAATAAAATTATGTTTTTACCAGGCGTGGCTCGTCATGAAGAGCATCCTCTCTACGGAAGAAGCGTTCCAAAAGAGATCATCTATTCTGATCTTAATACGGTGAAAGGATTGAATGCTACTTATCTGCGAACAGCCCATTATCCTAACCATCCTTATACTTATTTGATTTCCGATAGATTGGGTCTTGCAGTGATGGAGGAGATTCCGGTCTGGCAATTCGATACGGCCGAGTCTTTCAATATTCAAAATAATCAGCGCCATATTCATCAGCAGATGTTCCGCGAGATGGTATTTAAAGATTTTAACAGACCATCGGTGATAATGTGGAGTACTTCCAATGAATGTAAAGAAGAAACTGGAAGACTGATTTACCATAATGTCCTTAAACAGGATTACAAAACATTTTATAATGATGGAAGATTACTTACTCAATCGGCGGCTGCAGACAGACCTGGACCAAACGATCCAACGATGCCGCCACTCGATGTTGCCGGATGGACGCTCTATTATGGTATCTTCTACGGTGCCAGCGGAAGTTACTTTGGTCCTACATATTCATTTTTGAACAATGCAAAAGCTGCTAATCCCAATAAACCTCTAATGGCCACCGAATTTGGATACTGGTCTTCAGAAAACGGATCAGGCATAAATGAGCAATCGAATGTGTTGACACAGACTTTCAATGCATTTAAATTTCATACACCTTATGATATTTATGGCAATCCAATTCCAGGTGGATTCCTAATGGGAACGACATGGTGGTGTGTTTTTGATTGGTACCAGTACAAATCGAGTGGTTATCAAACGATGGGTTTGATCTCGATGGATCGCCTAACAGAAAAACCGGCTGCAGCAAATTTAAGAAGTACATACCTTCCATATGCTTCTAACGATGGTCTGATTGTAAGTGTTGAAGAGAACCGGACTGAAAATTTACCAACTGAATTTCGATTGGAACAGAACTACCCGAATCCATTCAACCCGGAAACGGTTATTAGTTATCAGTTGGCAGTTAGTGGATTAGTAACTCTAAAAGTTTATGATTTATTGGGAAGAGAAATTGCAACACTTATAAATGAATACAAACAAGCTGGCTTGTATCAAGTTTTTTTTAATGGAATGCAGATTTCAAATCTGCGCAACAATATTATTAACGGAGTTTCCGCCAAAGGCGGATACGCCTCAGGCGTATATTTTTATCGTTTGCAAGCTGGAAATTTTGTTCAGACAAAAAAGATGTTGCTTCTCAAATGATCTGGAGAAAAATTTTAATGTATAAATTAATTTCTGTTTTTATTGCTATGGTTCTTTTAACTTTTTCAGCATCAGCTCAGAGTTATCAGTTAGTCTGGTCTGATGAATTTAATGATACCGCTCTGAATGATTTTATCTGGAAATACGAAACGGGGAACAATAACGGCTGGGGCAATAACGAATGGGAATATTATACAAATAATCCCAGGAACGTCTCTTTGAGCGACGGAAAATTAGTTATTAATGCCGTTAAGGAAAGCTATCAAGGATTCCAGTACACCTCTGCAAGAGTTCTGACAAGAATTTCCTGGAAGTACGGTAAAATTGAAGCAAAAATAAAATTGCCTTATGGTCAAGGAATCTGGCCTGCGTTCTGGATGCTGGGATCGAATATAATTTCTGTTGGATGGCCAAAGTGTGGTGAGATTGATATTATGGAAATGATCGGAGGACAGGACAGAGAAAATACTGCTTACGGTACTCTTCATTGGGATTCAAACGGACATCAATCCAAAGGTTCTTCTTATAAATTTCCCAATGGCAAATTATCAGATGATTTTCATGTCTATACTATTGAATGGGATTCACAAAAGATAATCTGGTATGTGGATGGATTACTTTATTATCTACTACCGTTTACTCCAACAATGAGCGCATTCCAGGCACCTTTTTTTATCATACTTAATCTTGCTGTTGGAGGCAACTGGCCGGGTTATCCAGATAATACTACCGTTTTCCCTCAAACTATGACCGTCGATTATGTAAGAGTTTATCAAATGACAACCGATGTTTCTGACTCCCCATCTATCAATAGTTATTTCTCCTTAGAGCAAAACTATCCAAATCCATTCAACCCTGATACAGTCATCAAATATTCGATTGCTGACGCAGGCAATGTTACGTTGAAGATTTTTGATCTTCTTGGAAGAGAAGTAGCACAACTTGTAAACAAGTATCACGAGATAGGAAATTTCTCTGTTAATTTTAATGCTTCAAAACTTTCTGCCGGTGTTTATATTTATACACTTTCGTCAGGTACTCTTAATCAAAGTAAAAAATCAATACTGCTGAAATAGAGTTATTAAATTAATAACAGATGGTTATCAAATTAATAAGTGACCATGAGATCCATCTCTAATTTTGTTTTAATATAGACAAAATTATCAATTCATTAACGGTACTATTTTTGTTCATTAATCATTTATGAATAACCCCATTAGCATTTACGATAGTCTGATAATCCTAATTTATTTTGCTGCCATTCTGGGGATTGGACTATACATGCGCAACAGGGACAAAAATCTAACAGATTATTTTTTGGCGGGAAGAAATCTTAGTTGGTTTGCAATCGGGATATCACTTTTCGCAACCAACATTTCAAGTGAACATTTTATAGGATTGGCCGGGCAGGGTGCATCGCGCGGATTAGCCGTTGCACAATTTGAATTGATTGCAATTTTTCTTTTAATTCTTCTTGGATGGGTCATTGCACCTATATATAAAAGAGCCGGAATTCTAACCACCCCCGAATTCTTAGAAAAGAGATTCGATGCCTCAAGCAGAAAATTTTTTTCAGCACTATCAATTTTTACTTATGTAATTACCAAAGTATTAGTTACGCTCTTTGCGGGCGGAATTCTATTTAATAAAATTTTTGGATTAAGCATTTTCTCTTCTGCAGTTATTATTGTGCTTCTTACCGGAATTTATTCCTTGGTGGGCGGTTTTTCGGCTGTTGTACGAACGCAAGTATTTCAGGGAATTATTTTAATAATAGGTGCATCGTTATTAACTATATTCAGTTTTAACGAGGTGGGCGGTCTTGCAGGTCTGCGCGAGAGATTACCCGCCGAACATTTTCAGATGTTCAAACCGATGAGCGATCCTGACTTTCCATGGACGGGAATTATTTTTGGTGCACCTATAATAGCATTCTGGTATTGGTGTGCAGATCATTACATTGTGCAGCGGGTTCTCGGCGCGAAAAGTATAAATGACGCCCGCACCGGAACAATCATCGCCTCTTTTCTAAAAATTTTACCGCTCTTTATTCTTGTAATGCCCGGTTTAATTGCTTTTGCTCTATTTCCTGATATAAGAGGTGACGAAGCTTATCCCCAACTTTTGGCAAGTAATATTCTTCCGGTTGGGATTAAAGGACTGGTAATTGCAGGATTTTTATCAGCAGTAATGTCCTCTCTTTCAGCAGCATTTAACAGCATTGCGGCTCTGTATACAATTGATTTTTATAAACCCAAACATCCGGAAGCTTCAGACAGAACTCTGGTGCTGGTCGGAAGAATGGCAACTATAACTACTGTTGTTGTTGTAATTCTGCTCGTTCCATTTGTTAAGATTGTCAATTCTCACATTTACATTTTTTTGCAAAGTACGCAGGCATTTATAAGCGCCCCGATAACAGCTGTTTTCATTTTAGGATTGACACTCAAAAAGATTAACGCAAAAAGTGTTTTTATTTCTTTGATTGCGGGTGAATTTCTTGGTGTCTCCAGATTTCTAATTGAGTTTTTAAATAAATCGGGGATGATCAGTAATCCGTTTTTGGTTGCTTATGCACAGATAAATTACTTACACTTTACGATATTTCTTTTCCTCGCAACTTCGTTACTCTTAATCTCTCTCAGTTATATTTTCCGTTATGGCGAGGAGTTAAGTTCATCAAAAATCAGTTTTCTTTTTAGTCCAAAATATAGTGGAACAGAAGTCTCTAACAATGTTGCCGGTATTCCGCAGGTAAAGGTTAGCCTTGTTCTATCGGGTTTAGTCTTAGTCCTTACACTGAGTCTATGGTATTTTTTTGTATAAATTAAATGATACTTTCAACAAGCGGTTCTAAATAAATAACAGAGGCACATAACAAAAGGAGAAGTACTATGAAAAAACTTCTAACACTCGCATTATTTTTACTCATCGTTGGATCAGCATACGGACAAAAGTATGTTTTCCAGCCATGTGAGAATTCGGTCTCCAGTGGTTTCTGGGATATGGCCAATCTTTACAGTAATCAGGGTTCAGTTCCGGCAAAAATGGATCTCACTGATTTTACTACTGATAAAAAAGATGGTGTTGCATCCTTAAAAATCGATTACACTATTAGCGCCGGAGATGGATGGGGCGGTTACATTGTGAGAGCAACACCAACTTTGTCCAAATACCTTAATTTATCTACAGGCACATCTCTTACATTTTGGTATAAGGTTGTTACTCCTGTTGTAGCTTCGAAACCAGGTACGGTTTTTATGGAATTTAAAATCGGTGATTTTGATGATCAGGATAAGCGAGATCTTTGGTACCGCGAAATGCCCGTTGATCTTGCTGATGCTACAGGTCAATGGAAGCAGGTTACCGTTGATCTTGCAACTTTTAAAGAAGGGGGCGATAAAACAAAAGAATGGAATCTCCAATTCGGAGACGGTGACCATGAGATTCAGCTTGACAAAGTCAAATCATTCGAATTAGCTTTAGTTTACACCGGTAGTAATTTAGTAGGTCAAACTGCATCCGGTGTAATTCTTTTTGACGGTTTTGCAGTTACCGGCGATGTTTACGCTCCTCCGATTATATCATTTGTTAACCAGGCTTCACAATTCGGTAAAGACATAATGGAATGGGCAGGTGTTGGAAATACAAGTTCAGTTACACTTGCAAATGAAGCCACAGATAAAGTTGAAGGCACAACAGGATCTTTAAAAGTTGATTATACAGCTTACGCTTCTCAGGATTGGGGCGGATATGTTTCAATCAATGTTCCCGTAACAGCTCCTGCAAAATTTGTTGAAAGAACTTACTTATCATTCTTTGCGAAAAATGTTAAGGCAGTAACCACAACTGTTCCGGCGAGAGCTATGTTAAGAATTACAATTACAGAAGAAAGTACTCCGGGGCAGGCAGAAAACTGGATGACTAAAGTTCCGATCGATTTGACCAAAATTTCAGATTGGACAAGATATGATTTGCCATTGAAAGAGATTAAACTAATTGATGGTGATCAGCATCCGGCAATTGGTGGATGGGGTCAAAACGGAACTAATGGGAATAAAACATTTAACCCTGACAAAATGACGAAAATCTCTTTCGACTTTTTTGCTATCGGTGCCGGTGCTGATGCCGGACCAAAAGGTGAAAAACTTATTGGAACTATACTCTTAGGTATGATGCAGCAATCAGGTTATCAGATTTACGATATCGTTGCTCCTAAAGCTCCAGTTGTATCTGTTGTTAAAGGCACCTTTTCGAATCTTGTTACTTGGACAGATCTTGCAGGCGAAACAACAGAGAAATATTATGTTTATGGAAGCGCAACTCCAATCACAAATATTAGTGCAGCAGGTGTTGAAGTGGTTGCTCTTGATGTACCAAGGGGTACTCAGGTTATCGAACATTTGTTAAAGTCTCCTAAAACAGACAGAACCAGTACATTCTATTATGCTGTTAATGCAGTTGATAAAGCCGGAAACGTGGGTGCAGTTACAAGCACAGGTGCTACTGTAAATACGGCTAAAGGAATTCCTACAATTCCGATTCTGACTGTTCCGAACTGGAAAGCTGACGGAGATATAAAAGAATGGACCGCAGCAGGAGTTACACCATTCAAATTGTATCCTCAAGATGGTTCCGCACATATCATGACCGGATTCAAAGTTACAAATAATGCAGATCT
This sequence comes from uncultured Melioribacter sp., assembly GCA_964441505.1. Classification (GTDB taxonomy): domain Bacteria; phylum Bacteroidota; class Ignavibacteria; order Ignavibacteriales; family Melioribacteraceae; genus Fen-1258. Next base: position 68,961 of record CAYTUV010000013.1, on the reverse strand, counting down.
TTCAGGAGATTTCTATATCTCACTTGATAAAGAATATCTCTATTTTGCAGCAAATGTTACAGATGATATTGTATATGCCGATGATATAGCTTATATGAATTCAGGCACTAACTGGGCGCTTGATGCGGTTGATATCGAATTCGGTTTATACAATCAGGGTGCAAGACAGCATACTACATATCAGAGAGGAGCTAATCCTGATTACCATATCAGATTTAACAAACTGAGAGCAAGAAGCGATGATTACTCCAGCGAATTGGATACTCTTTTATTACCCGGAACAAATTACTATTGGCAGGAAAAATTCCCTTCAGGCTATGTTGTTGAAGCGAGAGTTAAATTAAGTGATCTTGCAACAAAGAGAAAAAGGGCTGACGCAGCTAAAGATGTTATCTATATTAAAGAAGGCTTTAAAATTCCATTTGACTTAGTAGTGATGGATAATGATGGAGGAAAAGATCCTACTCAATCTAATAACCGTGAAGGTCAAATAAGCTGGTCGCCATTTAATAATGATAACGGCTGGAATAATCCCTCGAAATGGATTTATACGTGGTTAGGTAATACAGACCAAATTTCCACAGATACAGAAGTAGAATTACCATTCAGTTATTCCTTAGATCAGAACTATCCTAATCCTTTCAACCCGGCAACACAGATTAAATATACAATCGCAAAAGCCGGTGTTGTAAATTTGAAAGTTTACGATATTCTTGGTCGTCAGGTTGCAGATTTAGTAAATAGATATCAGGATGCAGGCAAATATACAGTCGACTTCAACGCTACAAAACTTGCTTCCGGTGTTTACGTTTACAGAATCGAAAGCAATTCATTCACAAGCGTTAAGAAGATGATGTTGATTAAGTAATTAAAATCAATTTAGGGGCACTGCTGAATTTGTAGTGCCCCTCTTGTTTCTATAACTAAAAATTTTCAAGGGATAGATTATGTGCAGGATTAATACAATGGAGAGAATCAAGTTGTCGAGAAGTGTATTACAACTTAGTTTTATATTGTTGTTGTTTACTTCTTCATTTATTAATGCGGGTACGACAGGAAAACTTTCAGGTAAAGTGGTTGATTCAGAGACCAAAGAACCGGTAATAGGTGCTACTATACTTCTAACCGGCACCAACTTTGGTGCAGTGGCAGACCTGGATGGATATTATTATATCAACAACATTTCTCCCGGAATTTATACTGTTGTTGTTTCATCAATCGGTTACCACAAAGTTACCATTCAAAAAATTTCAATTAAGATTGATCAGACTACACGTCTGGATGTTAACATCACACCCACATCAATTAATTTAGGCGAAATAGTAATACAGGCTAAACAGCCTCTCGTAACAAAAGATCTTACATCATCAACGGCTATAGTTTCTGCAGAAGAGATAAAAATGATGCCTGTAGAAAATTTGAATCAGGTAGTTAACCTTCAGGCCGGAGTTGTAAACGGGCATTTTAGAGGCGGCCGTTCCGGAGAAGTATCTTATCTGGTTGATGGTGTAACAGTTACTGACGTTTTCAACGGCGGTATGTCTGTAGAAGTAGAAAATTCCTCAATTCGTCAGATGGAAGTAATAAGCGGAACATTTAACGCTGAGTATGGACAGGCAATGGCAGGTATAGTGAATATCGTTACAAAAGACGGCGATTCAAAATATGAAGGCTCCGTCTCGGCTTACGTTGGCAACTATTTTACAAACCACACCGATATTTTTCAGAATGTGAATAAAGCTAATCTGAATGGACCGAGAGATATTCAATTAACTTTAAGCGGGCCAACACAAATTTTAGATAATCTTACATTTTTTACTACCGGCAGATATTATCGCGACGATGGCTATATGTACGGACAAAGATTCTATAACACATACGATGACAGACCCACATTTCCCATAGCTGGAAATCAGAATATATGGATCGATAACGGAACGGGCGATAGTGTTTTTGTTCCGATGAATCCATACGAAAAAAAATCTTTTAACGGAAAACTCACTTATAACTATAACAGATGGAAATTCAGTTACAGCATATTCTGGGATGATAACCGGAGTAAAGGTTACAGCCATGCATACAAATGGACTCCGGATGCTGTGAAAAATAATTACCGCACAAATACAATTCACAGTCTTCAGGTTTCATGGCTGCCGTCTCAGAGTACTTATGCAACATTAAAGCTCTCATCGAACTACCATAAGTTCTGGGGCTATTTATATGAAGATGAATATGATTCCCGTTATGTCGAACCCAATCAGGGTACGCCGATGACGGGCTATACTTTTAATCAGGGTGGTAACGAGACCGATAGATACAATAGATATACTCAAACATATATAGGACAGATTTCAATTGAATCGCAATTGACAAAAGAACATAAAGTAAAGATCGGTGCAGAGGCAAGGTTACATACTATCTCAAATAGTTGGAAAACAATTCGCAACATGACCGAGGGCCAGATTGATTCAACCGGTAATGCAATTTTTACTCTCGGGTACAGCGATCCCAATACAAAGTATAATCAAAGTTACATGAGATATCCGTTTGAAATCTCTGCTTACATTCAGGATAAGATGGAATATGATATAATGATCATTAATGCCGGCGTTAGATTCGATTATTTCAGTTCGAACACAAATTTACCTGTTGACTTACGAAATCCTCTGAACAATCCGAATTTTGCTAATGCATTTACGAAGCGGGATGCGGAAACCGAATATCAGATTAGTCCCCGTCTTGGTGTTTCATTTCCAATGTCTGATAAGGGGGCTATCCATTTCTCATACGGCCACTTTTTCCAGATTCCGAGTTTTGAAAATTTATACAGCAACTATGCTTACTTAATCGATCAGACCTCATCGCTATCGTCAAGTGTAGGCAATCCGGAATTGAAATCGCAAAAAACAGTTAAGTACGAATTAGGACTGCAGCAGGTAATTTTTCCAGAAGTAACAATTGATGTTTCTCTCTACTACAGCGATATAAGAAATCTTCTTGGTATGCAGATTCTTAAGACTTACGAAGGATTTACGTTTGCACGATTTATCAACAGAGATTATGGAAACGTCAAAGGAGTTATTATAACTCTCGAAAAAAGATTTGCAGATTACTTCAGTGCCAAAATCGATTATACTTATCAAGTTGCTTCCGGAAACGCATCGGATCCTATGGTTGAATTTTATAATAATCAGGCAGATCCTCCGGTCGAATCAAACAAAAAAGTTGTTCCATTAAATTGGGATCAGACACATACGGTAAATGCATCTATAACAATCGGAGATCCATCTGACTGGACGGCAGGAATGATATTCAGTTATGGTTCGGGCTCTCCTTATACTGAAGATCCCCGCTATTCTCAGGGGTTACGTTTTGAAAACCTCGGGAGAAAACCCAACACAATGAATGTGGATCTGAGAGCAAATAAACAATTCAAAATCTTCGGTATTGATGTAAGTGCGTTTTTACTTGTCTATAATTTATTCGACATTAAAAATGAATATGGAGTATCAAGTACAACAGGGCGAGCAGGCATCGATTTGAATACAAAATTTGCTGCACCAATTATTGGAAAGAACACCATCGAGCAGTATTTAAAAAATCCGGGAGACTACTCATCTCCAAGAAGAATTAACATTGGTTTCAATGTTAATTTCTAATCCGATGCACTGAGCTATTTTTAGAAAATGGAGTTTAGAATGAAAAGAAATATTTTATGGTTGCTTGTACTCCTTATTGCGGCAGATATCTCGTTGGCTCAAACTCAGGAACAGATATTGAAATATCGTGCCGAACCTTACGGAGATAAGACTTATAGAAAAAAAGCTGCAATGGATGGAAACCTAGTACGTACTCTTTTCTCGAATGACGGGCAGGTTGGTACTTGGCCGGATAGACCTTCAGGTGAATGGCCTAAAGGAACTGGTGAAATGTATCTGGATGGATGTACTCCGGTTGTCTCATCCTCAATATTTGCCCCCGGTAATAAACAGATTGTTCATCCTGCGCAAACATCATATAGAGAAGAAGTTGATTTTGATCCTGTATCAAACGATTTGTGGGTAATGGAACCGATACCGGGTTATGCCAGAGCAGGATCTGAGCAGCCTGCAATGAGTACAAGACCTTTATCCTGGCCGGAACAATGGCCACGTTCACTTCCTAATGTTGATGCAACTTGGGATGGATACTGGTTCGGATATTTTGGCCGCGGTGTTATGAATTCAGACCTTGAAGTTTTTTACACAATGGATGATTCGAAAGACAAGGAATTTTCACGGCCTCCGTATATGTACTACCCCCTTGCCGCAGATCGTAACAGAGGCGGTTTGGGATTGAGAACTGAGGTGCGCGGATTTCAATGGTCGCACGTACTTGCCGAAGATATTATCTTCTTTCATTATGATATAGTAAATCTATCTGACGCAGCCTTAGATACAACCTATTTCGGATTTTATTGCGATACCGGTGTTGGCGGTGTAAATGATAACGGAGATGACGATGCATCGTATGATACTAAACTTGATCTTGCATATGCATTCGATCACGATGGTCTTTCTCCGGATTTTGCCGGCAAGACCGGTTACGTTGGTTATGCATTCCTGGAAAGTCCGGGTAATGGTTCCGATGGAAAGGATAATGATGAAGACAAGCTTGTTGATGAAACTCGTGATAACGGTATAGACGATAACCACAATTGGGTACCCTTTACAGATTCAAATAATAACGGTAAATGGGATACCGGCGAACCTCTTAATGACGATCTTGGAAGAGATGGTGTAGGTCCGGACGATCCTCAGTACAATGGTCCTGATGACGGTGAGGGAGACGGCAGACCGACCGACGGTGAAGGAAATTTTGATAGAACAGATAAAGATGAATCCGACCAGATAGGTTTGACAAGTTTGGTAATTGAAAGATTATCCAACAAAGGACCGAATGCTATATGGCCTAAGAATGATGAGGTGATCTGGAGAAAAATGAATTATAATAGTTTTGACACTTCATTAACAAATTCTAATATACAGATTCTATTTGGTTCTGGTCCATTCCCGTTGAAGACTTATAAACGTGAAAGATTTTCTGTTGCTTTAGTATTCGGTGTCGATTATGACGATATGGTATTTAACAAAGAGACAGTTCAATCAATTTACAATGCAAATTATAATTTCTCGCAGCCACCTTTGAAGCCAACGTTAACGGCCATTGCCGGAGATAAAAAAGTATTCCTTTATTGGAATGATTATGCCGAAAAATCTTTCGATAGATTTTTAAGAAAAAGAGATTTTGAAGGCTACTTGCTATACAGAAGTCAGGAACCTGAATTCAATGATATCAAACTTATCACAGACTCAAAAGGGGAACCAAAGTATTGGAAGCCTATTGCTCAGTTCGATTTGAAAGATGGTATCAAAGGACCAGATCCGATTGGGATTAACGGTGCGCATTTCTGGAGAGGAAATGAAACCGGACTTCAACATTCATTTGTTGATTCAACAGTTTCAAACGGAAATACATATTATTATGCCTTAGTAGCATATGATCAGGGAGATCCGGGTTATGGAACTAAAGGTTTAATTCCGAGCGAGACAACAAAAATAATTTCGCAGGATTTTTCGGGACAGATAAAGTTTATTGATATCAATTGCGCGGTAGTTAAACCAAACGCTCCTTCTGCAGGCTACCGTCCTCCTCAGGTCACCGGCGATCTATCCAAAGTTACATCCGGTATCGGTTCAGGTAAGATGGATCTGATTGTGCTTAATCCAAATGAAGTAAAAGAAAGTGCAACTTATAAAGTTAATTTTACAGCTGCCGGTGATATACCATCTTATAAAACAACAGGCTATTCTCTTAACCGTTCTTTCAATGGAGCTGAGGAAGTAATTTTTGCAAAGATCGATACTTCCAATTTCGGCGCAGGGAAATACAGTGCACCGTTCGATGGTCTTATAATTTCTGTAAGCAATGATACTCTCGGAGTAGTTAAGGAAAAAGGGTGGACTAAGGGTTACAGTAATGTTGATATGATCGTGGCTCCCGATAAAAGTTCTCCGACCAGAAATATTGCATGGCCGGCAGATTATGAAATTGAATGGCTAACTGACGGACAAACAGTAACAACGCCGTTTACTAAAAAAACAGTTCCGTTTAAGGTTCGAAATATCACAAGGGGAGAAAATGTTCAGGCAGAATATTTTGATAATGATGCTGATGGTCAATTCAGTTTAAGTGATGATATCGTAGTAATTGAGTATCTGAATAATCAATTTAAACTGACGTGGAGAATTCAGTACAGAATACCTTCGGCGCCAATGTTTGCTACTCCGAGACCCGGCGATATTTTCAGGTTTGTTACAACCCGACCATTTAAGAGCGGTGATTATTTCCAATTCTCTACCAAAGGTGCAAGGGTTGATGCCGATAGTGCAAAAAATTCTCTAAGTAAAATTGCAGTTGTTCCTAATCCGTATATAAGCGCCAATTCCTGGGAAAAAAGAAATCTGGTTCAAACCGGTCGCGGTGAAAGAAGAATTGATTTCATTCATCTTCCGGTCAGATGCAGCATAAGGATTTACACTGTTACCGGCGCTTTAATAAAGACACTTCAGAAAGAAGGCGGAACGGAGGACGGAACAGTATCCTGGAATCTTATAACGGAAGACGGAATGGATTTATCATACGGACTCTATATTTATCATGTTGATGCACAGGAATTAGGCGAGTACATCGGCAAATTTGCGGTAATCAAATAACCATGGAGCGAGATATGAAAAGAAAAATAATAAATTTAGTATTTCTGGTTTTGATTGCGGCTCTTAGTCTGGCGGATATTTCTACTGTGAACGCACAAAATTTCGTTTCAGATGTTTCCAAAAAGGGAACAACTGCCGCTCAATTCCTTTCAATTAATCAGGGTGCAAGAGCCTCCGGTATGGGAAGCGCGTACGTTGCCGTTTCAGACGATCCAACAGCAATTTACTGGAATCCTGCAGGTCTGGCAAAAGTAAATGGCGGCGCAGTGGTTTTTGATCATTCCACCTGGATTGCAGATATTAATTATAATTACGTTGCCGCTTCATACAATACAGGAACTTATGGAACAATCGGTGTTAGTTTTATATCATCCAGTATAGAAGACATGAAGGTTAGAACTGTTGCAGATCCCGAAGGTACCGGAGAAACTTTCAGCGTCTCTGATGTAATGTTCAGCGTTGCCTATGCAATTAATTTAACTGATAATTTTGCTATCGGTTTTAATCCTAAATTCATTAATCAAAAAATCTGGAGAACAAACGCAACTGCTTTCGCCATCGACATGGGCGTTCAATACATAACTCCTTTTGATGGGATAGTACTTGCTATGTCAATATCTAATTTTGGAACAAAGATGAAATTGGATGGAACTTCTGCACTTGTTCTTTATGATCCGGATAAAAACTCAACAGGTAATAATGATAGAATACCGGCTTATCTCCAAACAGATGAATGGGAACTTCCATTAAATTTCAGAGTTGGGCTTTCTTATAGACCGATTAATACCGAAATGCACAAATTTTTATTTGCAGTTGATGCAATGCATCCAAGCGATAACTATGAGAGCATTAATATCGGTGGTGAGTACACGTTTAACGAAATGTTCTTTCTTAGAGCCGGCTATAAATCTCTTTTCTTAAAAGATTCGGAAGAATCATTTACTCTTGGAGTTGGAGTTCAGCAGCGCTTTATAGGTAACGTATCAATGAAGATTGATTATTCCTATGGGGATTTTGGAAGATTAAAAAATGTGCAAAAATTTTCCGTCGGTATTACTTTCTAAAAATTAATAATCGATTTGTCATATGGTGCCTCCATATGATTCAATTGCGGGGTGAGTAAGCTAACTCACCCTGCGTGTTATTAAGGATAATTCTAAAAACTTTCACAAAGTGATGGCTATGCCACAATATCCTTTGCGAACTTTGTTTTTTCTTTGCGTTCTCTGCGTTAAATATTTACAAAAGATAGTTTTTAGAAGTACCCTTAAGTGAGAATGATTGGATATAAATTAATTCTGACTATAAATTTGAATTGCGTTAGTAAAATTTTACGGTGACAAACTATTTCTACGGGCAGTATTAAATTGAAAACAAAAATCATCATAACGTCTCTCTTCATTTTATTTCTTCAGATATCCTCACTTGCTCAGTTAGTTTTAAGGGGAGCGGAGTATCGAACAAAAAATTCTTTTAAATACGGAAGATTCGAAGCAAGTATCAAGGCACCGGGAAAAGAAGGAATGCTTACTTCTTTGTTCACATATAATGATTTCTCCGGCGGTGGAACAAGTGAATGGAATGAAATTGACGTTGAAATAATGGGGCGCTACAACAACGATGTTCAGTTCAACACTATTACGCCGGGACAAGGAAACCATGTAAGACATCAGTACGTAAATTTTAGTCCCACATTGGATTATCACACATACGCCTTTGAATGGACACCGGAATACGTTGCCTGGTTTATTGACGGCACCGAAGTGTTAAGACAGACAGGAGATCATATCAAAACTTTAACGCGTGCGCAAAAATTTATGATGAACATATGGAGTCCGATCTATTCAAACTGGGCCGGCGTATGGAATGATGCGCTGCTGCCCGCATTCGGTTATTATGACTGGGCTTCTTATTACAGATACACACCCGGCACCGGCAGCTACGGAACAGGTAATAATTTTACGTTTGACTGGAAAGACGAATTCAATTCGTTCGACGAGACAAGATGGGAAAAAGCAAGTCATGGATTCACCGGAAACAGAAGCAGTTTTGCACCGGAAAATGTTGTCTTTGCCGATGGAAAACTTATCCTTTGCCTGACGGAAAAATCTGCTACCGGCTATACGGATAAGGTAAAACCGACAATGCTAAGTGCGAGGGCAGATTCCGAGACTAGTATAAAAATATTTTTTTCGGAGATGATTGAAAAAACGAGTGGAGAAAAAACTTCCAATTATTTAATTCCCGGAATTACAGTAAGCAAAGCTTCTCTTCTGAAGGATCAGAGAACAACGGAGCTGCAGGTAAGCGGCTTGGATCTGAATTTACCGCCTAATATAATTGTAACAGGTATTAAAGATCTGGCCGTCCCCGCAAATACTTCAGATATTCATCTGCGGCCATTAAAGATTACTAAGAAATTTATTTTCCCGCTAAAGATTAATGTGGGAGGAACTGGTTATAAAGATTTTATAGCCGATAATGAATTTGTCACCGATAGTTCAGAATACGGTTTTATGGAAGGATCGAAAGGCGGACCATTTACTGATGAAATCATCGGAACAACGGATGATAGTATTTATCAAACAGAAATTAACGGACTGGCAAAATATATTGTTCGTATACCTAACGGCAGGTACAGGATTAAATTATTATTCGCAGAAAATTATTACAACTCAGCCGGCAAAAGAGTATTTGATGTTTATCTTCAGGGTAATCCTGTTATTAAAGAATTTGATATTTTTAAGGAAGTAGGCGCAAAAGCCGCTTTGGAAAAAATAATAGATAATGTCGAAGTCAATGACTATCTGCTGGACATTCATTTTGCTGCTCAGATTGAAAGACCACTTCTTAATGGAATCATAATTGAACCTATCGCACCAACGGGTGTTAAAAATGGTGTAATTGTTCCTAACGAATTCAAACTCGAACAGAATTACCCTAACCCGTTCAATCCAAGTACCGTTATTAGTTATCAGTTATCGGTTGACAGTTTTGTAACACTAAAAGTTTTTGATTCGCTCGGTTCTGAAATTGCAACTCTTGTAAATGAAGAACAACATGCCGGAATTTATAATTCTAAATTCTCAATTCTAAATTCTGAATTGGGCTCAGGAGTTTACTTCTATACTTTGCGGAAAAATAATTACGCACTCACAAGAAAAATGTTACTGTTAAAATAAATTTGGATATAACCAATAAGGAGAAATAAATGGCTTCTTCTGCACCAACTACATCGAATGCAAAAGCTGTTAACGGCGGGCAAAATTATAACTTCGCACTAACAGTTCTTACATCGTTATTTTTTATGTGGGGTTTTATTACTTGCCTGAACGATATTTTAATTCCTCATCTCAAAGCAGTTTTCACTTTAAACTATACACAAGTGATGCTGATTCAATTCAGTTTTTTTACTGCTTATGCAATTGTTTCTCTGCCGGCAGGAATTCTTGTAGAAAAAATTGGGTATAAGAGCGGAATAGTAATCGGATTAATAACTGCAGGGATCGGATGTTTATTATTTTATCCGGCAGCAAGTATGCAGTCTTATGCAATGTTTCTAGGTGCATTGTTCGTGTTGGCAGCAGGTATCACAATTCTACAAGTAGCAGCAAATCCTTACGTTGCAATTCTCGGCAAACCCGAAACGGCATCCAGCAGATTAAATCTTACTCAAGCATTTAACTCACTTGGAACTACAATTGCACCATACTTTGGCGCACTGATAATTCTTTCTATTGCTGTGAAGACAGTTGAAGATTTTAAAACAATGAGTCCCGATCAAATTTCTGCATATAAATTGGCAGAAGCCGGCGCAGTTCAAGTTCCATATCTTGGATTAGCTGCAGCATTATTTGTTATTGCTGCGATCTTTGCAATCATCAAGCTGCCAAAAATTGAAGCGGGAGATATTATGGCAAGCGGCGATGACGGTGTGAATTATCATGACATGCATAAAAGTGCATGGGGTTATAAACATTTAGTTCTTGGGGCAATAGCAATTTTTGTTTATGTAGGCGGTGAGGTTTCTATCGGAAGTTTTCTTGTTAACTATATCGGTCAGCCATTCATAGCTGGTTTACATGAAGCCGATGCAGGTAAATTTGTATCCTTCTATTGGGGTGGAGCTATGATTGGAAGATTTATCGGATCTGCAGTTCAAAGGAAAATTAATCCCGGAAAAGTTCTGGCATTCAATGCATTAGTTGCCGGCATTCTTGTGATTATTTCAATGCTGACATTCGGTCAGGTGGCAATGTGGGCAATTCTTGCAGTTGGACTTTTCAATTCTATAATGTTTCCCACAATTTTCACACTTGCAATTGACGGACTTGGCAAACATACCGGCCAAGCCTCCGGAATTCTTTGTACCGCAATTGTGGGTGGTGCAATTCTTCCAGTGGTTCAGGGTTACTTTGCGGATACTATCGGTATTCATCATGCGTTTTTTATTCCGGTACTGTGTTACATCTATATAGCTTATTACGGACTCAAAGGACATAAACCATCATATATTACTGCAAAGGCTTAAATATGAAGAAAAAAGTTGCAATAGGAATTGATGTAGGCGGCACCAATACTGTGTTTGGTTTTGTTGATGAAGCAGGTCAGTGCATTTACGAATCATCAATCCTGACGCATGCAGATCAGGATGCAGATCAATTATTTAACAGACTGTTTAAGAAGATCTACGATGATTTCAAAAAATATTCTGATGATCACGAATTGATAGGAGTTGGAATTGGCGCCCCCAATGCGAATTATTACAAAGGTACGGTGGAACTTCCTCCAAATTTAAATTGGGGGGTAGTAAATGTATTAGAAATAGTAAAAAAATATTCTCCGCTGCCATCAGCAATTACAAACGATGCGAACGCCGCGGCAATCGGAGAGATGATTTTCGGTGCCGCAAAAGGAATGAAAGATTTTATTGTTATTACTCTCGGTACAGGTCTCGGCAGCGGTATTGTTGTTAACAGTCAATTGGTCTACGGCGCCGATGGATTCGCCGGAGAGATCGGTCATACTATAGTTGATCCTGAAGGAAGAGAGTGCGGCTGCGGAAGAAAAGGTTGTCTTGAAACTTACGCTTCTGCTTCCGGTATACGACGCACAGTTTATGAATTGATTGGTACGACAAATACTCCCAGTGAATTAAGGAACATTAGTTTTAATCAGCTTACAGCCAAAGATATTGCCGATGCGGCAAACAGCGGCGATGAGCTTGCTCTCGACGCTTTTGACTACACAGCAAAAATTCTTGGTCTCAAACTTGCAGATTCCGTTGCTCACTTAAGTCCCGATGCAATAATTCTTTTCGGTGGATTGGCTCTCGCCGGTGATTTAATATTTGTACCAGCAAAGAGGTACATGGAAGAATACATGCTGAACATTTTCAAAAACAAAGTTAAACTTCTTCCATCTGCATTACCGGGTGCTCATGCGGCTGTTCTTGGGGCAAGTGCTTTAATATGGAATGAATTGAAAAAAAGATAAAATTTATTTCGCTGATGAGCAGCAGTTAAGCTGTTCAATGAATATTAAACCGGAATGATCTGCTCAAAATCAATTCAGGTATTGACAGACCTTTCCGGCATTTTGGAATTTCTTTAAATGAATAAAAAACTCTTTGTTATACCGTTTTTAATCCTGATCACTTTAATTCTTTCCTGTTCAAAAGAAGATTCCCTCGTTGAGGTTTTACCAAATGATAAAAATGCGGATGAACTTTTGTCAAGTATGTCGCTTGATGAAAAGATCGGGCAGATGATTCAGGTGGACCGTGCGGCGGTAGTTAATAATCCTCAGGACATCACAAATTATTTTATAGGTTCGGTTCTAAGCGGGGGCGGATCTTCCCCGGGCAATAACACAACCGCTGGCTGGGCAGATCTCTACGATTCATTTCAGGGATACGCGCTAAAAACAAAATTAAAGATTCCGCTCATCTACGGAATAGATGCAGTTCATGGAAACAATAATGTTTACGGAACTACAATTTTTCCGCACAATATTGGTTTGGGTGCAACACGGAATATCAATCTTGTTTATAATGTTGCGCGGGCGGCTGCCGTAGAAGTTGCGGCTACCGGAATTGATTGGACATTTGCCCCGTGCATAGCAGTTCCGCAAAACGAAAGATGGGGACGAACTTACGAAGGATTCGGAGAAACTGCCGACCTAACCAAACTGATGTCTCAGGCAGCCGTTGAAGGATTTCAATTAAAAACATTTGGAAGTTCGAACACATCCATTCTTGCATGCGCAAAACATTTTATAGGCGACGGTGCAACTAAGGACGGAAAAGATCAGGGTGATGTTCAGGTTGGTGAATCTGATATAAGAAGAATTCATTTGCCGGGTTATGATTACGCAGTTAAAGCCGGTGTTGGAAGTGTGATGATCTCTTTCAGCAGTATCAACGGTCAGAAGATGCACGGAAGTTACTATTGGATTACCGATGTTCTTAAAGGAGAATTGAACTTCAAAGGATTTGTAGTTAGCGATTGGAGCGGAATTGATCAGCTCCCTGGTGACTATAATACACGTGTACAAAATGCCATCAATGCCGGAATTGATATGGTGATGCTGCCGTATGATTACAAAACATTTTTTGCAGCGGTGAAACAACTTGTTGCATCAAATAAAATTCCACTGAGCCGGATTGATGATGCTGTTCGAAGAATATTGAAAATAAAATTTCAGATGGGATTATTTGATCACCCTTACTCCGACCGCACTCTGATTCCTAACGTTGGTTCTGCAGAACACCGTGCAGTAGCACGTGATGCGGTGCGCCAATCACTTGTACTTTTGAAAAACGAGAATAATCTTCTGCCTCTCAAAAAAAATGCGTCAAAAATATTTGTTGCCGGTAAGGTTGCCGATGACATAGGTATTCAATGCGGCGGCTGGACTATCAGCTGGCAGGGAAGTGAAGGAAACATTACACAGGGTACAACAATTCTGCAGGCGGTTAAAAAAGCAGTAACGCCCACTACGCTGGTATCATATTCTTCAGACGGAAACGGCGCGAGCGGATACGATTTCGGAATAGTTGTAATTGGAGAAAAACCTTATGCAGAAGGATCCGGCGATAGAAGCGATTTGAATTTATCGATCAGTGACCAAACTATTATAAATAATTTGAAATCTGCCGGAATCCCCTTCGTAACAATCCTGATTTCGGGAAGACCCATGATACTTGGAAATGTATTAAATAACAGCAATGCGTTGATTGCCGCATGGCTGCCAGGGACAGAAGGAGATGGTATAACCGATGTTCTGTTTGGTGACTATAAACCGACTGGAAAGCTGCCTCATTCATGGCCGAGATCAATGTCGCAGGTTCCGATTAACTCAGGTGACTCCAATTATGATCCGCTCTTTGCTTTCGGATTTGGATTGACATATTAAATGCATGCTTATTTCAATGATAATAAAAATATTACTCAACAATCTTTAAAGGGCAGAAATGAAAACAAATATTTTTCTTCTTGCAGTCATGCTATTAACAGGCGCAATTATGACTAACGCTCAAACCGACAAAGAAAAATCAATAGATAAAAAAGTAAAGGCGCTTCTTTCTCAAATGACGCTTGATGAAAAAATCGGCCAGATGACTCAGGTGGATTATGACGCTATCAAAAAAAATGTGAAAGATATTGCGAAATATTCTCTTGGTTCTATCTTATGCGGAGGTAATTCTGAGCCTGAAGATATTACGGCAAAAGGTTGGGCGGAACTTTATGATAAATATCAGAACATCGCTTTAAAAACACGTCTGAATATTCCAATTATTTGGGGAATTGATGCTGTTCATGGTCATAACAATGTTGACGGCGCTACAATATTTCCGCACAATATCGGATTAGGCGCAACACGTAATCCTAAACTTATTGAGCAGGTAGCAGCGGTTACGGCAACAGAAATTAAAGGTACCGGAATGCAATGGGATTTTGCGCCATGTGTTGCTGTTGCCCGTAACGAAAGATGGGGAAGAACATATGAAAGTTTTGGAGAAAATCCGGATCTGGTAAAAGTATTGGGCGCAGCGTATGTTAAAGGAATGCAGGGAAAGGATCTCTCTGATAAAAATTCAGTGCTTGCATGTGTGAAGCATTATGTTGGTGACGGCGGTACTACTATAGGAAAAGATCAAGGCAATACGGAAGTTGATGAAGCTACTCTCCGTAAAATCCATTTGCCCGGTTATGTCGAAGGAATAAAAGCCGGCGCCAAATCGATCATGGTTTCTTACAACAGTTGGAACGGAGAAAAATTACACGGACAAAAATATTTGTTAACAGATGTTTTGAAAGGGGAACTCGGCTTCAAGGGATTTTTGGTTTCCGACTGGCAGGGGATAGATCAATTAGACAAAGATTATAAAAACGCTATCGAAAAATCGATTAATGCCGGTCTTGATATGGCAATGATTCCAAACGCTCCCGGTCAGAATAACAATTACGTAGAATTTATTACGTTTTTAAAAGAACTTGTAAATGAAAATAAAATACCGCTGAGCAGAATTGATGATGCGGTTCAAAGAATATTGAAAGTAAAATTTGAATTGGGACTTTTTGATAATCCGATGACCGATAAGAATCTTACTGCAAAGGTCGGTTCAAAAGAACACAGAGAAGTTGCACGAGATGCAGTCCGTCAATCTCTCGTTATCCTGAAGAATGAGGATAAGGTATTACCGCTTTCCAAAGAAATGAAAAGAATTCATGTTACAGGCAAGAGCGCCGATGATATCGGCAATCAATGCGGCGGCTGGACAATCATCTGGCAAAGCAAAAGCGGAAACGTGATAAACGGCGGTACAACAATTTTGCAAGCAATAAAAAACACTGTTTCAAGTAGTACTAAAGTTACAACATCAACCGATGGATCAGGTGCAGAAGGCGCAGATGTTTGCGTTGTAGTTGTAGGAGAAACTCCGTACGCGGAAATGTTTGGTGACCGTGAAGATTTGAGTCTCGCTAAAGAAGATGTTGATGCAATCGAAAAAGCAAAAGCTTCGGGAGTTCCGGTTGTAGTAATTCTCCTTTCGGGCAGACCAATGCTGATTGAACCAAGTTTAAATAGCAGTAAAGCTTTTATTGTCGCATGGCTGCCGGGAACGGAAGGTCAGGGTGTTGCCGATGTGCTCTTTGGAGATTTCAAACCGGTCGGAAAACTTCCTCACTCATGGCCAAAAAATATGCAGCAGATTCCGATCAATTTGGGTGATGCTAATTACGATCCGTTATTTCCTTACGGATTCGGATTGACATATTAATAATACTTACTCTGAGGACTGACATGAAAAAAATTATTCTTCTTTTTTTTGTATGCACAATTTCATTCGCGCAGAAAAAAACAATCGAACAGCGAATTGATTCTGTTCTTGCATTGATGACTCTTGATGAAAAGGTTGGGCAGCTTGTTCAATACAGCGGAGGCTGGGCAACAGGAACACAGACTGAAAAGTCGAACGAGGGAAGCGATGCTTTAATTCTAAAAGGGAAGGTTGGTTCGTTTCTAAATGTTGTGGGTGCAGAAGCTACAAAGAAAATGCAAAAGATTGCAGTTGAAGAATCACGACTGAAAATCCCCCTCATTTTCGGTCTTGATGTAATTCACGGATTCCGCGCTACGTTTCCGGTTCCGCTTGCGGAAGCAGGCAGTTGGAATCCCGAGCTCGTAGAAAAATCCGCACGCTGGCAGGCAACTGAAGCGTCATCGGCAGGAATTCATTGGACATTTAACCCGATGGTTGATATTGCACGCGATCCGAGATGGGGAAGAATTATGGAGGGCAGTGGAGAAGATCCATACCTCGGTTCTCTTATGGCAGTTGCACGTGTGAATGGATATCAGGGAAAGGATCTCTCTGCCGAAAATACAATTGCCGCATGCTTAAAACATTTTGCGGGTTACGGCGGAGCCGAAGGGGGACGAGATTATAATACCGTTGATTTTTCAGAAAGAACTTTCAGAGAAATCTATCTTCGGCCATTCAAAGCTGCAGTAGGGGCAGGTGCCGCTACATTAATGGCTTCGTTTAATGAAGTAGGAGGCGTACCTTCATCCGCAAATAAATTTCTTCTCACAAAAATTTTACGCGATGAGTGGAAGTTCGACGGGTTTGTTGTAAGCGATTGGAATTCGATTGGCGAATTGATTCCTCACGGAGTTGCAAGAGATTCGAAACATGCAGGCGAACTTGCAATCAATGCCGGTCTGGATATGGATATGGAAACAAATTCATATTACAATCACCTTGCTGCTTTAGTTCAGGAAGGAAAGGTCTCGGAGAAAACTTTGGATGAAAGTGTACGGAGAGTTTTGAGAATCAAATTCCGTCTCGGTTTGTTTGACGATCCCTATAAATACTGCAATGTTGAACGTGAAAAAAAATCAATTATGAGTAAAGAGATTGTTCAGGCAACTTTACAATCTGCGCGTGAATCAATCGTCCTTCTAAAAAATCAGAATAACCTTCTTCCGCTTAAAAAAGATTTGAAAAAAATTGCAGTTGTTGGTCCTCTTGCAAATTCAAAGGATAATCCTCTCGGCGGATGGGATCAGCAGGGAAACCCGAAAGATGTTGTTACGGTTTTAGAGGGGATTAAGAATAAATTAGGAGCGAATTCCGAAATCAATTATGAAGAGGGATGTACAATAGAAGGAAAAGAGAAAGACGGTTTTAATAAAGCAATTGAACTTGTGAAATCGTCAGACGTGGCAATAGTCGTTGTTGGTGAAAGCAGAAATATGAGCGGTGAAGCCTGTTCCCGAGCAAGTCTGGATCTGCCCGGTATTCAGCAGAGTTTTGTTGAAGAGATTCAGAAAACCGGCAAACCCGTAATTGTTGTTCTGATGAACGGAAGACCACTGGCGATTACCTGGATTCAGGAAAACGTTTCTGCGGTGATTGAATCCTGGTACCTTGGAATTCAGGCAGGTAATGCGATTGCAGATGTTCTCTTTGGAGATTATAATCCGAGCGGAAAACTTCCCGTAACTTTTCCGCGCCATGTAGGACAGGTTCCGATCTATTACAATCACAAAAATACGGGCCGTCCGTACGATCCTAAAAATCACTATACATCTTACTATCAGGATATAGAAAACACTCCTCTCTACCCGTTTGGATTCGGATTGAGCTACACAACATTTTCCTATTCAGATATATCCTTGAGCAAAAACAAAATTAAAAAGAACGAATCGCTTACAGTGAAAGTTGAAGTAAAGAACACCGGCACTTTGAATGGAGAAGAGGTTGTTCAGCTTTACATCCGTGATCTGGTAGGAACCGTTACACGTCCCGTGAAAGAGTTGAAAGATTTTACGAAAATATTTTTGAAAGCCGGTGAGTCCCAAAAGGTCGAATTCACAATTACACCTGAGAAACTGAAATTCTATGACATTGATATGAACTTTGTTGTTGAGCCGGGCGATTTTAAAGTTTTTGTAGGAACTAATTCTGTTGATGTGAAAGAAGCATCGTTTTCAGTTGTTGAATAGGAAATGAAAAAATGAAAGAAAGAGTCTTATTACTTCTTACCGGATACCTGATGCTAATCGTTGGTTGTTCTTCAAATGTTGTTAAAGAAGATGATATGAAGAGACAGGAAGAAAAAAGTTTGAAGACAAATTATGAACAGCAGGTGAGCATTAATTATTTGCTCTATCTGCCCAAGGATTATAACGGAAAAGATAAGTTTCCGTTGATGATGTTCTTACATGGAAGCGGCGAACGCGGTAACAATCTTGAACTTGCAAAAAAACACGGGCCGCCGAAACTGATAGATCAAGGAAAAGATTTTCCATTCATAGTTGTTTCTCCGCAATGCCCGTTAGGAATCCGCTGGAAAACAAATACGCTCGTTGCATTACTTGATGATATTATTAAGAACTACAATGTTGATGAGAACAGAATTTATATCACCGGTTTAAGCATGGGAGGATATGGAACGTGGAAATTAGCAAATGAAATTCCTGAACGTATTGCAGCCATAATGCCGATCTGCGGTTGGAGCGATTCATGGACAATATGCGAGATAGGTGATCTTCCTGTGTGGGCATTTCATGGTGCGAAAGATAATGTAGTTAATCCGCAGAAATCTCAAGAACTTGTTGATGCGTTGAAAGCATGTAAAGGAAATGCAAAACTCACTATTTATCCGGAAGCTAATCATGATTCGTGGACAGAAACTTATAACAATTCGGAAATCTATGAGTGGCTGCTGAAGCAAACGAAAGATCAAAGAAAAATTTTGAACTCGAATTAATTCTAAAAATTTAAGGAGAAGTTGATGAAAAAGATTTTTGGTATCTGCTGTGTATTGATTATGATGGGTATTGGTCTATCTGCGCAGGAAAAAGGATTTATAAAATGCGAAGGTAAAAATATTGTTGATGCAAGCGGGAAGGAGCTGATACCCAAAGGAATAAATCTTGGCAACTGGCTGAATCCCGAAGGATACATGTTTCGCTTCGAGAACGTGAGTTCATTCAGACTGATCGATAACGCATTTAAGGAACTGCTTGGCGCCGATGAAACAAGAAAATTCTGGAAAGCATTCCGCGATAATTACATCACAAAGGAAGATATCCATTTCATCAAAAGTACCGGACTAAATCATATCCGTGTTCCATTTAATTTCAAACTCTTTCTTGTTGAGGATCATCCCGAAATTTATCTGGAAGAGGGATTCAAAAGGCTGGATGATGTAATTAAGTGGTGTCGAGAAGAGAATCTTTATGTTATGCTGGATCTTCATGCCGCACCCGGTGGACAGACCGGAGATAATATAGACGACAGCTGGAGTTATCCATTCCTGTATGAAAGCGAAGATGCCCAAAAGACAACAATTGATCTCTGGAAAAAACTTGCTGCAAGATATAAGAACGAAAAAATAATTTTAGGTTATGATCTGCTGAACGAACCGATTCCTCATTTTTACGAAAACAAAGAAGACCTGAATAAATTACTCGAGCCGTTCTATAAAAAACTGACGGCAGCAATTCGAAGTATTGATAAGAATCATATTATCTTTCTCGGCGGATCGCAGTGGAATACTAATTTTAAAGTCTTCGGTCCTCCGTTCGATAAGAATCTGGCATACACATTCCATAAATATTGGATGCCGACCGAACAGAAAGAAATTCAGGAATATGTTGATTACGGTAATAAATATAATGTTCCGATATACATGGGTGAATCAGGAGAGAATGATGATGTGTGGATTGATTCATTTAGAAAGCTATTAGATAACAATGAAATTAGCTGGTGCTTCTGGCCTTACAAGAAAATGGATTCTACGCGTGGAATTGTTTCCTTTGCACAAACGGAGGAGTGGAAACAGATAATCAAATATGCGGAAACACCTAAGAAAAATTTTGAAGAAGTGCGGAAAGCAAAACCATCTCATGAAATTGTTAGGAAAGCATTTGCTGACTTGCTGGAGAATATCAAATTTAAAAACTGCACAATCAATTCAGGATATCTAAATGCACTTGGAGTTAAACAATGAGTTATAAGATTGCAATACAAAAGGAGAAGTAATGAAAACACTTATTTTATCGTTGTTCCTTTTAATTACCTCAATCGTTGCTGCACAAGAAAGTCTTCCATATAAAAATCCAAAATTGCCCTTAGAAAAACGAGTTGATGATTTGTTGCAACGAATGACGTTGGAAGAAAAAATTGATATTCTCGGCGGAACTGGATTTGCAACAAAACCAAATATACGACTTGGTATTCCTGAACTTCGAATGACTGATGGACCGGTTGGAGTTAGATGGAATCCGTCAACCGCATTCCCCGCTTCAGTTGCTATGGCTGCTACCTGGGATCCGGAATTAGTTAGAGGAATTGGAAGCTCGATTGGACGGGAGACAAAAGGTAAAGGCAGACATGTGATTCTTGGACCGTGTGTAAACATAGTTCGTTTGCCGATGGGCGGAAGAAATTTTGAAAGTTTTGGTGAAGATCCTTTCTTAACATCCCGTATGGCGGTTTCTTATATCAAAGGCGTGCAGAAAGAAAATGTAGCCGCTACAATTAAACACTTTGCAGTGAATAATCAAGAGTTTGAGCGAACATGGGTTGATGTTCTTGTAAGCGAACGTGCGCTGAACGAAATCTATCTTCCTTCGTTCAAAGCTGCAGTTACTGAAGCAGATGTTCTCTGTGTGATGAGCTCATACAACAAAGTTAACAGACATTATGCAAGCGAAAATGATTATCTCCTTATTGATAAACTAAAAAACGAATGGGAATTTAAAGGATTAGTGATGAGCGATTGGGGTGCTGTGCATTCGTCAATTCCAACCGCAAAAGGAGGACTCGATCTCGAAATGCCGTTCGGCGAATTCATGAATCGGAAAACCTTGTTTGATGAAATGAAGAGTGGAAATATTTCTCAATCCGCAATTGAAGATAAGGTGAAGAGAATTCTCGGTGTGATTTTTAAACTTGGTTTGTTCGATAATCCGGAATGGAAAGAAAATCCTGATCTTGTAAACAGTTCAGAGAACCGGAAAGCTGCTTATGAAACTTCTCTTGCATCAATTGTTTTGTTGAAGAATGATCGAGACATTTTACCTCTAAAACAAAATCAAATTAAAACTCTGGCTGTGATTGGACCAGCGGCGCAAATTCCAAGAACAGGCGGAGGCGGAAGCGCATATGTAACTCCTATCGATCCTGTCTCCCCGCTTGATGCTTTGAAGAAAAAACTATCTGGCAAAATTAAAATTGAATTCGCGCAAGGAGTAAATCTTGAGGGTGATGCCGATGGAATTGAAACAAAATATCTGTTCATCGACCAGACTCAGAAGCAAAACGGATTGTTAGGTGAATACTTCTCCAATATTGATTTAAGAGGAATCCCCGTTTTAAAACGAATTGATAATAAAATTGTTTTCCACTGGGATGATAAAAGTCCTGATAAAGAGATCGGGGAAGATAATTTTTCGGTCAGGTGGACCGGATACATTAAAGCTCCTAAGACCGGTGATTTTATTTTTAGTACATCTACAGACGATGGCGTCCGTCTATACTTTGAAGACAAACTTGTTATAAACGATTGGAATGATCATGCCGTTGAAACAAGAACTTACACTGCTCACTTAGAAGAAGGAAAACTTTATAAAATCAAAATGGAATATTATGAAAGGGGCGGTGGAGCCATTGCAGTATTAGGTTGGACTGCACCGGGCAATGAATTGCTGAATGCAGCAATCGAAGCCGCCAGGAGAACCGATCAAGTTCTTCTATTCGTCGGTACATCAAACCAAATTGAAACCGAAGGGCGGGACAGAGATAATTTATTTCTTCCCGGTGAACAAGACGAACTGATTGCAAAAGTTGCAGAAGTAAATAAAAATGTAGTTGTTGTCTTAACAACCGGCGCACCTGTATTAATGGATAAATGGATTAACAAAGTTAATGGCGTGGTTGAAATGTGGTTTGCCGGAAGCGAAGGCGGGAATGCGATTGTAGATGTTGTTCTTGGTAAATACAATCCTTCCGGGAAATTACCTGTAACATTTCCAAAGCGATGGGAAGATTGCTCGGCATTCGGTACTTACAAAACTTTTCCGGCTCGTACATATTATGCGGATGATATTTACGTAGGATACCGTCACTTCGATAAATATAATCTTGAACCGCTTTTCCCGTTTGGATTTGGATTATCTTACACAACTTTTGAGTATTCTAATTTAAGTGTTACACCAGATGGAAATAATATTGCAGTTACATTTGATTTGAAGAACACCGGAACTATTGAGGGCTCAGAAGCAGCGCAGTTATATATTGGAGAGAAAAAACCAAAGGTTGATCGTCCTGAAAAAGAGCTGAAGGCATTTATAAAAGTAAAATTAAATCCCGGCGAATTGAAAAAAGTAACTTTATCTGTTTCGAAAAATGAATTAGCATATTTTGATGTGCAGTCGCAATCTTGGAAAGTTGAAAACGGTATTTATAGTTTTTTAGTTGGAAGTTCTTCAAGAGATATAAAACTAAAAATGGAAGTTGATGTAAAATAATTATTTAAGCAAAATTGTTAAGGACGTATTTTTATAAAAAAATAAATGATGTCTATTATGTTTAACAAAATTTTTCTTTTCTTATCATTTCTGGCTCTAGTTCCGAAGCAAAATTTTGGACAGGTTTCTTTCACCTCATCGAACCTTCCAATTGTGGTAATTGATACACACGGACAAGCAATTCCGGATGAACCAAAGATAACCGCAGATATGGGTATAATTGATAACGGACCCGGCCTAAGAAATAATCTTACAGATTCATTCAACGCTTACAATGGAAAAATTGGGATTGAATTACGCGGACACAGCTCTCAAATGTTTGAGAAAAAACAGTATGGAATTGAAACGCGTGATAATGCCGGAAGCGATTTAAAAGTTTCACTTCTTGGTTTTCCCGAAGAGAGCGATTGGGTGCTTAATGCATCATACATAGATAAATCTTTCCTGCGTAATGTAATTACATACAAACTCTCAAACGATCTGGGTAGATACGCTTCGCGCACCCGCTATTGCGAAGTTGTAATCAACGGAGATTACAGGGGCATCTATATACTCCAGGAAAAAATTAAGCGCGATAAGAACCGGGTTAATATAAAAAAAATGAGTACAACAGATATAACCGGCGATGCTGTTACAGGCGGATATATAGTTAAAATAGATCGGGTTGATCCTGGTGATAAATATTGGACCTCAGCATATCCTGCAGTGTTTCAGAGTACAAAAGCTCCAGTCACTTATATTCATGAATATCCGAAAGCAGCGGACATAGTTTTAGCACAACAGAATTATATAAGAGATTATATCAACAAGTTTGAAACAATAATGTATTCAGGCGGTTATAGAGATCCTTTTGCAGGTTATTACAACCTTATTGATATTGATTCTTTTGTAGATCACTACTTGCTAAACGAATTTTCAAAAAACACAGATGCTTATCGTCTGAGTGCATACCTTCATAAGAATCGTGATAGTGAAGGAGGTAAGTTAGTTATGGGTCCAATTTGGGATTATGATATTTCTTTTGGTTTGGCTGATTATGATGATGGTTTTAATCCTGCAGGCTGGCAAGCATATAAGCATTACGATGGTCTTTGGAGCAGTCCTTTTTGGACAACTAACTTGATGATCGATCCGGTATTTAAAAACAAACTCGCAAAAAGATGGAATGAGGTCAAGAATAAAACTTTCAGCATCAGTTCAATTACAAATTTTATAGAAGAAAATGTTGTACTAACCGCAGAAGCTCGTGTAAGGAATTTTTCAAAGTGGAAGGACATTTTTAATCCAACAATTTATATCTGGCCAAATAAAAATCGTTTTTCTAATTACGAAGAAGAAATTAATTACTTGAAGAATTGGATAAGTCAACGTACAACTTGGCTTAACAGCAACCTTCCATCAAATTATTCCGATGTTGAATGGCTTACTCCGGATCTTTCAAAAGTGAATTTTGAAATCGGTAAAGAGATAAAAATTCCTCTCTCAAATTTTATTAAAAGCAAAATGAATGTCACATCAACGAATTTTCTAACGCTCGATACTAATTGCAGACCTGAAATCAAAGGGGACACTCTTACAATTACTATTTTGAAAGCAGGAAGTTATTTAATGAAAGGTGTTGGCATGCAGGAATTGGATATTGTTTCCATTTCTCCAGATTATAAAATAGAAGCAGCGCCAACTTCGGTTGATGAGATGAATCCGGAAATCCCCGGATCGTTCAAATTATTCCAAAATTATCCCAACCCATTTAATCCGAGTACTGTTATCAGTTATCAGTTGGCAGTGAACAGTCATGTATCATTGAGGATTTACGATATACTCGGACGTGAAGTGGTTGCACTTGTTAATGAAGAACAATCCGTTGGAATATATAAAGTGAATTTTAATGTAGCGCAGATTTCAAATCTGCGCTACAGCCTACCAAGCGGTATTTATTATTACAGATTAAGTGCGGGAAATTTCTCTCAATCGAAGAAGATGATATTAATCAAATGATTTTGAATCAGGATGTTGCAGGCGCGGCATCCCTTCATATAAATTATCTTACTAAAACCATCTTTTTTACCAGTGTATATCCTTCCGTGCTCATCCGGTAGAAATATATTCCGCTGCTCACCGGATCACCAGTCGAGTTATTGCCGTTCCAAACCATATTGTATTTGCCTGCATTACGGAATGAGTTTTCCAAAACGTTTACTAACTGACCGAGGGAATTGTAGATCTCTATCTTAACGTTACTTGCTTTAGGTAAACTGTACTCAATCTTCGTTGATGGATTAAAAGGATTGGGATAATTGTTGCTCAGGCTAAAATTGAATGGAATATCTTCCTCTCCTTCATTTACATCCGATGTCGTGTTATTGAACACTTCAATCTCAAATAGAGAATAGCCGTACTGAGTTCCCCGTTTATTACAAAAGATGCGCAGGTAACGCGCGTCTCCTTGAAAGCTGCTCAATTTTTCCACTCCGCCGTTTCCGTTGGTTTGGCTAAAAATAGTTTTCCAATCTGAATTATTATTTGTATTGGAAGTTTGAACCAGATATTCCTTTGCATATGCGGCTTCCCAGTTTAAGCGTACTTCATTAAACTGAACAGGAGTTCCGAAATCTATGGTTATCCATTGCGGATCGGCGAATAAGGAAGACCAGCGTGTACCCAAACTTCCATCAACTGCTTTCTCTCCTTCGGTTCCGGTTTTTTCGATAGATGAAACAGTAACCGTTTTGCGAAATGCGAGATTAACCGCAGGCGTGCTGTAAACTTTGAGTGTTGTACTTCGCTGATTATTTGTTTCTATCATTTCACTGATAGCTTTCTTATCATCAACGTATGCTTCAATTGTATACATGCCCGGTTTTCCTGCAATCCAGTAATTAATATTATTGTCCCCGATATTTCCGCAGACGAGCTTCATCCCTCCCTTGGAAATTGAATCCTGCAGAGCAACCGAACGGCTTACAAATTTTCCGTCAACGCTGAAACTCACTTCATGAAATCCGGAATTCGGCGATGGACCGGTTCCCCGGTTAATAATTGTTGCAAGAAAAATTACTTTATCTCCTTCAAGAGGAAAGCGGGGAACGGTCATTATGTTCGCGATCTGCAGATCAGGTTTCGGCGGGTGCGGTCTAATATCAAATGATTTGCTGAGACTAAGATTATCAGAAGAACCGCCGATTCTTACATGATATGTACCGGGATCAATTTCATAGCTTCTAGACTGCTCACTGTAATGATAAAATTCATTCGGCCCCAGAATAAATTCCACTGTTTTTGTCTCTCCCGGTTCTAAATAAATTTTCTTAAATCCCCTGAGATCCTTAACAAACTTAGGAGTAAATGATACCGGTTCGGCTAGATACAACTGCACTACCTCTTCGCCGGCGCGTGTACCGGTGTTTTTCACATCCACCGACACAGTCAGTTCCTGATCCGAAAAAATATAGGTTTCCTGAGAAAATCTAATATTACTGTATTCAAATGTTGTGTAGCTTAATCCGAAACCGAATGCAAATTGAGGAGTATATTTTTTATAATCGAACCAGCGGTAGCCTCCCCCTTTATTATTATCAAGATTATTCAGCATTCGGTCAGGCAGCTGTGAATCACTTAAAGGCATTGTAACCGGAAGTTTGCCGCTCGGATTATAATCTCCGAACAACACTTGCGCAATAGCGTTGCCTCCTTCCTGTCCCGGATAAAATGCATATAGCAAACCTTTGATATTATTGATGAAGGGAGTTGGAGTGCAGATTCCCCCACTTATCATAACAACTATAACATTCGGATTTACCTTTCCAATAAGTTGAATGAAATCTTTCTGCTTTCCCGGAAGTTCGATAGAACCATTAACACGGTCGATAGGTTCTCCTTCCTGTGTTGGGTCCAGGCCTCCGAAATAAATAACAATATCTGCTTGAGCTGCTTTTTGAAGTGCGTCGGAGACATCGCTTGCATATTCACCTGCAATTGTGCAGCCCTGGGCATACAAGACTCTGTCAATACCAATATATTTTTCAATTCCTTCACGGGGAGAAACTTTATAAACCGGATCAACCCAACTGCTGCCCGATGCATCGGTTCTCATTTCATTCGCGTTCGGTCCAAGCACAGCAATTGTTTTTATTATGGTTTTATCCAAGGGTAAAATGTTTTCCTGATTCTTTAAAAGTACAATTCCTTTTTTGCCCGCTTCAAGAGAAAGAACTTGATGTGCCGGGCTGTTAATATCAGAAGGATCACCGGCTGGGTAGTAATCCATTATTCCTGATAAATATTTTGTACGTAATACTCTTCGCACAGCTTCATTAATTGTTGCTTCAGTAACTTTTCCACTTTTAACGAGAGCTAACAAACCGGCTGTTGTGTTTTCATAAAGACCGGAACCCATTTCAATATCGCATCCTGCCTCGATTGCTTTTTTTGCATCCCAGAGAGAACCCCAATCAGAAACAACGTAATAGGGAAATCCCCATTTTGTTCTTAGTACAGTTCCTAAAAGAGTTGGATTCTCCGCTGCTTTCAATCCATTAATAAGGTTGTAAGAATTCATCACACTCATAGCACCTCCGGTCTGAACCGCATCACGGAATTGAAATCCATGATGTTCAAGCAACATCCGGTTGCTGAGTGTGTAGTTATTGCTTGTCCTTCCGTTTTGTCTGTACTCGGTATAAAAATGTTTTATTGTTGCAATTGTTGGAGTTGATTGAACACCTTGAACGACTGAAGTATTGATCTTTGCATTCAAGTAAGGATCTTCTCCGCCCGTTTCAGGAGACCTGCCATTGCGGGGATCGAGACATAAATCCAGAACAGGTCCAAGCATTTGGTGAATTCCTTTTCCGCGAAATTCTTTTCCCATTGCTTCACCCACTTTATAAACCAGATCAACGTCCCATGTAGCTGCCAATCCTATCCCGACTGGAAATGAAGTTGCTGTACCGTTACGTACACCATGTGGTCCGTCCGACATAATAAAACCCGGGATATTTAAACGCAGGTTATCCGCAGTATTCATTCCTCCTTCTTTGTGAAGCTGCAGCACTTTTTCTTCAAGAGTCATCTTCGACATTAACTCGGTGATGCGTTCTTCAAGAGTCTGGGCGGAGTAATCGGCACGGAAAAGAATAACTACTAATACAATCGTTGGGATTAAATACCTGTAAAGCCTTTTAATAAGCAGCATACTCAACTATCCTCTGTGGTTTTTCATCTCAAAATTATGTTACCATAAATTTACAATTTTCTAAACTTATTACATGGTTAGTGATTCATCTTTGTAAGGGAATTAAAATGACTCACTTTTGGATTTTCAATGAAGATTTCCAGTTACGGATTATCATAAAATTTTCAGACTCTTAAAAATAGCTCTTGACAATCACGATTGGCATAGTTAAGTTAAAACAGCAATGTAAACGTTTACATTATACACTTTCCCCCAAAACAGATTCTAATGCCGATCACTATAAAACAGATTGCAAAAAAGGCAAATGTGTCAATTGCCACTGTATCAAGGGCTCTTAGCGGCGATAGTAAAGTCCGCTCGGACACTAAAAGCTTAGTACTTAAAATCGCGAAGCAGTTCAACTATAATCCGAATATTATCGCACGTAACTTTGTGAAAGGTAAATCAAATATCATCGGCTTAGTACTACCCGATATATCCGATGAATACTTCTCGGAAATAATAAGGAGTATTGATGGCACCTCTTATCTGAATGGATATTACACGATGGTTATGAGTTCCCACGAAAACAGATCGATTACAGAATCCATTAATACAATGATGAACTGCGGAATAGTCGGTGGATTTATTTTACTCATACCGTTTATAAATAGCGATATTAAAAAAATGCTTGTCAGCGGAAACGTTCCATTCGTATTGATCAGCGGAGATGATAACATTGGGGATTTTGATGTCGTTACGACTGATAATTATCAATCGGCATTTAGAATGGTGGAATTTCTGGCGGAAAAGGGATACAAAAAAATCGCTCATATATCCGGACCGCCGAATAACAATGATGCCTTTTTGAGAAAGAAAGGATTTATAGATGCTTGTTCAAAATATAAAATTGCAGTAAAGAAGAGTTGGTTAACAAATGGAAATTTTACGATGGAGAGCGGTGAACGGGCTTGCTCAAAACTTCTTAATGAAAAAGAAAAACCGGATGTAATTTTTGCAGCTAATGATATGATGGCTCTCGGTTGCTACAAGGCAATACATTCAAAGGGACTAAAAATACCGGCCGACATTGCAGTCACAGGATTTGATGATATTCTGATCTCGGAATATGCAAATCCATCTCTGACTACAATAAGAGTTGATACTGATAAAATTGGTAAAGTGGCCGCAGAACGGCTCATAGAAAAAATGAATGGTACAGTTAACAAAACAATTCAGAAAAAAGAAATTACATCTGAACTTGTAATTAGAAGCTCATGCTAAAACTAGGAGATCTCTAAAAACTATTTTTTAAAAAATGGAACGCTGATAAAACGGATTAAAATGATTTCCACAGATTATTATTGAAGTTATTAGAGATGTCCACTATTAAATCGGAAAATTGAAAGTGGCAAAGTATAGAACCAAATACGGTCATTTCACGGATGACGGGAACGAATATGTAATCACAAATCATAAAACTCCTAAGCCATGGATCAATGTTATTTCGAACGGAGTTTATGGATTGGTGGTTTCACAAATTGGAGGCGGCTTCAGCTGGAATGAACATTCCGAATTTAACCGCTTAAACCGATGGCACCAGGATATGATACGCGATGACTGGGGCAAATATTTTTATTTCAAGAATAACAAAACCGGCGAAATCTGGAACCCAACATGGATGCCTTCAAAAACAGAATTACAAAATTATGAAGCCCGTTACGGTTTCGGCTATACTGTATTCAAATCCGAATTCAAAAACATTGTTGTAAAATTAACACTGTTTGTTCCTATGAATGACAATCTTGAAATCTGGGATTTCAAGATCACCAATAACTCTAAAGAGCCGCTTGATCTTTCTATCTATTCTTATTTCGAATGGTGCCTCGGTACTTCAAACGATCATCATCGCGAATTTCATAAACAATTTATAGAGACAGAATTCAATGCAGAAAACAATGCAATGCTTGCAACAAAACGATTGTGGGAGGTTCCGCTCGGAGATAGGGGGCACTGGAATATTGAATACCCTTACTATGGATTTATTTCTTCCAATAAAGCGATAATTGATTTCGAAGGGGATAAAGAGGAATTTATCGGCCAATACAATAATCTCGATAACCCAGCCGGCTTGATGAAAGAAGCGCTTTCAAATAAAGTTGGCAAATGGAACGACTCGATCGCAACAGTCCATGTTAAAGCAAATATAACTGAGGGTAAATCCAAATCAATCGCGTTTTATCTCGGAATACAACCGACTAAGAAGAATGTTTTTGAAACATTAAAAAAATTCCGAACCGAAGAGCAGATAAAGAATGCTCTGGAAGATGTAAAAAAATATTGGACAAATTTATTAGGTACACTTGAAATTAATACGCCCGATGATGCGATGGATCTGATGATTAATAAGTGGGCTCGTTATCAGGCTATAGCGGGAAGGTTAATGGCCCGTACAGCATACTATCAGCAGAGCGGAGCGTTTGGTTTTCGAGATCAACTTCAGGATAGTATGGTCTATCTGCCGATTGATCACAAATTAACCGAGAAACAAATTCGTCTTCACGCCCGCCATCAATTTGAAGATGGTACAGTTCTCCATTGGTGGCATCCAATTAGCGAAACCGGATTGCCAACTAAAATGACAGACGACCTTCTGTGGCTTCCATTTATTCTCTTCCATTATCTTGATGAAACTGCTAATTACGAATTCCTAAATGAGACAGAACCATATTACGATAATAAAGAAAAAGAGGATTCTCTTTTTAATCATTGTGTCGCTTCAATTGAAAAAGTATTAACACGGTTTAGTGACCGCGGCTTGCCTTTAATTGGAGCCGGTGATTGGAATGACGGTTTGAGTGCTGTTGGTCTGGAATTTAAAGGAGAATCTGTTTGGCTCGCACATTTCTTATATCTAATCTTAAGAAGATTTGCAAGTTTATCAGAAAAAGTTGGAAGAGCTGATTTGCAAATTCGTTACAATTTGAAAGCTGATGAATTGAAAGAGGCAATCAACAAGTTCGCTTGGGATGGCAAATGGTTTTGGCGCGCAACTAAGGATAATGGTATTAAGATAGGAAGTGATGAATGTGAAGAGGGAAAAATTTATCTCAACGCTCAAACATGGAGTGTTATAAGCAATTCAACAGATGAAGAAAAACAGACGGCCGCGATGAATTCTGTATCGGACTATTTATTAAAAGATAACGGTGCACTTCTGCTTTGGCCAGCATATTCTAAGCCGGATAAATATATTGGTTATCTTTCCCGTTACGCACCTGCAAGAAGAGAGAACGGCGGTGTATATACTCACGCCGCAACCTGGGCAATTCAGGCTTATGCGATGATGAAAGATGCAGACAATGCCTGGCTGGCATATTCAAGATTGAATCCAATTAATAGTGGAATGGATCCCGAAAAATACGTTGCAGAACCTTTCGTAACTCCGGGTAATATTGACGGACCTGATTCACCAAATTATGGAATGGCGGGATGGACATGGTATACCGGATCCGCTCAATGGTACAGTAAAGTTGTTCTGGAATGGATTCTTGGTATTCGTCCAACTGAAAATGGTTTGTTGGTTGATCCATGCATTCCAAAAACGTGGAAGGGATACAAAGTTAAACGTACTTTTCACGGAACGGTTTATAATATAGAAGTGGAGAATAAATCCGGTGTTTCATTCGGCGTTTCAGAAATTTTTGTCAATGGAATTAAGCAAGCTGAAAATCTTATCAGACCGGTAAATAGCATTGTAGTTGAAGTTAAAGTTATACTTTAAAAATCCGAAAGGTGTTTTATGAGAAAGTTAATTTGCTTGCTCCTTTTCGTTTTCATTATGAATGCAGGATGTCAATCCCGGAATATGAAATATCTTTCTTATGATAAAGTAGATTTCAAACTCACTCAAAAAGAACAGGCATTTCTAAGTACTCTGCAATACAAATCATTTCTATACTTCATTCACGAAATGAATCCCGAAAATGGAATGGTGAAAGACCGTTCACAAGATGGATCACCTGCAACTATAGCTGCTGTTGGTTTTGCAGTTCCTATCTGGGCAATTGGTGCGGAAAAGGGATGGATTACGAGAGAGCAGTCTGTTCAATACACACTTTCAATGCTCAATTTTTTGTGGAATTCCGAACAGAGTACCGAACCGTTAGCCTCCGGTTATAAAGGGTTTTATTATCACTTTCTTGATATGAAAACCGGAAAGCGGTTTTGGAATAGCGAACTTTCGTCTATCGATTCCGGATTACTTTATTGCGGAATTATTTTCGCGCGGCAATATTATAATGGTACAAATGAAAAAGAAAAACAGATCAGAGAGTTAGCAACAAAATTATTAAACAGAGTCGATTGGAAATTTTTCACAATGCCGCCTACCGGTCAATATGCAAACACAATCTCACTCGGCTGGGATAAAAAAGATGGCTTCAATAAACTTGGATGGTGGGGTTATACCGAAGCCTTGTTCTTATACATTATTGCAGCAGGAATGGATATGCCCGACGCAGAAAAAGGTTACGATACCTGGTTGAAAACATATCAGTGGCGGGAACCTTATAGCCGAGAACTTGGTCACGTTGTATTTCCGGCGCTGTTCATTCATCAATTCTCTTTTCTCTGGTTTGATGGGCGGGGTTTGATTGATAAATATATGCAGCAAAGAGGGATGGATTATTTCGAAAATTCGAGACGCGCAGCATACGTTCAACGGGAATACGCAATCAGAAATATTAATAAATGGGTCGGATATGACTCGCTTACCTGGGGATTGACAGCGTGCGATGGACCGGGGGAGAAATATAATTTTGACGGAAAAGAATTTTGGACATATTCGGCACGCGGAACTTCAGGACCCGATTCAACATTTGACGATGGAACAATTGCGCCAACAGCTACGGGCAGTTCAATCCCCTTCGCACCGGAAATTACTATTCCTGCTTTAATGAATATGTATGATAAATACGGTTCGAAAGGACTCTGGGGCAAATACGGATTCCTGGATGCGTTCAATCCAACTTTAAATTGGTACGATAAAGATTATCTCGGACTTGATCAGGGTCCGATAGTTATAATGATTGAAAATTACATGAACGGATTTGTCTGGAAATATTTTATGAAAGATCCAATTGTGAAGAAAGGTTTGACGCGACTGGGTTTCAAAAATAATAAATAGAATTTAACTACAGGGGGCTTCTAAAAACTATTTTTTAAATGAATAGAACGCAGATAAACACGGATAAAATAGATTTACGCAGATTATTTCTTGAAGTTTTTAGAAGCCCCCTACACTCCGTTTCTCCGGATCTTTTATGGAGTTCAAAAATTTTGGAATCTGTATGAATGAAGAGCAGCAATTAATTAATAAGTTCATTCCCCAAAACAGAACAATCCAAAGTCTGGGAAATTATATCAAAAAATATTTGATACCGATTCTTGTTCTTCTTTCCCTAGCGGTTCAGGTGTTCGGTCAGTCAAATATTCTTGATGAATTCAAGACAACCGACGGCTGGAAGATTTATAAATCGAATGGTATTGAAATAAATGGAAAGCAATGAAACAAATCCTTCTTAACGGAAATTGGTTTTACAAAACCGACAAAGACGGCAAACTCAGTTATACATCCGTTCATGAAATGTTTTTGTCGGGAAAGATAAAAGACGAAATGAGTATTCCGGTCAACTGGCAGCTTGCGGGATTAAATAACTTCAACGGATCAATCTGGTTTATAAAAGAGTTTTCAGTTAACGCTTCACAGTTTACAGATAAATTAAACGTAGTTGAGTTCAAAGGTATAGATTATTTCTCTGATGTCTGGTTAAATGGAAAATTCCTTGGCGGGCACGAAGGTTATTTCCAATCGTTTAACTGTGATGTCAGTCGATTGCTCAGTGCGGATAATTTATTGATTGTGAAAGTTACATCACCATTCGAAGAACCGAAGACCGTTTGGCCTCTAAAGAAAAAACTTATTAAAGGAATTTTTAATCATCACGATTGCAGACCGGGCGGGTGGGATTATGAACGGGGGCAGGATCAAAACACCGGTGGAATTTGGAATGATGTTCTATTAAACATTACCAATCATCTATTCATAGAAAACGTAAAAGTGAGTTCAAAAATCAATTTTAACAAAAAGAGTGCACTGGTAAAAATTGATTGCAGCTATAAGTCAAATTTGTTAAAACTTTTGAATGATAAGATAAGCATAGTATTAACATCTCCTTCAAAGAAAAAACATACAAATGTATTCGATGTTCAGCTTAAACCGAAGAGGGGTCATTTCACATTATCCCTCCTAATAAATAATCCCGAATTGTGGTGGAGCTGGGATCTGGGAAGACCGGATTTATACGATTTGAAAATATCCGGTAAAATTTTTGGAGAGCATAAATCAAATTTCGGAATCCGTAAAGTTAAGCTGGATGATAAGCAAATATTTTATCTCAATGGTAAACGGCTTTTCTTACGCGGGACAAATGTAATACCAACACAGTTTATGAGCGATTTATCACCGGAGAAAATATTTAAGCAAGTTTCTCTGATGCGTGAGGCAAATTTAAATATTGTGCGCATGCATGCCCATGTCAATCGGAAAGAATATTATGATGAATGTGACCGGCATGGAATTTTGGTTTGGCAGGATTTTCCTCTGCAATGGACATACGACAACTCAAAAGAATTTGCAGTCAATGCCGTTGAACAGATCAAAGTGATGGTAAATCAGAAATATAACCATCCTTCAATAGCATTCTGGTGCTGTCATAATGAGCCGGGAGAGCAGATTGAAACTCTTGACAGAAAACTTAAAAGGGCAGTTCAAGGCCAGGATAAAACGCGTGTAATCCGCATCGCATCAAATTACGAAGAACACGCATACGACGGCTGGTACTGGGGTGATAAAGAACATTATGCCGCAGCACCGATGGGTCCTCTTGTTACTGAATTCGGCGCACAGGCAATTCCGCAGTTGTCATCATTGAAAAAATTTCTTTCTCTGGAAGAAATAGAAAAACCCGACTGGGCTAAATGGAAGTATCATAATTTTCAGTATGAACAGACATTTCAAATAGCCAGAGTTGAAAAAGGCGAATCGATAAAAGAATTGATAGCAAATTCTCAGGGGTATCAGGCGGATCTGATTAAGACAGCAATTGATTTTTACCGCCGCAAGAGATTTAACGGAATAAACGGAGTCTTTCAGTTTATGCTTATTGACTGCTGGCCCTCAATTACATGGTCTGTAGTGGATTACTATTATAGAAAAAAGAAAGGATTCTTCGTTCTTCAGAAAGTGATGCAGCCTCTTTATGTATCGGTCCGTGCGCGGCAGAAAAAATATTTTGCAGGTAAAAATCTGCTGATCGATCTTTGGATTATTAACGATTTAAATCGCAGTTACCGTAATTGTTCTTTAGATTTCAACCTGGATGGAAGACTTATTCACAAAATAAATCTTGGCAAAATTGAAGCTGATTCAATCCGTTTTATTGATTATGAATCGATTCATATTAAGTTACCGATGAATATGAAAACCGGAAAACACAAAATTACCTTAGCTCTAATAACTGATAGACAGTCAAAAGCAATCAATGATTTTATGATCGAAATTGAGAGGCAATTAAAATGATAAAAAAGATAATGTTGTATTGCGCATCGCTCTTATTGCTAACATGTTTTGTTCATGCACAAGATATTACACCTCCTTCTACTCCCCAAAATTTTGGGTCAATTTCGTATGAGTCCCACATTGATCTGATCTGGCAGCCGAACACAGAAACCGATCTTGCCGGTTATAAAATTTACAAGTGGAATGGTTCAGCATATCAATTTTTGGCAAACGTAAAAAAATACAGATCATTTTTTTCGGAATGGATCGGCAATACTTCAGTTGCCAATAAATATAAAATCATCGCTTACGATCTTTCTGGCAACGAATCAACTATGAGCGCCGAGGTATCAACTCCTACTCATCAAATGAGCGATACTGAATTCCTTGATATGACTCAACGCGCAACGTTTAGATATTTCTGGGATTGGGGCGATCTCAATTCAGGTATTGCGCGCGAACGCTGGCAGCCCAATGAAAGTGATGTTACAAATACAATCGGCGGCGGCGGATTTGGAGTTATGGCAATACTTGTCGGTATCGAACGCGGATTCATCACGCGAGATCAAGGTGTTGCAAGGATGAAAAAGATTGTAGATTTTCTTGCAAACAGGATCGACAAATTTCATGGTGTCTTTCCTCATTGGTTCAACGGAACTACAGGTAAAGTAGTGAAATTTGGGAATTACCAGAATGGTGGAGATATCGTTGAGACTTCATTCATGATTCAAGGTCTTCTCGCTGCAAAGCAATATTTCAACGGGCAAAGCAGCGATGAAGTGTTCATCAGAAATACGATTAAACAAATTTGGGAGGAAGTTGATTGGGATTTTTACAGAGGCGGTTCAACCGGTTTGTATTGGAATTGGTCCCCAACTTATGGATTTAATATTCCCGAAGGCGGCTCTTTTATTTTTCACGGTTGGAACGAAACTATGATCACTTATTTCCTAGCAGTTGCCTCACCAACTAATCCTATCTTGCCGGCTTATTATAAAAGTGGATGGGGAACTGACGGAGGTATTAAGTATACAGGTCAACCTATATACGGTTATCAACTTCAAGTAGGAACAAATTACGGCGGACCGCTCTTCTTTACTCATTATTCTTTTTTAGGATTTGATCCGCGAGGTAAAAGAGATTGGTATGCAAATTATTTTGTCCATAATTTCAATCAGACAATGATCAACCGCGCATACTGTATCGAGAATCCCAAAAAGTTTGCCGGTTACGGTGAAAACAGCTGGGGATTAACTGCCAGCAATAGTATCCCTGGGGTGGACTATTTAGCGCATGAACCCGGCTCAAACGATAATGGAACAATTGCACCGACAGCTGCTATCTCTTCGATGCCATACTTCCTTTATGAAAAAGAAAATCTGGCTCTTAATGCAATCAAACATTTTTACAGAGTTTACGGCAATGCGCTTTGGGGAGACTTTGGTTTTAAGGATGCATTCAATGTAAGCAAGTTTTGGTTCAATGATGATTATCTTGCAATTGATCAAGGACCAATAATTTGTATGATAGAAAACTACCGTTCTCAGTTGCTGTGGAAGCTCTTCATGGCGGATGCTGATGTTAATGCTGCACTTACTAAAATACCGTTCTTCTTCTCGCCGGACGTATCAGATGTTGCTGATCAAAAAAATACTCCCACGGAATTTATATTGAAAGGGAATTATCCGAATCCTTTTAATCCGTCAACTGTTATCAGTTATCAATTGGAAAAACAAAATCATGTGCAGTTGAAAGTGTATGATACTCTCGGAAGAGAAGTTGCAACACTTGTAAATGAAAAACAAGACGCAGGCGAACATAATATAACATTCGACACGGCTAAAATTTCGGCAGGAAAAAGCCTAACATCTGGAGTCTATCTATATAGAATAAGCGCAGGAAAATATTCAGCCACCGGCAAAATGGTTTTGCAAAAATGATATGAACACAAACAAAAAAATAACTGCTTACTTCTTATTTCTTACTCCTTGTTTCTTACTCCTTACTTCTATCTTCTTGCTTTGGAACTGCACACAAAAGAATGATAAAAAAATCACAATTAATTTTTGGGCTATGGGTGTCGAGGGGGAAACGGTCTCCAAACTTATTCCTGAATTCGAAAAGAAGAATCCGAATATAAAAGTAAAAGTTTTACAGATAGCCTGGATTGCCGCACATGAAAAACTTATCACCGCGTTTACTGGGGAGACTTTACCTGATGTCTTCCAGCTCGGCAATACATGGATACCGGAATTTGAATCTCTCGGGTCCATAGAGCCCCTAAACTCATACATAAATAAATCTTCAGTTGTAAAAGCATTCAACTATTTTTCTGGTATCTGGGAAACAAATATGATCGATACGACTGTTTATGGAATTCCCTGGTACGTTGATACACGCGTTATGTTCTACCGGACAGATATACTTGAAAGCGTAGGCTACAAAAATTCTCCCCGCACATGGGCTGAACTTTATGACGCATCTAAAAAGATAAAACAAAAATTCAACAGCTATTCTTTCTTCATTCCAACAAACGAATGGGTTCCTTTTGTTCTATTCGGAATTCAGAATAATGCCGAACTTCTTAAAAACAAAAACCGTTATGGAAATTTTTCCGGTAAAGAGTTCAGAGAAGCTGTTGAGTATCTGGCTAAGTTTTATCATGAAGGATTAGCTCCGGTGGATATGCAACAAATTATGAATGTTTTCCAGGCTTTCGGCGAAGGATTCTTTTCATTGTATATAACAGGTCCGTGGAATGTAACCGAATTCCAGAACCGGCTTCCGAAAGAGATACAAAATAAATGGATGACCGCACCTTTGCCTTCTCCGGATAACGATTATCCCGGATACTCTTTGGCAGGAGGTTCGAGTCTTTCTTTGAATGCGAAATCCGAATACAAAGAAGCAGCATGGAAATTTATTGAATTTATCTCTGAAGCCAAGACTCAACTGAAATTTTACAAACTTGTTTCATCACTGCCGGCTGTAAAAAAAGTTTGGGAAGATTCCTCTTTAGTGAATAATAAATTTATGAAAGCATTCTATACGCAGCTTCATAAAACAAAACCAACGCCTAAGGTGCCTGAGTGGGAACAGATTGTTTTTTCAAAAATACAGCAGACAACTGAGGTGATAGCTCGTAAAAAGAAAACAATTGTAGAAGTGCTGAAAGAATTAGATACAGACGCTAACGACATTCTTGAAAAAAGAAGATGGATGATGGACAGAAAATGAATAAAACAAAACTCAGCGCAGTAATACTTTTTCTTGGTCCGTCTCTGATTGTGATTTTCACTTTCTTCTTCCTGCCCGTAATCGTTGCCTTCCTGATGAGCTTTACAGATTTCGATATTTATGCGCTCGGTAATTTAAGTAATATGCGCTTTGTGGGGTTAAAAAATTATTTCAATCTTCTGAACGACCCGCTCTTCTGGACTTCAATCAAAAATACATTTTACTTCGTAATTGTAGGCGGACCTCTTTCGGTTGCAACTTCGCTCGGCGCGGCTTTATTGCTCAATTCGAAGTTGATCAAGTACAAAGGCATTTTTCGTTTAGTATATTTTCTTCCTGTAGTTACCACGCTGGTTGCAGTTTCGATTGTGTGGAGATATATCTATCATCCACGCTTCGGATTGTTAAATTACATTTTAAGCATTTTCGGAATCGGGCAAATTGATTGGCTTGGAGATCCGACATTTTCGATGCCCGCAATTATTCTTTTAGCCGTCTGGAAAAATTTCGGCTACAATATGATAATTTTTATCGCGGGATTGCAAAACATTCCGGAAGAACTTTATGAGGCTGCAAGCATCGAAGGTGCCTCAGCTTGGCAGAAATTTAAAAGTATAACCGTACCGATGCTTGCCCCGACTTCACTTTTCATCGGAGTAATTACCATGATCGGATACTTCCAGCTTTTTGCCGAACCATATGTGATGACGCAGGGAGGACCACTTAACAGTACTCTCAGTATTGTGCTTTACATGTATCAGGAAGGATTCCGTTGGTGGAATATTGGTTACTCCACTGCCATTGCATTCTTATTGTTTGTAATAATTCTGATCGGTACCGTCATTCAATTTAAACTTCAGAAAGAAACGGATTGATGAAATGAAAAAGTACTTAGTTATTTCTATAGCCGTTATACTTGGTGTGATGACGTTTCTTCCTTTTTTGTGGATGATATCCGCATCATTTATGTCAACCGGTGCTGCAAATACTTATCCGCCAAAACTCCTTCCCGATAAATTTGATTTTTCACATTACCAAAATTTGTTCACACGGCTCAATCTTACAAAATATTTA
This sequence comes from uncultured Melioribacter sp., assembly GCA_964441505.1. Classification (GTDB taxonomy): domain Bacteria; phylum Bacteroidota; class Ignavibacteria; order Ignavibacteriales; family Melioribacteraceae; genus Fen-1258. The sequence continues at coordinate 29,051 of CAYTUV010000013.1, read as the reverse complement.
TTCAACAGTTTGGTGATTTCGCTTGGTGTAACTTTCTTTTCGTTGCTGCTCAATTCAATGTCCGGTTATGCGTTCGCAAAGTATCGCTTTGCCCGTAAGAAAGGATTGTTCAAATTTTTGTTGAGTTCGATGATAATTCCCGGACAGGTTACAATGCTTTCGGTATTTTTAATTCTTAAAAACATGGGATTCATCAACACATACTTCGCAATTATCGTTCCGGGTATGGCGAGCATCTTTGGAATTTTTTTAATTCGGCAATATGCTTTATCAATACCGGATAGTTTAATTGAAGCGTCAAAGATGGACGGAGCGACTGAGTTTCAAATATACTTTCGTGTTATACTTCCTCTCTGCAAACCGATTCTTGTTACGTTAGGGTTATTTACTTTTATGGGAACTTGGAATGATTTTTTGTGGCCTTTGATTGTAATGACAGATTCCAGCATGTATACAATGCCGGTAGCTCTTGCAAACATGATGAGCGAGCATGTTCAAGATACGGAATTAATGATGGCGGGTTCCGTAATAACTATTGTTCCGGTTCTGATTGTCTTTCTTGCACTGCAGAAATATTATATAAAAGGAATTATGATGGGGAGTGTTAAGGAATGACATAATTGTCGTTTTGAGTTCCGATGATTTTTATCGATTCTTCACCGGAACATTCTTCAGAATCCAAAGGAGAAATAATGGCATCTGTAAAATTGATCAACGTTTCAAAAGTTTATGACGGCAAAAATAGAGTCGTTCATGAAGTCGATCTTGAAATAAATGATAAAGAATTTGTCGTGCTTGTAGGTCCCAGCGGATGCGGAAAATCAACAACGCTGAGAATGATTGCAGGTCTCGAAGAAATCTCTGAAGGAGAGATATTCATTGATGATAAACTTGTTAATAATGTTCAATCGAAAGACCGGGATATTGCAATGGTTTTTCAGAACTATGCACTCTATCCACACATGACGGTTTTTGATAACATGGCTTTCGGTCTAAAATTGAGAAAATTTAGTAAGAAGGAAATTACAGAGCGTGTAAACCATGCAGCCAAAATTTTAGATATGGGACATCTCTTAGATAGAAAACCAAAACAGCTTTCGGGCGGTCAGCGTCAGCGTGTGGCAGTGGGGCGTGCTATAGTGCGCAAACCTAAAGTGTTTTTATTTGACGAACCGTTAAGTAATCTTGATGCAAAATTGCGTGTGCAAATGCGCGCCGAAATATCACGCCTGCATCAACGGCTTGAAGCAACTACAATCTATGTTACACACGATCAAACAGAAGCTATGACAATGGGTGATAGGATTGTCGTTCTGAAAGATGGAATTGTACAGCAAGTCGATGTGCCAATGAATCTCTATAATTATCCTGCTAATAAATTTGTTGCCGGATTTATCGGAAGTCCCGCTATTAATTTTATTGACGGAAAAATTGTTCAAGATAACGGACTTGCCTTTATAAGCAATGAAAAGTTGATCTCATTTCAATTGAGTCCAAAAAATTCAGAGAAACTTATTCCGTATATCGATAAGGATGTTACATTGGGAATCCGCCCTGAAGAATTCGGGATAGAATCTAAGGGCGGGTATAAAATTAATGTAGAAGTAGATTTAGTTGAGCAGATGGGAAGTGATGTTTACTTACATTTTAATTTGGAAGGCATTCCGTTTACCGGAAGAGTTAAGCCCACAATGGATTTTCGTTCAAGAAAAGAATTTGAATTATTCTTCGATTCTGAAAAAATCCATCTATTTGATAGTGCGGATGGTAAAAAAATAATTTAGAATTAGTATGCCCATCGACTCAATCATTATGGATAAAAAGGAATTTCGGAAAATCAGTACAATATGCAGGAATTTGTTCTCTATGAATAATTTTGTAAGAATTTTCTTTCTTCCTTTAGCTCTTCTTGGAGAAATTTATTTCTTCTCCGGCTGCTCTGTCTCAAGACAATTTTCTTTAAATGATTTTCAAGAAAGCATTATAACCGTTACGCAATGGGGTGGAACGGCGGCTGTAGATTCGCTTGCAAAAAAACATAAGATCACACACATTACACTTCATCATCAAGGTGAAACGTTTCCGGTAGGGCGAGACCCGATGGAATATCTTCGCAGTCTTCAAAAATGGTCGCGAGCGGAAAAACATTGGATAGATATTCCATATCATTACATAATCGATCTCAATGGAAAAGTGTACGAGGGGCGATACATCAACTATGCCGGAGACACGAACACCGAGTATGACCCGACTGGACACGCACTAATTGAAGTGGTCGGTAATTTTGAAGAGGTTGAACCAAATAAGAATCAACTGGATGCAGTAGTAAATACAATGGCCTGGCTGGCTGCCAAGCATAATATTCCGGTCGATTCAATTCGTGGGCACAAAGATTATTCATCAATAACGGTGTGCCCGGGAAAAAATTTGTATCGGTTTTTGAGAAACGGATATTTCCGGGAGAAAGTAGAAGAAAATTTGTAATTATGGTTACTGAAAGTTTCATCAGTGGAGGGAGCCTTAAATAGGGACATGAATAAATATAGCGTTTTTAGACTAAAATCATTAGTTTGTATTCGGAAGGACTTTTGAATGGTTACAACCGATGAAAAGATTATTAATAACTATGGGGAGTTATAGGAACTAACATACACATAGAGTTACTACAACCCATTCGTGTAGTGCAGAAAAGGAAAAATTTTTTAGCTTGAATAAAACTAGTTCATAAAAAGATAACTTTTCATTCATAATCATCTTAAATATTTCAATTATGACAGATACTTCATTAGAGATTCTACTTCATCAATTATTTATATCTTTCAAAAAACAACATAGGAGGCTTCAATGAAAAAATTTTCATACCATGTTTTGTTTTTCGTATTGCTGTTTGTAATTCAGCTTCAAGCGCAATTGTTTACACGTACAGCAGAGATTAAAGAACCCTCTGGAAAAGAGATCGGCGGTTTTGGTAATGTAATTGCCGGTGTTGATTTTGATAAAGACGGTAAACCGGAGATTTATGCATGTAACACTAATGCGGTTAACCGTCCATACGAGCTGATTCCAAGGATCTATAAATTTGAGTGGAATAAAACTACAGCAAAATGGGATTCTGTTTGGTCTGCTACTTCTCCTTTGGTAGGACAAAATACTTGGCCAGGTTTGGCTTGGGGTGATACTGATAAAGATGGCAAACCTGAAATTTATTGGGCTCCAGCAAATTATGCTGCTTCGGGGCAAGTAATTCCTGATGCTGCTAGAATATTAGTTTATGAGTATCCCGGTGATGGCAGCGATAACATGGGAGTTTCAGATGGACTCGGTGGATTTATACCAAATGCTATGACCAACATTGTACCTGGTACAAACGTTGATATAAGGCCAATCAGAATAATTATTGCCGATCCCGATGCCGATGGTAAAGATGAAATAATTTTTGCTGACCGCTGGGGTACAATGCACGTTGGTGTTCTATCTGTCGATGTAATTCCAAATTTGGGAGGGGGTACTGAAAAATGGACTCTTGAATATAATGGAACTGGTATTGCGGTATATGGTACTTCAAGTAAATATGATGTGGCTGTAATTAATAATATTGTATATGTTTTTGATTCAGGAGGTAAAGTATACGGAATTAAATACGCAAGTGGCGCTTGGCAAGCACCAAAAGTCCAAACAAGTATGACAGCTATAGGTTCTTTTAAAGGAACAAAAGTTGTTGATATAAACAAAGATGGAACAAAGGAAATTCTTTTAGCTGATTGGTTTAATAATGCAAAAGGAGCTGGCGCAAAAGTATGGATCTTGCAGCAATTTGCCGACACGCTTAAAGCCACGGCATTAGTTGATTTAGAACCGCTCGGTGCAGTTCGTTTAAATGGTGCAGACGCTGGCGATGTTGATGGAAATGGTAGATTGGATTTCATTTGTGGATCTAGATATGATGCAAATAACAGCAGAAAAAAACCACTGTTTAGAGTTGAGTACCAAGGGGGAGATATTACTTTAGCTGCTAGTTATACTGCATCTGTTATTGATTCGGCTTATAATACTAAGACTGGCGACTTAGATGTTATAACCGTTGCAAACGTTGACGGGGATGCAGCAGATGAAATAATTTACACTCAAGGATATCCAAGAACTGATGGCACCAATGATCGAATGCCAATAATTGTTTTAGACAAGCAATTCACACTACTTTCTGTTGAAAAAGAAAACGATGCGATTCCAACACAATTTTACCTGGAACAAAATTTCCCAAATCCATTTAATCCAACAACTCAGATTAAATTTGGAATTACTGAAGCATCCAATATTGTGTTAACCGTATATGATATTCTCGGAAGGCAGGTTGCGGTTTTGATTAACAACGAATATTTAATTGCCGGATCGTACAATGTAAAATTCAATGCTGCCGGTCTTACTAGCGGAATTTATATTTACAAATTAACTGCCGGTAATTATACTGTTTCAAAAAAGATGCAGTTGCTCAAGTAATATAGTAGATGTTTATTAGGGTTGTCAATATTCGTTTATCTAGGATTTTTTCAAAAATAAATATTCTGACAACCCTTTTCATTTTTCATCCAATTGTTAATTAGATTAACTGAAGTTACGTAAAACAATAATTATGTCATTCCCGAACGCTTTTATCGGGAATCTATTTGTGGAAATTGGAATAAAATCATGGATTCCCGCCTGCCGGTAGGCAAGCTTTCGCGGGAATGACAAAACTTTGGTTTCTGATCTCCGAAGCACGATTTTGTTTAACTTCAGTTAGATTAAAATCGTTTTGTAAACCCGAAAAGGAATGATAATTCGATTATTATACATTTAATTTTGCTGCTGAGGTAACGATGAAAAAACTTTTACTTTTTTTTACTCTTGTCATTTCAACTTCTCTCTTTCTTTTTCGAATTCAAATTTATGCCGGCGGTACAGGAAAAATTGCCGGAAAAGTTACAGATACAGAAACAAAAGAAGAATTGATAGGCATTAATGTTTTTATTGAAGGAACAGCTTTAGGTGCCTCTACAAATCTCGATGGGACATATGTAATTAATAATATAGAGCCTGGGGAATATTCTTTAATATTCAGCGGCGTTGGCTATCAAAAAAAAATGATTACCAATGTGAGAGTCTCAAGCGATTTTACTACAAGAATTAATGTGCAACTTCTAGCCGAAGCAATTAATTTGAATACTATAGTTGTAGAAGCAGATAGACCGTTGATTAGGAAAGATTTGACATCCTCTCAAACATCAATAGATGAATCGCAGATAAAATCTCTACCAGTCGAAAATATAAGTCAAATACTTTCACTGCAGGCTGGAATTACTAAAGGTTCAGGCGGGGAATTACATATCCGCGGAGGCAGATCAACTGAAATTGCGTACAATGTTAATGGCGTCTCGGCAATAAATCCATATGATTTTGGAAGGACAGTACAAATTTCCACCAATGCCGTACAAGAGCTTTCAGTTGTAAGCGGTACTTTTAATGCTGAATATGGAAATGCATTAAGCGGTGTTGTTAATACCATAACCAAGGAAGGCGGTTCAAAATATAAAGGAACATTAACTTATTATACCGGTGATAATATAAGCTCTGCAAAAAATATCTTTTTGAATATTGATAAGATTAATCCAGTAAATAATCAGGTTGTTGAGGGAACATTTGGCGGTCCAATTCCTTTATTAGAAGATAATTTTTCTTTTTTCTTTTCTGGAAGATATAACAATGACAAAGGATATTTATATGGTATAAGACAGCATACAGTTTATGATTCGCTTTCAAGAGACCCTCTTCATGCAGATGTATTATATCTTTCTCAAACGGGAGATAATTCGATTGTATCAATGAATCCGAACGAAGATATAAATACAAGTGCAAAGTTTACTTACAAACCAATATCAAACATCAAGATTAATTACGATGTTGTCTATTCGAACTCGAAGTACCAATCTTACGCCCACGATTATAAATACAACCCCGATGCCAATTACAAGCGGTATGAATGGGGAATAATTAACTCTTTGGAATACAGACATGCGGTTAGCAACACCACTTTTTTTTCGCTAAAGGGATCGTACAATATTTATGATTTTAAAAGGTATCTCTTCCCATTACTCGATTCTTCCGGGAATGAAGTATCATTTAATCCGGGAATGAGTCTAAACGGTTTACACGCAGATCCAAGATATCAGCCCGAAGATAAAAATGATGGTTATAGCAGTTATACATTCAATTCTGGCGGTACCCAGCCGGAACATTTTTATCAACGCTCCTACACTTCAGAAATCAGGTTTGATATTACAAGTCAGATTACAAACCAGCATGAGGTTAAGTTCGGATTAAAAAGTAAGTGGGATACAATGGACTTTGTTTTCTTCGAAATATTAAGAAACAGAAATAATTATCTGACCCCCACTATTCCTGATCCTGCGAGTCAGAAAGGTTCAATAGATATTTATTCACGTTCACCAAAACAATTTTCAGGCTATCTTCAGGATAAAATGGAATTTGAGAGTATGATTCTTAACGCAGGATTAAGAATAGATTATTTTAATGCCAATGCAGTTTATGCTCCTGATCCATTCAAGCCGATAGAAAATCTTACTAATAGTGAAGGTAAAGTTACCGTAAGCCCACGACTTGGTATCTCATTCCCGATAACAGATCAGGGAATAATACATTTTTCTTACGGTCATTTTTTCCAATTGCCGCCATATAGATATTTATATACCAACCCGGAATTTGAGGACATTGCGGCTGCACCAGTTTACGGTAATGCAAACCTTAACCCGGAAAAAACCGTTACCTATGAAGTTGGATTGCAGCAGCAATTAAATGAATCGCTTGCATTCAACATAACCGGATTTTACAAAGATGTGCGTGATCTTTTGGCAATTCAGCAGATTAGAATTAGCAGTAACTCCATTTATAATAAATATGTGAACAAAGATTATGGCAATATAAAAGGAATTACATTTTCACTGACAAAAAGAAAATTACCTACCGATTTTTTCAGCGCTTCACTGGATTATACTTTCCAGGTCGCTGAAGGAAACGAGACCGGTTCGGATGCTTTCTTTATTGATCTACAATCGGGCAGACAAAGCGAAAAAATTCCTGTGCCTTTGAGCTGGGATCAGACCCACACTTTAAACGGTGTTATTTCATTTGGCGGAACTAAAGATTGGAACATTACAATCACGGCTTCTCTATCATCGGGACTTCCATACTCGCCTATACTTTACGAACAGCAGATTTATTTGAGATCAAACAGCGGAAGAAAACCATTTTACGCAAATGCCGATCTATTATGTGATAAATCTTTCTCGATAGGAAACAACACATCCGTAACAGTATTTCTAAAAGTATTCAACTTATTTGATACTCAAAATGAACGGTTCGTTTATGATGACACTGGCCGGGCTATTTATTCTTTGGAAGAAACAAAAGGCGGCCCACAAGCTACAAATCAGATCTCTGAAAAATATCCCGGTATTAAATCTGCGACTGAGTATTTCAACCGGCCTAATTATTACTCGGCCCCAAGAGAAGTAAGAATTGGTTTTACTTTTGAGTTCTAATGAAATTTATGGAGTAACCATATGCTGAAAATAAAATTAATGCATCTTAGCTTAATTCTTTGCGCTATGCTAATTCTGATTGAGCCAAATTATGGGCAATCGGAATCAGTAAAACAGAGAAGGCTAATTGAGCATCAGGCAGTAAAAAATCTAATAGATAGTAAGTTGTTAAATTCACCTATCAACGTAGAGATAAAAGAGTCAGGTTCAGAAAAGTACTCGCTTAAAAATTTATTAAAGACTACCGGTAATGCCGATCGAAAGTCATTCTTTATGAATGGAAATAATGTCTCGGTTGAAATTGAGAACTACGGCGGAATAGCTCCGGGTTATGGAGGAATTAGAGAAATTACAAATCTAATCTGGCGGGACGCACCGTACATTTTCCAATTTTGTCCTATCGTCGGTGCATCTGTTATTGATACGGCCGGTGTTAGAAGACATATCATAACAGATGGCATGAATGATTATGATAGAGCTGGTTTAAGAGAGATTGATCCGGCAACAGGTTTCAAATGGCAGTGGCAGCCGCTACCTGGTTATGCAGATCCAAATCAAAATTACATTGCTTCAAATCCGGCTTTCGATTCTGATCGCGATGGTAAACCCGATAGCTGGCCAAGAGAATGGTACAATGAAAGATTAGGTCAATACGTTTGGCCGGGCTATCTTGTTCAAGGTGAGAACAACGCCGATCTTGAAGCTTACTGGGCGATGGATGACCGTGACAACAAAGAGTTTGGCTATTACCCATTTAATAATGATAAATCGCGAAAAGGATTGGGAGTTCAGATTGACGGCAGAGCTTTTCAATGGAGTAATTCACTAGCCTCAAATGCTGTCTTCTTCGTCTGGTCAATAACGAACGTGAGCGATAAAAATTTAGATAGTGTAATGTTTGGTATTTACGGCGATCCCGATATTGGCGGTGCCGACAACAAAGATGATAATGGACTTTTCATTTCACCGTTCAATACATCAATTCCGCTATACTCTCGCAACATGGTTTATTTTTTCGATCCCGATGGTACAGGTGATGCCGGGAGAAAGTTGGGATATTTAGGATGCAAGTTTCTGGAGTCTCCCGGAAATCCTAATGACGGTATTGATAATGATGGTGACGGTTTAATTGATGAAAGGCAGGATAACAATAGTGACGAAGATGGAGACTGGAATCCTGATACGGACGATGTCGGTAAAGATGGAATTCCAAATACAGCTGATAGTGGTGAAGGAGATGGAATTCCGACTTTAGGAAACCGGTTATCGGATGGAAGACCGGATCCTTTACAACCCGGTGAACCTAATTTTGGTTATACAGATTTGGATGAAGCAGATCAGATTGGTCTGACAAGTTTTAAAAGTTCTCAGTGGGCTACAGATTTAAGAATTGCTTATGATGAAGATGTTTGGAATGCAACAAAACCTGGAAGTTTTAGTGAGATAACACAAAATGAAGATATTGTTTTTATATATGGTTCCGCTTACATCTCTCTTAAACCGGGTGAAACAAAAAGAATATCAATGGCTTTTCTGTTTGGTCAAGATCTGAGTGACCTTTTGACTACTGCTGAGACTGTTCAGGATATTTATAATAAGAATTATCGATTCTTTAGACCGCCGAGTCTTCCAAAAGTAACTGCTATTCCGGACGATAAAAAAGTTACATTATTTTGGGATTCAAATTCGGAAAAAAGTATTGACCCGATCACCGGAAATGATTTTGAGGGTTATGCGATTTACAGAAGTACCCGCCCTGATTTTGCCGATGTTCAAAAAGTTACCGACGGTAAGGGTTCAAAATTTTTATATGAACCATTAAAGGATTTAAATGGCTTTGAAGCCAAATGGGATCTGCGTAATGATTGGAAAGGATATCATCCGGTTCCTTATTTAGGGAGAGGATTAATGTACTATCTCGGAGACAACTCCGGATTAGTTCATACTTTTGTAGATTCCAATGAAGTCAGGAACGGTCAAACTTATTATTATGCGGTCGTTGCCTACGATCATGGCGATTCACTCGGCATTCCTCCGTCTGAAACAACAAAGAAGATTTCTTCAGACCCGATTACAAGCAAATTGATTTTCGATGATAACACTGTGCAGGTAATTCCGGGTCCGAGAGCCGGAGGTTACAACCGACCGGGAATTAATTCTACCGATGTGCTTCATAGCAGCGGAATAGCAAATGGAGAGATGAATTTCAAAATCATAAATGACCTTGATGTTAAAGGTGATAAATATACTCTTACATTCAAAGATACTTTGTATTCGGCAGGTAAAGCCACATTGGCTAAAAATTATTCTGTAACCGGTGAAAAAACTACAAAAGAATCTTTCTATTTATATGGGACAAAATTTGCAAATCTTTCAAAGCGTCATTTAATCAATGATGCTTCTTTGCAAGTAACTGACAAATCTGGAAAAATATTTAACAGTGGTACAGACTACGAATTGAACCTTGAAAAGGGAAGCATAAAAAGGACTGATAAAAGTTCTATGCTTGAAGCTACAGAATATTTTATTACCTATAGGAATTATGGTATCTATCAAAGTCAGGCATTAAACGGGGAAGATTCAAATCCCGTATTTGATGGAATCTTAGTTAAGGTGAAAGATAATCCGGCACTCATTTTCGATGAGAATAAATCCAAGTGGTCTTCAGATATAAATCTTCCCTTCAGGTTTTACTTAAGATCTGCCGGTAATCCCAAAGCAGAACCCGCGGATTATATAGTAACTTTCTCTGATAGAAATATATCAACAGCAAAGAAATTTGTCGTAGGAAAAGGTTTCATAGACATTCCGGTTAAATATAAGGTTGAAGATGTAACTTCCGGAATCCCGGTTGCCGTAGTTACAAATCTTCAGGAACTTGCAACTAGTAACGATTCATCATGGACTGTTGGAGAAGAGATAGTCTTCTATAAAACCGGATCACCCGGAGGACAGGGTGCACAGATTTCATGGAGTTTAGTTATCTCTGCTTCACCAACTACACCTTCGAAGGTTCCGGGGCCGGGTGATGCACTCCTAATTTATACCCGGAGACCTTTCACCTCTCAGGACTATTTTACTCTTCAAACAAAAGCAGGATTTATTGATAATGCGGATGCAACAGGCAAACTCGATAATATCTATGTTGTACCGAATCCTTATGTCGGAACAAATGAGATTGAACCTGCAAATAAATTAGCAGGGCAAAATCGTGGTGAACGGAGAATTTATTTTGAAAACCTTCCTATGAAGTGCACTATTAGAATATTTACTTTGAGCGGTGAACTTGTGACAACTTTAGAACATGATACTGGACTTAGCAACGGCAGAGAATTTTGGAACCTCTTGGACCGGGATGGATTTAGTGTCGCCTACGGAGTTTATTTGGCGCACATTGATGCACCGGAAATTGGTGAAAAGTTAATCAAGTTTGCTCTAATTAAGTAATGCAGGAGGTTTTATGAAAAAATTATTTAATCTGATTAGCATTTTAGTAATACTGTTTTATGCCTCTGATGGATTTGGGCAGACTACTAAAACCGGAACAACCGCAGTGCAAGTGCTTAAGTTTAATGTTGGACCGCGTGCTATTGGTATGGGTGGTGCGTTTACAGCAATTGCCGATGATATAACCGCGATATATTGGAATCCTAGCGGTACTGCGAACATAAATACAAATGAAGCATTTTTTAATCACACTGCACTTTATTCCGATATTAACCATGACTTTGCTGCATTCGCAACTAATCTATCAGGCATTGGAACAATTGGAGCTTTTGTTTCGGTTCTCTCTATGGATGAGATGAAAGTTAGAACAATTGAAAATCCTGAAGGTACCGGTGAGTTTTTTAATTACAATACTTTTATAATGGGATTAAATTATTCAAGATTTCTAACTACAAATTTTTCGATCGGATTTAATGTAAAGTATATAAGCGAAAATCTCTGGCATATGAATTCTTCCGGATTCGCAATTGATATTGGTACACTTTATAAAATACCAATCTTAAATGAACTTAGGATTGCATCCAGCATTTCAAATTTCGGTACTAAAATGCAGCTCTCAGGAAGAGACGCCACAGTAATTTATGCTTCCGGAGCCGGTGACGAGAATTTGATCAATTCAAATGTCGAACTTGACAAATTCGATCTTCCGTTAATTTTTAGATTTGGCATCTCCGCAGATATTATTAAAGGCGCGAGTTCAAGATTAACCTTAGGTGTTGACGCGATTCACCCAAATGATAATACCGAGTATTTAAATGCCGGATTTGAATTTGCATGGAATGAAATTATCCTATTCAGAGCGGGTTATAATTCCTTATTTGAAACGGATTCTGAAAAAGGATTAACGATTGGTTTTGGACTGAATCACAGAATTTTCGATCTAGTAAAAGCTAAAATTGATTACGCATATCAAGATTTCGGAAGATTAAAAAGTATACACTATTTTTCAGTCGGAGTAATCTTTTAGAAATGTAGATGCAAATATGAATTAAATTATATGTATCTATAAAATTCTCACTCAAAAGTGTTTATTTAATGTGCCGGGTGACAATTCGTTCGTTTAGATTCGTGCGGTTTACCCGGCTTCCATTTATTCCGACTACTCGTAGTTAGTAAAATAATCAGCTAATTAAAGAAATGAAAAATTTTATACCAGTTATTGCTGCCTGCTTGTTCTTGCTGATATCGTGTAAGCATGATAATCTTAATCCGAGGATTGTCAAAGAAGAATTACAAGCGGTAAAAAAGTTATGTTTTATAAAGAACTTCTATAGTAAAGAAAAGAATTATGTCACTATAGATTTTATTGAACATATTAAGACTAGCGATTTAGATTCGAAGGTTACTTATCCTCAGATAATAGAACTTCCTGATAAATATTGTTATGTAAATAAGGAAATAAAGATTGAAGATTTCGAGCTTTCTGATAGTGTTAAAATAATTATGCAGACATTCAGTTATGACTCTGAAGGGAATTACAATTTCAAACAGTCAATTACTTTGAAAGATCTTTTAGATGAACTTTATAAATCCAATAAGGCGAGATTTCTCAATTCTCCATATGAAGTAGAAATAATAAGTAATAAAATTATTTCTCTTACAGAGATTTATATTCCTTGAACAACAGATTAACCTTATGAATAGATTGTTGCAAATTTGTGTTTTGGTGTTTATAGCTGGTATTATCTATCCACAGGAAGTTATTTACGATGAGGAGTATAAGAATCTCCCGTTTCCGTTGCGAATAGATAATTCCGGAATCTACTCGATTGCCTCTTTTGATGTTGATAATGGTATAGTCTATTTATCTTCTTTCACCAGCAAATCGATATATAAATACAAAGGAAAAAATTATTATGAACAGTTGGAACCGCTAACTTTAGAAAAAGATTTCATTGCTGGTTTCGACATGAAAGATCTTCGGTTGTATAAAGGTGCCTCCGAATCGAACCTCAATCAAAATATAATTTATAAAAAGAATTACATTAGCGGCAATTCATTCTTGCGGGATAACGGTGGAGATATCATAGGTAGTGCCGGTGAGGAGATTAAAATTATTGTTCTCAATAAAAATGAATTAACCGTAGAATTCAGCTTAAAAAATATAAAGAATAGATTTATCCTTAGTTTCCCTTCCAACTTAGCATGTGCTGATTTGATTGGAATTGATAAAATGGGAAATTATTTTCTTTTGGCTGAAAAATATATCACCGAAATCCCTCTAAATATTGAACGAGAAGTTTACACAATATCAAAAGATGGAGAGATCTTATCGCAATTAGTACTTCCAAATATAAAATACCTTTACACAATAAAAGATTTGCAGATAGATGAAGATGGAAATTTGTATCACCTGTTGTCGCACAAAGGGAAAGTGCAAATTGTTAAGTGGAAAAACTTAACCGCTAAAAGTCAGAACAAGTATTATTACTCAAATGAGTTTAATTACAAACTCCATTTTAACAAACTCACCCCAACTGATGAAGCTGAAACTCAAGCTCTGAGCGTCAATAAAAGTATAGTTAGTAAAGCAAGTAGAACAAAAGCATTACAAATTGCAGAAACATACGTATTGCACCAATATGAGTGTAAACAAAATAATTTAGCTATGAGCGATGTGACAGCGCCTGACGGCGATATTGTGCGCACGCCAAATTGGTTGATTATCGGTTCCAATGCTAGAATACCTTATAAGTGGGGAGGATTTAACACAATTTCACAGTTCGATGCCGGTTTAGCAATTGGAAAATATGCCGGCGATATTGTTACGAGCGGTGTTTCATCCTATGCTCTAGGTGTTGATTGTTCCGGTTATGTTAGCCGCTGCTGGCAGTTAAGCTACCATTCTTCGACTGCCGACATGCCTGGAATTACTACACAATACAGCAGTTGGGAAAATCTAAAACCCGGAGATGCTATTCACAAAGTCGGTCATGTACGTTTATTCATCAAACGAAATTCAAATGGCACTTTTAAAGTTGCAGAAGCTGCCGGACGAAATTGGGATGTATCTTACTGGTCATTTTCTGCTTCCGATCTTGTTACTTATACTCCTCGGTATTACAACGAAATGGAGGATAACTACAACTCACAACAACCGAATCTTTTAAGTGCCGAAAAGGTATCTGAAAATTTAGTACGATTAAAGTGGAGTTGTAATACAGCAAATATTCTCGGCTATAGAGTTTATCATTCTTCCGATGGAAATACATGGAATATGATTTTAAGTGAAAACAATTGTCAGACTACTACAGCAGAAATAAATATTAGCAGCGCTGTAAACTTTTTTAGAATTGCCAGCGTAAAAAATGATTTCCCAAATCTTTCTGAAAGTAACTGGTCAAATGTTTTGGGTGTTGGTTTATTTAATTCAAATAAAAAAGCACTTATCATTGATGGTTTTGAACGGGAAACGGAAACAGGAAGCTGGCAAGGAGCTGGACATTCTTTCGTTACAAAATATGGTAAAGCTCTCGGAAATTTGAACATAGATTTTACCTCTATTAAAAATTCTGAATTGCTAAACGGCAATTATAAACTTCAAAATTACACTTATATATTCTGGCTATTAGGTGATGAGAGCACAATTAATGAAACATTCAATTCAACAGAGCAGCAGTTGGTAATAAACTATTTGAAGAATGGAGGAAGTTTATTCGTATCCGGAAGTGAAATTGGTTGGGACCTTGATCTCAAAGGTAATACTCAGGATAAGAGTTTTTATAATAATTATTTAAAGTCGAGCTACGTTTCTGATAATGCATTAGCATCTTCTGTCAAAGGTGTAGCAAACCGCTCATTAAGTGGTTGCATCATGAATTTTGGTCAAACATATGAAGAGGATTACCCTGATGAAATTGCAGTGCAGAACGGAAGCAAACTCTGTATGCAATATTCAAATGGTAAAGGGGCTGGCGTAGAATATACCGGTTATTTTGGTAGTTCATCAAGCATTAGTAATATAATCTATCTTGCATTTCCTCTGGAATCAACAGCCGACGATAAATCATTTAATGCTGTTATATCAAAAGCGATCGATTATTTTAATTCCGTAAAAGTTTCAGTCATTGAAACAGAACCCTTGGTTTTTAGTTTTAGTCTGGAACAGAACTATCCAAATCCTTTCAATCCGGAGACGACAATTAGTTACCAGATACCAAAAGAGTGCCATGTTGAATTAAAAGTATTTGATATGTTGGGCAGAGAGATAGCACTGCTTGTCGACGGAGAAATAGCTGCCGGGAAACATGAAATTAAATTTGATGGAAGTAACATATCAAGCGGCATATATTTTTATCAAATGAAAACGTCTAGTTATATTGCAACAAAAAAACTCATGCTAATGAAGTAATATGTTGGTATAACCGATTCGAAATACTCTCTGCAAAAGTAGATAGCTTTGAAAAGGGTTTCTTTCTTTTTATGAATTTGATTTCTATGACACAGCTTGCCATCTAATCAAATCTTGTTTCAAGGGACATTATTTCTGAAAAGCCAATGTTTTATTGAGAGAGTGTGCGTATCTTTACAACAGTAATTTTGTGTGTGTATACTCATCATCGACAAACACTTTTCTTTAAATCCTACACAGAAAATTTTTATTAGTTTATCCTATAATTCAATTAATTATTAAGCGGGAAGGAAAAAATGAAGAAAGAAGATTGTATTTTATTTAGCGGTGGTATAAATGGAGCTGAAGCGGAGTTTGGAATGAATGCCGAACGCTTTGGAATCGAAGAAGTGAATTTTACTTTCGAGGGACACTTAATAGGTCGTCAGCGTGGAATTAGAATGTTAAATCACGATGAACTGAAAAACGGAGATGTTAGCCTTGAATACATCTCTAAATTAATGAACCGCCAATACACTGAAACTCCTTTGTTTCGGAAAATTCTACAAAGTATTTGGTACCAGATTAACAGTGGTCAGGAGGTCTATGTCGTTGGTGAGATTCTGGAAAATAATACCGTAAAAGGGGGAACCGGCTGGGGAGCTGAATTTGCAAAGTTATGTAACAAACCCATTTTTGTGTTTGATCAAAAACGTGATGCATGGTTCACATGGAATCAATTAGATTGGATCCCCTGCAAAAAAAATGAAGAACCTGTAATTAAACATGTTCATTTTGTAGGAACAGGAACACGTTTTCTGGAAGAGAATGGAAAGAAAGCAATCAAAGAACTATTTGAAAGAAGTTTCAAATAATCTGACAATTAATTTTTATCCCGCAAATGACTGACCATTCATTTCATTTGCGAGATAGTTTTTATTGTAGTTATCCTCTGTATTACCCAACCCATCATTCAGAGATTGTTCACTCAATAATATTTATCCATTGCCAAAGTGCAGCACCAATTACATTGATCTTGTGTACCTCGTCGAGAAAAAATGCTTCTTGCATAATAAATTAATTTACAATTCTTCAGAATAGCGATTTTAGTAAGAAATCATTACTTTGAATACAGATAGAGTACTTGATAGAGCTAGATTAAAATTTAGCAACAGATTTATTTTGAGAGAAAAATGAAACCAGAACGACTCATATCACTTGATGCCTTCCGCGGATTCACAATTGCCGGAATGATACTAGTCAATAATCCCGGATCGTGGGGACATATTTATCCACAGCTGGAACATGCTGAATGGAACGGATGGACTTTTACGGATTGGATCTTTCCATTCTTTTTATGGATAGTCGGAGTGGCAATGACATTTTCTTTTTCTATCCGCGCATCAAAAGGAGATACAAAAGAAAAATTGTTGTTGAATGTTCTTCGTCGCTCAATAATAATCTTTGCGCTCGGATTGTTTCTTGCGGGTTTTCCTTTCGGATTGCTTTGGAATCACCATTTTAGCTTGGGCACAATTAGAATTCCCGGAGTCTTACAGCGAATTGCAGTCTGCTATTTCATCGGTTCGATTATCTATCTTTACACTTCAGTAAGGGGACAGCTAATCACAATCGGTGTTTTATTTATTTCATATTGGCTGATGATGTTCTACATCCCCATTCCGGAATATGGTGCGGGATTGCTCGAAAAGGGAAAGAACTTTGCTGCATATTTCGATTCTCTTATTTTAAAGGGACACATGTGGAGCGCAACAAAAACATGGGATCCGGAGGGAATCATCAGCACTATTCCCGCAATTGCTACTGTGTTGATTGGTGCATTAACGGGAGATTACCTTCGCAAGTCTGAACATACTAAGATTGAAAAATCCGCATGGGTGTTCATCTGCGGGGCTGGCCTGCTTTTAATAGGTGCAGCACTTGATATGTGGATGCCGATAAATAAAAATTTGTGGACTGTTTCGTACACCATCTTCATGGCAGGATGGGCATTGTGCATATTCGGAATATTTTATTTTCTGATTGATGCAAAAGGAATCAAAAAGTGGGCATACCCGTTCGTTGTTTACGGAATGAACGCTATCTTTATCTTTGTTCTGTCCGGTGTTATCGGCCGTACTCTTGGGCTGTGGAAGTTCAATGTGCAGTTGAGTGACGGAACATTTGCGGATGTCTCCATAAAAACGATTATCACACAAAACATTTTCGAGCCATATTTTTCACCGCTTAATGCATCTCTAGGATTCGCTATTTGCTGGATTATTTTTATGTACGGCATAGTGTGGGTAATGTATAAGAAAAAGATCTTTGTAAAAGTATAATATATACTCCGCCAAATGAAGTATAGATTGATCGATGATTGGCTTTATGTGTTAATGAACAAGAATGACGGCGCAGTTAGTAATTCAAAACTAATTTCCTATGACAAAGCAGGAATTGAATATCGTAATGCGGTATCACGATCCTTACACTACAATAAGATAGCGGGCAGTCTTTGAATACAAAATTCAATTTAATAATTCTGATGTCCCTCATTGCCGTTTCCTGTTTAACCATTAGCGGTAAAACTTTTCCTTCGAAGGCAGTACCTCAAATAGGAATATCCGATAAATCAGAAAAAACATACATCGTAAAACGAAATGAATCGCTTTGGGTGATAGCCGGCAGGCGGGATATTTTTAATAATCCACTTGCCTGGCCGGTTCTTTATAGAGCCAACAGCCATTCGCTTAAAAACCAAAATATAGTTCGCGAGGGTTTTTCTATTTCAATACCGGAATTACTCCCTGATGAAAAAATAAAATATGATAATATCAGGGACAGCTATTTCAAAGACACTTTTCGCTTCTCAATAAAGGAGTTAATAAAAAAATCAGAGCAGTTCTTAGTAGTTACATCAAAAGATTGGGATTCTACAAAAGCTAATCTGGTCTACTACGAAAAGCAAAACGGCAGGCTTCTGAAAATCAGTGACAGCATTCAGGTGAATTTAGGAGATGCAGGCTTGGGCTGGGGCAGTGGTTTAACTGAATTTAATAAAGTCGATGGCCCTGTAAAACATGAGGGGGACGGCAGATCGCCTGCTGGAATATTTAAACTATCTTATGCTTTCGGTTACCTGCCGCAGGATAGTCTAAGCTGGCTCAATTACCCGTATAAACAAGTGACAACCAGAATAGAATGTGTTGATGATACTTCTTCGATCTATTACAACAAACTGATGGATGTAGACAGGATCAATAAAACATGGAAACGCTCTGAGATCATGCGGGGGAAAGGTTCGCATTATAAATTTGGAATCATTGTTGAACATAATTCAAATCCCCGGATTCCGGGATGCGGCTCGTGTATTTTTATTCACATCTGGTCATCTTACGGAAAACCCACCACCGGTTGTACTTCTATGTCTGAGGATCAGATAGTAAAACTTTTACACTGGCTATCTGCAAAAAAGAAACCTCTTTTAATACAACTTCCGGAAAAAGAATTTAATAAGATCAGATTATTTTTGAACCTGTGAGAAATAAAAGATTTGCATAAAGATTCTTGATATATGCAATCTCTTATGATAAAAAAACGGAAAATTATTTTTTGTAGAAATCACTCCGAAGTATCGACATTACATAAAAATCAACGTAGCGATCATTGTGATACATTGCCTCACGCAATGTGCCTTCCTTGATGAATCCGCATTTTTCATAGATAGAAACTGCTTTCGGATTTTCTGCTGCTACGTGCAGTTGTATGCGGTTCAAATTCAGACAATTGAAAGCATAGTCGACCATTAATTTTGTTGCTTCGGATCCATACCCCATGTGCCATTTTGTTGAATCATATATTGACAGAAAGAATATTGCGGCTCTGCTTACATAATCTATTCTGTAAAATGCGGTCATCCCAACCGCTTGATTAGAATTACATTCACAGATAGTTAGTAGAATACTCTTATCGCTTGTTAAATCTTTTTTTATCTCTTCCATCAATTCGTATCTGGATTTAGGACGGAAGGTAAAGAGAGTTTCCCTAACGGCTGAATCGTTCAATCCCTTGTACAACAGTTCGATATCTTCGTCCTGCCAGGGTCTAAGAAAAATTGATGAGCCATTTAAAAAGGATTCCATCATATTCCCGCTGCTAATTACAAATCAATCTATAAAATTCTGATTTGTCATGCAATTCTCCTCTACTGTTAAGAAATGAAATGTAGTATAGAATTTCTAATTGAAGTGAAAACATTCCGAGTTCAGCAAAATGCAGGATTGGAAAATCGCCTTATATACTACCCGTTTGTGTACTGTAAATCATTCATTTATCCGCATGTTCATGTTACTATTAACGAAGAAAAGTCTGCGGGAAAATATGAAGTAAAGTTTTGTGGACGTAATTTAACAAGCGGAGTTTATTTCTATCAGCTGAAAGCCGGTTTTTTTATCGAAACGAAGAAACTTGTCCTGATAAAATCGTTTAGTAGATGAACTTAATTTTGGAGAGGTCCGGCAAATATTTTTTTATATGATTCAATTCGTAGTTGTAAATCACTCTTCCTAGGTTTGCCAAAAACGGGAGACCAATCTGATCATATTCATAAATACCATCGTTGTAGATCTGATCTTTGTTAACATGAATTACCGCTGATAGCATAAACTCAACTTTCTTATCAAAATCTGCGATATAGGAAACATCAGTTAAATAGCCGTAAGCCATTCCAACCTTATTGAAAATTCTAACGTTATCGGTAATAGGTTTGTGTGAATCACCGAACATAAAATATTTTACGTAGCTGTCGTAATGTGTTGAGTCATAAGCGGGATGTTTGCTTTCGCAGGGGAACATCGACATATATTTATATAAAAATTTATAATCATCTTCGGTTAAGTTAAAACGCATTTTCTCTGGACATGTTTCGGGGAAAATAATTGTCTTTAGTATTTCTGTAAGGGTTTCCAGCGAGATATAATTTTTAGCAGAAAAATCAAAAGGCTGGTTAACAAGTTTGTCTTTGGAATCGAGATAGCCCACGCCTTTTATTAATTTGTTTAATTCAAAGGTATAGCTCTCGTCATTATACTGTGCAGGTTGTTTGTACATTATTTTATCGTTTTTATAAAACAGAAAAGGATTTGTATAACGGTTATCCTCTGTTGAAAAACCCCCCGCCAAACGATGTACAATTCTTACATCTTTAAAGTCCTTTCTATGAAGTCCATCGTTAATTCCTTTTTGTCCTACAAATTCGTATAAACGATTAAAAGCATCATTGTCGCTGACGAGAAAGATCTTTTTTATATAATTCGCAATTGATGGCAGGTATGATTCTGAAGAAGAATCGGAAACAACAGCAGATTGCGGCGCTCTGGCGCTATCGATTTTTAATGGTGTGTTTTTGTCCAGTCCGGCAATATTTAGGTTGTTTAATTTTTCAAGTGCAAGAACTGAAACAGGCAATTTTACTGAGCTTGCGGGGTAAAAATAATCCTTAGGATTTACTCTGTACTTATAAGTAGTAAATGAAGGGAAATTGTTTTTATCGCGGTCTATTATTGTGTAAATGATCTGTACTTCAAAACTGTCGATTTTTGTGAGAATATCATTAAAAAGATTTTTATTGTCTAATAATATTTTTTCTATAAAATTATTCTGAGCAACTAACTGTGAAGAAATGGTGATCAGTATTAAAAAAACAATAAGACCGGCTTTTCTCATAATTATCTCTTTAATCAACTGAAATTGCTTTACGAACAAAACCGTCCGCCTTTAGTAATCTTAAGCGTGCTTCATTTAAATCCACACCGGAAAGAATCATCACAAGCGCGGTTTTAACGTGACCTTTTGATGTTTTTAAGTATTCTTCAGCCTCTTCATACGAAACACCGGTAATTGTCATTATTATTTTTTTAGATCTTTCTACTAATTTCTTGTTCGTCATTTGCAGGTCGATCATCATATTCTCGTAAACTTTTCCCATTCGAATCATGGATGCAGTAGTAAGCATATTCAGAACTAATTTTTGAGCAGTACCGCTTTTCATTCTTGTTGAACCCATGATCACTTCTGGTCCTACATCGACACACATCGCAACATCAACATTCTCCAGATTAAAAGCTTTGCGCGGAGTGCATGTGAGATATAAAGTTTTGGCTCCCAATTCATTTGCTTTTTTAATTGCACCTACGACGTAGGGCGTTCTCCGGCTTGCGGCTATGCCGCAGACAACATCTGCACTATTTACATTAGCTTTGATTACATCATTAGCACCGTTCTGTTCTTTATCTTCGGCACCTTCCTGTGCTCTAAACATAGCCTCTTTTCCGCCTGCGATAAAACCGTCTATCAAACCGAATGGAGTTCCGTAGGTCGGCGGACATTCGGAGGCATCAACAACTCCAAGTCTTCCGCTTGTTCCTGCACCAAAATAGAGCAGCCTTCCTCCATTTTTCAAAGCATGGACAATTATCTCCACAGCTTTTTCAATATATGGTAATTCCTTCTCTACAGCATATGGAACAGTTTTATCTTCATCGTTGATAATTTTGAGGATACCGCTAATGCTTTCATTATCGATATTCATGGAATTCGCGTTACGCTGTTCCGTAGATAAAGAGCTTATTTCATCAAACAATTTTTTATTATCACTCATCTGAATATTTTCCCTGAAAATAATTGCTCATTATTCTAATTCAATTTTATGCCATAAGCAATGGACCATTCATATTCTTTGATAAGATGAAAGCCGACCTTTTCATAAAACGTTATTGCATTGGTGTTCCGTTTCCCCACTTCCAAATGAAGTGCCGGTACATTCATTTCGATAAGTTTACGGCAGAAAGTTTCAATTAATTTTCTTCCCATACCCTGCCCTTGTCCCTCCGGTAAAATATCTATATGAAGATGTGCGGGGTAAGAGAACAGTTCCGGTTTGGGAATATATCCTTTATGAATTAACCGGATTATCTTAGCATCTGGCGAGTTATCATTTTCTTTAGGCAGAGGATATTTCTGTCTCAGAGGATTAAACCATTTTTTCTCAGTTATCTCACGGAATGCTTGAGAGTCATTTGTGCCAATTATATAGCCTACGTGAATATCATTATCGGCTAAAATAAAAGTCAGCTCCGGATGATACACCGCATATGGTGCGGCATAAAAATGACCCAGCAAAAGAGGATTTACATAAAGATTAGTTGCATCCTTCCCGCTGTCGCCGGTTTTAAGACAAATTTCATATAGTATGGGCAAATCCGATTTTTTGTATGGACGAATAATTAAACTCATAAAACAAGCCGTCATCTATTTATTAGTTAGAAACAATTAGTCAGATGATTATTCTTTGGATACCTAATGGATTAAGTCAGAGCTATTCAATTTTGTTGCTCTGTAAATTATCAATTCAGTAAAATTTATAACCACCCGATCGTGTAGTTATTTCTTGACCCAGGATTTTAGATTGTCATTGCTAAAAAAACGACCCAAGCCATTTCCATCAAGATCAATTATTTGTGGTTAGATCTCGCTATTTTACAGGTAGAATAAAAATATTTATAATTAATTTTATCTATCTGGGTAGTTCTTTAAATGGTCAGTCATTTGTCAGCCTGAAATCACTATTAACATTTGACCGCAGAAGAAAGATTCCAATGGAGACCGTATGAAAAAGGTTTTATTATTATTGTTTATCGCAGTGGTTCCTTTGTTAGCACAAAAAGTAACAGTGGTAGAAGATATAGCTGTAACTAAATTGAAGGAGGGGGCTTTTTATTATCCTGCTGTAAGTCCGGATGGAATCACCCTTTTATTTTCAAGTGAAAGCTACAAAGGATTGTGGTCCAAGAATTTATCCACCGGGAAAATTTTGAAAATCACTAATGCTGCTGGCGCAGGATATGAACCAGGATTTAGCTCCGTGAGCTATGAAATACTTTTTAGAGAAGATAAGTTTATCAAAGGGAAAAGATTTTCATCTTTGCTCTCCTATGATATGACAAAAAAGAAAGCTATTGTTCTGGAAGAAGGTATCAGAGATTTGAAGATATACAGAGATAATCTCAACGCATTTAAAAACTATATTAAAGAATCTGAGATCCGATCTACGATGAAGCAGAACATGCTTCGCAAATCCACTTCTGTGGAACGAGTGGTTTATATACAAGACTCAAAAATTATTCTATCTGAAAACAATTCAAGGAAAGTTCTTCAACCGCTTGGTGAGGGTAATTACATTTGGCCCTCCTTATCACCAGATAAAACTAAATTGCTTTTTACTTATATGGGTAAGGGCACTTATGTTTCCAATTTGGAAGGAACAGTTTTGAAAAATATTGGTTATGCGAATTATCCTTCCTGGTCGCCGGACGGAAACTGGGTTGTGTTTATGAAAGATATAGATGATGGTATGAGAATAATTTCGTCGGACATTTATATTGCCAATTTGAATACCGGTAAGTACTTCAACCTAACATTGCAGAGGGATGACATAACACTTTACCCCAAATGGGGCAACACAACCTCTGAAATATTTTACAATACTGATGATGGACAGATCAGGAAAATTAAACTAAAATTCCAATAGCCAGTGCGGATATGAAAAAAATAATATTACTATATATAAGTTATTTCTTTATTGTATTAACATCATTGAATGCTCAATCTTTAGCCGGATACAAAATCTATATTAATCCGGGACATGGCGGGCACGACTCTGATGATAGAAATATGCCCCAAGCAAATTTTTGGGAATCCGAAAGCAACTTGTCAAAAGGTCTTCACTTAAGAGACATTTTAATAAGTCTTGGCGCTACTGTTTATATGTCAAGAACTACGAATACAACTGCAGATGATTTGCCGCTATCACAAATTGCAGAAGGTGCCAATTCAAACAATGTTGACTATTTCCATTCCATACACAGTAATGCATTTAATGCTGCCAGTAACTATACTTTACTTTTGTTTAATGGTTATGATCAGACCCCAAAATTTCCGAAATCCAAAGAAATGGGGGCAATAATGGTTAGCAAGATTAATTCGGTTAATCGCACAACTAGTATATCAAATAGAGGCGATTATAATTTCTATGGTTGGAAAGATGCTAATGGTAATCCGACTGGTCTCGGTGTATTGAATCCTCTAGCCATGCCGGGTACATTATCTGAAGGGTCGTTTCATGATTACACACCTGAGACCTGGAGGCTGAAAAACGACAGTTACCTAAAACATGAAGCGTGGGCAATTGCGCGTTCATTCCTTCAATACTTTAATGCCGGGAGTTTTCAAAAAGGAATAGTAGCCGGAATTGTAAGAGATGATGTGGAGACCGTGCCTGCTTCATATAACCCAATTAGCAGTACAAATGACAGATATAAACCGCTGAATAAAATTAAAGTAAGATTGGAGCCGGGCGGAAGAGTTTACAACGGTGATGATTTTAACAACGGATATTACTTTTTTGATGATGTTACACCCGGCAATTACAAACTGTATTTTGATTATGCTCAGATGAAAACCGATTCAGCTTCCGTTGTAGTAAAAGCGAATGAATCTGTTTTTGCCGACAAGTTTATGATTCTGAATCCTATTCTCGACCCGCCTGTAGTTGACAGCTATTCTCCGGCGGATAATTCCTCCGAGGTAAGCAACGTCACGAGCATTGTAATTAATTTTAGTATCAGGATGAATACAACGGAAACAGAGAAAGCAATTACAATATCGCCTTCCGTTACAGGAAGTTTCAAATGGGAGAATGATTATAAGAAAGTAATATTTACTCCGGCAAAAGGATATATACCCGGAGCTAAACACACTGTTACAATTGCAACTTCAGCCAAAACACACTTCGGTATAAATTTGCTTCAGGCAAATTCTTTTAGCTTTATTACCAGAGCTCAGCTCAATTTAGTTTCCACTTATCCTGCTACAAATGCTGTTGATATTTCTACAACTGTTATGATGAGACTTCAATTCGATAAAGGAATTGACGGCTCAACGATGGCGTATAAAATAACGGTAACAGATAGCACGGGAACTCCCGTAAAACTGAAAGCCAATATAAGCCGTTACAGTTTAGGGATAATTGATTTTGAAACTGAAGTCCCTTTGAACAACAATACCGCTTATACTATAACTGTTAAAGAGGGCATTGGCGATGTGGAATATGTTCTGTTCCCTAAAACCGTTACAATAGCGTTCAGAACCGAAAAGAAATATACATTTACAGGAAATTTATTGGAAGGCTTTGAGAATGCTAATATCTGGCAATCAATATTTTCATCACCAAATACTCAGGGCATCAATACTTCGCAAAGCAGTTTTGTGATTTATAATCTAAAAAAAAGAGAGGGTGAAAATTCCGGAAAACTGGATTATAGTTTTTCAGGTACCACAGGCTCAGTTGAACTTGCTCTTCTCAATCCGATTGTTTTAGGAGAAAGTTCTGCATCAGGATTTGGTATCTGGATCTTTGGCGATAACAGTAATAATGTTCTGGAATACCGTTTCTTAAGACCAAATGAAGAAAAAGTAAAACTTGATACTATTAACTGGACAGGATGGAAACTGAAGCAAATACTCTTGGATCAAATTCCCGGTTCCGGTACAATAAAATTTAAGAGCATTGTCGTGCTTCAAACCGCTAAAGGAAGTTTAACCGGAAGATTATATTTTGATGAATGTGTAGGAAATATTATTACCGGTGTTAAGGAGAATAATTATTTACCAACTGAATTCAGTTTAGCGCAGAACTTCCCGAATCCTTTTAATCCATCAACAACTATCAGGTACTCAATTCCGGAAGTAAAATCCGGTAATGCTGTGCCAACAATTATAAAAGTATATGATTTGCTCGGACGTGAAATTGCTACTCTTGTGAACGAAGAAAAAACACCGGGCTATTATGAAGTAACATTTAACGGGATCGGATTGGCAAGCGGAATGTATATCTATCGAATTCAGTCCGGGAATTTTGTCGAAAGTAAAAAATTAATTTTGTTGAAATAGAACTTGATGATAATGAGAAACAAAACACTAAATAAGCCTTTTCCTGTTCTGAACCAGTAACGAATTTAAAAGTAATAATAAACTGATAGGGATATATATGCCCAAAGCAAAATCCAAAATGGAAGATAAAAGCTTGAAACAACCTCAATCCAAAGTTGAGATGAAATATCTTTCCTTGTCTGGAAAAGAATTTATATATAAACCGGTTGAAAAGATTCCGGTTATTCAGGTGGATAGTTTCCCCGAGCTGGGAAAACTTACCGCATTGCGTTTTATAGAGTGGGTTATTGAAAATCAGGAAGGTGTTGTTTCACTTCCAACCGGAAAAACTCCGGAACATTTTATCAAATGGGTCGCAAAAATTCTGAAGGAATGGGACACGCAACCAATCCAAACTCTGATTAAAGAAGTCGGCATCGATCCGGCAAAAAAACCGACTCTAGAAAATCTGAAATTTGTACAGATAGATGAATTTTATCCGATTGATAGCGGGCAGCATAACAGCTTCTATTATTATATACAGAACTTTTATTTCCGTCTTTGGGGATTGAATATTAAAAATGCTCTTCTGATGAACATTAATGAAATTCCAACAGCGGAAAATTTATCTCTTAATGAAATATTTCCCGAACAAAAAGTAGACCTTTCGCTTAGAACACGATGGCCCGGTTCAAGGTTGGAAAGACTACAAAAAGAAACGATTGATCTTGTTGATGAATATTGTTCCAACTATGAACGAAAAATACGAGCTATGGGAGGAATTGGATTTTTCCTCGGAGGTATTGGTCCTGACGGTCATATCGGTTTTAATGTGCAGGGCAGCGATCACTTTTCAACTACAAGACTAATCTCAACTAATTATGAAACGCAGGCTGCCGCGGCGACCGATCTGGGCGGTATAGAAGTAGCGCGCAACAGACTTGTGATTACAATAGGACTTGAAACTATAACCTATAATAAAGATGCTACAGCCATTATAATAGCTGCCGGAGAAGCTAAGGCAAATATTGTAAGAGATTCAATTCAAAATCCCGTTTCAAATAAATACCCTGCTACTGCATTACAGAAACTTAAAAATGCTCGGTTCTATTTAACTCACGGTGCGGCGTTAAGATTAGTTGAAAGACGATTCGTTGAGGTTGCTAATGAATTGCCTGTTGGCCAGCACTCTATAGAACGAAGCGTAATTAATCTTGTTGTCGATAAAAATAAGACGCTTTCAAAATTGACTAAAGAGGATTTTAAAGACAATAAAATTACTAACCTCGTTATTGATAGTTTGGCAAAAACAACTGAGGAGATTACAAAAGGAATTGAAGAAAATATAATCAACCGGCTTGAAAAGGGAATGGTTCCAATTGAAAATGAAGTGATATTACATACCGCACCCCATCATGATGATATTGAATTAGCTTATTTGCCGTATATAACTCATCTGGTAAGAACACCTAAGAACAAGCACCATTTCTCATACATGACAAGCGGTTTTACGGCGGTTACAAATTCTTTTATGCTCAATTTGATGGAGAATCTTTTATCTTTTCTTAATTCGGGAATATTTTCAAAGAGATTCGGTGAAAACTACTTTAACCGCCAGAATGTTGACGGCAGAAACCGTGATGTGATGCTTTATCTCGACGGTGTGGCGGGGCACAGCCGAACAATTCAGAGTGAAGCTTTAGCCAGAAGATCCTTGCGTAACATTATGGAAGTTTATGAAGAGGAAAGTCTTGTCTATCTCAAAGACAGAGTTAATGAATTGATAAATTATTTCAGAACTCAATACCCCGGCAAGAAAGATATTGCCTATGTTCAAAAACTGAAAGGAATGCAGAGAGAATTTGAGAGTGAAATATTCTGGGGATATTACGGTTTTAGTGTAGAAGATGTTTCTCATCTTCGGCTCGGATTTTATCAGGGAGATATTTTTACCGAAGTGCCCGAGATGGACAGGGATGTATTACCGATATTTGAATTGATGAAAAAGTTAAAGCCGACTATAGTCACGGTAGCATTTGATCCTGAAGGAAGCGGTCCCGACACTCACTATAAAGTGATGCAGGCAGTATCGGAGGCGTTACAGCTTTATCAGAAACATACTGGTAATTCCAATATTAAGGTGTGGGGATACAGAAATGTATGGTACCGGTTTCATCCGGCAGAGGCGAATGTTTATGTCCCGGTAAGTCTTAACTCATTCGCAATTCTTGAAAATACATTTATGAAAAGCTTCAGCTCTCAAAAGGGTGCGAGTTTTCCAAGCTGGGAATATGATGGACCATTTCACAGGCTGGTACAAAAAATCCAGGTTGAACAATATAATGTGATCAGAGAATGTCTGGGAAAAACTTATTTTCTAAAGCATCCTCATCCAAGAATCAGAGCCGCGAAAGGAATTTTATTCCTCAGAGAATTGAGTCTCGATGAATTTTACAAGCACACAAGAGAATTAAAGAAGGTTACGGAATAGAATTGCTGCAAAAGGCTGTCCTAAAAAGTTCTAAAGTCATTTCGAGCCTGCCTACCGAGCGTGTTGCAGAACCATATTGGTGTCACCTCCTGACTTGTGCCACTTTTAAAAACAAAGTAAAAACATTCGATTATGAGGCAAT